>CAYQJS010000036.1:19376-56306 GCA_964417895.1 uncultured Chloroflexota bacterium | reverse complement strand
TCGTGGTGAGCCTGTCGAACCACATGGGGCCCTTCGACAAGCTCAGGGTGAGCGGGTTTTTCAGCAGGCTGCCTAGCGGGGGGCCCAGCCGGCGTGAGGAGCGGAGGTTTCGATGTCCGGGAGCCTGGTGTCCGTCCTGGTGCTTACGACTCTGCTGCTGACCGCGTGCGCAGGTGGGCTAGCGGCCAAACGTTCGGACGCAGGCCCGGCTGCGGAGCCGAAGCCGCCGACACGGGTGGTCGCCGCCATTCGATCGGCACCGCCCACGATGGTGGACTACCTGCAATCAGCGGGCTCCTTCTCCGGTGCCAGCCACATGGTCAGGCTGGCAAGCTCCGGACTCACGTGGACCAACGACCAGGGTGTGCGCGTGCCGCAGCTGGCCGAGGCCGTTCCCACCGCCGAGAACGGCCTCTGGAAAGTCCTTCCTGACGGGCGTATGGAGACCACGTGGACCGTCCGCAATGGCGCCAGGTGGCACGATGGCACGCCGGTTACCTCGGCCGATCTGGCGTTCACTGCGCTCGTGCAACAGGACGCAGACCTACGGGAATTTGGCAGCGACGTCTATGGCTTCGTGGAGGCGATTGAGACTCCCGACCAGCGGACTGTGCGCGCGAGGTGGAAGCAGACCTATGTCGACGCGGACGCACTCTTTTCAAACATCCTTCTCCCCGCGCACCTGCTCGATAGCCCATACCGTGAGCGAAGGGAAGCTTTCACTCAGCTCCCCTACTGGCATGCAGGTTTCGTAGGGAACGGCCCCTTCAGAGTCCGCGAGTTCGTCCACGGCCAGTACGTGGTCTTAGACGCCTTCGACGCCTACGTGCTGGGCCGCCCCAAGATCGACACGATCGAGGTGCGGTTCATTGGAGATGTGAACACACTCAGTGCAAACATCCTCGCCGGCGAGGTCCAGCTCACGATGGGGCTGAAGAACTTTTCCGGCGAGGAGGCAGCAAACCTGGCTGAGCTTTGGAAGGACGGGTCGGTCACCGTCCCTGCCATCACGACAGTGACGGCCAGCCCCCAATTCGTGAATCCGAACCCTCCAGTTCTCGCCAATCTGCAATTCCGGCGCGCTCTCGTCCACGCGCTTAATCGCGAGGAGCTGGCCGCTCTTCCGGGTGGTTTGGGCCTGGTGCCTCACGGCCTCCTTGACCCGCTAGTTCCCGAATATGAGCCGAGCAAGCGGGCTGTGGTGCGGTACGACTACGATCCGCGGCGCTCGGCTCAGCTGCTCGAGGAGCTCGGCTACAGCAAAGACGTTGAAGGCTTCTACCGCGACTCCTCGGGGAACAAGCCGGTCATCGAGGCTCGGACAAATACCACAGCTGCCAACCAACGAGTCGCGCTATTTGCCTCCGATCAGTGGAATCGGGCGGGGATCGCGTCGCAGCTCAACGTCTTCTCCACTGCTCAGTCGACGAACCTCGAGTTTCGGCGGACCTTCCCAGCCTTCGAGATTCTTGGCTCAACCGGGGGAAGAAAGGTCGACCGCTACCTGAGTTGTGGCGCCGGCCTGCCCAGCAACAACTACGCGGGGACCTGTGGCGGAAACAACCGCTCGAACTACATGAATCCCGAATTGGATGGACTGATCACCCGCTTCAGCACTACGATTCCCTGGGAACCTCGAATGGAGGCCTTTAACGCGGCGCTCCACCTGGTGACCGATCAGGTCGTTGTGGTAGGGATGGCCTTCACCAGCGATGGCAACATCGTCTCGAACCTACTGGAGAGCGTCTCGCAGACAGTCTGGAACGCTGAACAGTGGGGCCTCAAGTAGCGAACGATTAGCTTAGAGCATCGGAGTTCTAAGGCAGATCAAGGTACCGGTTCGACTCCACAAGCATGCAGTAAGCTTCGTTTTGCGAAACGCAGAAACCGGCCGGGGGACGGAATGCTGACGAAGGAGCAAAACGACCTACTAACCCGGACAGGCCGGGGCACGCCGATGGGCGATTTGATGCGGCGCTATTGGATCCCGGTGCTGCTCTCGGATGAGGTGCCTCTGCCGGATTGCCCACCCGTCCAGGTGCGCATCCTCGGGGAAGACCTGGTCGCCTTCCGCGACTCCCGGGGACGAGTCGGCCTCCTGGACGAGCACTGCTCACACCGCGGTACATCCCTCTTCTATGGAAGGAACGAGGAGTGCGGCCTCAGATGCATTTATCATGGCTGGAAGTACGATGTGGAAGGCAACGTGCTCGATACGCCGGCCGAGCCAGCCGGCAGCACGTTCAGAGACCGCGTTAAGCACCCCGCCTACCCGACTCACGAAGCCGCCGGACTGGTGTTCGCGTACATGGGCCCTGAGGAGAAGCAGCCCGTCTTTCCCAATTACGTCTGGGCGGCCTTGCCTGCTGCCCACATCAACGTCACCAAGAGCATCCAGGACTGCAACTACCTGCAGGGGGTGGAGGGCGAGTGCGACTCCACCCATCTGACCTTCCTTCACCGTTTCTTCAACGAGCACGACCCACGGCGGCCGCAGCTCGAGCACCCGGTGCGCGAGTACACCATCGAGGAGACCGACTTCGGCTTACGGCTCGTCGCCGTCCGCGAGCCGGAGCCCGAGCGGTCGTACGTGCGGGTGTCGAGCATCGTTCTCCCGACGTACTGCTGGATCCCGGGCAGCACGAAATCCGTACACACATACACCCCTATCGACGATGAGCACAGCTGGCGCATCAACCTCAACTACCAGGTTGAGGCGCCGTTCGACCAAAACGGCCGGCGTCTTCAGGAGCCCTGGTTCGGGCCCGATTTCCGCAAGCTGCGCAACAAGGACAACCACTATCTCGTCGACCGCGAAAGGCAGAAGACTGAGAACTTCACCGGGCTCGGCCCCAACTTCGTCATCCACGACTCGATGGCTACCGAATCCATGGGGGCCCTCTTCGATCGCAGCCGTGAGCACCTGGGCGTGAGTGACAAGGCAGTGATCGCCATGAGGCGATATCTGATCGACGTCGTTCACGCGTTCCAGCGGGGATCGGAGCCGCCCGGGCTCGTCTTCACCGAGGCGGACAACGTCCACACGCACGTCGATACCTTCGCTCAGACGATCGACGGCCGCGACTGGCGCTCGGCCTATCCCCACCTGACCCGCACGCGGCAGGAGATACGGGCAGCAGTCGGCGTCTAGGCAAATCGAGGCAGGTGTTTCGCAGTTCTCGCTTGCCTGGATTGACCCCCACCCAACCCCTCCCCGTCGAGGGGAGGGATTGCGCCTGTCCCCTCCCCGTCGAGCGGAGTGCTCTGTCCCCTCCCCCCTTGCGGGGGAGGGTTAGGGAGGGGGGTAGCCCGCTTGGTGGGATGAGGGCGTGCATTTGTCCCCTCCCCCCGTGCGGGGGAGGGTCAGGGTGGGAGGGTAGCCCCGTTTGGTGGGGTGAGGCCGTCACGCGCCGGTGTACCATTCCCGCAGATGGTCCTGGGGCGCAATAACGAACAACCTGGGAGAGGTTTCAATAATGCCGAAAGTGTTTATGTTCGCCCCGATCGGCGATAGCCACGAGTTGTTGAAAGGGAACGGCTGCGAAATCGAGCTCGGAAAGCCGGAGTGGCACCAGCCAGGAGGCGACAACGAGGCCGAGATCGCCAGCATGGCGAAGGGAGCGGCCGCTCTCGCCGGCACCTCCATGCGCGCCTCGCCGATCACGCGGCGGGTGCTGGAGGCGGCCCCGGACCTGCGCATCGTCGCCAAGAGCACCGTGGGCGTCGACGAGATCGACGTCGACGCGTGCACAGAGCTGGGAATCCTGGTAACCCATGCGCCCGTCGAGTCCAACTGGGGCAACATCGCAGAGGTGACCGTCACCATGATGCTCGCCTCGCTGAAGCGGCTCCAGCAGCAAGATACAACCATCAAACAGGGCGGCTGGTGGACAGCGGACCGGCAGGGAGCTTATGTCGGAACGCGCCAGTCCGACGGCTACGTCGGGATCACCCTGGGGATCATTGGCCTCGGCAGGATCGGCGCCCGCGTTGCGCAGCTGATGCGGCCCTGGAACATCAACATCCTCGCCTACGATCCCTATATCCCCGACTACCGTTTCCTGGAGTTCGGCGCTAAGCCGGTGGATCTCGAGACGCTCTTGCGCCAATCCGACGTCGTGACAATGCACGTCGTCCTCACCAAAGAGACCCGGCACATGATGGGAACGAAAGAGTTCTCGATGATGAAGACGACCGCCTACTTCATTAACACGTCACGCGGCGAGGCTGTCGACGAGAAGGCGCTGTGCGATGCGATCCAGGAGGGCGTCATCGCCGGCGCAGGCCTGAATGCCTTCGAAGAAGAGCCGATCGCCGAAGACAGTCCGCTACGCGGACTCGGAGACAAGGTGCTGCTGAGGCCCCACGGCGGAACCCCACTGCGCATCGCCGGGGCGGAGGCGCCGGTGGGTCGCACCGTCGGTCAGAACACGGAGTGGGTGAATACCGACATTCTCAAGGCGCTGCGCGGCGACCTTCCCGTCCACATCTTCAACCGGGACGCCATCCCACGCTGGTTGGAGCGTTTCGGCGGCAAGCCTCTCATTTAGAGGGTGCTCGAATGCCGGCGAAGGGGCCGACCGCTACATGAGGATAACGGCGGCGTGCCCCCGCTAGCTCACCCTCGGTACTGTATGGATGGCGTCCTCGACCCACCCGGCAACGGCCTCAGGTGGAGGCGGCTCCTTCATGATCTTATGAGCCCGGTTGACCTGGACGAGCATGCCAGCAAGCTCGGTCGGGTCCTGAACAGCGAGAGTATTGATCGAGTCGATGTCAGCCGCGGCGAGCAGATTCGCCGCCTCTGTTTCGATCCCCTCGATCCGCATCAAGTCGGCAAGGCGAGCCCACCTCAGCAGTAGCCTCGGCAGTACGTCGACCTTGGTCGCAAGCGCCAGGCGCTCACCTTCCGTATCCGCTCGCAGAATCAGTTGCTCGGCCGTGGTGATCGCCTCCGCTTTGAGCTGTTGCGCGTAAATCTCCCCGATAGCTACGAGGCCGGCCAGGGGGAGCGAGGATGATACCTGAGCACCGGGCGAGTACTTTGCGACGATCTTGTTGAACTCGGTCTCACCCTTCGTCCTCACCCCTTCAAGCGAAGGGTCTTCTCTGGCCCAGCGAGTCAGCTCGGGGCCACCCGTGCGGAGGGCCCGCCGGAGATGCTCAAGGGCCTTCTGATACTCGTCCGCTGGGCCCTGCGGAGGGGCCTGCGCATCCTCGCTCGTACCCGCCTCGGAGTGGTAGCAGGCAAGGTTGTATTGAACACGAGGGTTCAGACGGTCGCGCTCGTTGACGAAGTCAAGTTGCTCCCTTGCCTTGATCGGCTCACCTGAGCGTTCCAGTATCGCAGCACACAACACGTGGGCGTTCGGCTTGAGGAAACGGAGATAGGAGCGAAGCTCCTCCTCCTCCCTTGCTATTCGATCCTGTTCCTCTCGGCGAGGAGGATTAGTTCTGGCAGGCTCCTCGTTCACCCATTGCCAGGGCTCAGGCGTCTCTAGGTTGCTCAGGACCCTCTTGATTTCGTCTACCAGGCGTTGCGCCTCCGTGAGTGCATTGGCTAGTCTGTAAACTGGCTGAGCGTTACCCGGGGCGCCTTGCTGCCCATCCCCTGTCGACAATGGCATGTATGCATAGGTAGCGGCCAGAAGGTATGTAGCCTTGAACCAGACATCGCTTAGAAGCATCCGAACGACGGAATCCCACTTGTCTCGTCCCACAACGGCGCTAGCTGCGGCTTTCCTAGCCCCAACAAGCAGCTGTTCTGCCTGCGCATTGTCCTTGTCTTCTCGGCTCAGGGACCCGAGATTGGCAAGCGCGCCATAGTTAGAGTTGTCGCGCTGGTACGCCTGGGCATAGAGTCGCCTCGCCTCCTCGCGATCTTCGAGCTGCAGCCGCACGCCCATTCGGAATGCGGCGTAGCTCTCCCACATACTGGTGCCGAGTGGCGCGAACTTAGGGGTGCCAGGTTTTCTCTCGCGTGTGTACTTCTGCACCTCGAACACCGCCCAGTAGCCCGCCACCCCGGCCAGCGAATAGAAAGGAGCCGGATCCGCAGCCGATTTGGCCCCTTCCGTGTCCCCGGCGACGGTGGCGGTCGAAGATGGCCCAAAATCCCGCTGCCAGAGCGTGACCGTATCCACCACCCGATGAGAGTACTTCTCAGTGAGCGTGAGCGTGAGTCCCGCACCTCGGCCGCCCTGCTTCTGGAGTGCACCTGAGACCTCTAAGACTCGAGATGGGATCACCCAGTCGAGCACCGCGGAGACGATCTCGGCAACCTTTAGCTGCGGGGCAGCGGAGCTTATCGCAACCGGGATCGTGAATCCGCTGACATCGCCGTCAACTAAGCGGACGCTGAGCGCCCCACCCTCGTCGTTGAACTCGTGGTACTGCTGCTGGGCGAGCGCTGAAAGTGTCTTTCCAATATCGAGATCGGTGGCGCCCTTGTCGAAGTCCTTGAAGTCCAGGCTCGGCCCGGACCTACGCAGCAACCAAAGGTGGAGAACCCCCTGTATCCTCGAACGAAACGCCAGCAAGGCTAGTGCCAGAAGAAAGAACAGAGCGATCTTGAAGGGCCACGCCCAGTCTTGCTGCCAGAACTGCCACCAACGAGCCGGCTGATCGTCCGGAACTAGGTATCTAAGAGCCGGTTGATCATCCAGAACGAGGTATTTAAGATCCGCGGGGACCGTTACGTAAGGATCTTTATCAAGGATCGCCGTGAGCTTCTTCGCAGCTTCCGTATGGCGGCCAGCGCTCGCCAGGGAACGAACACTCTCATAGGCTTCATTGGCGCCAGCAGCCTTGGACGCCTTATCCGCCCGATCAAATCCCGCCCTGGCCCGGGGGTCATACGGATCGATCGCGAGCGCTTTTTTGTACAAATCACGGGCTTCATCCCAGCTGTTGTTGGCCTCGAGGTTACTTCCTAGAGCGAGAAGCTCGCGAAAAACCCGCTGGAGTCCAGCGACGGCGCACCGGCGCTCGGGCGGCGGGGTGGCACTCAGCTTCAGGATCTCGTTGTAGGCTTCGATGGCCTTGTCGTAGAGTCGAGCACTCGTCAGCTGGTCCGCTACTTCATCACATGGAGTTGGAGCTGGAGTTGGAGTTGGGACCTGCGAGGCTCCCGTCGAAAGCAGGACCGCAGCGGCGGCCACGAAAACGCCGGCTAGTCGTATCGCGCGATGCGCCACGGGGTACCTCCACTTCCGCCACTAAACTCCCGACGTCCACCTCAATTCATACCCCTCTCGACCGACCCATGATACGTTGACGACGCCGAATAGCCGTGGGGTTCGGCCGCAGCGAACTGCTGGCAAGGGATATGAAGGCGCGAACGCCTGCAAGAAGCGTCGCTATCCAGTTGCTCGGCCAATAGCCCCGACCCGGTGTCACGTCCGCTCTATGTGGATGCCGGCCATCTCCCCGACCCTTGCCTGCGGGCGACGAAGGGCCCAGTAGAGACCAAAGGCGAGAAGATAGCAGCCCGCGACCGGTAGCAACGCCACCTGGTAGCTCTGCGTACTGTCGTAGACCCATCCCGCCAGCACGGGGGCGGGGAGGGAGATCGCGCTCTGGGCGAAGCCGATGGCGCCGCGGATCGTTGCGTACTTGCTGCGGCCAAAGAAGTCGCCGATGACAGCCCAGCCCGAGCTGTTACCGGTCTCGGCCAGTGCGAACAGCAGGACAAAGAGGAGGCCAGTCCCGACCCAGCCGTGCTCAGGCAGGAGCAGCACAATGACTGCCCCCACACCGGCCAGCCCCGCTAGCCCCGCGACTTTTGTCATGGACCACCGGTCTGCGAAATAGGCCGCGACAATCCGCAGAGGAATCTGGCAGAACGCAAAGGCGCCAAGGAGCAGCGCAGCGGCTTGCTCATCGATTCCTTTCCAAACGAGCAGAGGAATCAGATGCACCATGAGGACCTGCTTGGCGAATTGACGAGCGCCAACTGCCATCGCCAGGTGCCAGAAAGCCTCCGTTCTCAAGGCGTCGCGGACGGCAAAATCCACCTCGCGCTGCGCCGAGCCTGCCCCGGGGGCGGGATTGCCGTCAGCGGAAGGCGAAATCGCTCGCGGAGGGTCACCATCGGGACGCAGTCCCATCGACTCGGGCGTATTCCGTACGAACAGACTGAGGAAAGGCACCACTGCGAGGAAAACGACCCCGGACACGACCGCCGCCTGACGCCAGCCGACGTTGAGGACCATCAAAGCGACGAGCGGAGTGAGGAGCGTTCCCCCGATCTCTACGCCCACGTGGGACAGGGTGATGGCCATGGCACGCTTGCGCGCAAACCAGTGGTTGACGAGTGATGAGAAGGGCAGGGCCACGCCTGAGTTGACGCCCAGGACCAGCAGTCCGAGAAACACCAGCATGAACGAAAGGTAGTCGTGGGTGAACGCCAGGAGAACGAAGCCTGTGCTCGTCAGGACGCTGCCTGCCCGAATCATGAAACGCGGGCCCAGGCGGTCGACCAGGTAGCCCACGAGCGGGCCGTCCAGCCCACCCTCCAGGCTTCGCATCGAGAAGGCGAGGGAGATGGCGGTGCGGCTCAGTCCCAGGTCTCGAGTGATTGGAAGGAAATAGGCGGAGAACCCAACCTGATAGAAACCGCCGCTCAGGAATTGGGCGGTCCCCGCGATGGCCACCATCCACCAGCCGTAGAAGAGGCCCAACGGGCCCTGCCGCGGTGGCGCCGCGCGGCCCGGTATGTCCGCCGGCGCGGCGGTCGCGCGTCCTGGGATGGGCATGGATTCCGGAGCCGGAGGCGAATCTCCCGGCATCCGCGACTGACGAGAGATTCTTCGGCCTCCGGCCTCAGGATTGTGAAGGATGAAAACCGCTCATGGTGAGCGAGAGCCTGCCCTGAGCGGAGTCGAAGGGGAACCATGAGCCCGAGGTGCGCAATGCCAGGCTCGTCCTTCGACTGGCTCAGGTCGAGCGGGTCTCCCCTCTCCCTAGCCCTTCCCCACAAGGGGGGAGGGGATGTTCTTACTCCCTCTCCGCCGGGGGACGCTCTACTCCCTCTCCCTTGCCTTGATAGGGGAGGGCTGGGGAGAGGGTGAACCATAGATGAAAACGTGGGAAGTTCTGCCTGCCGACTTACACCTCGATGCGGCTGTACACCCTCAGCGGGTTCTTGTTGAAGATCTTGACCTTGTCCTCGGTCGTCAGCTCGGGTACCTTGTCGACGAGATCGACCACGTCGGTTCGCAGAGCCGCGCCGATCTCAGTTCCGAACACCGCCGCGTCGACGCCCTTGTGCGCCACCATGGTCCGCATGAAGGCCGGGTCATAGATGCAGGTATCGAAGAACAGGTTGTTGACGAATCGCTCCTGGATCTCTCGGCGCGCTGGGTGGCCGTCGCGGATGTCCGAGTCGAAGTGGCGGCTCAGCGCGCCGCCGCCGTGGCAGATCACGACTTTCAACCGCGGGAAGTCCTTGAAGACGTCGCTCGCGATGTAGAGCAGCGTTGCGAGGTATTCCTCCCACACGTTGTTGATCTGGTAGTTGTGTGGGATCGACCGGACGCGGCGGTCCTTGGTGATCGAGGGGTGGAGTAGGAGCGGCGCGTCGTACTCCTGCGCCTTCTCGTACAGCGGGTACCAGTACTTGTCGTCCACGCCGGGCGTGTCGCGCTCGCCGCTCGGATCAGGATTGATCAGCACCCCGACGTGTCCGAGCTCCTTCATGCAGCGGTCGAGCTCGTCGAGGACAGCGCTCGTGTCCTCCTTGGCTTGCTGCGGCAGCTGGCCCACCGCGCCGAAGCGGTCGGGGTGGAGCTTCACGCTCTGCGAGAGCACATCGTTGGTGACGCTCGCCCACTGCCGCTGGATGTGCGGCGACTCCCATTGAAACATCGCCACCGGCCGCGGGCTCAACAGCTGGAAGTCGATGTTGCGGGTATCGAGGGCATCGATGTGCGGGCCGAGCGCGCGATCGAGCTCTTCGTCCGACATATCGAAGCGATTCCGCGGGCTGCGGATGGTCATGAGATTCATCGCGAAGCCCCGGAATTTGGCTGGGGTGGTCATATGGCCGTGGACGTCGATTACCTTCTGTCCTGAGTACATGCTGGGCTCTCCTTTCGATATCGGTTCGCTGAGGGCGGCAGTCGCACTCTGTGCCTGAACACTCTCGACTGGAGCGGGGGCCATTGTATACCACCGGGGACAAGCGCGCTGAGCCGCGCCGAACATTCATACCTGCTATCCTCCCCCTGATGGTTTCGCTGTACAGCGTCGACCGCGCGCGCCCCACGAGCGGCGCGAGGGCGCTCGTGCGAGCGGCGCGCCTCTGGGCGTGGCTCGCGGTCGCGATGCTGGCCCTGGCGTGCTCGGCGCCTATGTCGGTCCCAAGCGGCGATCGGCTGCCGGGGGGCGACGGGCCCCCGGCCGCCTCGAAGCGCCTGCGCGTCGGGATCCTCCAGGAGCCGAAGGGTTGGATGCCGTGGGGCGGGACATCGTCCGCGGGTGGAGCGCACCAGCCCTACTGGCTGACGACTCGAACGCTGACCATCATCGACGACGGCGGTCATATCCAGCCCGTGCTCGCCGAATCGATCCCCTCGCTTGAGACGGGCGACTGGCGTGTCCGCTCGGACGGCACGATGGACCAGACGTGGAGAATCCGACCGAACGCGAAGTGGCACGATGGCCGACCGGTGACCGCCGACGACTTCTTGCTCGGTTGGGAGATCCTGGTGCACCCGGGCCTGCCCACGACCGCCGTCGACGCCCGGGACTTGCTCGCTGGCGCGAGCGCGCCGGACCCGAGCACGCTCGTGCTCCGCTTCAAAGGCACTACGCCGCTCGCCGAACAAATGCTCTTCGACCCGTACCCCCGGCACATCCTGGGCGAGGCGCTGGCCAATCTGGAACCCGAGCGCTTCATCGCCCACGAATACTGGACCACGAGCTACGTCGCCGCCGGGCCCTACCGTCTTGTGGAGTGGCAGCCGGGCGCATTCCTGGAGTTCGCCTCGTTTGCAGACTACGTGGCGGGAAAGCCGAGGATCGACTCGATCACAGTGAGGTTTCTGAGCGATCCGAACACGCTGCTCGCCAACATCCTGAGCGGCGACGTCGAAATAGCGTTGCCCGACGGCCTCTCGGTCGACATGGCCAGGGAGCTGCAGCGTGGATGGGCGGCTCCCGAGGCGGGCAACAACGTGGTTCTCTCCTTCGATGGCCGGATGTTCCGCCTGCACTTTCAGCACCGTCCCGAGTACGCGAAGCCCAGCGCCGCTCGCGATCCACGGGTGAGGCGTGCCCTCTATCACACCATCGACAAGGATGGGGTGAACGAGGTTGAGTTGGCGGGCCTCGGCCGCCCCGCGGACAGCTGGGTACCGCCGGACGACCCACGCCTCCCGCGGTTTCGGGCCGCGATTCCAGAGTGGTCCTATGACCCGAATCTAGCGCAGCGCATCCTCGATGAGGCGGGGTGGCAGAAAGGCCCGGACGGCGTTCTCGTTCACTCACCCACTGGGCAGCGTATGGAGACAGAGATCCGCGTGACGCCCGGGCAGGGGCACGTTAAAGCCGTGGCTGTACTGGCGGATGGCTGGCGCCAGGTGGGAGCCGGCGCGACGGAGACCATCATCCCCACTAGCCTCCTCACTGTCGGCGAGTACCGCGCGACGCTGCCGTTCACGGGGCTCTATGGGCACCGGATCGAGCTGCGCTGGGAGAACCAGCATTACGGGTGCAGGCGCGCGGCGCGCCCGGAGAACCGGTGGACAGGAGCCCATCCTGGCTACTGCAGCGCCGCCGCGGAGCCGCTGATCCAGCAACTGCAGATCACGATCCCGGACGAGGAGCGGCTGAGCCTCCAGGTGGCGATCATGGGCATCGTTTTGAAAGAGGACTATGCGGAGCTGCCGCTGTACTGGCAGGTCACCCCGCACGCATTCGCCAGGGGCATTACCGGGTTGGGGCACTTGAGCCCCGGCCGTCACGGCAACACGTGGTCCCCGTGGAACGTGCACCTGTGGGACAAGCAGTAGCGCTTCGGCGCGTGGAATGCCACAATAGGCACCAATCATGGTCGAGTGTTCCGTTAGGCAAGGAACGATCCCAACTGTCATGCTGAGGAGCCGCAGCGACGAAGCATCTGGTGGAGGATCCAGCTTGGTTCTAACCGCAGATCCTTCGCTGGCGCTCAGGATGACAATCATCAAACCATCACCAGCGCAGCAGCGCTAGGCTGGCAACACCTCAGCTCACAGGGAGGAGGAAGGAAACATGCTGACGAAGGAACAGAACGAGCGGTTCACCAGGGTTGGGCCGGGCACTGCTTGTGGCGAGCTTATGCGCCGCTACTGGCACCCCATAGCCGCCCTCTCGCAGATGAAGGACCGCTACACCGTACCCATCCGTCTCCTCGGTGAGGATCTCGTTCTGTACAAGGACCGGTCGGGCACCCTTGGGCTCATCGAGCCGTTCTGCGCCCACCGCCGCATGGGCATGGTGTACGGCATTCCCGAGCAAACGGGGCTGCGCTGCCCGTACCACGGCTGGCGATACGACGAGACGGGCCAGTGCATCGAGCAGCCGTTTGAGGAAACGGACAATCCCGAATCGAACTACAAGGACGTCATCCGTCTCAAAGCTTACCCGGTCCAGGTCAAGGCCGGTATCGTGTTCGCCTACTTGGGTCCGGCTCCCGCTCCACTGATCCCCAACTGGGATGTCTTCGCCATCGAGGGCGTCGTCCGCCACCTGGCACACGCGGTGTTGCCGTGCAGCTGGCTGCAGTGCCAGGAGAACTCGCTCGACCCGGTTCACGTCGAATGGCTGCACGGTCACTTCGCGAACTTCATCTCCGAGATGCGCGGCCAGGACATTTACTACCGCGGGGCGCCGCGTAAGCACGCGAAGATCGGCTTCGACCGCTTCGAGTACGGGATCTACAAGCGCCACGGTTACGTCGACAGCAAAGATGAAGACACCCACTGGGCCGACGGCCACCCCATCGTCTTCCCCTACTACTTGCGCCAGGGCGGCGACGGCCTCGAACGGGAGCGATGGGGGCGCAGCGGCCCGCATTTCCAGATTCGGGTGCCCAGGGACGACACCCATACCGACCACTGGTGGGTACTCTGCCACCCCGCGGACCCGGATGAGGCGCCGCAGCAGGACGAAGACGTTCCGCTCTACGAGCCGACCGTGCCCCAGGTGAGCGAGAACGGCTACGTTCCGTGGCACCTGTTCGAGAGCAACCCCGAGCAGGACATCGTCGCCTGGATCACTCAGGGCGAGGTAGCCGACCGCACGCTGGAGCACCTGGGCGGCTCAGACAAGGGGATTCTCCTCTTCCGCCATATGCTGGAGCAGAACATTAGCATCGTCGAGGAGGGTGGCGACCCCATGAACACCTTCCGCGACGCGGCGCAGAACGTCTACCTGGGCATGCGGACAGAGGACGCGCGCCGGGGCGGAATTGGGACGTTCCGCGAGCAGCAGCAGCGCGCGGTCGAGGCGCAGAGGTCGGCGCCCGAGCTGTTCGGCTTCCGCAGCCGCCAGGGGATGGACCACAAGCTGGCTAGCCGGCAAGAACCTGTGGGGGCCCCGCGGGGTTAAAAGCGCCGTTCGCTCACTGCGGCCTCGTGGGAGGGCAGGGCCTCAAGGGCAGGTCACAGCTTGAGGTCCCACTCGTGCACGTTGAAGACCGGGCTGGAGAGCTCCGCTTTCCTCATCTCCACATTGGTCAGCCGGTCGGCGACCACCATCGGCTCGACGTCGTAGAAGAGCCCCATCACGATCAAATGCTCCGTCGTGTGATGCACGATCTGCCCGAGGACATCGACCCGCTCTTGCCACGGGATGGTGGCGAAGTACCGGTCGATGAGGCCGTCGTACTCCGCGCTCATATAGCGAGACTTGTTCGTGTAGCGACGGAAGTTGTCCTCCGGAAGCGGAGTCTGCGATCCATGGTTCCTGGAGAGGTAGGAGCTCAGCTCGTTGGCGGTCCTTACGAGCTCGAAGCCGGGGCGCGTCGCTCGGTAACCGCGGTCATCCACGCGCTGGGGCGGGAGGATCTCGATCTCGCTGGCTACGCCGACCTGCTTCAAGAAGTCGGCGACAGGGAGCAGGGCCTTCTGGTGAACGTCCAGGATTGTGGACTGAAAGTGCGTGCTGAGTGGTTGGCCGGCCCGCGCGAACATCCCGTCAGCGCCTCTCGCGTAGCCTAGCTGTTCGATCAGCTGCCCAGCAGCGCGAGGATCGTACTCGTACCGCACAATGCTCGGCTCGATCGGCCGGTATTCGGGCTCATTGGGATTGAGGAACACGTGGGCGACGGAGGATTGGCCCCGCATGATGCTATCGGCCAGGGTCTGCCGGTCGATGGCGTGAAGCACCGCCCTGCGGAAGCGCACGTCTGTCATTGCCGCCGGCTGAGTGGGGTTGATCAGCTGGGGATAAATCACAATGACGCTCCGAGGTGGAATGTCCACCCGCCCCGTCCGCCAGAGCCCGCGGATGTCTAAAGCCTGCTCGAGCGATATGCCGCGCCCCAGGTTGGCATCGACGGTACCAGCCGCGATGTTGGCCATCATCGTGTTCAGGTCCAGGATCAGCTTGATCTCGATCTCGTCGATGCGAGGCCGGCCCAGGACGTAGTCGGGGTTGGCCTCGAGCACAACGTGGCTGCCGATGGTCCAATCGCGGATCCTGTACGGTCCGGTCCCCACGAACTCCTGGCCAAAATAGGGGTGTTGCAGGAAGTTCACCGGGTCTTCTGTGTGCGACCGCTCCAGGAGGTGCTTTGGGAGCGGCATGGGCCAGGGAGTGCCCAGCGTCGACAGCAGCTTGTCGGCGTCGGTGTTCACTCTGCTCCAGCGGACGACTGCCGTACGGGCATCTGGCGTTTCGATGGAGTCAATCGAGTCGTAGGTAAGGTGGCGAAAAGCGGGAGAGTCGCGGTGCTTCCCCACTTGCATGACGGTGAATTGCACGTCGTGCGACGTGAAGGGCGTTCCATCGTGCCACCTCGCCTCCGGACGGATGGTCCAGGTAGTCTCCATGCGTCCGTCCTCGACAACTCTCCACAGGCCGTTCTCCAGGGTCGGAACGTTCTCGGCCAGACGCCCATGCAGATTGCCCCGATCGTCGATGGCCGCCAGTCCAGCGTTGATGATCTGTTCGATCTCGGTAAGCCCCGGCGTGACCGTCATGACCTGGCTTCGCAACGTCGTCAGATCACCGTAGATCGCGATCGTTATGCGCTTCGGCATAGCCGACCGCTGCGCGGCGTCCCCGCCGCCCGCGACGTCGGCTCTGGGCAGTGGAGGGGCACACCCCGACGCGAGCAGCGCCAGCACCACTGCCCAGAAACAGGCCCGCCGTCCAAGCGCCATGTTGTTCACCTCCGGCCCGCGTATTTCGCAGCCGCATGCTATGCCTGCAACCCCTGACACGTCAATATGTCTGCCGGGCATTCGCGTCCCGCGCCTCTGAGCCAGGACGCCGTGCCCCACTTCAAGCTCGCGGCCTCGGTCAGGGACGGCGGTCCACCCCATGCAACCGGCGTTTTCGCGAGCACGACGCCTTGCAGTGCGCCCTCTGCATACCCGGTATACTCCTTGCCGCCCTGACGCTCCTAAACCAGAAGCCCGACCCGACCGGAAGAGGACAAAGCTGGAGGACAGAATGGTCGAGATCACGAGCGCGGAAACGAACCAGGCGAGCGTCAAGCCGGTGCCGAAGAGCCCGGTCCAGGTCGTCACCACGGCATGGGTGCCAGGAGACCGCAACGTGCAGGTGCTCGCCCGGAGCGAGCTGCTGACCCTTCTGCTGCATCGATGGGACACAGGGGGCGAAGTCGCCCTCCACCACCACACCGACGGGGACGCCACCTGGATCGTGCTCGAGGGCGAGGTCACCTTCCATGGAGAGCAGGACGAGGTGCTCGCTCGGGCCGAGCGCCATCAGGCGGTACTGGTGCCGCGCAACACGATGTACTGGTTCGAGAACTCTGGCGAAGGGCCGCTGGTCATGTTTCGGGTATCGGCCCGTGTTGGCGGAGCGAGCGCAAAGGACGACCGCGTCTACCACAACCGGGCCTGATCTCCTTCACAACCGAGTTTCCGAGGTCCTCGCTGCAAGAAGCCAGGGGAGGGATGACTTTGGCAGATGCCCGCCTTTACGCCGGAACCCATCAAGGGCTCTATATGTTCCGATCCGCCGCCGGAGGCTGGAGCGAGGCTGGCTGCGCTCTCACGGGCGCGGACCCCGCCGCGGTCACCGGCGGCCGGCAGCACCCGGAGCGCGTCTATGTTGGAATGCGCCACGATGGGGGCCTCTACGGCAGCGAGGATGCCGGTGAACACTGGTCCAAGCTGCTGGACGGCTACGTGCGGGCCGTCACCGTGGACCCGACGGACGACGACGTCATCTACGCCGGAACCGAGCCCGTCCACCTCTACCGCAGCGAGGACCGTGGGAAGACCTGGGAGGAGCTAACCGCGCTGCTGGAGTTGCCAGAGGAGGTGCGCGCTCACTGGTGGTTTCCGGTGCCACCGCACCTCGGCCATGTATGCGACATCTGCGTCCATCCGGACGATCCGAGCACCATCTATCTCGCGCTGGAGCACGGCGGCATCGTGCGCAGCTTCGACCGGGGGGCGTCCTGGGAAGACGTGAGCCAGGGCATCGACTACCTGGACATTCACGTCGTGGCGCCGTTGCCTGGGAGCAGCACCCGATACTTTGCCGCTACGGCGAAAGGGTTCTACACTAGCGCGAACCCGGCCAACGGCTGGGTTCGCGCCGAGAAGGGGCTCACACGGGACTACTTCCATGACTTCATCTTCTTCCCGCCCGGTCGAGATGGAGACCAGCCTGCGATCCTGCTTGCAACGGCTGACAAGACCCCGGCCTCCTGGGATCGTCCCGAGTTTGCTCAGGCTGCCCTTTTCCGCAGTGCGGACTGTGCCCAGTCCTGGCAGCGGGTGACCCAGGGCCTGCCCGACATGCTCAGGCCGATGGTCTGGGGCCTGGCCAACGATCCCAGCGCCCGCGACTCGGCTTTTGCCGCGCTCGGCGCGGCGTCGCGTAGCAGCGGCCGGGTCGCCGCCGAGGTGCCGGGCACGCTGATGGAGACGACTGATCGCGGGGAAAGCTGGCAGGAGCTGCCCTTCCAGTTGCCAGCAGCGTTGGTCCTGTGGGCCGCGGCCGACTGAGCCAGTTATAGAGGGGGTGTGAATCATGGCGATCAGGGTAATCGTGAACATCGACGCGTTGCCGGGGAAAGGGCCGGAATTGGCGCGAGCAAGGGCGCCCAGACACGCTGAGGTGCGCCAAGAGCCAGGATGCGAACAGTTCGACCTGTTCCAGAACACGGAGGACCCGGACAGGCTGCTCCTGGTGGAACGGTGGACAGATGAGGCGAGCCTCGCCGCGCACGCCGAGCTGAACCGCCAGCGGCCGGGGATCGGCGCTAACTTGCGCGCGGGCCCCGGCAGGCCCGAGCGGTACGTCGTCGACTAGGTGGGGATGATGTCGATTTCACTTCAAGAGGCGCGCGCAATGATCGACGCGGCGGTCAGTCGGGCGCAGGAGCTCGGGCAGAACGTCGCCGTGGCGGTGGTGAACGAGTGGGGTCACGTCGTCTCCATCGACAAGATGGACGGCGCGGCGCTGTACCGCGACCGATTTGCCATGGCCAAGGCATTCACTACGCTTCTCCTCCAGGGACCTACGAGCGACGCCCCACGGTTTCGCGAGTCAGCCCCCGACCGCTACTACTCGACGCCGAGCTTGTTCCCCGGTGAGGTGTACTACGTGGGCGGAGGAATACCGCTGGAGCGAGACGGCAACGTCATCGGCGCGATCGGGGTGGCGGGCGGCCGAGGCGGGGTCGATACGCAGATCGCCGAGGCCGGGATCGCCGCTTGGAAGCGCCAGGCCTAACGCTCGAAGACACTCACCGCCCGGCTTCGCCTACGCGCCTGCCGAGCTGATAAACGAGCCCGTCCGGTCGGCCCGCCGCAACCCCCGCGGTGGCTGCTCCGGAGATGTTAGCTCCTTTGCTTCGCGTGGGGTCTCCCGGGAGTCGGCTGTCGATCAAGCGCCTACCAGCCCCAGGGGCAGGCCCGCGGCTTCCTGGCCGGGGAGTGGTCCCAGTAGCAGCGGTTGAAACCGTTTAGGTAGAACCCTCGCAATCCCGCCGTCGCAGCGCATGACTTAGGAGGGTGGCTTGTTCGAGTGGGTCTTCGGTCTTCCGGTCCCACTGTTGGGGGTTTCGATCGTCACGCTGTTCGTGTTGATCGGCCTGATCGGGTTCGCCGTCGTGCGCCGCCTGGTCCTCTCGCGCCTGACCATGCACCGGGAGGATAGCGGCTTCACGGGCGCAGTCTTCCATGGCGTCGTAGTCCTGTACGGGCTGCTGGTCGCGCTGGTAGCCGTCGCCGTCTACGAAAGCCATGTGGAGGTGTCGCGCATCGTGACCCGCGAGGCGACCCAGCTGGCGGCCCTTTACCGGGATGTGACTGCGTATCCCGATCCGCCGCGAGCCCGGCTGCAGAGCGACATCCGCCGCTACACCGAGTATGTCATTCAGGAGGCGTGGCCGCAGCAACGGCGTGGCGAGGTTCCGCGCGGCGGTGTGGAATTGGTGGATCGGTTCCAGGCGACGCTCGTTGGGTTCGAGCCGTCCACGGAGGGGCAAAAAATACTGCACGGCGAGACGCTGCGCATCTATAACAGCATGGTCGAGGCACGGCGGACCCGGCTCGATGCCGTGAGCGCGGGGCTATCGAGTGCGATGTGGATACTGGTCGTGCTCGGCGCCCTATCCGCACTCAGCTCGTCGTACTTCTTCGAAGTCGAGGACGAGCGGCTGCACCAGATCCTTGTGTCCCACGTCGCCTTCTTCATCGGCCTCGTCATCTTCGTCATCGTCGCGTACGACCGCCCCTTCCGCGGCGACCTCGGTGTGCCCCCCGATTCGTATCAGCTCGTTTACGACCAGTTGATGAATCGTTGAGCAGCGGTCCGTTCGCCCAGATTGTCAAAGTCGGAGCTTTGCGCGTCGAGCTGACCGCGTGGTTCGGGGAGCTGCCATAGGCGCAGAAGATAGGCACCGTCAGCCAGCCCGGGATGACTCCGGCGTATGATCTGGGGGACGCAAATGACGACGTTTAATGTTCGCCTGCAGATTGGGGACCTGGCCGCCACACGCTTCGAGGATGTCGAGGCTGCGGTGGACACCGGCTCGACGTTCACTGCCGTGCCGAGGGAGCTCTTGCAGCGCCTCGGCGTTCAACCCACGCGCCGCCAGCGGTTCCGCATCGCAAGCGGCGAGGTAGTGGAGAACGACGTTGGAGATGCGATGGTCCGCCTTGCCGGCCTCCAGGGCGCGACCCCCATTATCTTCGGCGAGCCCGGCGAACCGACGCTGCTTGGCGCGGTGACGCTCGAGGCTTTTCTGCTGGCGGTCGATCCTGTCCACGAAACCCTCGTGCCCGTCGAGGGTCTGCGCATCAGCCGCCATCCGGTCTGACTCCGCCCCCGCGGTCACATCGAACCTCAGATCGGCAACGCTCGACCATTTCGTCTTCACCTCCGCTCACGTCCCCACCGCCGAGGCCCGGTGGCAGGGCGCCAATCGCGGCAGCTTCAGCGACGCCGAGGTGGACCGACTCTACGACCTAGCTCTCACCACGCTCGGAGAGCAGGAAGGGCCTGCGCTGCCTCAAGATCGGCTAAGGCACGTTGAGGCACCCTCAGCGTGAGCTGAGCACCGCTCCTAGCGGCAGAGCACAAGTCAATGCCGGCCAAGATGAGCTGCAATGGCCGGGCAGCCAGCTTCCCCACCAGCTCGGATAGGAGTGATCGGTCGATGGTAACAATCTGTAAGACGTTCGCCACGGCATCCCGAGGGAGGCCCGTGCGGACCCCGCGCAGGACGACGCTAGATCGCTACAAGTTCCCTTTCAGGCTTCTCCACCGGGCCGGATTCGAATCCGACCACCAGGCGAGCGTCCAGCGCTTTGGCGATGCGACGGAGAGTCTCGACGCTCGTTTTATGCTGGCCACCTTCAATGCGAGAGATAGCGGAGTGGCTCGTGCCGACCAGGGCGGCCAGCTCCTGTTGGGTCAGGTTGTGCTTCGCGCGGAACTTGATGACCAGGCGCGCGATGCCTTCAAACTCGCGCAGCCGAGCACGCTCGGCGCGATACTCCGGACTACGCTCGGCACGCCGTGCGGCAGCCTCGGTCGCAGTTGTACCGATTGGGCTGACAGACGCTCCTTGCTCGGTGCTCACGGGCCGGAGTATACACCGCTTTACCAAAAATGGTAAGTGGGGTTTATGGCGCATCGTGGCCCGCGGCACGTGGTGGCCGCCGGCGCGGCGCGTCCATCCTCGCTCTGAAATCGTCCCACCGGTCGCTGGCGATCTGTTTGTCGGCCTCTGGAATGGCACCCGTGGTCTTGCGAACGATGTGCAACAAGACGAACAGGTTCTCCGATCGCCTGTACAACAAAACTTCGATTACCCGGGAGGGATACGTTGCCTCATAACCCACCCTTACCGAAGGAGGAGTGTTGGAGATGGGCGTGAGGCAAAGGAGCAAGCACGAGTTGGCACCAGCATAGCGAGCTCGGTATCTCAAGGCGAGGCGCACGGAGAAGGGCCGCCGGCGCACAGGCACTCGACATCAGTACCAGACTTGCCACCAGCCAGACGCAACGTGGCTCGCGCTTGAACACCGCTGGCTGCGTGATTTGCGGCGGCTGGGTGCCAGTTGCTCCGCTTCCGCGTAAACGTCGTCTGGGATCGAGATCGCTGTTTTCACACGGCCAGTGTAAACCTCGCCAGATCGTCCGGCGGCTACCCGTGGGCGCGCAGGGGCGATGACTCGGTCTCGCTGACGCTTGGCGATGGTCACTGTTTGGAGGTGAATTGCCGCTAGAAGAGCGATGCGGACGAGCGAGCGATTAGCAGCGCGCGGAATGGATCTCACCCGGCTCAAGAAAAGATGCAGGGATACAAAAGCAGCGATTGTGGCGTAAGATGGCCGGAGATCCGCCCCTTTGGCGGGTCGCTCGCACGGAGGTCAGCGCCTCGAGGAGGTGGGATCGTGAAACGGTGGAGCCAGATCGGTTTTGTGTGGCTTGTTTCCGGCTTGATCCTGGCGGCCTGCGCGCCGCCACCGACTCCAGGATCTACTCAGAGCAGTGACCAGCAAGGGTCCGGGTCCGGCGCGCCCAAGCGAATCACGGCCGCCATACGGGCCCAGCCGGTGTCACTCGTGCAGCAGAGAACCCAGCGGGGCGGCGCTGTGCGCGGGATCGACGGCGTAGAGGAGCTGGCGCACGCCGGGCTTTCCTATCTCAAGGCGGATGGCACGCGCGCCGTCCAGCTTGCCGAAGCTGTGCCCACCATCGAGAACGGACTCTGG
Source organism: uncultured Chloroflexota bacterium (assembly GCA_964417895.1). Classification (GTDB taxonomy): domain Bacteria; phylum Chloroflexota; class UBA6077; order UBA6077; family SHYK01; genus CAYQJS01. The sequence goes on along the minus strand of CAYQJS010000036.1, from coordinate 34,890 downwards.
AAGCTGTTCCCGGACGGGCGAATGGAGACGACGTGGCGGATCAAACCGGCCGCCCGTTGGCACGATGGCACGCCCCTGACCTCGCAGGACCTGCTTTTCACGGCTGAGGTAGAGCAGGACAAGGAAGTCGAGCTCGCTCCCTACACGGAGTACGAGCTGATCGAAGCCATCACGGCGCCCGACCCTAACACCGTCACGGTTACCTGGAAGCGCCCCTACATCGAGGCTGACGGACTATTCAGCTACCGGTCGGCCGGGTTACCGATGCCCAAACATCTGCTCGAGAGGACCGCTACTGAGGACAAGGCGAGTTTCGCCGGACACCTGTACTGGAGCGAAGAGTTCGTTGGCACAGGCGCTTTCAAGGTCCGCGAATGGGTCCGAGACAGCCACGTCGCCCTGCGGGCGTACGACGATTACATCCTCGGGCGGCCCAGGATCGACGAGATCGTGGTCAAGTTCATTCCCGACAACAACACACTGATGGCCAACGTCCTCGCGGGCCTCGACCTGACCCTGGGCAAGACCATATCGTTGGACATCGCACTCCCGATCCGGGACCAGTGGAAAGAGGGCAAGATGCTCGCCCTCCCCCAGAACTGGACGCCCATCCATCCGCAGTTCATCGACACTGACCCGCCCATCATCCTCGATCTGCGGTTCCGGCGGGCTCTGCTCTACGCCCTGGACCGCCAGCAACTGGCGGACTTTGTGTTCTCGGGTTACGGGTCGATCGCCCACAGCTACGTGGGCCCCGACGCCCCCTTCTACGAGCTGGTCGAGCCCAGCATCGTCCGCTATGAGTACGACCCACGGCGAGCCGCGCAGATGATCGAGGGGCTCGGGTACAACCGGCGTGCCGACGGCTTTTTCTACGACAGCGCCGGCAAGAAGCTTGCAGTCGAGCTCCGCGTGCCGCTTCAGAACGACATCCATGCGAAGACCGCCGCCCCGATCGCGGATTACTGGCGGCAGGTCGGCGTGGCCGTCGAGGAGGTGGGGATACCTATCCAACGAGCCACGGACCGGGAGTATCGCTCCCAGTTCCCCGGCTTCGAGATCGTCGAGCGGCGCAACAGCCTTCTCATCGGCGAGCTCTGGCGAATGCATAGCTCGGAGACCCTACTGGTCGAAAACCGCTTCCGCGGATCCGGGACCACACGCTACCGGCATCCGGAGGTCGACGCCGCCCTCGAGCGCTACGCGTCGACGATCCCGATGCCGGAGCGCATGCAGGCCCTCGCCGCGATGGTCCACCACCAGACGGAGAACCTGTCGCAGCTCCCGATCTTCTACGGCGCTGACCCGACCATGATCTCGAACCGACTGATCAATGCGACCGCTCGCGGTGATGCGTTTACGCAGGCATGGAACGCCCACGAGTGGGATATCCGGTAGGAGGTCAGATCTCCTCTCCTCGCCCCCTAGCGGAACTCCCACAGGTGGATGTTCCAGATCACGCTCGACTCAGGCGCGGCGACATCGGGCCCCTTCAAGGCGGCGACGTGGGCAAGCGGCTGCGAGCGGAAAAAGAGCGGGATAGCGGGTAGCTCCTCGCCGTAGAGACGCAGCATCAGTGCCACCTGCTCGATCCTCTCGTCGCGAACCAACGTGCGGTTGAACTGCTCGACGAGGCTATCGTACTCGGAGCTCATCCAGCCGCCGCGGTTCCCACCACTCCATCGGTTCTCCGGCCGCGGAATCCCTTCCAGCCGGTAGTTAAGCATGGCGGCCTCCCCCATGTTCGTGCTGCTCGTGAACATAGTGGAGAAGGTGGCGCGGGCCTCGGGGTTCTGGGCGAGGGCCGCGGGGAGGACGATCTCGTGGATATCGAATCCCACGCGCCGCCACGTATCGCCCAGGATCAGCATCTCGGCCTCAAAGTCCGTGGCGGCGGTAGTACCGACTGATCCCGTGAATCGGCCCGCAGATCCGATGTAAAACCCCTCCGGTCCCTTCTGGAAGCCAGCCTCGCTCATCAGCTGTTCGCTGCGCCGCACGTCGTACGGGTATTTCGCAATCGGCCGCTCCGCCGCCGGGCCCCACTCAGAACGCTCCCAGATCATGCTGTCCGAGAAGATCCCATCATCTCCATAAACGGCTTCGTTAATGGCCGTCTTGTCGACGGCGTGCGCGAGCGCTCTGCGCACGCGCACGTCAAGCAGTGCACGGGGCGTTGCCAGCTCAGGCCTCAATTGGAACGCCGTGTGGCGCCAGGAGTTCGGCCACAGCACGAGTCTGCCGCCCGTGCGCGTTGCCCAATCTCCCCTGAGGGCCTCTACGACCTGGGCGATGGAGTTATCGGTCGCCACGTGGGCCTCGCCCGCGAGCAAGTTCGCGAGCGCCGTGTTGGGGTCGCTAACGAAGTTGAGCCGGATGCGGTCGATTCTGGGGCGGCCGAGGGCATACCGGTCGAATGCCACGGCTTCGATGAAAGATCCCGGCTCCCAACGGTCGATGCGATAGGGACCCAATCCGACGTACTCGCGTGTCCAGTACAGGTGGCTGGCAAAAGCGTCGGGAGTTTGCTGCTCGAAGACCTCCTGGAGAACGTGTCTGGGCAGAGCGGGTAGCTCGCGATCGCGGGATGAGAGGGTCGCGGCTCCTGGGTAAGGGAGTCGCCAGCGAACAATGATGGTGCGGTCGTCCGCGGCGAGCACCTCATCTATGGCGTGCGTCGGAGGCGTGTTTGCCTGGCCGAGCGCCGGGGTGCCGTACACACGCCAGGAGAAGACGAAGTCCTCGGCATGGAGCGGAGTGCGATCGTGCCAGAACAGGTTGGGCTTCAGCCGGTATGTTGTTTCCATCCGGCCGTCCTCCGACACCACCCAGGAATCCGTGTTCAAATTCGGAAGGGACTCGGCCAGATCGAGCTGCGGGAGACCATCGTCGTTGACCACTGCAAGGAGAGCGTTGAACATGCGCCGAGGGACGTGCAGCGACGTGCCGGCCTGCTGAAGTGACCGAGCTGCTACGCTGGCCGGCTCGACACGGACAATGATGACCAGCGTCCTGCCCGGTGCCGGGGCGACTCCCTGGCGCGCGGGCTCGGGTTCACGCCCCGGCGGCCCAGCGGGACCACATGCCAGGAGCAGACCACAAAGCAGCAGCAACATCGCTCGTAGAAGAGCGGCCGCCGGCTTCACGCCGTTGGCATTCCGTAGATTGTGGCTTTCCGCATCTGGCATCAGGCTGCCCAGCATATCACCCATCGGGGCGCTGGCTGTCATACTGACGCGGCGCTCCGAGCGTGCCGCGCGGCAAATACGGTGCGGCCGATTTCCCGCAACAGCTCCCTGTCCGCCTCCGGGCTGGCCGCCGGTGGCGCCAGCACGATCGTGCTCTGGCCGTACGTGCCGATCACTCCCACGTGGGCCAGATCGAGCTGCGCGGGGTCCTCGCCCCGCTGAACGGCGCGGATGCCCTCCCGCAGTAGCTTGCGGAGGGTGATGACCCCTACGTCGCTCAAGCCCAGGTGTTCGAGCGCGTGCACCGCGATCGGCCGCTGACTCACCTGCCCCTCATAGTCGCCTGGCTGTCGCTGCCGGTCCTCGTATGTCCGAACCCGCATCCCCGTGAACTGCCAGCGGCTGGGAGGGGTCCCTTCGAGCGCCTCCGGACGGTACTGAAGCCAGAAGGACGTGGTGTGCGTGTCGTCCACAGGCACCGTCCAGGTGGTAGTCCTCGGCGGGTCGAAGGGCAGCTCCTGGCTTAGCGCCGCGAGCGGAAGCGTGCGCGGGATCTGATCGGCGTTGGGGAGGATGTAGTCCGCCATCCGGACCCACACCATCTCTCCCGCCCGCAAGGTGTGGATGTACATCATGCCGCTCGGCGTCTCCTGCCATTCGAGCGCACGTTGGCGGAGGTCGTCGCGCTGTGCGGCAACATCCGCGTCCCATTGCTTGAGGCCAACGTCAACGTACTGCGCCAGAGACCCGCCCGGATCGACACCCGGCCGGTGCTGCTCGAGCTTCGCCCGCCCATCCTCGAGGCCGTGGAGAAACACCGTGTGCACCGCATCCATGTTGTTCTCTGCGAGCTGAAGCCAGTTGCACGGGGTGACATCGGAGTCGCCTGTGGGCCCCGGGACCGCGCGGTACCCCGGCCAGTCGAAGATGTCGTAGATGGGAAACTCGGGCCGTCTCTCCGGGGGCCCCATATACGCGAACACGAGTCCTTTGCGGTCGAGGGTTGGATACGCCCCGTGGTACAGGCGCTCCTTGAAGGTGCTCTCCGCCGGCTCGCCGGGGGTGTCAAGCACTCGACCATCTGCCGCATAGAGCCAGCCGTGGTAGCAACAACGAATCCCCTGCCGCTCGACCGTTCCGAACTCCAGCGAGGTCCCCCGGTGGCTGCAATGCAGCTCGAGCAACCCCACCTGCCCCTGGCCATCACGGAAGAGGACGAGGTCTTCCCCCAGAATTCGTATCGCCCTGGGGAGGTCTTTCAGCTCGGAGGACACGCCGACAGGCTGCCAGAAGCGCCGGAGGTATTCCCCACAAGGAGTTCCTGGACCCACGTGGGTCAGCTCATCATCCTCTTCCGGCACCTCGGGGTGGTAGTAGCCACCGTAGGGCGCCGCCGCCGATCGCGGTTCCGTTTTCGCCATCTCGTCCCCCCTTTGTTCAGCCGTACGTACTTGGCGGGGCTGCGCCCATTTTATCCCCTTAGCTCGGCGTTACCCATCACGATGTGCCGGAGGGCTGCACAGAGCCTTCGACACGCCGCGCTGGCATGCCTGGCAGCGCTGTCTGAAGAACCCGCTCACCCTGAGCTTGTGGTTCGACAAGCTCACCAGGAGCGGCGCTCATCCCGAGCCTGCCGAGGGACAGGCTCACCATGAGCGGAACTCAACCTTTTTTCAGCACCCTGGTAGACTGTCGCTGATGAGCAGCGCGCGCGGCGATACTGGTTTGCACTTCAAGCAGAGGAGTAAGGATCATGGCCAGCCCCAATCGGAGGACCTGAAATAGGAGGCGCGACGATGCGGTCGCCGTTCGCCCGATTCGTTCCCCTGATTGTTCCGCTCATGCTGATGATCGGTTGCTCGTCCCCCGGCTCCCCTGGGGCAGGGTCGCGAGCCGCCGACGGGCCGGGCGGCGCGGCGGCGCCACAGCAGCGGACGCTCACCATCGCGATCGAGGCGGAACCCAGCAGCATCGCCGCCGTTTACCCCGGCATCGCCGGCAGGTCGACGACGTTCCAGGTCCGCTCCTTCAACGCATTCCTCGACCTCGTCGACGCCCGAGGCGAGCCCCACGCTTATATGGCCGAGGCGCTGCCGGTCTTTGGCACCGACAGCTGGCAGTTGTTCCCTGACGGCCGCATGCAAACGACCTACCGGCTCAGGCCGAACCTCACCTGGCATGATGGAACCCCCTTCTCGGCGGAGGATTTCGCGTTCACCTGGCGCACGATGAGCATCCCCGAGGCGGGATTCGGGTTGTTCGCCGGGGCGCCACCGTTCAGACATATGGAAGAGGTGTCGGCGCCAGATGACCGCACGGTGGTGATCCGTTGGCGCGAGCCCTATCCGGGCGCCAACCTCCTCCAATCCGGGGGCAGCAGGATGGGGCTCAGCGCGTTCCCCCGCCATATCCTGCAGAGCCACGTCCAGGACGGAAACTTTGAAGCGCTCGGGAATCATCCCTATTGGACCCGCGAGTTCATCGGGCTGGGCCCGTACCGGCTGGACCGCTGGGAGTTGGGCACTTTTATGGAAGCAGTGGCGTTCGACGGTCACGTCCTGGGCCGACCGAAGATCAGCCGCGTTCGCTTCATGTTCTTCGACGAGCCCAACGCGATTCTCGCGGCCGTGCGCGCCGGGACCATCGATATCGCGGCCGATGCGCTCACCTTTCCGCTCGGGCTCGAGCTGAAACGCGAATGGGCGTCCAGCGGCGCCGGCACCATTCTGATTGCCTACACCTCGCAGCGCTCCGTCATCTTCCAGTTCCGGCCGGAGCTGGTAACTCCGCGGTCGCTCCTGGATGTGCGGGTGCGGCGAGCGCTGGCCCACGCCGTCGATAGGGCAAGCCTGGGTGAAGCCCTGTGGGCCGGCGAGGTGCGGATGATCGAGACGATTTTCGCACCCACCCTCAGCTACTACGCCACCATCGATCGCGCCATCGTCAAGTATCCGTACGATCCGCGGGTGAGCGAACGGCTCATGGCCGAAGCAGGCTTCACCAGGGGCGCCGATGGCTTCTACACCAGTCCGATCGAGGGACGATTTACGCCCGAGGTGAAGGGTGGTGAAGACCTTTCCGAGCACCCCATCCTGGCCGCCGGGTGGCGCCAGACTGGTTTCGACATGCGCGAGGCGGTGCTGCCCGGGGCGCTGGCGCAAGATCCCGCTGTGCGCCACACCTTCCCATCTATGCACACCATGGCGTCGGGCGCCGCCGAGACCAACTGGATGGCGGTGTTCACGAGTGCACAGATCGGCACCGCGGAGAACCGGTGGCGCGGGAGCAATCGTTCAGGGTGGTCGAATGCGTCGTTCGATCGACTCGTGGAGAGATTCAACACCACGCTCGATCCCGATCAGCGCATCGGGCAGCGGGCTGAAATTGCCAGGCTGCTCAGCGAGGAGCTGCCGGTGATCATGCTCTCTCAGAACCCGAACGTCACCGCCCACATCGCGGCGCTGCGCGGGCCCACGACCGGCATAGTGGGTACGACGGGCCTGTCGGCCTGGAACATCCACGAGTGGGAGCTCACCTGATTATGGATTGTGGATTGTGGATTGCGGATTGAGGATTGAGGGGGCTCCCTCTCCTGCCGCAGCGGGAGAGGGGTGGGGTGAGGGCAGACCTCGATGGCCGATGGTACTAGGGTTCGGCCGGGGGCCCTCACCAGCCTCTCCCATTCCGATGGGAGAGGGATTTGGTTGAACGCGTCCGGGCGTTTGAGGGCAACCCATGACTCACTTCCGCCGAGCTGTACTGATCCCCCGCGTCAGATGGCGGCGTTTACCGGTGGGTTCGTGGCTGCCTGAGCGCTTCCCCACAGCTCGTCGATGTACTGGCTGTCGTCGATGGCGCGCAGATAGCTGGTGTTCCAGATCTCAAAGGGCCCTATCCAGTTGACCGCCGGGTCGTGGGCCACGTCCAGGTTGTAGACGTTCCACACGGCGAGCGGGTGCGGGTAGGGTTTGGGGCTCAACAGACCGGCCCATCTCTGCCACAAGTGCTGGATCTCGTCCGGGCCCTTCAGACGGAGCAGCGGTGCGAGCTCCCGCTCGATGATGGCGCACGACTTCCCCGGCTGGGTCTTGAAGAAATGAATCGCGTCGACCATCGAGCGGAGAAACGCCATGGTCGTATCTTCGTTCTCCCGCACCCACTCCTGGTTCGCGCACATCGTCGCGTTGTGAATGACCGGCACTGATGGCACCTCGAGCCGATGGAGCCCTTGCTTCACACCCCGCAGGTCGAAAGGCGGGTCCACGCACGCGGCCGCGGCCTCGCCGCTCAGCACCATTTCGAGCGGCTCGGCCCGGCCGCTGATTCCGGTGCGGCCTGTCATCGTCACAAATTCGATTCGGCTGAGGTCCGCCCCCCCCAGCTCGAGGGAATGCCGAAGGTTGCCGTAGACGCAGGGAGCGTTCGAAGTGGCGATGACCTTCTTCCCCTCCAGGTCCTTCGCCGCCTTGATCTCCGGGGTCGCCACGATGGAATCGTCCCAGTCGTTCTGAGCCTGGGCGATGTATATGAACCGCTTGTCTCCTCGGGCTCGGTAGTGATAGGGCTCGTGGTGCAGACCGCTCAAGAAGTCGTAGGTCCCGTCCAGGAGTTTTGGCGCCCGGTCGGGGAACGTCAGGAATGGTTGCCCGGGGACGTCCCTGGCTGTGACGTGAACGGTCATGTCAAACCCGTGCTCCTGGGTGACGCCCGAGTCGCGCCAGACCAGGAGGAACGCCATGTGGGAAATGTGGCTGCCCAGCAGGCGGACATTCGGTTTGACGGCCATCGGCTCTACTCCTTCAACGTCGTTTAGCGCGATCCGTACGCCAACCCAGCCAGGATAATTGGTCTGGCGCCATCCGGCAAAGGGCCGAGGGAAAACCGAAGCACAGCGCGCCGAGATTCTCACACCGCGGTATTTGCTAGAATCGCCCCAAGCCGCCAATCGGTTTGGCGACTGCTGGACTCCCATCCTGGAGTGAAGCATGCTTACGAAAGAAGACAACGAGCTGCTCTGTCGCGTGGCGCCCGGGACGCCCATGGGCGAGGTCTTTCGCCGCTACTGGCTGCCCGCGATCCGATCCATCGACCTTCCCGAGCCCGATTGCGCGCCTATGCGGGTGCGGCTGCTCGGGGAGGACCTCGTGGCTTTCCGGGACAGCAACGGTCGGGTCGGCTTGCTGGCAGAGAACTGCTCGCATCGGCGGGCGTCACTGTTCTACGGGCGCAACGAGGAGTGCGGTCTCCGCTGCATCTACCACGGCTGGAAATATGGCGTCGATGGCAACGTCCTCGACACGCCGGCCGAACCGGCCGAGAGCATGATCAAGCACCACGTGAAGCACGTCGCCTACCCGTGCCACGAGGTGAACAGCATGGTCTACTCGTACCTGGGCCCGAAGGAGAAGATGCCGCTCCCGCCCGATCTGCCCTGGTTCACACTCCCCGCCGAGCACGTCGGCATCGGGGCTCCCGTTATCAACGAGTGCAACTGGCTCCAGACCCAGGAGGGCAACATCGACAGCACGCATAGCCCCTTCCTCCATGCGCGCCAGGCTGTCGATGGAGCCTATCGGCCCGGCGGGCAGACCACCCAGCCCTACCGGAACCAGAAGAATCCGCCTGACTTCCAGATCGATCGTACGCCGTGGGGCGTACGGGCGGTGGTGCGCTACCCAGCGCCCGAGGGCGCAGCCTTCACCCGGACCAACACGTTCATCATGCCGGTCTACACGGCGCTGCCGAACGGCACGCAGGTGGACGGCAAGCTGGACGGATTCAACGTCAACGTCGAGGTGCCGATGGATGACGACAACACGATGCGGTACACGATCACGGTACAGCGCACCACGACGGTGAACCGCGGCTCACGCGGCTTCGCCCCGAACGAGATCCTGCCCAACGGGCGCAAGGTTGTGAATCGGCGAAACGACTACATGATCGACCGCGAGAAGCAGCGGTCCGGGTTGATCTTCAGCGGCCTGGATTGGTCGTTCTCAACTCAGGACGGCTGCGTGGTCGAGAGCATGGGGTCGATCGCAGACCGCGAGCTCGAGCATCTTGGCCAGGGCGATCGCCAGATCGCCTCGGTGCGGCGCTACCTGTTCGACGCGATCCGCGACGTACAGAACGGCGGCGATGCGCCTGGCGTCGCGTTCGACGTCGAAGACAACGATTTCAGCGATCTGATCATGGTGAGCGCGGTCGTACCGGCCGGGGCGGACTGGAAGGCGTACGCTCCCCAGGTAACCACCCACGTTCTGGCGGGAGTTCGCTAGCTACATCACTCGTTGCGGCGACCCAGAACAGATCATGTGCTCCTGCACCGTCTCCAGGTCGAACGGGTCGAGGCCATCGGGCACCGTCGCGTGGACGAGCGTGATGTTCCCCATCCTATTGTCCTCAGGGCGGAAGGCTACACCGGGTGGGTCCTTCCCTTCCTGCACATCCCGCACCACTTTGAGCAAGAGCTCGCGGATCGCGACAGGCTGCGCGTCACACTGGCCCAGGTGCTCGTTCTCGCGATCAGAGATGCGCCCCATCGACTCCGTCATGACCGCATCCTGCGTGTGAGGACCGAAGGGGATTCCTGCATAGACGCGGGTCCTCTGGATCTCCCGATCCATCAGGTAGCCGTTCTCCTTGTTGGCCCTTTTCCGCCAGTCCGGGCCAACCGGTAGAGCGCCGTCGTCCAGGCCCGGCCAGCTACGGACCCCTCGGTCATTAGTCCGAGCGATCGGCACGCTGCGTCGGGTGTAGATATCGATTCGCCACGTGTGATAGTCGTCGGCCGGTGTCTGGTGTACGGCCTGATGGCCGTCGGAGATCCCGTTGACGGCGGTTTGGGGCGGGCCGCCAATGGCCGGCAGCGCAAAGAAGTTGGTCCGAACGTAACTCTCGCCGGGAGCCGTATGACGAATCGCAGCCGCCCGGATCAGCCAGCCACTGACGTCAACCTTGAAGTCGAGCGCACTGGCCATGCCCGGCGGAAGATCGAAGCTCCCGTCGACCGCGTTGCGGTGCAGATAGTTGAGGTGGGAGCTGTCGCAGTCTCCCTCGATGCTCTGCAGCCAGTTGTTCTCGTTCCAGTACTTGTCTTCCACGCGAACGTGGTCCGGGGGGAGGGTCAGCCATTCGTAGTTGGGGACCAGCGGCTGCTTCTCCCTTGGCCCCATGTAAGTCATGATGATGCCGTTGGCCTCGTACGTCGGATACGCTGGGTGCTTGACGTGATGCCTGATCATGCTCTCCGCGGGCTCCGCCGGTGTATCGAGGACGTTCCCGTCGACGTCGTACTTCCAGCCGTGGTAGATGCACCGCAGACCACATTCCTCGTTTCGTCCGTAGAACAGTGACGCACGCCGATGAGAGCAGTTCTCCGCGAGCAAGCCCACCTTGCCGTTGGAATCGCGGAACATGACCAGGTCCTCGCCCAGCAAGCGAACCCGGACCGGTGGAGCATCCGGCTCGGGGACCTCCCGCGAGATACCGGCAGTGATCCAGTAGCGCCGCCATACCTCACCCATGGGGGTGCCTGGCCCGACATGGGTGATCAGCTCATTTTCTTCCCTGGTCAACATACCCTGCGCCTCCCTCAGCTGCCCCCTTGGGCAGGCTGTCGCCTGTTGCCCCGATTCTACTCCGTAATCCGTGACACCGAAATTCCGTCGCAGTTTGCCCGGGGGAATGCCGGCATTCGCGTAGGGGTCGGGCACGCCCGACCCGAGTAACTCCGACGTGGAGGGCGGGCGAGGCGTGCCTCGCCCCTACCGGTGGCACGGACCAGCCAGCCGCGACCGTCAGCAACCTACCAACGAACCCACGTCGAGGTGCTTAGTCGTTGGGGATCGCTCTGGCCGGCATCGGGTCACTCCTTGTCCCAGTTGAAGAAGAACCACGTGTTGTTGCCCGTCTTCAGTTTGTGGTCTTTCACGCCCTTGAGCTTCAACACCGGCAGGGTTTCCCAGTAGAACGGCATCATCACCAGGCCGCCCATTACCAGGCGCACCAGCTCGCGCTCGATCGGGGCCCGGTCGCGCGGGTTGAGCGTAGCCACGAGTCGGTCGTAGAGGACGTCGACCTCGGGGTTCTTGTAGCCGCCTCGGTTGTTCCCGACCCACCGTGTCGCCACGGACGGAATGCGCGACGAATGGAGTCGGTTCACGAAGAACTGCTCCTCGTTCACATTCGTAACAAAGACTCCAGTGTGGCCCGATTCGTATTCGCGATCCCCGGTGCGCGCTGGTGGGATTGGGTGCACCTGCGCGTCGACGCCAAGGGGCTTCCAGTCTTCGGCCACTGCGTAGCCCAGTTTGTCCCAGCTGGCCGCCACGTTTGCCCAGATCTCCACTCGGAACTGCTCGCCGGTTCGTTCGTGTACCAGGATGCCGTCGACGCCGCGCCTCCAACCCACTCTGGCAAGCAACGCCGGAGCCGAGGACGGGTCGTAGGGGAATTGGGGGATCGCAAGCTCCGAGCGCCGCGGCTCATCCGGACGGTACCAGCCATCGGCAAGCGGCCCGAAGCCGTGAGCCATGAAGTCGGCGAGCGCCTGGCGGTTGATGGCCTGATAGAGCGCTTGCCGCACTGGCTGTTCCGCTAACCCCAGGCTGGGTCGGGCGATCTCCGGTCGGAACTGGGGCTCGAAATGGATGATCCTCCCGACCACATCGGCCCGCACTTCATTGCCAGTGCCCTCCCATCGCCGCTTCACCTCGAGAGCGGCGTCAAGGTCGATCCCGGGCGGCAGCACGATGTCCAGCGACCCGGACAGGATATTGGAGACAAGCGTTTGGGCATCGCCGATAACCCTGACGAACACCCTGTCGAAGGGCGGCCGACCCAGGTAGTAGAGGTCGTGGCGTGCCAGCTCCATGTCCGCGCCCAAATCCCAGCGGGCGATCTTGTAGGGGCCGTCGTTGATGTGCTCATGGGTCCAGTAGGCGTGGTTGATGAAGGCCCCCAGCTTGTCCTGCCGGTAGGCCTCGTCGAGGATATGCCGCGGCAGGGTACCGGGGCCCGAAATGCCCGCGTCCACAAACGGCGTCGACCAGGAGACGACGATAGTCAACGGGTCGGGGAAAGACATGCCGCTCTGGGCCAGGGCATCGGGAGTTACGGACCTGGGAAGCTCGCGGTCCTGGCTGACCTCAAAGTTGAACATGTAGTCCGCGGGGGTCTGCGGAGTCCCATCGTGCCAGAAGATGTTCGGCCGCAGCCGCCAGGTAGTCTCCATCCTTCCGTCGTCGAACACCTTCCAGGTTCCCTTTTCGAAGGAAGGGAGATCGACCGCCTTCAGCGGGTGAGTCACGCCGCGATCATCGGCATAGGTGAGGGCATTGCTCACCATCGGCGTGATGGCCGACGCCGACGTGCTGACGGACATGGCGGTGAATGGGCTGAAGTCGGGCATCCCCCGAAGGACGCCGATCGTCAGAGTCTTCGGGCCGGTAGCATCCTGTCGCCCTATAGCTGCCGGCTCGTTGGGCGCGGCGGGCGCGCAGCCCACAACAAGTCCTGCCAGAACCCACGCGAGCGTCGTCTTCACTATTGGGAGGCTCATCACTTCGCCCGCTCCTACGAGCTGCGCGGGCGAATGTCCCATTCGTGGATGTTCCACGTTTGTACGATCTGTCCATTGTGGGCCGTGCCGGTGTTGGGCACCACGCCCGAGAGACCGCCTCCCATGACGATCAGCTCGGGCTCGTAGTTGAGCGGCATCAGAGGAAGCTCGGCCGTAAGCAATCTGACGAGGTCTCGCTCTAGCTGCACTCGTCTCACCTCGACCAGCTCCGCCAGGTAGCGGCGCCCTAAATCATCCCACGCTGGGCTGGCATACCCGCCGCGGTTCGATCCGGCCCATCGGTTCTCGGGCGTGGGGATCTGTTCGCTGGCGAGGCTTCTGATAATGGTCAACGCCGGCATCGAGCCGCGCGAGATGTCAATGCCGGTGTATCGCGCTCGCGCCTCCCGATCCCGCAGCTCCTGTGGCGTCTGATTCTCGTAAGTCCCAACCACGCCGATCTGCTTCCAGTTGTCCGCGATGATCAGGGCCTCTTTCAAGTCGTCCCGCGTCCGTATTGTTACTGCGAAGCGCTGGCCGCCGTCCTTCTCGAGCACGCCGTCGGCTCCGGGCCGCCAGCCAAGCTCGCCGAGCAAGGCGCTCGCGCGGCGAGGATCATAAGGATAGCGGCTAATCGCGTCTTGGACCTGAGGGTAATGCAGGAAGCCTGGGTGCACCCAGCTGTCGGCGACCTGCGCGTGTTCGCCATGGGAGGCTCGCGCTAGCTCCGCCCGATCGATGGCGTGCAGCAGGGCCTGCCGCGCTCTGGCGTCGGCCAGGTCCGCCGGCTGTGGATTGCGGAGCTTCTGCGGTTCGATGAACCTCCAGCGAGGGACCTCGATGAATGCCGTCCCGTATCCCGTGCTTTCCCACTCGCGCTTGACCAGCGACATTTGCTCAAAATCGGGCCCTCCGGGCGCGAGGAAGAATTGAATCGCGCGCGCCTGCATGTTCGCCATCATCGTATTCGGGTCGGGGATGAAGTGGACGCGGATCACGTCGATCCTGGGACGACCGAGGAAGTAGCCGTCGAAGGCCTGAAGCTCGAGCTGGCTACCCCGATCCCACCGCGCTACCCGGTACGGACCGAGGCCGACGTAGTCGTCGCTGAAGTACGTCTGGGTGAGTAGCCCATCTTTGGATTCCTGGTAGACCCTCTCGAGGAGGTGTCGCGGCAAAGTGAACAGCTCGCGATGGCCCAACCGGTCGGCGAAGGGATAGAGCTCCGCCCAGGTGACGACGATCGTGGTTGCGTCTCGGGCTTCCATCCCGTTGATCAGTCTCACCACGGCCTGATTGGAGTTGGGCACGTCCGGATCGCGATTCACCTGCCAGGAGAAGATGACGTCCTCCGCGGTGAAAGCACGCCCATCGTGCCACCGCACGTCAGGGCGAAGCTTCAGAGTCGTCTCCATCCCCCCGTCCGGCAACGTTTTCCACGTTCCTCGCTCAATGGAGGGCAGCTCGGCCAGGAGGCGTGGTTCAGGCGAACCATTTGCCGTGGTGGTGGCCAGAAACTGGTTTACCGCGTGACCCAACTGCCTGACGCCACTGCCCCCTCCACCCGTCACGGCGTCCCACAGATTCCCCGGGTCCTCGCTAACACCGACAGCGAGCTGCGTTGGAGCCCGCGATACTGGCCCGCCGTCCTGTCGCGCCAACGTCGGGTCCCCTGATGGGCCCCCTGGGCTACATCCGAGAATGACAACCGAGGCCATCAAGAACGTCCACGTGTTCATGCGCACCTGGATACCTCCCACGCCGTGCGTGTGCTCGAACGCCATCATACCGCCGGCTGAGTTCGAGCACCGCAGTTGGTGCGATCTCGGCGCGCAGGGTACCATGCACGCCACCAACATGGATCGTCCCCCCTGGGACTATGGAACCAGGATAGGGGACGCCCGGAGGAGCCAGCGATGGAACGGCCCTTCACCATCGAGCAGCTGGACCACATCGTCCTTTACGTCAAGGACGTGGAGAAATCGGCCGCCTTCTACACGATGCTGGGTGGTGTGGCGCGGGAGAACCCCGGCCGCTCAACGGTCATGACGATCGGCGCAAATCAGCGCATCCTCCTTCACCCGGACCCCGCCCATGACCCGCCCGCGGAGCATAACCGACAGCTACAGCACCTGAACTTCCTGATCAAGGGTGCCCGTGATATCGCGGAGGTCGTCGACTATGTCAAGGCCAACGGCGTCGATATCTACGACCCGCCGAGGGGTGAGGAGCGAGGAATCGTCCAGTTCCGGGTGTTGGATCCGGACGGCAACCAGGTCGAGATCCGGCTCCCGACACCCGAGGCGTAGTACATCTCGGCCGACGTCATTGGTTGCCCTCGAACGCCCGGACGCGTTCAACCAAATCCCTCTCCCATCGCAATGGGAGAGGTTAGGTGAGGGCCCCCTGCCGAACCCTGGCATCATCGGCCATCCAGGTTTGCCCTCACCCCACCCCTCTCCCGCTGCGGCAGGAGAGGGAGCCTGCGCGCTCGCTCAGCCATCGGTGCCCTTGCGCCGAGGTGTACTAGCCGCGCGAGCCCGCCGAATGACCAGGGCCCTGCAACGACCAGGCAAGAGGAGCGTTTGGAGCGTGCCCGCGCCGCTCCGCGACGACGTCCGAATGGTCGGCTCCGCGCTCGGCACCGTCCTGCGAGAACAGGCCGGTGACGCCCTTCTCACCCTGGTGGCAGTTGCCGCGTTTCTTGGGAACGAGGACGTCAAATTAGGACAGAGGAGTGAAAGGGAGATATGAAATCAATACG
>CAYQJS010000036.1:0-19366 GCA_964417895.1 uncultured Chloroflexota bacterium | reverse complement strand
TTCCCCTCATAGCTGTTGTTCCACTGTTGCTGCTTGCGCCCTTGTCGGCGCCGGCGCGAGAGCCGAGTAGTCAAGTGGCATCGGACCAAGTTCAAAAAGCAATCGCCGAACTGGAACGACTCGCCGAGAACGAGATCCGAGCGAACGTGGTGCCGGGCCTCGCCATCGCCGTTGTCTTTCAAGATAAGGTCGTGTACGCCAAAGGGTTCGGTGTCAAGGACACAGCCACGAATGAAACGGTTGACGCGAACACAGTGTTTCAGCTCGCATCTGTATCCAAATCAGTCGGTTCCACGGTGGTTGCTGCATTGGTCGGAGAAGGGATCGTGTCGTGGGACTCGCGCATCAACGATCTCGATCCCACATTCGAAATGTACGACCCGTGGGTGACGCGCGAAATTACGATTCGCGATTTCTACTCGCATCGCAGCGGCTTGCCCGAGCACAGCGGCGATTTGCTCGAAGACCTGGGCTTCGCGCGCGCAGAAATCCTACATCGCTTGCGCTTTCAGCGTCCCAACACGAGTTTTCGTTCGGGCTACGCCTATACCAACTTTGGGATAACGGAAGCTGCCATCGCCGCCGCAAGAGCGACAGGCAAAGAATGGGAAGACGTTTCCGCAGAAAAGCTATACAAGCCGCTGGGTATGGATTCCACCAGCTCCCGTTATGCCGATTTTGTGGCAAGCCAGAATCACGCGCTGGGGCATGTGCTGGTAGATGGCAATTGGACGCCGAAATACAAACGCGACCCCGACGCGCAATCGCCGGCGGGCGGCGTGAGCTCGTCGGTAAGCGATATGGGGAAATGGGTCCGCTTGCAGTTGGCGAATGGAAGATTCGACGGCAAGCAAATTGTCGCGGAGAGCGCGCTGGCGGAAACGCACCATCCGCACATGTTGACAGGATTCAGTCCGCTGAATGGACTACCCAGCTTTTACGGTTTGGGGTGGAACGTGAGCTATGACGATCAAGGACGACTGCGCTTGAATCATTCGGGGGCATTCGCCCTGGGCGCGGGGACGACGGTCAACCTTGTCCCGCCTCAAGAGTTGGGTGTTGTGATCCTCACCAATGCGTACCCCGTTGGCGTGGCGGAAGGGCTGGCAACTACATTCAACGATCTCGCGTTGTACGGCAAAGCCACACGGGATTGGGTCGCCCTTTTTAAGCAGATCTTTTCCGATCCGGCAGCGGTGGGCGTGATTCTCGGTGCAGACTATTCCAAACTGCCCGCGTCCGCCACGAGCGCATTGGCGAATAGCGCGTACGTTGGAACGTACACCAACAGTTTCTCTGGCGATATCCAGATCATCGAAATGGACGGGGGACTGGCGCTCGTCGCCGGACCGCAAGAAATGACTTTCCCCATGAAGCATTTTGACCGCGACACGTTCACCTTCGTCACAGAGGGGGAAAACGCCGTCGGCACGACCGGCGTCACGTTCAGCATCGGCGCGGACGGCAAAGCCACGACGGTCCTTGTCGAAAATCTCAATGTGCGCGGCAACGGCACTTTCACGCGCGTTCCGACAGCCGGCGGCACGTCGCAAAACAACACGCCCAGTGGCGCGGGGCCGTGGCATCTCCCTGTCTAACCCTCTCCGCACGGAGGACGGGAATCGGTTGGGCCTGCAATGGCTAGGCAAGAGGAGCGTTGGAGCGTGCCCGCGCCGCTCCGCGACGACGTCCGAATGGTCAGCTCCGCGCTCGGCACCGTCCTGCGAGAACAGGCCGGCGACGCCCTTCTCGCCCTGGTGGAGCAGGTGCGACGTGGCGCCATCGCGCTGCGGCGGCGACCCGGCAGGTCACGCCGCGCTGAATGGCTGGATCGCCTCAATGGGCTCGACCTGCAAACGACCGTGGACCTGGCGCGAGCCTTCTCCACCTACTTCCACCTGATCAACATAGCGGAGGAGATGCAGCGCCTCCGACGGCTGCGAGAGCGGGAGACCGCTGAGCAGCCGGCCCCCCGCCGGGACTCCATTTCCCAAGCGCTCGCCGAGCTTCGGCGGCGGGGCGTGTCCACCCAGCGCGTCCGTGCGCTGCTTGAGCGCCTGCACATCCAGCCCGTGTTTACGGCCCACCCCAGTGAAGCGCGGCGCCGCTCCATCATCACCCACCTCGTTCGAGTCCGCGAGCATCTGACCAGACTACGCGCTAGCACGCCGGCCCCGTCAGAACGGAGATCGATCGAGGCTGCGCTCCTCAGTGAGATCACCGGGTTCTGGCAGACCGACGAGATGCGGACGGTTCCGCCGACTCCAGTTAACGAGATAGCCCACGGACTCTACTACCTGGAATCCACGGTCTACCAAGTCCTGCCCATCCTGTACAGGGAGCTCGAAGAAGCGCTGGATGCCTACTACCCGGACCTGGGCGCTCCGTTGGGCCCATTCCTTCGTCTGGGGTCCTGGATCGGAGGCGACCGAGACGGCAACCCGTCTGTCACGCACGAGGTGACCAGAACCGCTCTCGCGCTCCACCGAGCCGCCGTCCTCCGCCGCTCCGCGCACGACCTCGAATCGCTGCTTGGGGCCCTGAGCCAGTCGACGAGACGGGTTAGCGTCTCCGACGAGCTGATGGCATCGGACGATGCCCGCTGAGGCGGCTGCAATCCAGGGACGTTTCCCCCTGGAGCCCTACCGGCAGAAACTGAGCTTCATGCAGAGGAGGCTCGCCATCCTCGCCGAGCGCGCTGAGGTCTCGTTTCCCTCGCCCGTTGCCTACGCCAATCCACGGGAAATGCTTGTCGATCTTCAAGTTCTCGAGCGCAGTCTCAGCGGCCACCGCGGCGCGCGCCAGGCAAAAACTGAGGTCGCCGATCTGATGCGCCGTGTCGGCGCGTTCGGCTTTCATTTCGCTGCTCTCGATATCCGCCAGCATTCGCGCGTGCATGGGGCAGCGGCGGCTGAGATCCTCGCGCGCAGGTGGGGCGTCGAAGACTACGAAGCCCTTTCTGAGGCAGACAAGCGCGGAGTGCTGACCGCGGCGCTAGGCCACGAACGGAGTCCGGGGACGAGCGGCGAAGGCTATGGGGACGCGACGACAGAGACCATCGCGGTTTTCAGGACGATTCGGGAGCTGCAGGCCGCCTACGGGACGGACGCCTGTCATACATACATCGTGAGTGGCACCGATGAGGTCAGCGACCTGCTCGAAGTACTGCTCCTCGCCGCCGAAGGCGGTCTGTTGGAGTGGTCGGAGCGGGACGAACTCGTTGGCGCCCTACGGATTGTGCCGCTCTTCGAAACCATCACCAGCCTTCAGAGCTGCGGGCAGGTGATGGATGACTTGCTCAGCGTCGAAGTCCACCGCGGCACATTGAGAGCGTGGGGCGACACTCAGGAGGTGATGGTCGGGTATTCAGACAGCAATAAGGACGGGGGCTACGTCACCGCCAGCTGGGAGTTGCATCGTGCCAAGCGCGCCCTTGCGGCCGCATGCGACCGCCATTGTGTCGCGCTGCTCCTATTTCATGGGCGCGGCGGAGCGATTGGTCGAGGAGGGGGGCCGACCCTCGCAGCGATGAGAGCTGAGCCTTCCGGAGCGCTCGATGGCCGGTTCAAGCTGACTGAGCAGGGTGAGGTGGTCCACACGCGCTATGCCAACCCGGGGATCGCGCACCGCCATCTCGAGCAGTTGATTGGCGGCGTCCTAATCGCTTCCGCTCTGGACGATGCGGAGCCGGCGGCGGAGTGGATCGAGTGCATGGGGGAGCTGTCAGAACGGTCGCATCAGGCGTACCGCGGCCTCGTGTACGACACGCGCGGCTTCATCGACTACTTTCTGGAGGCGACTCCTGTTGAGGAGATCGCGCAGATGACGACAAGCTCGCGGCCCGCGCATCGCCAGGGAGCCAGGGCTATCGAATCGTTGCGTGCGATTCCGTGGGTATTCGTTGGAACCAATCCCGAACCAACCTCCCCGGCTGGTACGGACTTGGAGCCGCGCTGTCAGGTTACGCAGGAACCGATGAGACGCGGCTTGGGACGCTCCAGGAGATGTATCGGCAGTGGGGGTTCTTCCGAACGCTCATCGACGTCGCCCAGATCAGCGTCGGGACTGCTGACATGCCGACCGCGAAGCTTTACGCGAGCCTGGTGGGCGATCAGAAGCTCGCCCGCCATGTGTTCAATGCCATTTCGTCAGAGTACAGGCGGACAAAGACCGCACTGCTCGCGGTGACCGGCCAGCGACGCATCCTGGACCACCTTCCTGTGCTCCGTGCTTCCATCGCCCTGCGCAACCCGTACGTCGATCCCATGCACGCGATTCAGGTCGATCTGCTTCGGCGCATCCGATCCCAAGAGACCAGCCTGAACCCTGGCGATCGAGATCGCCTGCGCTACGCGCTGCATCAGACCATCAACGGCATCGCCGCGGGGCTGCAGAGCACGGGCTAAAGCCCCTCTCCCATCGCAATGGGAGAGGGGAGGGTGAGGGCGACCCACTACGCAGGCAAGCATCTCCGCTGGTCCAAAATGCCACGGAGGAAGTGCCCTCACCTAGCCTCTCCCACTGCGGTGGGAGAGGGATGGATTGCAATGTCGGACTGGTAGCCCCGTACCAGGCGCTAGAGAAGCGGCAGACTAAACTGCCGTAGCCACCACCCGGGCCTCCTGCTGGATCGATGGGGGCTCCGCGTTCAGGTGGAAGTATTCGACGGCGTTGCCGGCCAGCATCGCGTATCTCTCGCCGTCCGGCACGCCAACGAATGTCTCCTCGATCACCCGCTGGGAGTTCGGCCAATCGGTCTCGGCATGGGGAAAGTCGCTCCCCCACATAACGTGGCTCACGCCGATCTCGTGGCGAGCCCGCACCCCGAAGGCGTTGCGCATGAATCCCCACCAGAAGTGCTCCCGGATGTACTCGCTGGGGGGCCGCTGGAGCCGCTTCAGGTCGAGGAGCCGCTCCGCCCAATAGCTGTGCCGCTCGTACTGGTCGTCCATCTGGTCGAGGTAGTTGGGGATCCAGCCGATCTGGTTCTCCGCGAGGTAGAACCGCAGACGAGGAAATCGGTCGAACACGCCGCCGAAGACCAGCTGGGTCGCGGTGACACCGCCCCGGAACGCGAACTTCGCGTACTTCGAGAAGGCGTCGACGCCGGACGAGACCTCGTGGGGATCATGCTTGTACGCCCACTCGACCCGACTCCCCCTCCCCTCGGCGCCGCCGAAGGCCACGTGCACCGTAAGTGGCATATCCATGTCGAGCGCGGTGGCCCAGAAGCGGTCGTCCTCGGCCGTCGGGATGTGCTTGCCAGTCGGGAAGCGGTTGAGGCAGACGCCCTTGAGGCCAGCGTGCGCGCAGTACTCCAGCTCGGCGGCGCATCCTCCAGCCCCGTGTCGGGCAGCATGCCCATGCCGATCAGGCGGTCCGGCGCGGCCGCGCAGTACTGCTCCGCGAGGTACTCATTGTAGGCATGAATGATCGCCCTGTAGGCGGCGTCATCTCTGATCCCGCGCCAGTCCGAAATGCCGGAGGCGCCAGCGAAGATGATCTCCGCGTCGACGCCGTCCAGCTCCTGCTCGCGCAAGCGCTGCTCCGGAGGCCCGCCTCCCGGGGTTCCGTCGAACGTGCCCCCGATGGGTGAGCGCTCCGGGTATGGCTTGCCGCAGAGGCCGCCAAGATACACGTGGAGCGCGCGGCCCTCGATAAGCTCAGCGTCGGTGCCGTTTTCGAGGCGGATCGTGCGCGGAGCGCGGTCCCGGTATTTTGCTGGCACCCGGCGCGCCCAGACCTCGGGAGCGGGTTGCAGATGCGTGTCCGCCGAGATGATCCGGTAGGCCCTGCTCATCGTCACCTCCAGCGCTCTTGGGTCGCCGCTGGTCCCCTCCCCCCTTGAGGGGGAGGGTTAGGGCGGGGGGTAACGTCCACATTCATGCGAAATGACCCCCTCTAGTAGCCGAAATGGCGTTCACCAGTTGGCGGCCACCGGGTTGTCACGCGCTTCCTCCAGCGTGGAGGCTCGGCGGAACTGCTCCGGCGGGCGGGCGCGGTTCGCCTTCCCGACCCGATCCATGTTGCAATACAGCTCGATGTGATAGCCGTCGGGATCATCGAATGAAACGTCGATGTTGCAACCTGCGCCCTTTCGCCCCTCGCTGCGGATCGGAATGCCCTGGCGCTTGAGGAACTCGCGGATCTCGAACAGCTCGTCGATGTCGCCCACTTCCATCGCGAAGTGGGAGAGCTGCAGAAACTCATCCGGCGGCATCTGGCCACCGGGGCGCGAGAACAGCGCGATGCTGTGGTGGTCGCCGCAAGCGTTCAGGAAGACCATGTCGCGCTCGGTCCAATCCGAGATGCGGAAGTTCAAGATCTCGGTGTAGAACTCTGCGCTCCGCCGGACGTCCGATACCCACAGGACGATGTGCCCCAGCTTTCGCACCTGGATGGGACTCTTGTTGGTCGTCGTCTCCTCCTCGGGCCGCAATAGGGTTTGTGCCATGGACGTTACCTCCCTCCGCGCATTCCGCGCCGCGCCAACCGGTCGCGCGGCGAATAGAGCACACAGAGTGTAGATCGTCTCGTGAAACTTCGCTACCGTTCGGCGGTTGGGCGGTCGCCCCGAAGTTAGAGCGTGGGAGACGCCCTCACCCCAACCCTCTCCCAGAGGGAGAGGGGGCGGCCTTCTGGTCTCTGGCCTGGAGCCCCTCGTGGATGGTCTCGGGTCGGAACGGAATGGACTTCAGCCGAATGCCGGTGACGTCGCGAATGGCGTTGGCGATGGCGGGGGAGGTCGGGATGTGGCCGTGTTCGGCGATGGCGCGCCCGCCGAAGGGAAGCGGGCCTGGCGCATCCTCGATCCAGGTCAAGGCCATCGGGGGGAGATCGGCGGTGGTGGGAATCTTGTAGTCGCCGAAGCTGGGGTTGGTGACTTGCCCATCCTCGAGGACCATCTCCTCCATCAGCGCCAGGCCGACGCCCTGGACCAGGGCGCCCTCCACCTGGCTCTCGGCGGCCATCGGATTGATCAGAGTGCCGCTATCACAGGCGGCGCTGATGTGGAGGATTGTGAGCTGGCCGGTCTCGGGATCGACCTCTACCTCGGCCACCTGCGCCATGCACAGCTCCACGGTCACCTTCCGGCCATCATAGCGGGCGAGGAACTCCAGCGGCTCCGTCCTGCCGCGCGCCGCTTCGGCTGCCGCGGCCTCCAGCGGCACCGGCGGCTCGGCAGATCCCCGGAGGTGAAAGGCGCCATCCTCCAGCGCAATCTCGCCCTCCGGCCAGCCACGGGCCTCGGCAGCCCAGCCCCGCAGCTCGGCGACCGCCTTCTCAGCGGCCGCCTGGACGGCTCGGCCCACCAGGTGCGTAGTGCGCCCGGCGCCAAGGCCGGGGTCGTAGGGCATCTCGTCCGAGTTGACGGCCAGGACGTTGATCTTGTCCAGCGGCACCGTGAGGGTGGCGGCAGCAACCTGCTGCTGCATGATGTGGGCGCCCTGGCCCGCGTCAGCTGTGCCCGTGACGAGCGTGATCTCCCCATCATGGCTGATGCGCATGAGCGACTCGGCCTCGCCCTCGCCGATGTGTCGGTGGGTGATGGCCACGCCGCGCCCGACGTTGGGCGCCTTGGGCTTGCCCCAGTTGGAAGCCGCCACGGCCGCATCCACCGACTCCCGCCAGCGAAGGTCCTCCCACACCTGGCCGGTGGGGTCGGCGTCCCCCTCGCGCATCAGGTTCTTCAGCCGGAACTCGAGCGGATCGATCCCGAGGCGATGGGCTATCTCGTCAACGTGGCTCTCCATGGCGAAGATCACCTGCGAGTCGCCGGGCGCGCGCATGAACCCGCCCGGCACGTGGTTGGTGTAGACGACGTGCGACTGGATCCGGCAGTTGGGGATGCGGTAGACACCGCCCGCCTTGCGGGCCCCGCCGACGTCCACATTCGGGACCGGCTTGTGGCCGGCATACGCGCCACCGTCAAAGATCATCCAGG
Organism: uncultured Chloroflexota bacterium; assembly: GCA_964417895.1. GTDB lineage: Bacteria > Chloroflexota > UBA6077 > UBA6077 > SHYK01 > CAYQJS01. The sequence continues at coordinate 11,421 of CAYQJS010000036.1, read as the reverse complement.
CGTCGTGCGCGGTGAAGGTCCCGTCGCGCTTGACGCCGGTCCGGAGCTTGATGCAGGACGGATGCCTCGGGCTGCCGGCGGTGAACTCCTCGAAGTACGTGTGGTGCATGCGGACGGGACGGCCGCAAGCTTTGGCGAGGTAATAGCACAGAGGGGTATCCATCAGGCCGCCCTTGTTGCCGTAGTCGCCCCCGATGCGGACGAACTCGTAAACGATGCGGTCTTCGGGCACATCCAGTGCTTCGGCCAGCATCGCGCGCAGGGCGAACGGGTGCTTCTGGGTGGCCCAGAGGTGGATCCGGCCATCCTCGTCGATCGAGACAGCCCCACCCTGGGGCTCGAGATGCGCCTGATGCGTCATGGCGGACGTGTAGGTATCCTCGAAGATCTCGTCGGCCTCCGCGAAGCCGGCATCAAGGTCACCCTTCCCCCAGGTCCCGTAGGACTGCACGTTCTTGAGATCCTCGGGAATGCGCGGCAGCCCCTTATAGCTCCGCTGGTCCGGATGCAACACCGGCGCGTTGTCGTCCATGGCCCGCAGTGGGTCGACCAGGGGCTCCAGGACCTCGTACTCGACCTCGATGAGGTCCAGCGCGGCCTCGGCGACGTTCGGGTCCTCGGCGGCCACGGCCGCGATCTTGTCGCCGATGAACTTAACCTCATGCTCGGCGAGGATCCACTGGTCGTACACGCGCCGCCCGTACAGGACGTTCCGGATGTCCCTCGCCGTGATAACCGCCAGGACGCCCGGCATGCTCCGGGCTCGCGTGGCATCGACCCGCTTGATGCGGGCATAGGCGTGCGGACTGCGCAGCGCTTTTCCCCAGACCATGCCGGGCACGAGAATGTCCGCCGCGAAGCAGGCTCTGCCGTTGACTTTGTCGGTGCCCTCGACGCGTGGTGCGCGTTGCCCGATCACCGATGCTGCCATCTCGCCGACACCTCCTCCGCTGCTATCTGGCCCTTCGACAGGCTCAGGGCAAGCTCTATCCCGGCACTCGCAAGGCGGGCAGGAGAAGCCCGGTCACCTCGCGAGCGGGTCGGGCCTCAGCTGGAAGTGCAGGACCTTGCTGGTGGTGCCCACACCGGTTTCCATGTGCCAGGGCGCCCGATTGGCCACGGTGGCGAAGAGCCCTCGGCCTTTCCAGCCCGCGTTCGGATCATCGATGCGGCCGTCCATCCACTTGGTGAAGAACCCCAGCGGATAGGGGACGCGGAGCACGACCCACTTGCCGTCCTTCAGTGCCAACAGTCCCTCAGACCCCTGCCCGGTGTTGATCGGGGTGTTCGGGCCCAGCCCGAAGGTGTCGAACTGGTCAACCCAGGTGTAATAGCTGGCGTCGGCGCTACCCGGATCCGTTACGCCCTTGAACTGAGGTATCGGCTCCTGGTAGAAGGTCCACCCCTCGGGGCACTGCTGGCCCGTGGCCTCCGGCCCGTTGAGGGGTCCTTCGCACTTGCGCCGGTCGAAGCTCGCGAGGTGACCGCTTGCCAGCGGTGTCCAGACCACGCCGTCGCGGTCGACGTCCATGCCGCGCGGTGCGAATACGACGGTCGCCACTCTCGGATCGTTGAAGGGCACCTCGAAGTACTCGGCGAGAGCTGTCTCGGACGGGTTCGGCCCCGGATTCAGCCGGACGAGGGCGCCAGGGAAGTCGTTGACCGAACCCCAGATCGAACCGTCCGTGGCCGGGGCGACGCCATAGAAGGGGGCCGAGATCCGCTTGTCCATGGTGGGGTCGACCGGCTGGTTCGGCTCCACATAGGCGTCTCGAACGCCGTTGCCGTTGATGTCGAGGATGAGTGGCGTCCAGCCCTGCGAGGCTTCCTCATCGCCGGTCTCGTCGAACATCTTCCGGTCGAGCCAGCCGACGACCTGGCCGCCGCCGCTGGTCCAGAGCGTGTTGTTGGCATCCTCGGCGAACATGAGGTGGTGGGTGCTGAAACACGTGTTGATGAGGGTGAGCTGCCCGGTGCTCGGATCGTACACCGCGAGGTGGCGGCCGGCATTGTTCACCGGGAACTGCTGTGCCGACGGGTGGCTCGATCCCTCGCGGCAGAACTCCGGATTGGCCGCCGGCCGGATGGTTGAGGTGAGCCAGACCCGGCCCAGCTCATCGAACATCGGATTGTGAACGTTGGCCCTACTGTTCCAGATGGCCTCGTCGCCCCAGTAGGGCGATGACTCCGGTATCGTCGGCGCCTGGGCCGGCTGCACGCTCGGGTCGCGAAACGCTAGCTCCATGCGACTCGCGGTGTGCGTCATCGGATCGAGCACCGGGACATAGTCCTTGCTGAGCTCCATTGACCCGTAGATGCGGCCGTAGGCATTGACGGTCGGATTGCGCCGGTCGGTCGAGACCTCGTCGTGGAGGTACCCCTGGGGGTCGGCCCAGTCCCACATGGTGATGACGACGTTGCGCTCAAGGCCCTGCGGTCTGGGCGGCACCGGTGGGACTTCGCCGGCCGCGATCCGGTCCGACCAGTCTGCGAACATCTGGAGCGCCCGCTGGCGTCCCATCTGGTTCAGGGTGCCTCTCATAGTGACGCCGGCCTGTCCGTAGCCGGTACGCCGATCCCAAGCGGCCACCGAGTCGAGGTGGCTCAAGGACTCCGGAATCTCGCGCATCGAGCGGACGCCCACATGGTGGCACGATCCCCCGCAACTGCCTCCACCCGTCTTCATCCGCCAGAGCCACTCCGCCTGACTGTCCAGCATGATGCCGTTCCCATTCGGACCGGTGCCTGGAAACTCGCTCAACGCTGGGACGTTTGCCAGGGAGTACCAGTACCCCGCGGGGTAGTATTGCGCCGCCGCGCGGGCGTCGGGCGCCACGATCGCGGTGAGGTTGAGGTTGCTGCCTGGGGCAGCCTGGACCTTGGATGAGTCCACCAACCCGTAGCCGCGCACCCACACCGTGTAGTTTGCTTGTGGGAGGTCGGGTAGCACGTAGCGCCCCTGGTCATCGGTAACGACGGTCCTGATGAACCGGGTGGGCAGATCGGTCGTTTCCGCGATCACCCAGACCCCCGCCTCCGGTCCGTTCGGACCGGTGACCACACCCCCCAGGTCGTCGGCGTCGACAGGCACCGTTTGACCCGATTGACCCATGACCTGCCAGGCGCTGATCGCGGCCACGAAGGCCGCCAGGAACGCGGCGGCGCCGATCGCCTTGCCGAAGTTCAGGATTCCCACGCTGCTCATGAGGCCCCCTCCGCCCGCTTTGGTCCGCAGTGTCGCCTCCATCCTATCACGATGAGAAGGCGGACATCGCTGCAGTCACCGGCCCGGACCGTGCCCTCTCCCGAAACGGAATCAGGTCCCTCGTGCTGCCAGCAGCCTCCGGGACGAGGCCCCCGGCGCCGGTCCGGCGGCTGGGAAGCCCGGTCACCTCGCGAGCGGGTCTGGCCTCAGCTGGAAGTGCAGGACCTTGCTCGTCGTACCTTTGCCCGTTTCCATGTGCCAGGGCGCGCGGGTGCTCACGCTCGCGTACAGTCCCTTACCCTTCCAGCCGGCGTTCGGATCGTCGATACGGCCATCCATCCACTTCGCGTAGAACCCCAGCGGATAGGGGACTCGGAGCACGACCCACTGCCCGTCCTTGAGGGCCAGCAGCCCTTCGGATCCATTGCCGGTGTTGATCGGGGTGTTTGCGCCAAGCCCGAACGTGTCGAACTGGTCGACCCAGGTGTAATAGCTGCCCTCCGCGCTGCCCGGATCCGTGACGCCTTTGAACTGAGGTATCGGCTCCTGGTAGAAGGTCCACCCTTCGGGGCAATGCTGGCCGGTCGCGGTCGGCCCGTTGAGGGGCCCCTCGCACTTGCGCCGGTCGAAACTGGCCAGGTGTCCGCTCGCTAACGCTGTCCAAGATCACGCCATTGCGGTCGATGTCCATTCCGCGGGGCGAGAACCCGATATTGGGCACCCTCGGGTTGTTCCATGGCACCTCGTACACCTCGGCCAGAGTCGTCTCTGGCGGGTTCGACCCCGGATTCAGTCGCACCACGCCGCCAGGAGAGCCCTGATACGAACCCCAGACCGAACCGTCCGGGGCCGGGGCGACCCCGTAGAAGGGGGCCGTGATCCGCTTGTCCATAGTGGCATCGACCGGCTGGTCGGGTTCAACGTAGGCGTCTCGCTGGCCGTTGCCGTTGGTATCGAGGATGAGGGCGGTCCACCCCTGGGAGGCCTCCTCGTCGCCGGTCTCGTCGAACATCTTCCGGTTCAGCCAGCCCACAACCTGCCCACCTCCGCTCGTCCAGAGCGTGTTGTTGGCATCCTCCGCGAACATGAGATGGTGGGTGCTGAAGCACGTGCTGATGTGGGTGAGCCCCCCGGTCTGCGGATCGTAGGCGGCGAGGTGCCGGTTGGCCTGGTTCAAGGGGAACAGCTTCGCTGACGCATGCTCCGACCCCTCGCGGCAAAACTCCGGATTGGCCGGCGGGCGCACCGCGGAGGTGAGCCAGACCCGGCCCCGCTCGTCCAACATCGGATTGTGGACGTTGTTCTTGCTCGTCCAGATGACCTCATCGCCCCAGTACGGCGATGGCTCCAACATGAAAGGCGATGGTGCCGGCTGCGTACTCGGGTCTCGGACTGTCAGCTCCACTCGGCTCGTCGTGTGGGTCGCGGGATCCAGCACGGGCAGGTAAGCCTGGCTCAGCTCCATCGAGCCGTAGATGCGGCCGTTGGCGTTGACCGCCGGATTCCGCCGGTCAGTCGAGACCTCGTCGTGGAGGTACCCCTTGGGGTCGGCCCAATCCCAGAGCGTGACGACGACGTTTCGCTCCAGGCCCTGGGGTCGCGGTGGCGCCGGCGGTACTTCGCCAGCGGCGATCCGATCGGTCCAGTCGGCGAACATCTGCAGCGCCCGCTGCGGGCCCAACCGGCTGAGGTCACTGGTCATATTCGTTCCGGCCTGCCCGGATTGGACCCGCCGATCCCACGCCGCCACTGAGCTATCAAAGTGGCCCAGAGCCTCGGGCATCTCCCGAGTCGCCTTGTTGCCGAGCTGATGGCATTGCACACAGCCCCCGGACTTCATGAACCTGAGCCAATCGGCCTGGCTTTCCGCCGCAATACCGTTCCCCTCGACCCCTGTGCCCGGGAACTCGGCCTTGTCCGGCACCTGGGCCAGCGAATACCAGTATCCAGCGGGGTAGTACTGCGCCGCCGCGCGTGCGTCGGGCGCGGCGACCGCCGTCAGGTTGAGGTTGCTGCCCGGGCGGCCTGGACTTTGGGTGAATCCACCAGGCCGTAGCCGCGCACCCACACCGTGTAGTTGGCCTGCGGCAGGTCGGGCAGCAGGTACCGTCCCTGGTCATCGGTAACGACGATCCTGATGAACCGCGTGGGCAGATCCATTGTTTCTGCGATCACCCAGACCCCCGCTTCGGGTCCATTCGGGCCGGTGACCACACCCCCCAGGTCGTCGGCGTCGACGGGCACCGTTTGACCCGATTGACCCATGACCTGCCAGGCGCTGATCGCGGCCACGAAGGCCGCCAGGAATGCGGCGACGCCGATCGCCTTTCCGAAGTACACGATCCCAGTGGTGCTCATGTTCCTCCTCCGGCCCGCCTGTGTCCGCTGTGGCGATGCGGTCCTGGCTGCTGCGTGCCAGTATAGTTTCCTCTCCTGAGCCTGAGAAGGGCTGGTTTGCCCTGGCGAGCCCAGCAACAAGGAGGAACGGTAGCGCGCGGCCGCCGTGTCCACCGCGCAACCGCTCAGCCGGAGCTGCGCGCGGCTACGCGAACAACGTGGCGAGATCGATGACGACACCAGGGAGAGCGACCGTCTCGACGACTCCGCTCGTGTGGCGCGATTCAGCGTAGCTGCCGTCGGGCCGGCGACGCCAGGCCGTGAGCGTGTGATCGAAGGGGTGGACCTGCCAGATCTCGAGGTCGCCGCGCTGCTGATACTCGAGAAGCTTCGAGTCCGCGTCGTAGTTGCCAGTCGAGGGCGACCAGACCTCGACGACCAGCGGCAACGGCGCGTCGTAGACCTCCAGCCGATTCGGCCGCTCCCGCCGCCCCCGGCGCACCAGCTCCGCAGGGACGACATACACGTCGGGAATGTAGTAGCTCTGCGATGAGCGGCGGACCTGTCCCATGTCAGCACGCACGGCGAACTCCTGCTCATCGAGCTGTCGAATGAGCTCCCGGTAGAGCCGATCAGTGACGTAATTGTGCTCGAAGCTCATCCCTTCCTTCTGCCGTAGCTGGCCATGGTGCAGCTCCCAGTGCCCATCGGGGTCCTCCAGCGCAAGCTGGCGATACGTCTTTTCACTCACCGGCATCTCGCGCTCCAGTCCAAGACCCTCCGCGATCTCTCATTGTATTGGACCCGTGGCTGGCCGTTAATACCACCCCTGCCGCGCGAGTAGCGACGCTGGCCAGCTACAAGTCCCAAAGCTATCGCTAGGCTGCTGCGCCCCCTTCGTAACCTTGACACACCCGAGGAGCGTGCGGGCTATGCAGCTCGAAATAGCGCACAAAGAATAGGGCTCCTCCGTCACCAGCCCGGGGCGGTGCCCGGCCGGTCGGGGTAGCGGGCCGCCACCTTCAGCACTTCGGGGTGATCGAAAGCCGTCAGGCGCCCGTTCTCGTAGACCGTGTTCTCGCCGATACGGACTGTCGCACCCTGCACCTCGGCAGACACGTGGACGTTGAAGGGGTAGTCCTGGGCGAGGTGGCTGTTCCCCAGGTGGAAATGCACGCTGTGCGCCCCGTGATGCTCGATGAACGCACGGTAGTAAGAATCGGGGCACTCGTGCTCAGACACTTTCGCGTTGGGATGCGCGCCACCGTGAAAACCGCGCATGGCGTAGGCCGCATCCCCCAGGTGGTGGGAGAGGGCCTTGAAGAAGTCCCGCAGCGTGTCGGCCTCGGCCCCCCCGCGGATGTCCTTAACCTTCCCCTCCTCGAGCGTCATCCGCACCGGCGCGCCGAACTGGCATGGCAAGCCGATGTGGCGGGCCCAGTGGGGTCCGGTCGTGTCGAAGATCAGCACACCCTCGGCGCCAATCGTGGGCAGGCTCGGGAAAACGCCTTCCGGGAATGGCCCGTAGCGGAGGTCGCCGTAACGTGGATTCAGCCGACCCACTGTTCCACGGACTTCGGTGCCGTTGGGATGCGTAATGGTCCAGGGGGCGCCGGCGCTCACCATCGCCGCCGCCTGGACACGAATCTCGGCTACGAGCTCCCATGGGGTGAAGGCCCAGTTGCTCGCCAGCAGCCGCGACGTGGTGGCCATGTTGTAGAGGTAGTTTGGAGTGCGGGAGTCCCGCAGCTCCCCTTCGGTCCAGTAGTCGATCAGATGGGTAATCAACAGGTCTGCGGCGCCCATGGCCGCCTTGACCACCGGAGGAAAGTCCCACGCCGGCACCGCGTTCGAGGTTCGGCTCCAGTAGACCTCAGGGTGTAGGGGCATATCCGCCCACAGGACAGAGGCATGGGCGCGCCGCTGCTGGATGCCCTGCTGGATCCAACTGATGGCCTCCTCGTCGACGAGATTCCGCCCGCCGTGCAAGCCGTCCACAGCGCAAAGCAGGAGGATGTGCTGGCCCGGCTGAACCCGAGCGCAGTTGTCGAGCAGGTCAGCAACGGCGATCGCTGCTCTCGCGGGAACAAGTCCAGAACTCATGTTTCCTCCAGGTCACCCCCCACCCCAACCCTCCCCCTCAAGGGGGGAGGGGGCATCTTCTTCTCCTTAGCAAGCGGGGGGAAATCTCAGCACCCGCTTCCTAACGCTCCCCCGCAAAGGGGGGAGGGGACGCGAACTCCTCCCCCTCGACGGGGGAGAGAGCCTTTATCCCGCTCCCCCTTGACGGGGGAGGGTTGGGGTGGGGGTGAATCAAGGCAGCCAGAGCTACGAAACATTTGCCTCGCCCCGCAATTCAGTTCGTCTGTGCCGCCCTCCAGGCCTCTACCTCGGGGCGGTACTTGTCGCACAGCTCGACCCAGCGGGCGGCGCGGTTCTTCGCCCGCTCGTCTGAGCCCTGCGAGTACGAAGCCGGGGGCCGAGGCGCACCGGGCTTGACGTAGCCAGCGAACTCTTGCGGGTTGCCGCCGCCGCCGTCGCCTCCGTCTTCGGAGCCAGCCGCCGGACGGGCGCCCCCGCCGAGCTCGCCGATCACGCGCTTCGCCGTATCGGTGTCTCCATCGACGCACGCCTCGTAGATGCGCAAGACCGGCCAGGGACCCATCCACGCGTCGATCGACCAGCATCCGGAGGCGCCCATCTCGTAGTAGGGATAGAGCTGCGACTGGTTGACGAACTGGGCGATCTTTCCTCCGATGATCTTGTGCAGGGGGATCATCTCCCGTGTGTCGTGGTGGCTGTCCTTCATCGCGACGATGTTCGGGTTCTTGACCAACTCCTCGAACGCCCGCACGGGGATGTGCACCCGGTGGTTGACAGGGTTGTGGTAGATCATGATGGAGAGATCAGGGAAAGCCTCGGCGACATCTTTATAGAAGGCGATCACTTTGGGTATTGGGAGCGCGTCGTAATACGGCAGACCCAGAAGGACCCCTTCGCCGCCCGCCTCGCGCACGAACTTCATTTTCTGCGCAACTTCGCGGGGGTTCGTGGACGTAACGCCCAGCATCAGGGGTACACGCTTGTCGACCGCCTCGATGGTTGCCCTGACCAGGGCCTGAAACTCGTCGAAGAGGAGGTTCCAGCACTGGCCGAAGCTCCCCGTCGTCGCGATCATGCCAATGCCGTCGTTGATGATCCGGTCAACCCCGTCGTGCAAATTGTCGACGTCAACGGTGTTGGTCGCCATCAGGTTGCTGGCATCGGCGGTGGCAAAGGCGGGCATCATGCCGCAGACGCCCTTGAGCTCGTCGAACGCGTAGGCCATCAGTCACCCCTTTCTTGGATCAACCGAGAGTGGCCCGGCCCCGTGGGCCAGGTGCGGAATCTGCTGCCTGGGGTCTCCCGGGCGACAGTCTCAGGCTTCACCTCCTTCCGCTGACTACACGGCGAGTATATCTTTGCTCGCCGGGGCCTTCAATTCGGATGTCGATCGGAATGCGAGGTGCAGTAAGCTATCGCCGTGAGGCGGAACCCCATGGAACTGCTGGGAAAGGTCGTGCGAGTAGCTGACATCGGTTCTGAGAACGGGGTGGCGATTCGTTGCCGACGTTCTGGGGGTCACACACCTTGGATGCGCCATGGACACATGAAACTGTCATGCTGAGCCGAAGGCGAAGCATCTCCCGCCAGACTCTTCGCTTCGCTCAGAGTGGCAATTCTCAAGCAGCTGCGAAGGAGGGAAATCATGACGGCGGACTACAAGATCTTTTCTGCTGACTCGCACGTGAGCGAGCCGGGTGACCTCTGGGTGCAGCGCATCGAGCAGGAGTTTCGATTTCGCGCGCCGCGCCTCGAACAGAGAGAGCGAAACGACAGGGTGCAGGATGTGTGGCTCTACGAGGGCTTCCCGCCGCACCCGGTCGGCGTGGGGCTGGGCGCGGCCGGGCGCAATGGCGAATCCTTCCGCGCTGAGGGAAAGGGGTACGCCGAGGCCCTTCCAGGCGGGTGGGACCCGGCCGAGCGCCTCAAGGACCAGGACATCGACGGCGTCGAGGGGGAGGTGCTCCACACGACGCTCGCTTTCCGCCTGTTCTGGCTTCAGGACGCGAAGCTCCAGCGCGCCTGCTTCCGCGTCTACAACGACTGGCTGAGCGAGTTCTGCAGCTATAGCCCGCGGCGGCTCGTCGGCGTGCCGCTCATCTCCCTGTACGACGTCGATGAGGGGGTGGCCGAGCTGCGCCGAGCCGCGAAGCTGGGTCTCAGTGGGGCGATGATCTTCCTCTCCCCGCCCGCGCCCTGCCCTCCGTACACCTCCAGGCTCTACGACCCCTTCTGGGCCGCGGCCGAGGAGATGGATATGCCTCTCGTTCTGCACGAGATCACCGGTGGCGCCGAGAGCAGGCTGTCGCCTTCGTCCTACTGGGACGAGAACCAGAGCCTGGGCGCCATCGTCCAGCCGCACGAGGCGCAGCGGACGTTGGCTCAGCTCATCCTCTCTGGTGTCCTCGAGAGGTTCCCGCGGCTGAAGGTCATCTCAGCCGAGAACGGGACGGACTGGCTGCCCTGGTGGATCGGCCGCCTCGAGCGCTCTGTGCGCCGCGTCGGGTCGTACCCCACCAGGCTGTCTCTGACACCCGTCGAGTACTTCCGCCGCCAGATCTACTTCACCTACATCGACGAGCCCCACGCGGTCGAGAACCGCGAGCGAATCGGCGTCGACAGGCTGATGTTTGCGACCGACTACCCGCACAGCGCCTCGACCTGGCCGAGGTCGCAGCAGGTCGTCGAGCGCGACACGGCGGACATGGCGCCGGAGGTGCGACGTCAGCTGATCCACGACAACGTGCTGAGCGTCTTCAACATCCCGGCGCCGGTGCTTGTCTGAGGACGCCCGCACAATCTCAGGCTTCGGCCACGAACTGCGCCTCGCTGACGGGCTCGATCCCATAGCGCGGCGCATCCCTGATGATCTCCTCCGCCGTGTAACCCCAGGTCGCGAGATAGAGCTTGAAGTGAAACGGCCTGGCCAGGATCAGGTTCTCGATGTGGTCATCGATGACGGCGACTTGCGAGTGAGGATGAGCTGCGCGGATCCCCGAGTAGAACTCCGCCTTGTCTTTGCCCTCGTCCATCGCCCAAACGACAGATTCATCGAGCGGGAACCCGTTGGCGCTCATGATCGCCAGGATGGACCCTCTGTCTTTCGCCGACACGACGGCCAAGCGGTCGGCTTCCATCCAACGCACAGCCTTGGCCGCGACGTTCGCAAAGATGGGATTCTCCGCAAGCCAACCGGCTGAGTCTTGCTCTCGCCACTGCGCTCGGACCTCGTAGAACAGCCGCTCGTAGACGGCGAGCTCAGCTTCGTCGGCGGCTACCTGGTCTCGAATCAGCCGCGTCGACGAGATGGGCTGGCCGGATTCGATCAAATCCCAGAGCAGCTTGTATTCCCGCGCAGTCCGAGCCAGGAACCGATACTTCCGGAACAACGCGCGGCCCGCAGTTGCAATGCGTCGGCCTTCGAAGTCGAGCTCCGCCGCTCCGTGCAGCCGTCGGGCTGCGTTGAAGGACGTGATCATGCATTCCTCGCGGGAATCGCAGATCACCCCGTCGAAGTCGAGAACGTAGAACCGCCCAGTCATATAAGGAAGCGACGCGCGTTATGAGGTCCACGATCTTGCTCGCGGGCTACCCCTCTCCCTCCCCCGCAAGGGGGGAGGGGACAGCCGCACTCCCTCCCCTCGACGGGGGAGGGTTGGGGTGGGGGTGAAGCCAGGCAGCCAGAGCTACGAAACATTGCCTCGACCCGTCTAGCAGGCTGCTGGAAAATCCGCTCGCCCTGAGCTTGTCGAAGGGCCCGATGTGGTTCGACAGGC
>CAYQJS010000035.1:0-62308 GCA_964417895.1 uncultured Chloroflexota bacterium | reverse complement strand
GAGGCCGGCCGCAGCCCGCGAGAGCGGGCAAGGACGGGTGAGGGCGTGACTCCGGGCGGCGCGGCGCACTAGGTCAGGGGACACCCATTGTAGCTTCCGGTGGGCCGGGCCCTCCTGAGGGGGCTGTACAATGGCGGACGCGCGCCGCCCTCACCCCATCCCTCTCCCAAGAGGGAGAGGGGCCATCCCACCAAGGAGAGAGGGCGCATCCCCTCCAGGAGGTGTGAGCTATGACGATCCCCCGCGACAACATGGTTCCGCTGCTCAGGACGATGCTGCTCATGCGCCGCACCGAGGAGGCCGTCTGCGAGATGGCTGGGGAGTTCCCAGGGAACTTCCACGTCTACATCGGCCAGGAGGCGACCGGGGCGTCCGTGATCTCGCTCCTGCGCCCCGACGAGATCGTATTCACAACGCACCGCAACCACGCCCACAACGTAGCGCGGGGCGTTCCCCCGGAGCAGGTGCTGGGAGAGATCCTCGGGAAGGCCAGCGGCCCATCCGGTGGCAAGGGTGGGACCTTCCACGTGATGTCGGGGCCGCACAAGACAGTGGCCACTGCGATCGTGGGCGGCAGCACCATCCTGGCTACGGGCGCCGGGCTGGCAGCACAGGTGCTGAAAGACGACCGCATAGGGGTCGCGTTCCTGGGCGACCGGACGCTGAACGAGGGCGCCGTGTACGAGGCGTTCAACCTCGCGTCCCTGTGGAGCCTGCCCGTGCTCTACGTCTGCGAGAACAACGTGGCGCCTAACAGCCCGCGAGCGTCGAACCTGATGTTCGGCCAGCTGGTCGACGTCGCGCGCACCTTCGGCATGGACGCCGAGGCCGTGGATGCCACCGACCCGGAGGCGGCCTACGACGCCGCGGTCACCGGCGTCGCGAAGGTACGGACGGACCGCCGCCCCATGTTCCTGGAAACGCGGACGCCGCGCTGGCCGGGAAACTCGGGGGGTGGGGACCCGACGCTGTCGATCACGGGCGCAACCGACATCTCCCTGGCATGGTCGCCGCCCGCGGATGATCCTCAGGCGGACTGGCACCGCGCGGACCCGGTGCTCCGCATGGTGCGGCTGGCCTTCGAGGACGAGGCGGTCGACCAGCAGAGCGCCCTGCGGCTGGATGCCGAGGTCCGAGAGATCATCGCGCGAGCGATGGCGGCGGCGCGCGCGGCGCCGTTGCCGGCGGCTGAGGCGGCGTTCGTGGATGCACTCAGTGGGGGTGAGCTATGGCCCAGATGAGCTTCATCGAGGCGCGCAATCGGGCGGTAACGGAGGCGATGGCGGAGGACCCCAGCACCATTCTGTTGGGCGGGCTATCGGGGCCTGGCGCCCCTGAGGGCGGCTTCGCCGCGGCGTACGGCCGAGAGCGCGTGCGCCAGACGCCGGTATCCGAGGAAGGCTACGCGGGCGCTGCCGTCGGGGCGGCGATGGCGGGCCTGCGGCCCATCGTCAGCTTCTCGACGGGCAGCTTCATGTACAACGCCTGGGAGCCCGTGGTGAACGAGGCGGCGCTGATGCGCTATATGTCGGGAGGCCAGATGGCCGTGCCGATCACCTTCCATTTCTATGTGGGCCTCCGTCCAGGCGCGGCCGCCCAGCATTCACAGTCGCCGCAAGCGATGCTGTGCAACGCGCCCGGTCTCGTCGTGGTTGCGCCGGGCACGCCGGCCGCCGCCTACCAGCTCATGCAGGCGGCGATCGGCAGCGACGACCCGGTCGTCTACGTCGACTCGCTAAAGCTGCACAGCGACGTGGGAGAGGTGCCGTCCGATGGCGCACCGCGGCGGGTCCGGGCCGAGGTCGTTCGGGCGGGGACGGACGTGACCGTGGTCGGCGTCTCTGTGATGGTCCCCAGGGCGCTCGCCGTCGCCGAGCGCCTCGCGGCGGAGGGGATCTCAGTGGAGGTGGTGGACGCGAGGGTCCTCTCGCCGCTCGACCGCGACGGTATCCTGGCGAGCGTCGCGCGGACGGGACGACTGGTGGCGACGGACGAGGGTCGGCTCACATGCGGCATATCGTCGGAGATCGTGGCCTCGGTTTCCGAGCTGGGGCACGATCTGCTGAAGGCCGCGCCCCGGCGGGTAGGAGTGCCCGACGTGCCTTCGCCCATGAGCCCGCCCCTGGACGCGGCCATCAGCCCCAGCGAGGAGCGCCTCGAGGAGGCGATCCGGGCGACGCTGCGGTAGTGGAGCGTTGGTGGCTGTCACCCTGAGCCGACAGCGAAGGGTCTGAAGGCGGGTAATGGCAGGTGGCCACCGGGCGCTACCCGACTTCAGATTCTTCGCCTTCGGCTCAGAATGACACCATTCCGCATCCCGGCGCCAGGAGGGATGAGGATTTGGGCGCGCCGGACACGAATTTCAGAACAATTGAGCTTGACTTGCGCTGAGTCCGACTCGCCTTCTAACATCTGCGTAGTTCTCGACAAACCCGATCACCTGACTAAACAAAGGGAGTTGCGATTCGTGGCTGACGCCGAGTATCTCAAGACAACCGACTGAATCGGCTGTTACGACGAGCTGGATTCGCTCGTCTCACCCCTGGATGTGACGCCCAGAGCAGTCGTGCACGGGATCACCCGGCGCAACCTGCTCGGTGGCGCTGCGCGGCTGGCCGCCGTCGCGCCATTGCTCGCTGCATGCGCTCCGGGGCCAGGCTCTGCGCCGGCCCCGCAGGCGGCGGCGCCGAGCGGCCCCGGTGCGGGCCCAACGGCGCCGGTGGCCGGGCCGCGCGCGGCGGTGTTGCAGCCTCTGGAGATTGCGTTCTGCAGTCAAGTCCTCTGTGGCATCCCCCTCGAGGTTGCGCGCACGCGAGGCTTCTGGGAGGCGGAGGGCCTCGACGTCTCCATCACCTACGCCCGGGGCGGGGCTCAGGCGGTCAACTCGCTGATTGCCAGCAGTATTGACTGGGTCGTCTCGGGCTTCGACGTTGTCGTGCAGACGGTGGCCCGCGGACGGGAGGCGATCACCATCGCGTCCCTCTCACGCCTGCCTTTCTTTGCCCTCGCTGTCAGTCCTCGCGAGCCCTCCATCGCCGGCATTCGCGACCTCGTTGGGAAGAAGATCGGCGTCGGCAACCTGGGCACGACGGACCACTTCCTGGCACAGTACCTCCTCAAGAGAGAGGGGGTTGATCCCGACTCGGTCGAGTTCGTCGCGTCGGGGCCCAACCTCTACGAGCAGCTGAATCGCGGGCAAGTCGAGGCGGGCATGGTGCAGGAGCCCGCCCTCACGCTCGTCGAACGAGCTGGCGGACGCGTGCTCGTAAACTTCATGCGGCTCGAGGACGTGAACCGCTCCCTTGGCGGCCCGTACCAGTTCCTGGCCCTCAGCACGCGGCCCGACGTCTTGCAGACCCAGGCGGAGACGGCCCGCAAGCTCATCCGTGGGCTCGTAAACGCGAATCGGTGGGTGCTGGGGAGCCCTGGGGCCGACATCGTGAAGTCCATGCCGGAGGAGCTGGTGGCGGGGGGCGACGTGGAGACCTTCGCCTCGGTGCTGGACCGCTACAAGCGGGACCTCTACCCTGCCGACGGCCGCCTGGCCCTCGACCCGGTCCAGCGCGTCATCGACGTGCAGACCCAGTCCGGCGCCATCGAGGCGGGCTCGGTCCAGGCGGAGCGCCTGTTCACCAACCAGTACGTGGAACAGGTGCTGGCCGAGCGGTCGCCCGTGGGAGCCGCGTGACGCGCGCTGGTGTCCGACGCCAGCGAGGTGCGACAGGCGAACGCTAGTGGGTCAGTTCCTATGAACGGGATCACGGTCACTCCCACCCCAGCCCTCCCCGTCGAGGGGGGGGGAATTGGTTCCCTCCCCCGTCGAGGGGGAGGGCGAAGAGAATTGGTTCCCTCCCCCCTTGTTAGGGAGGGGGTAACGTCCATGTTCATACGAAGTTCCCCACTAGCGTCCGGAGATCGCAGCTCCCGTTGAGCAACGAGGCCGCGCCCTCATCCAGCTCGCCCGCTGTTGCAGGCCGCGCCGGCCTCTCCCAGGAGGCCCAGGAGGAGAGGCGAACGGCCCCCACCCCTCCCCCTCCGGGAGAGGGGTGGGGTGAGGGCGAACCCGGGAGCTCAGACGTTTCCAAGGCTCTTGTGGCTCAGGACGCTAGCGGGCCGCCGAAAATCGCCATCCGCGACGTCCAGAAGCGCTTCGCGACGCCGAGCGGCGAGACCTACGAGGCGCTGGGCGGCGTGACCTTCCAGGTTCGCCGCGGTGAGTTCGTGAGCGTCGTCGGGCCCAGCGGCTGCGGCAAGTCGACGCTCCTGCGCATCGTGGCGGGATTGGCGGCGCCAGATGGAGGCGAGGTCCTCATCGACGGCCAGCCGGTGGCAGGCGTGGACCGCAGGCTCGGGTTCGTGTTCCAGCAGGACGCGCTGCTTCCCTGGCGCTCGGTATTCGACAACATCGCGCTGGGCCTGCGCATACGCAGAACCCCGGACGCCGAGGTGCGCGAGCGCGTGCGGGACTGGATCGCGCGCGTGGGCCTCAGGGGCTTCGAGGACTACTACCCGTCGCGCCTCTCGGGCGGCATGCGCAAGCGCGTGGCCATCGCCCAGACGCTGAGCTACGACCCCGAGATCATCCTCATGGACGAGCCGTTCGCCCATCTCGACGTACAGACCCGCCACTTTATTGAAGAAGACCTGATGAATATCTGCGTCGACGGGCAGCGTACCATCCTGTTTGTAACCCACGACCTGGACGAGGCGATCGGCCTCTCCGACCGGGTTGTGGTGCTGCGCGCGGGGCCATCGAGCCGCGTGCGCACCGATCAGGTCGTGGACATCCCGCGTCCGCGCCACCTGGTCGAGGTACGCGCGCACCCCGTATTCGGCTCGATGTCGCGCGAGCTATGGCAGCAGCTGTTCGAAGAGGTATCCGGCAGCTATGGCCGATATGCGATCTGACCGCGAGGGACCTCATTGATCGGGCGCACCGGCCTCATCCGGGCCGCCGTTGCCCTCGCGCTGCTCGCACTGTGGGAGGTGACGGCGCGTGTCGGCATCATCGACCCATTCTTTTTCAGCTCGCCCTCGGCCGTCGGCGGCGTGCTCGCCCAGCAGTTCGGGCGGGGGACCATCTGGCGGCATTTGCTCGTCACTTTCCAGGAGGCGCTGTGGGGGTTGGCCCTCGGCTTCGTGGTGGGCGCGGCGCTGGCCTGGATCGCCACCCGCAGCCAGACGGTGGCGGACTTGCTGGAGCCCGTGTTGCTGCTGCTCAACGCGGTGCCCCGCATCGTGCTGGCGCCCATCTTCGTCATGTGGCTGGGCCTGGGCATCCAGTCGAAAGTGGCGGTCGCGTTCTTCCTGGTCTTCGTCGTCATCTTCTTCGCGGTCTACGCGGGCATTCGCGAGGTAGACCGCGCGCTGGTGGAGCGCCTGATCATCCTCGGCGGCTCCTGGCGGGACCTGCTCCTCGACGTCTATATCCCCTCGGTGCTGAGCTGGGTGTTCGCCAGCTTGCGCGTGGCGGTGGGCTTCGCCTTCACCGGCGCCATCGTCGGAGAGTTCGTGGGCTCGAGCGCCGGCCTGGGCTACCTCATGAACTTCGCCACCGGCTCGCAGAACGCGTCGCTGCTGATGTCCACGGTGGTCCTCATCATGGCCTTCATCGCCGTCCTCTTCGCCATCCTGGAGCGCGCCGAACGGCGCCTGATGGCCTGGAAATAGCTCGCCAGGCGTCACCCCACTCGACCGCGCGGTGCCCTTGGGGCACCAGCGCTCCCGTCGCAGATGTATACAATAAATACGAGAAATACAGGAGGCCCGTGCATGTCACGCGTCGTGAGCTTGCGACTCAAAGAGGATGAAGCCAAGAGAATCGAGCGCCTGGCGCGCCAGTTCTCCCGCTCGGTGGGCGCAACAGCCTCGCTGCTCCTCCGAGAGAAACTACGCGAAGAGGACTTTCGGCTCATCGAGTTTCGGAGCTCGGCGGTTGGGAGGCAGGCCTACCTAAAGGGCCATCGCCTAACGGTCTGGCAGGTCGTGTACTTCACGCGGCAATGGGGGATGGACGCAAAACAATACGCCGAGCACGTGAACGTGCCCGAATGGTTAGTGGAAGAGGCGCTGGCGTATGCGCGAGCTTTTCCGGATGAAATTGAACCAATTGTGGCTGAGGCGCAATCGACTACCATCGAAGACCTCAGGCGGATCGTGCCCTGGATTCAGGAGATTAAGGTGTAGATGGCCGTCCGTTTCCTGCTCGACGAGCAGATGGACCCCACGCTGGCTGGGATCTTACGTCAGCGCGGGATCGACGCCGTGTCGATGCAGGAATGGCATGGCGGGAGCTATTTGCACCGGCCTGACGAAGAAATACTGGCTGTGGCCGAGGCAGATGGTTTGACGCTGATCACCTATGACGTGCACACCATCCCACCGTTGCTGGGGCGTCTCGCCGAGAGCGAGACTGCTCATGCGGGTGTCGTCTTGATCAGCTTCAGGACAATTGAATCGCAGGCGATAGCCACGCTTGCGCGCGCGATCGAGCGCCTCGTTTCAGATCTGGGTGAGATGGACTGGCGCAATCGCGTAGTCTTCCTCCCGAAGCCGTAGAGATTGCTGGCCCATCCGAGGCAGAGTGTGACGCTTTCGTTTCGTCGCTGCCGGCCTTGACACTTCTTCCTTCGGCCTTGACACTTCTCCTTCGGCCGTGCCATGCTCCCGCCATGGACGACGAAGTGCGAGCCGTTCACGACCGCGGGGGAAGGCCTGACGCCGGCCCTATCGACCAGACCGAGCATCAGCTCGCGGACTGGGAGCACCTGGCGGAGGGCATCAGCGGCGCGCTCTCGGAGAAGGGCATTCGCTGCACCGACGAGTCGCGCCGCGCCATGGAGAGCCTGCCGCCGGACGTCTACGAATCCCTCAAGTACTACGAGCGCTGGATCGCCGGCGCTGAGATCATCCTTATCGAGAAAGGCATCCTGACCCGCGAGGAGATCGACGCGAAGGTCGCCGAGCTCAACCAGCGCTGGGGCGCGGGGTGACCGCGCGATTTCAGCGAGGGGACCGTGTCCG
The DNA here is from genome assembly GCA_964417895.1 of uncultured Chloroflexota bacterium. Lineage (GTDB taxonomy): Bacteria > Chloroflexota > UBA6077 > UBA6077 > SHYK01 > CAYQJS01. The sequence goes on along the minus strand of CAYQJS010000035.1, from coordinate 55,285 downwards.
CGTCCGCGCCAATGGGCAGCGAGGCCACATCCGCACGCCCGGCTACGTGCGAGGCAAGACCGGGTCGATCGAGGCGGTCCACGGCGAGTTTCGCAACCCGGAGTCGCTCGCGTATGGCTTGGACGGCCTCCCCAAGCGGCCGCTCTATCTCGTGGCCTTTGACCAGCGTGACCTCTGGGGGGACAGCTATCGAGGGCCGCGGGGCGACACGTTGACGGTGGACATCTTCGAGCACTGGCTGGAACCTGCTGGGAGGGAACCATGAGTGAATCCTTGGCTGACCACCACCACGACGACGGAGATGGCGACCATCAGCATGTGCACCCCGGGGTGCAGCCCGACGGGCAGCCGCCCTACGCGCAACGCATCCGCGCCATCGAAGCGCTCCTCATCGAGAAGGGCGTGCTCACGCGCGAAGATATCCAGCGCAGCGTGGACAATATCGAGTCGCGCTCGCCCGCCGATGGCGCTCGCATCGTTGCACGGGCCTGGGTCGACCGGGCCTACAGAGCACGGCTGCTGGTCGACCCCAAGGCGGCAGCCGCTGAGCTGGGGATCGACGCCTCGAGTGTGACCGAGGTGGTGGTTGTCGAGAATAGCGATGAGGTCCACCATCTGGTGGTCTGCACGCTGTGCTCCTGCTACCCACGGCAGATCCTCGGCCGGCCCCCCGACTGGTACAAGAGCTTCAACTATCGCTCGCGCGCGGTCGTCGAGCCGCGCGCCGTGATGGCCGAGTTCGGCCTCGAAGTGGGCGACAACGTCGAGGTGCGCGTCCACGACAGCACGGCCGACGTCCGCTACCTCGTACTGCCGCAACGCCCAGCGGGCACCGACGGATGGAGCGAGGAGAACCTGGCGCGTCTGGTGACGCGCGACAGCATGATCGGGGTGGCGACGCCCCGCGTGGAGATGGCCGAAGCGCGGGCATAGAATCCCCCCCGTTTCGGGGGAGGGATGGGGGGGGGCACGAGCTTCGTCGATCGTGTTATTTGTACGGCGTAGCGTAAGATTCGTGACCCGGGCACTTCACCCTCTCCCCCACCCTCCCCCGTCGAGGGGGAGGGAGTTTCACGCTTGTTCCCTCCCCCCTGGCGGGGGAGGGTTAGGGAGGGAGTTTCACGCTTGTTCCCTCCCCCCTGGCGGGGGAGGGTTAGGGAGAGGGGGGAGGGCCACGAGCTTCTGCGATCTTGCTACTAGGAACGGCGGACAAATCCCTGCGCTGACCGTTCGGGGTCGGGGTTATGCCACGCCCTAGGAGTGGAGGCGACCATATGAAGGCCACCCGATGGATCCTGCTGATGACACTGGCCGTGGCGGTCGTGGCGTGCGCGCCCACGGTGGCGCCCGGAGCTGCGCCAGCCGCCGAGGAGGGCCCAGGAAGCATCCGCCCGAGCCGCACGCTCGTCGTGGTCGGCGGCCGATCGCCGGAAAACCTGGCGGCCAAGCCGGTGCGCAACGTCAGCGGCGCGGGCAACCCGCGGGCTACGCTGCGCGCGTTTAACGCCGGACTCGTGCTGAACGACGATCGCGAGTCACCGCGGCCCTATCTGGCGGAGGCGCTCCCGGCTGTAAACACCGATACCTGGCGGATCCTCGCTGACGGGCGGATGGAGACGTCCTACCGGCTGCGCCCCAACCTGACCTGGCACGACGGCGCACCGCTCTCCGCCGCCGACTTCGTCTTCGCCTGGCGCGTCTACGCGACGCCCGAGCTGGGCCAGGGCGCCTCGCCACCGCTCAACCTGATGGAGGAAGTCCTCGCGCCGGATGACCGGACGGTCGTCTTCCGCTGGAGGCAGACCTACGCCGACGCCGGCGGCCTCCAGGCCGCGGACTTCCCGCCGCTCCCTCGCCACATCCTGGAGAGCGGGTTCGCCTCGATCGCGACGTCATCGGATGCATTCGTCGCCCACGGATACTGGCTCGGGGACTACGTGGGCCTGGGGCCGTTTCGCCTCACCCGGTTTGAGGCCGGCACGTTCCTCGAGGGCGCGGCCTTCGAGGGCCACGCGCTGGGCCTCCCGAAAGCTAGCGCCATCCGGTTCGTTTACCACACCGATCCCAACACGGTGCTCGCCAACCTCCTGGCCGACGAGGCGCACGTCGCGTTAGACAACTCCTTCGATTTGCAGCAGGCCATCATTCTCGACCAACGGTGGTCGCCGCGGGGTGTCGTGCTGCGCAACCCGGTCGGCGTCCGCCACGCCAACGTCCAGATGCGCCCGGACATCGCCACGCCTCGAGCGCTCCTCGACGTGCGAGTCCGCCGCGCGCTGGCGTATTCCACCGACCGGCAATCGCTGGTCGACGGAATCACCGAGGGCCTCGGGGCCGTTGCCGACACGCTCGTTCTGCCCACAGTGGAGTACTTCCCGACGGTGGACCGGGGCCTCACCAGGTACCCCTATGACCCTCGACGGGCGGAGCAGCTGCTGAATGAGGCTGGCTTCGCCAGGGGCGCCGATGGCTTCTACGCCAGCCCGAGCGAGGGGCGCTTCAACCCGGAGATCGCCGTGGCCCAGGGCGCGCGCAACGATACGGAAGTGCAGATCATCGTCGACGGGCTGCGGCGCGTCGGGATCGACGCCAGTATCCGCGTCATCCCGCGGCCGCAGGTCACGGAGCCCTGGGTGTTCGCGCACTTCCAGAGCGTGCTCATCGGCAGCCACAACCGCGCGTTTCTGCCGCCCCTCGACCGACTCAGGGCCTCCGAGATCGCACGACCGGAAACGCGGGGCCGGGGGTCCAATTACAGCGGATTCACGCACCCTGAGATGGAGCGCCTGATCCTGGCTTACGAGACGACGCTGGAGCGCCCGGAGCGCCACCAGCACCTGGCCCAGATGATGAAGCTGGTGAGCGAAGAGGCGCCGATTCTCCCCCTCTACTACAACCTGGAGTTCTTCGCCCACGTCGCCAACCTGGGCGGGCCCCAGATCACGGTCTCCAGCGACTCCGCGACCTGGAACATCCACGAATGGCATTGGACGCGGTGAGCCTCCCCCGCGAGCGGCTCTTACCCCTCCTGGAGAGCATGCTGCTGATGCGGCGGCTGGAGGAAGCCGTCTGCGACATCGGGGCGCCCGAGGTGGCGGGGACCTACCACGTATACATCGGCCAGGAGGCCACCGGCGCCTGCGTCTGCTCTCTGCTGGGCCCGCGCGACCCCATCTTCAGCACGCATCGAAACCACGGCCACATGGTCGCTCGTGGGCTATCACCCGACGAAGTACTGGCCGAGCTGCTGGTGAAGGCGACGGGGGCGAGCCGGGGCAAAGGGGGCACGCAACACGTCATGTCGAAGGACCACCGCGCCGTGGCGACGTCGATCGTCGGCGGGAGCACGATGCTCGCAACTGGAGCGGCCCTGGCCGCCCAGGTGCTGGGCGACGATTTCATCGCGGTCGCGTTCCTGGGCGAGCGGTCGACCAACGAGGGAGTCGTGGCCGAGGCGCTCAACCTGGCCGCCCTCTGGGAGCTGCCCGTACTCTACGTCTGCGAAAACAACAACGCTGTGCCCTACGAGTCGCGGCGTTACGGCACGGCCCTCGAGCAGATCACCGATCTCGCCAGCGCCTATCGTGTCACCGCCCGAGCGGTGGACGGCACGGATCCCGAGGCGGTGTACGCGGTGGCTGAGGAGTTGGTGGCCCGGGTGAGGACCGACCGGAAGCCGGCATTCCTCGAGGCGCGCACGCCCGCGCTGCCGGGCCGCGCTCACGGCGAGCATCCCACACTCGAGCACATCGGCCGCACCGACCTGCGGCTGGCGTGGGCTCGGCCGGGGGACGACCCGCTGGACGCCTGGCACCGAGCGGATCCCGTGCTGCGGATGGCGGGCGTCGTAGTCCGTGAGGAGGCCGCGACCCAGGAAGAGCTCCTGGCGCTCGACAGCGATGTGCAGCGACGCATCGCCGCGGCCGTCTCGGCGGCACGGGCGGCGCCCTTTCCCGCGTCCGAGGATGCGTTCTCACATGTCCTGGCGGAGGGCAACCTGTGGCCGAGATGAGCTTCATCGAGGCGCGCAACCGCGCCGTCGCCGAAGTGCTCGCCACCGACGAGCGTGCAGTCCTGATCGGCGACCTGGGAGGGCCCGGCCAGCCGGAGGGCGGCTTCGCCAGAGCCTTTGGACCGAAGCGGGTGCGCGGGACGCCGATCTCGGAGGAGTCCTTCGGCGGGGCGGCGGTGGGGGCCGCCCTGATGGGGCTCCGGCCTATCGTCAGCTTCTCCAACCTCAGCTTCATGTACGACGCCTGGGAGCCGGTGCTCAATGAGGCGGCGCTGATCCGCTACATGTCCGGCGGCCAGCTGTCCGTGCCGGTGACCTTCCACCTGAACATCGGGCTGCGCCCGGGCTGGGCTGCCCAGCACGCCCAGGCTGGGCATGCCATGCTGTGTAACGCGCCGGGCCTCGTCGTGGTGGTGCCCGGCACGCCGGCCGCCGCCTACGAGCTGATGCGCACCGCCGCGGCGAGCGATGACCCAGTGGTCTACGTCGAGCCCCGGCCCCTCTGGGCTGAGGTGGGCGAGGTGCCCACGGGGAATGGTGTGCGGCCGGTGCGGGCTCGGGTGCTGCGCTCCGGCACGGATATCACGGTAGTTGCTGTCGGCGCGATGGTGCCACGCGCGCTCAACGTAGCGGACCGGCTGGCGGGGGAAGGCATCCGCGTCGAGGTGATCGATCCGCAAGTCCTCTCGCCACTGGACCGGGAAGGTATCCTGGCGAGCGTCCGCCGGACGGGCCGGCTGGTCGCGGCCGACGAGGGCCAGCTAACGTGTGGGGTGGCATCGGAGATCGTCGCGTGCGCGGCTGAGGGGGCGCTGAGCGCACTAAAGGCGCCGCCGCGCCGCGTGGCGATCCCCGACGTTCCTGCCCCGCCGAGCCCAACCCAGTGGGAGGCGGTGGCCCCGACCGAAGCCCGCCTCGAGGCGGTAGTTCGGGCGGTGCTGGCGGCGTGAGAGAGACAACTTTGCTAAGGATTGTCACCCTGAGCGAAGCGATCCGAGTAGTCGGCTTCGCCGACTTCGGATTCCGATCCATCGGAAAGGGTCTCTCGGCAGATGCTTCGCCTGCGGCTCCCACGAAAATACCGCTCGTCCTGAGCCTGTCGAAGGACGAGCCTGGGGGTCGGCAACCTTCGCCTCATGGTTCGACAAGCTCACCATGAGCGGTTTTCATGGGTTCGGGGTGGGCGAAGGCTCATGACTCCTCAGCGTGACATTTCACGCCTCCACAGCCCGCCCGAACGCGCATGACAGCTCACGAGGTTGCCCGTCCGCTAGAGTTCGCGGTCTTCGCCTTGCCCACGTACTTTCCTGAGCGAGACGGGCCGCAGGGCCCTTACTTGCGCCGTATCGTGGATTTCCTCGCCTCGGCCGAGGAGCTGGGCTACGACAGCGTCTGGGCCAACGAGCACCACTTCCACCCCTACGGCGGGCTGATCCCGTCGCCCGCGGTCATGCTGGCTGCGCTCGCCCAGCGCACCAGCCGCGTCCGGCTCGGGACGTCAGTCGTCGTCGTGCCCCTCCATCAGCCTCACGAGATCGCCGAGCAGCTCGCCATGGTGGACCTCATGTCGGGTGGGCGGCTCGAGGTGGGCGTGGGCCGAGGTTTCGTCGCTCACGACTACGAGATGCTGGGAATCCCGGTCGGGGAGGGGCAGGAGCGAACGGTGGAGGGCCTCGAGGTCATCCTCAAGGCATGGAGCCGACAGCCGTTCACCCACGAAGGCAAGTACTTCTCGTACCGTGCTGTCGAGGTGTGGCCCTTTCCGGAGCAGGAGCCGCACCCACCGATCTGGATGGCAGCCACGACGAACCCCAAGAGCTTCGAAGACGTCGGCCGGCTGGGCCACCATCTTCTGACCGTGGCGTACCTCCGCCCCGTGCAGGACCTTGCGGCCTCCATCCGCATCTACCGCGATGCCCTCGTCGCCGCGGGCCACGATCCCAGCGATCGCAAAGTGGCGACCCACTACCAGGTAGTAGTGGACGAGGATGGAGCGCGGGCGCGCAGCGTGGCGCAGGAGGCCCTGGGGCGCTACGCGCGCCAGATCCTCGAGCTACAGTCGATGGCGAAGTCGCAGGTGCCGCGGCCGGAGCTCGCTGCTGTCGCCCGGGACCTTTCGATCGAGCAATTCGTAGAGCAAGGGCGCGTCCTGGCGGGAACGCCGGACGAGTGCGTTGCGGTTCTCGAGGGCGCGCGGGAGGTGCTGGGGATCACCAGCGTCGACTGCACCTTCACCTTCGGCGGCATCGACCTTGCCACCGCGCGCAAGTCAATGCGCCTGCTCGCCCGCGAGGTGATTCCGCGGTTCAGGGCTGCCCCCACCCCAACCCCTCCCCCAATACTGGGGGAGGGGCGACTAAAGCAAGGGATACGGTGACGGACGCGGCGAGGCGTTCCGCCAAGAGGATCCGTGGCACCAAGGCGGAGGTTGACGCTGCAGCTCGGGCGCTCCGCACCAACATGACCCCGGCCGAGCGGATCTTGTGGCAAGCTCTGAGGCGCCGCCAGGTGTCCGGCCTCAGGTTCCGGAGACAGTATCCCATCGGGCCGTTCATCCTCGACTTCGCCTGCCCCTCGATCCGGCTCGTAGTGGAAGTCGATGGACCCGTCCACGATGAGACGGTGGACTACGATCAAGCGCGCACCGGCCAGCTCGAACACTACCGGCTATCGCGTGCTCAGATTCCGGAATGAAGACGTCGCCGGCCAGGTCGAGGACGTCCTCAAGCGGATCGCGGCGGCTGCATTAGCGCAACGGCCGATCGCCCCTCCCCCAGGATTGGGGGAGGGGTAGGGGGAGGGGGCTACGCCAGGCGGCAACGTCCTCGTCATCACTGAAACCCGCAACGTTGCTTATCTCCTTGTTCCCGAGCCCATCGAGATCGCACACGGTCTCGACCGCCTGGCTTGGCAGATTGCAGACGCGTGCGCGACCATCGCGGAACGAGACGAGCCTCCAGTCGCCATCGCGATCGTCGGCCAGGGATCGGCCTTCTGCGTGACGCCGCCGCGGTCGGCCAGCGACTGCGACGCGTCGAGCGCGGTATGGCGGCAGGCCACGGCGGCGGTGGCGGCGCTGGCGCCGCCCACCATCGCCGCCATCAACGGCGCCGCCCTGGGGCCAGCCTTCGAGCTGGCTCTCGCGTGCGACCTGCGCATCGCAGCAGCGGACGTCAGCCTCGGCAGCCCGGAGATCAGGTGGGGACGGATGCCCCGCGCCGGTGGAACCCAGCGCCTACCGCGCGTGGTGGGCGTGGGCGTCGCTCTTACGATGCTCCTCACCGGCGAGGAGATCACAGCGCATGAGGCCGCAGAGCGCGGCCTCGTGCACCGCGTCGCCGCTTCCGGCCAACTGATGCCGTGCCTCGAGGAGATGCTGGACAACTTGCGATCGGCGGCGCCTGTCGCGCTGGCGTACACCAAAGAGGCCACGCGTCAGGGTGGAGAATTACCCCTGGCCGCCGGCCTGACCCTGGAGGCGGACCTCGCGGCGCTGCTGCAAACAACGCACGACCGAGCGGAAGGCCTGCGGGCCTTCCTAGAGCGCCGGGCCCCGCGGTTCGAAGGCCGGTGATGCCCCAAGTGAGGAGACAGCCTTCTTCCCCTATGCCTGCGCAGCAGGACGGGAGGCCGCCCCGTCCTTCCCCCTCCCCCTCGACGGGGGAGGGTTGGGGTGAGGGTGACGCGCCTCCTGCATCCAAAGGAAACGGCCCATTAGCGCACCTGCGCGTGCTCGATGCCAGTCGGTGCGGCGGGGGCGCCGCGTGCGCGCGCATTCTGGCTCAGCTTGGGGCCGAAGTCGCCCAGGTTGAAGCCTCCACTACCCCCGACCTCTCCCAACCGGGGGGAGCGGGCATGGCCCGCGCCACCTCACCCTTCGACCTCGTCATCATCGACCTCCAGCCGTGGGAGGCGTCTGCCCAGGGACTCGACCCGGCCACGCCCGTCGACCCCGGGCGGGTGGTCATTTCCATAACGCCGTTCGGTCTGGACGGTCCCGACGCGGACGCCACGGCAGCGGAGCTGGAGCGAAGGTGCGCCTGGCTTGGACGGCAGGCGACCGCGCAGCTGGCCGGCGCGCACGCCGTGGTCGCCGGGCTGGCCGCCTGGCGCTGGGCTCGACGCACGGGACGCGGCGCGTTCGTCGAGGTAGCCGAGCAGGAGGTGGCCGCCGCTTGCCTTGGGGAAGCCCTGCCCGCCGCGATGTGCGCACGCGTCGGCGTGAGGGACGCACCCCCCTCCCTAACCCTCCCCCTCAGGGGGGGAGGGGATGGCGTTCACCCCCTCAGGGGGGGAGGGGATGGTGTGCGCCCCCTCACGGGGGGAGGGGATGGTGTGCGCCCCCTCACGGGGGGAGGGGATGGTGTGCGCCCCCTCACGGGGGGAGGGAGTGGTGTGCGCCCCCTCACGAGCGGATCGAATGCTGTTCGCCCGCTCACGGGAGGAAGGAACATCGTCGTTCTGCCCTGCGCCGACGGATTCGTCGGTATCGACGCCAGGACGGACGTCGACCGCGAGCATCTTGCGGCATTGACGGGTGTTGAGGGGGCGGCGGACATGGACGCCGATCTCGGGGCGTTGGTCGCGCCGTGGGTGCGCGCGCGCACCCGCGGCGAGATCGTGGAGGCAGGGCAGCTCTGGCGCATCCCCGTGGTGCCGGTGCTGAGCCCCGCCGAGGTCCTCGCCGACGAGCAGAGCGTAGCCCGCGGCTTCTGGGAGCGCGACGTCGAGGGCCGGCCCACAGCAGGCTCGCCCTTCAAGTTCAACTGGGTAGGCGGCGTTGGCGGAACTAGCACGTCGTCGCGCCAATTCGCGCCTCCTGAGGGTGAGCGCGTTTCGCCCTCTCCCTCGCCCTCCCCCGTCGAGGGGGAGGGAACAGCACCTGATCCCTCATCATTCTCCCCTATCGGGGGGAAGCGGCTAACACCCCCTCCCCCCTTGCGGGGGAGGGTTGGGGTGGGGGGTCACGGGCCTCTGCGATCTTGGACTAGCAGGCTGCTGACAAGGTTGGATTCCGCTCGTGGTGAGCCTGCCCCACCACATGTGGCCCTTCGACAAGCTCAGGGCGAGCGAGTCTTTCAGCAGCTCGCTGCGGACGACTCTCCTGTGTCGCCCGCGAGCAGGGGAGCGGGGGAGCAGCCGCTGGCGGGCGTGCGTGTGCTCGATCTCGGAATGGTGTGGGCGGGACCATACTGCGGACGCCTGCTGGCGAGCCTCGGGGCGGAGGTCGTAAAGGTCGAGGGCCCGCGCCGGCCCGACGGCACCCGGCCACAGGAGAGCGCCACCGGGTGCTCGGGCGTCTTCGCCGACTTGAACCGGGGGAAGGCAAGCCTGGTGCTGGATCTCGCCGCCCCGTCCGGCCGGGATGCTCTCCTCCGACTGGCCACGCACGCGGACATCCTCATCGAGAACTTCACGCCGCGCGTGATGCCAAATTTTGGGCTCGACCGCGCAACCCTCCGGGCGGTGAACCCTCGCCTCATCGGGGTCGCCATGCCCGCCTTCGGCGCCTACGGCCCGTGGGCGAACTATGTGAGCTATGGGAGCGGGCTCGAGCTTGCCACGGGTCTCGCACGCTACACGCCGGACGGGACCCCACAACCGGCCCCAGTCCCATACCTGGATTACCTCGCCGGCGCCTACGGGGCAGTAGCCGCCATCGCGGCGCTGATCGCCCGCGACCGTGCTGGCCATGGGTCGCACGTCGAGGTGGCCCAGCGCGAGGTCGCGTGCCAGCTCCTGGAACAGCTCGGCGAAAGTGAGTCATGGGTTGCGCTCAAAAGCGCGGACGCGTTCAACCAAATCCAAGGTACGGATTCTTCGCATTCGACTCAGAAACGTCCATTGCGTCTCTCGACACCGCGGAAGGATGAAAGCGCGCCGGGAGGGACCGCCCTCACCCTAACCCTCTCCCAAAGGGAGAGGGGATTTCATAGCAATGAAAGGTCCCAGTCCCCACGCCACGGACAACTCGCGGGCGCGGTCGGAAGCGAACGGGAGCTCGAGGGGGCGGTCCTGGGGCCTAACAGGCAGCTGAAAAAGCCCGCTCACCCTGAGCTTGTCGAAGGGCCAGGTGGTTCGACAGGCTCACCACGAGCGGAACCCAAGCTTTTTCAGCAGCCTGCTGAGGCGCTCGCCCGCGACCCCCAGCTGGTGGCTCGGGGCCTTTTCACCTCCGCCCCAGCCGATTCCCGCTTCTGTTATCACTACGCACGGCCGCCGTGGCGTCTGCACGGCGTGGCCTCCCACCGCGAGCGCGGCGCGCCGGAGTTTGGCGCCAATAGCCGGCTGATTCTGGAGGGCTGGGCAGGCTTGGTGCCTGAAGAGGTGGAAGAGATGATCGCGGCCGGCGCGGTGGTAGCGCGGGAGGAAGCTACTGGGTCAGATGCTACGAATGTTGCCGTGCCGAAGGTCGTCGATCTGGTAGGGGCGTGCCACGCCGCGCCCGCGGGTGACGCATGCGTCGCCCCTACGAACGCTGGATCAAATGGCCATCAGCAAAACATCCGACTCACTAGCGATGCTGTCATTCCGATCGAAGCGGTCCCGCTTGAGACAGACCGCCTCACCCCCCTCCCCAACCCTCCCCCGCAAGGGGGGAGGGAGCGTCTGCATCCCCCCAATCCTCCCCCGCAAGGGGGGAGGGAGCGACTGCCCCTCCCCAACCCTCCCCCGCAAGGGGGGAGGGGACAGGTGCGCCCCCGGCGCCGGCCCGTGCGATTGGGATGACGTTCTCCACTCTCATTTACGAGGTCGATGCTGGCATTGCCCGCGTCACCCTGAACAGACCCGCCGTGCTCAATGCGTACAATACCGCCATGCGGGATGAGCTGAGTGAGGTGCTCTCCGCCGTCCGGGACGACCTCGACATCCGGGTGCTGACGCTAGCGGGCGCTGGCCGCGCCTTCTGCGCGGGGGCCGACCTCACCGAGTTCGGGACCGCCCCGTCGCCGACCGCCGCACGCCGCCTGCGCTTCGCGCGCGATGTCTGGGCCCAGATGGACGAGCTACCGGTGCCCTCCATCGCCGCCTTGCACGGTTTCGTCTTCGGCTCGGGACTCGAGATGGCGCTGCTGTGTGACATCCGCATCGCCGCCGAAACGGCGGAGCTGGCCATGCCCGAGCCGCAGTGGGGACTGATGCCGGCTGCCGGTGGGACGCAGACGCTGGCGCGTGCCTGTGGGTCGAGCGCCGCCCTCGATCTGCTGCTGACAGGGCGGCGGATCGGCGCCCCCGAGGCCCAGCGCCGGGGCATCGTCGCGCGCGTCGTCCCAGAGGCCGAGCTGCAGGCGACCACCGACGCGCTTGCCCGGCAGTTGGCCTCCCTCGAGCCGGGTACGGTGAAGTGTGTCAGGCGCGCAGTGCGCGCCGGCATGGACCTCCCGCTGGCCCAGGCCCTGGAGCTGGAAGCCCGGCTCGCCGCTGCGCTGGCTGGAGACCATGCATCCGAGGCAGTGCCGTGAATCTGGCAGAGCTGCTCAGCATTCCCGCGGAGATGTTTCCCGACCACGAAGTGCTGCGCTTCGAAGGAAGAACCACGACCTACGCAGCGCTCCAAGATCGAGTGGGGCGAACGGCGTCGGCGCTGCGCGCCCTCGGGGTCGCCCCGGGCGACCGGATCGGCGTGCTCCAAACGAACACGCCCGCCGTGATCGAAGCGCTGTACGCAAGCGCCATGGTGGGAGCGGTTTTCGTGCCGCTGAATTTCCGCGCCCGGTCGGATGAGTTGCAACACATGGTCCGGGTCGCGAGGCCACGGCTGTTGCTCGCCGGCGGGCGCTATCTGGAGATGGCTGGCGATCTCGCGATGCGTCATGAGGGGCTCCAACTTGCTACGCTGGACTCCCCTGGCGTCGCTCTCCCACACCTGCCGGTGCTGACGGAGGAAGCGGAGCCTATGCTTCCCGACGAGGCGGCGGACGTCGACGATGATCTGGCCGTGCTGATGTTTACCAGCGGGACCACCGCCGCCGCGAAGGCAGTGATGCTGGCTCACGACGACCTGACCAGCTTCGTCTTCAACACCACCGAACCGGCCGATGGTTCGGACCGGGGATCGTCGCTCGTAGCCGCACCGCTCTACCACATCGCAGGACTCACGTCCGTCCTGGCCTCCGGGTTCGCCGGGCGACGCATCGTGCTGATGCGTCAGTTTGACGCAGGCGAGTGGCTCGAGCTGGCCGGGACCGAGCGCGTGACGCACGCCTTCGTCGTGCCGACCATGCTGCGGTGGGTGCTCGACCACCCCCGGTTCTCGGCCACGGACCTTGCTCGCCTGCAGGTGCTGTCCTACGGCGCCGCGCCGATGCCCCTGAGTGTGATCCGCCGCGCTATCGATGCCTTTCCACCGGCCGTGCAGTTCATCAACGCATTCGGCCAGACGGAGACGACCTCGACGGTGACCGTGTTGGGGCCCGACGACCATCGCATTGATGGCACGCCGGAGGAGGTCGAGCAGAAGCTGCGCCGGCTCGGGTCCATCGGGCGACCGCTGCCGGACGTTGAGCTGAGCATCGTGGGGGAGAGTGGAGAGCCGGTGGCGCCCGGCCAGGTGGGAGAGATCGCCATCCGCTCCGCCCGAACGATGCGCGGCTACTACCGCGAAGCGGCAGCGACGGACGCCGCGATCCACGACGGGTGGCTGCATACTCGCGACCTCGGTTGGATGGACGACGATGGGTACGTTTTCCTCGTGGGCCGCAAGTCGGAGATGATCATCCGAGGCGGCGAGAACATCGCGCCGGAAGAGATAGAGCTCGTACTCGAGTCCCACCCGGCGGTGGACGAGGCCGCGGTCATCGGCGTGCCGGACGACGAGTGGGGCGAGCGCGTGGTGGCCATCGTGGCGCCCAGCGCCGGCGAGCGCGTCGGTCCCGACGAGCTGGCGGAGTACTGCCGCGAGCGCCTCGCCAGCTTCAAAAAACCCGAGCTGATCTTCTTCATGGATGCGCTTCCCAGGAACTCGCTCGGGAAGGTGCTCAGAAGCGAGCTGCGCCGCCGCTACGCGGGCGTGCATGGAATCGGAGGACGCGATGGCGAACGAGACGAGTAAGCGGTACGTCTGCACCAGCTGTGGCTCAGAGATGCTGGTCACGCGCGGTGGGGAGGGCACGCTCGCATGCTGCGGCCAGCCCATGCAGCTGCGTGGGTCAGCCGGCGCCAGCCAGCGGCCCGGGCCCGCGCCAGAGGAGGCGAGACGTGGCTAATCAGCTGGGGAAACGATTCGAGTGCGCCGTGTGCGGCACGGAGACCCTCTGCACCAAGGCGGGCAGCGGCGCCGTGCAGTGCTGCGGCCAGGAAATGCAGCTGAAGGAGCCAAAGCCACTGCCATCGGCAGACTGAGATGCAGGGGGGGAGGGCATCAGTCGGCACCCCCCACCCTAACCCTCCCCCTCAAGGGCAAGGGGGGAGGGGATCAGTCTCCGCGGCCGACCTTGTCGTGCTGAATGGCCGCGTGCTGACACTGGACCCGGCGCAGCCTTCCGCGGAGGCGGTGGCGGCAAGGGACGGCCGCATTCTCGCCGTCGGGGGCGTCGATGAGATCCGTGAGCTGATCGGCCCCGACACGCAGGTGCTGGACGCTCAAGGCGGGCTGGTGGCGCCCGCGTTTCACGACGCCCACTGCCATCTGCTCAGCTACGCCCGATCCGGCTTGGGGCTCGACTGCCGTCACGTCCGCTCCATCGGGCAGCTGCGCCGCGCGATGGAGACGTGGGCCCGGCGGCTGCCCCCGGGCGCCTGGGTTCGAGGCCGGGCCTATGACGAGGTGGCGCTTGGCCGCCATCCGAGCCGGCGCGACCTGGACGTCGCGGCGCCAGACCATCCAGTGCGGCTCCAGCACCGGAGCCTCCACGCCGACGTGTTCAACACACGAGGCATCCACCTGGCAGGGCTGTGGGATACGGAGGACCCGCGCATTGAGCGCGACCCGGCGAGCGGTGAGCCGACGGGGCGGGTGTACCACGGAGCCGAGCTTTTCAGGGGCGTCATCGAGAGGGCCACCGAGCTCGAGCTGGCGTGCGACGTACGCCGCGCCTCCGACGCGCTGCTTGCGCGCGGCGTCACCACCATCCAGGATGCGACCTTCACCAACGGGCCATCCGAATGGGAGCTGTTCCAACGGCTGATGAACCGTGGCGACCTCAAGCTCCGGACGTTCCTCTTCGCCGGCGAGCGGCACTGGAGGGAGATGGCGTCGCTTCGGGCGAGCGGCGGCCGACTCTGCCTCGGCCCGGTGAAGCTGATGCTGGACGAGGCGACGAGCGATCCCGGCGAGCTCCGAGAGGCGGTCGCCGAGGCCCGCGCGGCTGGTTGGGCGGTCGCAATTCATGCCGTCAGCGAGGCCGAAGTGGCCATCGCCCTCGACGCGCTCCGCTCGGCTGACCCGCGCATCACCCTCTCCCCATCCCTCCCCCCCTACGTGGGAGAGGAACGGACCCATCCCCTCCCCCCTTGCGGGGGAGGGTTAGGGAGAGGGGTGCTGGCACGGCGAGGCAACCGTGTCGGAGCGGGAGAGCCGTCGTCTCCCCCTCTCCCTCTGGGAGAGGGTTGGGGTGAGGGCATCACTCCGCATCCTGGCCCCGACCGCATCGAGCACGGGGCCGTCATCCCCGACGCGCTTCTCGGCGACCTGGCGGCCGCGCACGTCACCGTCGTGGGCCAGCCCGCGCTCGTCCGCGAGCGTGGCGACGTGTACCGCGCGGAGTACCCGTCCGAGCAGCACGGCTGGCTCCACCGCGCCCGTTCGCTCCTCGACGCCGGCATAGGCTATGCGGCCGGGTCGGATGCGCCCGTGACGGAACCCGATCCGATTGCCGGGCTCATCGCCGCACGCACCAGGAGGACCGCGAGCGGGCAAATCCTGGGGGAGCAGGAGGTGTTGAGCGCCGCGGAGGCGCTGGCCGCCTTCTCGCTGTGGCCCGCCCGCGCCGTGGGCGCCGATCACGAGCTGGGACGGCTGCGCCCGGGGATGTTGGCCGACATAGTGGTGCTGGACCCCCAGGTGCTGGACGCCGCGGCAGCCGAGGAGGTCAGTCGGCCGGTGTGGGCCACCATCATGGAGGGCCGGGTAGTGTGGCAGGCACAAGGGGAGCGAGGGGACGACGCATGAGGGCGATCCAGGTCCGGGAGACGGGCGGACCCGAGGTCCTGCGCCTGGAGGATGTGCCCGAGCCGCGCCCAAGTGATGGCGAGGTGCTGCTTCGTGTCCACGCCGCGGGCGTCAACTTCGCGGATTATCTGGCTCGCATCGGCGCGTACCCGCCCGCCGGCCGGCCGCCACTGGTCCCCGGTCTAGAAGCGGCCGGGTTCGTCGAAGCCCTCGGGCCCGGTGTCACGGGTGTTGAGGTCGGCCAGCGGGTGATGGCCTGGGCGCGCGGCACGTACGCCGAGCTGGCGGTGGCGCCGGCCTGGGCGGTCTACTCCGCCCCTGCTGCCCTCTCCTTCGAGGAAGCAGCCGCTCTACCCATCGCCTTCGGCACCGCCTGGCACGCGCTGGTCGCTGTGGCCCGCATTCAGCCCGACGAATGGGTGCTGGTCCATGCGGCCGGCAGTGGTGTGGGAGGCGCCGCCGTGCAGGTCGCCCGCCAGCTGGGCGGGCGGGTCATCGCCACCGCGGGGCAGGACTGGAAGCTGGAGCGCGCCCGCGAGCTGGGGGCCGAGGTGGTCGCCGGCTATGAGGGCTTCGCGGACGCGGCCAGGCAGGCGACGGACGGGCGCGGCGTCGACGTCGTACTGGAGGGCGTCGGCAAGGCGACATTCGCGGCCAGCGTGCGGAGCATGGCGCCGGGCGGCCGGATGGCCATCTATGGCTCCCCCAGTGGCCCCCGTGTGGAGTTGGATACGCGCGAGGCCATCACCCGCAACCTGACGCTCTACGGTATCTCTGTGATCTCCAGCCCGCTATTCCCCGCTACCGTCGAGTCATTCGCCCGGGAAGCGCTCGGCTGGTTCGAGGATGGACGGCTGCGACCGGTGGTCGACCGCGTCTATCCGCTGGAGCAGGCGGCCGAGGCGCACCGGCGGCTGATGGACCGCGCCCATTTCGGGAAGCTGGTTCTCAGGGTCTAGCAGGCTGCTGAAAGAGGTTGAGTTCCGCTCGTGGTGAGCCTATCGAACCACATCGGGCCCTTCGACAAGCTCAGGGTGAGCGGGTTCTTCAGCAGCCTGCTTGATGGCCCCACCTTCCCTACAGCACCGGCTTGAACACCATGAGGTAGAGGACCAGCAGCAGCGGCACTGAGAAGGAGCTGCCGACGATGGCAGATCGCCGCGCCAGGCGCTGGTATTCGGGACTATTCACACCATGGGCTTCGAGCGCTGCGATCTGCCTCCGGAGCGTTGGTGCGTAGAGGAAGACGCCCATGAGCACCAGCAGGGCAAACAGCACGAGCGCAGCCATGATCCAGAACGTCGTAATGGGTGGGCCGCCCGGCGCGAACGTCATACCGATGCCGGTGAGCAGCAACAGCCCATACGCGGGATTCGCGAAGCGGTCGTCGAGGAACTTGACGGTGCGCAACACGTGGCCGAGGTGCTCGGGCTCGCGTCCGGCGCGAGCCAGCAGGATGCCATACGTCAGGTTGAACCCGACGGCCACGATGGCGAATACGACGTGGAGCAGCTTCAGTCCGACTAACATATCTTCACCGTGGCGAGGAGATCTCCCACCAGTTGGCGTCGGCATCTCTGAGCAGGAACCAGCGTCGATCGTCGCCCTCGATCTCGCCGAGAGCCATGAGTCCGAGTGCACGTTCGGCGGCCGCGAGGGACGCGTGGTTCTCCTCCACGGCGACCGGCGACTCGACGGTGAGCGTGAAGCGGAAGTCGGAGCTGCGCTCGTTGCGCTCGGGACGCTCGAGGCAGACGACGTAGTGCTTGGTGGCGGGGTGTTTCAGGTACACGACGTGTGCGTACGCGTCGTGCGTCTCCAGTCCCAGCACCTCGCGGAGGAATTCGCCGTACGCCTTCGAGTCACTGCACGCGAGGGTCCCGTGGGTGAACGCCTGGGGCACGTAGCCACGCCCCCGCAACTGGCTCTCGTCGAGGGGCGCCTCCCAGTGGCGCGACCGCACCCCGCCGAGCCGAAGTCCCCCGGATTCCTTGCGCAGCACGTCCTCGTAGCACTCGATCTCCCAGTCGTTGGCGCCCGGCTCCCTGAAATGGATGGAATAGGAGCCATGGCTGTAGGCCTGAGGCTTCAGATCGAGGAGACCGTACTCGACAGCATGGGCGTTGAGGTATTCCCACGCGGCGTCCACCTCCTTCTTGGTCTCGACCCGCACGCCGAAGTGATGGTGCGCAGGTTTTTCCGCGGAGTCCGACTCAACCTCGTGCGCCGTCAGCAGCCAGGGAGTGCTGGGGTGCTTCAGGGTGGCCCACCCCGGGCCGTGGGCGATCCTCTCGAACGCCAGAAGATCGGTCAGCACCTGAACCGTCGCATCGAGCGACTGGCATTCCATGTGAGCTTCGGACAGCGCGGTCGGTGTGATCACGGCTCGCCTCCTCTATGTCCTATGATTCTGAGCCGAAAGGCGACGAGTCCGTCCCTCGTGGGCGCGGATCCTTCGGTGCGCTGCTCTGAAAACCCGCTCGTCCTGAGCCTGTCGAAGGACGTGCCTGGGGATCAGCAACCTTCGCCTCATGGTTCGACAGGCTCACCATGAGCGGTCTACATCCGTCCGTGGCGCGCCGTGACGGCGCATGACAACTCAGAATAACAGACCCTTGTCTATCCTCCTACGCCTACTGGCTGGCCCTCCCTCGAGCGCCGCGTCCAGTACGCGCGCCACTCCTCCGAGGCTGGCAGTACGTCATCCAGCGCCACGAGGTCGGGAAAGTGGTTTCGCTCCTCGTCCCGCACGACGCCCCGCGGGTCGAGGCCCTCCTGGACTGCCTTGATGCCGTCGAACATGAGCTTGCGCAGGGCGATGACGCCCCGGTCGGTGTAGCCCAGGTGCTCGACGGTCCGATCGTAGATCTGGCCCTCGCTCTCGGTGGCCGCCGTGTCGTGGACGACGAAGTCCTTCCCCATCCCCAAGAAGGTGTCGGTCTTCATCTCGTCGCGGTCCTGGAGGTAGCGATTCGCCCTGTTCCGCTTGAGCCGATAGTTTTCAGCAACGCTGGAGCGGGCACGACGCCTCTCCTCGAGGTCCAGCGGGGCGTCGCGGCGGAAGTTCACGTTGTACCGCCAGTGATGCTCGTCGTCGATGGGGACGTGCCAGTTGACCGTATAGCCCTGGTCTCCACGGCTCCCCACAGCCCCAGCGCTGGGCAGTATGAAGCTGCGGACCTTCACGAACTTGCGGTCCGCCCCGACGCTCCGGATCGCGTAGAGGTGCATCCCGAAGTCCGTCTCGACGGGCTCGATGCTGGGGCAAGTGTCC
The DNA here is from genome assembly GCA_964417895.1 of uncultured Chloroflexota bacterium. Lineage (GTDB taxonomy): Bacteria > Chloroflexota > UBA6077 > UBA6077 > SHYK01 > CAYQJS01. The sequence goes on along the minus strand of CAYQJS010000035.1, from coordinate 36,889 downwards.
TGTGCATGGTAGGTCTGGCGGAAGTCCGCCTCCCCGGGCTTGAAGATTTGGTGGAGGTACGAGAGGTGCTGCGGGTCGAAGTTCCCCTCGTTCCCCTGCAGATAGTTGCACTCCTGGAAGTACTTCGTCACAGCCGTGTGGTCCTCCGGCGCTTCGAGGAACTCGTATGCCGGGAGCAGAGGCGGCTCGCCCGGTCCCATGTAGGCAAAGATGATGCCCGCCCTCTCCTGACAGGGATAGGCGGTATGGCGGATGCGCTCGTGAAAGGGCCTGCCCTGAGCCTGCCGAAGGCCGTGAGCCTGACGAAGGGTGCCGGCCGGCTCCCCGGGCTGCTCGAGGCAGCGGCCGCCGACGTCGTAGAGCCAGCCGTGGTAGATGCAGCGCAGGCCCCCATCTTCGATGCGGCCGTAGCTGAGGTCGGCTCCGCGATGCGAGCAGTGGAGGCCGAGCAGACCGGCCCTCTCCCGTTGGTCGCGGAACAGCACCAACTCTTCACCGAGCAGCTTGATGGGCACCGGTGCCCCGCCAGGCGGCAGCTCCTCGGAGAGGCCGGCCGGCGTCCAGTACGCCCGCATGAACTCGCCGCCCGGCGTACCCCGGTCGGTCCGCGTCAGCAGATCGTTCTCTTCCTTCGTTAGCATTGGTTGGACCCCCTCACCCCAACCCTCTCCCCCTGCGAGGGGGAGAGGGAGTGACGACGTAGCCTCCTCAGTCCTCTCCGAATGCGCCGCGCGAGCGGCGCTCGGAGTCCGCAGAGCGGACAGTCCTCAGTCCTCAATGCACTTCCCACTCGTGGGCGTTCCAGTTGCTTCCTGCCTCCGTGTTGCGAAGGCCGTTGGCCATCATGATGGCATCCGCCGTGTAGAACACGCCTATGACGAGCTGCAAATCCGTCTGTTGATAGATGATCTGACCGAGCAGTCGCATTCGCTCCGGTACGGGGATGGTGCTCAGGTACCGGTCCATCAAGCCATCGTATTCGGGGTTCAAGTAAGCGCCGCGATTGCGGGTGCTATTGGCGCGATAGCCGCGCTCGGGAAGGGGGGCGGCGGAGCCGTGGAGCAGGTTCCCCAGCCCATCCACCCCGTGCGGCTGATTCACCAGCTCCAGGCCAGAATATGTGGCCCGATACTCGCGGTCCTGCAGCTTCTGCACCGGAATGACGACGGCTTCGGCTCCGACGCCAACGCGCTGCAAGTAGTCGGCGATGGCGAACGTCGATTTCTGGTTGGCGTCGTTTGTCGTGGTACGGATCTCCACGGACAGCCGTTGGCCCGCCGGGGGCGGGTCGCGGAAGAAGCCGTCCGGCCCGCGAGCGTAGCCGAGATCTTCGATCAGCCGCACCGCCCGCTGAGGATCGTATGGATAGCGCACGATGCTCGTCTCGACGTGCCGATGCTCAGCCTGATCCGGCGCGATGATGCTGTGCGCGACCGGCACAACCCCGGCCATCAGGTTATCCGCAAGCTCCTGGCGGTCCATGGCGTGGACGAGCGCCCGGCGAAAGCGCGGGTCGCCCAGGGCGGCCGGAGACGGGGTTCGAAGCTGCGGGTAGATAACGGTCCAGCCCGTGTTGAACGGCACCATCTTCCCGCCACGCCATTGGTCACGCACCTGGATGCCCTGCTCGAGGCTCACGCCGCGTCGGAATGTGAGGTCCACGGCGCCAGCGAGCACGTTAGCAATGAGGGTGCTCGGGTCTGGGATGAACTTGACCTCGATCTGGTCGATCTTCGGTCGGCCCAGCAGGTATCGGTCGAAAGCATCGAGCAGCGCGTGGCTACCCGGCGCCCACTCCCGCACTCTGAACGGCCCCGTGCTCACGAACTGGGTGGTCCAGTACGGAATTTCGAGGAAGGTGGCCCGCTCCTCGGCGAATGTTCGCTCCAGCAGATGCTTCGGCAGCGGGGGCGCCAGAGCGCTACTTCCCTGGGAGAACATCGTGTCTGCATCGATGTACGGGCCTTTCCAGCTTACGACCACCGTTTGCGTGTCCTTCGCCTCGACCCGCTCGATCAGGTCGAACGCAGGCGCGCGAAAGACAGCCACGTCCCGATCCTGCGCCACCGCGGCGCTGAAGAGCAGGTCGTCAGCCGTGAATGGAGCGCCGTCGTGCCAACGGACGCCCTCGCGGATCTTCCACGTCAGCTCCATCCGCCCATCCGGGTGGAGCACCCAGAGGCCGTTCTCAATCGACGGAATCGCTTCGGCCAGCTGTGGGCGGCGGAGCCCGGCGCCATCTTCCACGGTGAGGCCGGCCGTCACCAGCTCTTCGAGCTGGCCTATCCCCGGCACTGTGCCGCCCGAGGGGTTGATGTTGTCCCAGACCGCCGGGGGCTCCCCCAGCATCGCAGCGGTGATGCGCGTCGGGCCGGCGGCTCGCGGGGCGCCCCCCTGGTCGGCGGGGCCCGTCGCCCGCGGCGCCGCGCAGCTCACGATCAGGAGCGTCAGAACAAGCCAGCGGCTGCGACCCATGCGTTAGCCGTCCTCTGGCCCCTCCACCAGGATTGGGGGAGGGGTTGGGGTGGGGGCCGCCCCCCTTACCCGCTGTAGTCCCACTCGTGCGTACGGTCTTTGTAGGCGATCTCCGGCATCCGGCTGGTAAGTCCACGCTGGGCTAGCTGGCCCTCGAACGTCTGCCGGATCCAGGGGTCTTCGTCGGGGTACTCGATCTGGTCTCGCTGTCGGTCCTCGACGCGCTCCCAGTTCACGCTCGAAAAGCGCGGGGCGTGGAAGGCGAGGTAGCGGCCCGCGGCGGACCCCACATTGAAGTGCTGGTGGAACCAGCGATTCGGGGGGACAAAGACGCTCCCCTCGTGCCAGGGGATGAACACCTTCTCGCGGCCCTCCTCCCACATCACCGAGTAGCCCTCGCCGCCGGGGATGACGATCACGACGCCGGGACCGTGGCGGTGCGCCTTCTTGTAGGTCTGGGCTGGGAAGACCGACATGTGATTGGTGATGGTGGAGGTGGGGTAGCGAATCCAGACCACGTGCCCGCCCGCGCCCCTGCCTTTGAACGGCACCAGCTTGTCCCAGGCGCGCATATCCGGGAAGAAGTTGCCCATCCAGTAGGCCATCCCGGCGCTCAGGCCGGGCGCGGTCTGGCCCTCGCCCGGCTGAAAGATTTTCGCTTCGGAGTAGAACTCGCCCTCGTGCTGGCCCACGATGTCCGGCCCGGCATACGGGTTATCGAAGAAGAAGCTCGGGTCGGGCACGATGGACATGGCCGAGGGGAGGTAGCTGTAGTGCAACAGCCGGGCCGGCACGCTCCCCTGGACGTTGCTGAGCTGGAATCGATGGTTGCGCGGCAGGAGGAAAAGGCTGTGCTTCTGCCATTCGAATGACCGCTGGTATGTGTCGCCATCTCCGAGGATGGTCGTCAACCCGCGACCCTCGACGACGTAGACGATCTCGTCGATCGCAAACCTGAGGGGCGGCAGCGTCTTCCCTGGCGGGATCTCGGTGACCCGCGCCTCGGTGACCCCCTCCTGGCCGGCCAGTTTCAGGAACGCCGCGTTGCACTCGCGCTCCGGCCACGCACCCAGCTCGATGGTCCTGACGTCCTCGACGTAGTAGCCGCGGTGGATTGGCACGCCCAGCGATTCGATCCAGAGGTCATAGGGGAGCTTGTGCTCGACCGTCACCTGGCTCAGGAACTGGTCCGCTGAGGTCTGGCGAGTTGCGGTCTCAGTCATCGGTCCCTTCCTTATCTAATGAGGATGATCCGGGCGTTGGATTGTCCCCATCATACCGCAGCGGGGCGCTGACGGGGAAAAGGATTGGGCCAGCCTGGCGGGGCGGATCTTTTCCGGTACGTGCATACGGCTGGCCCTGGGACGCAGTTCGACGTGCCCCAGGTTGATGTTGGCAGTACGGAGTCCTGCTCGGGGAGCCGGGAGCAACTAACTCCGAGCTCCCTGAACTCGCCCAACTCCAGAACATTCGCATCGGACCTTTGAGCCCTGATGGTTCCGAGCACCTGACTCGGATTCAGGTCGTCGTGGCCTCCCTACCTTGCATGAGATTCCTGGCATGAGAATCCTGGCCGAGGAAAACCGGGTGTCAATCTACGCACTCCTTGAATCCGCTTCCTCCACCGGCTTCTCACCTCCTGCGGCCGCCGGTAGCGCGGGACGGGATCGCTATCCGATCCCGTCCTTCGTGTATCGCCCGACGGTAGGGTCATCGCCCGCAGATGCGTCTGAACTCCTCTGCGCCGGAAATTCGCTCTGCAATTATGGATCGCGAGAGATCTAGCCCCGCCTGCGTCACTCTCTTCCTTTGCCCCGATCAGGTGGGCGATTTGCCGGGACGAAGCGGAGAGATCAGACTCGGCCGTCGCGTCGCGAGCGCTTCCCCATTCAGATGCTAACTTCTTCACAACGAGGTACAGTTTGTGGCAATACGTTCGAAACATCAGCGGGATCGACCGTCTTCCGCAGAAGACCCGACGGAGGCTGGCGATGAGCTGGCACATTTGGACGATTCAATAGAGGGTCAGGGAGGGGGCCAATCTTATGCCTGAGCAACCGATCAAGGACAAGACGGCCATCGTAGGAATCGGCTGGACTGAGTTCACGCGCCACTCCGGCACCACGTCGCTGAATCTCGCGCTCGAGGCGAGCCTGAAGGCGATCTTCGACGCAGGCCTCTCGCCCAAGCAGATCGATGGCGTGTTTACCCACTTCCACAGGCACGTCGACACCCCCGGGCCCCGCGAGATGGTGCGCGGCCTGGGGCTCGAGAAATGTAACTTCGAGCTGTTCAACTCGGTGGGCGGCAGTTGGAACTGCTCGGCCGTGATGACGGCGGCCTCCATCGTCCACGCCGGGATCGTTAACTACGCGCTCCTCTACCGGGCCATGAACCGGTACAGCGAGGGGCGACCGACTCGCGCTCGCCGCGCCGAGGAGGTCTCCGGCGAAGATCAATGGAGGACACCGTTTGGATCGCACCACGCCGCTGCCAACTTCGGGCACGTCGCCACTGCCCACATGGCCAAATACGGGACAACATCCCTGGACTTCGCCCACCTCGCCGTTACCGAGCGGGAGCACGCCCTGCTCAACAAGAAGGCGATGATGCGTCCGAAAGGTCCGATCACCATCGAAGACCACCAGAATTCCCGCTGGATCGTCTATCCGTTCCGACTGCTGGACTGCTGTCAGGAGACCGACGGCGCCGTGGCGATGGTGATCACCACGGCCGAGCGGGCGCGCGACCTCAAGCACCCGCCCGTCTACATCATGTCGGGCGTCGGAGGTTCCGGCCCCACCCGTGGCCTGTGGGAGACGAACGCCGCCAACGCCGCACCTCTCCTCTTCGAGGGCGCGGGGGTCACGGCCAAGGACGTGAGCTTCGCCGAGATCTACGATCCGTTCACGCTGATGTGTCTGACGCATATCGAAGACTACGGGCTGGTCAAGAAAGGAGAAGCCGGCGCCTGGGTGCGGGAGGGCCACAACAAGCTGGACGGGAGCTGCCCCGTGAACACCCACGGCGGGCTCCTCTCGGAGGCGCACATCCACGGGCAGAACCACGTGATCGAAGCTGTGCAGCAGCTGCGCCCGGAGGGCGTGGTCGACGACCTGTGCGAGGGCCCGCACACGTACGACCGGACGAAGTGTCGCCAGGTGCGCAAGCCGGAGATCGCGCTGGTCTGCGGCGAAGCAGGCGGCAGCTCGATGCTGCTGAGGAGGGGATAGCCATGGTTGACACGGCAGTCGATTACGAGAAGCCAGTACCGTCGCCCGATCCGGACACAAGGCCCTTCTGGGACGCCTGTAAGGAACACGAGCTGCGGGCACAACGGTGCTCGGCGTGCGGGCGCTTTCGCTGGCCTCCGCAGGGCGTGTGCCCGTCCTGCTACTCCTGGGATTACGAATGGACGAAGCTCCCGGAGACAGGGAAAGTCGTCTCGTTCGTAGTCGTGCATTACGTCTCGGTCCCGGCGTTCGCCGAGGACGCCCCCTACGCCATCGCCAACATCGCGATTGATGGGACTGACGACAAGGTGCAGCTGACGAGCAACGTCATCGACATCCCGTGGGAAGAGGTGAAGGTCGGGATGCCGGTCCGCGTCCTCTTCGAGGACGTCACGCCGGACTGCACGCTCCCGAAGTTCCGACCGGCTTGAACGAGCCGTCAGCAATCAGTGAGCCGACGCGAACCCGACAGCTGATCGCTGACGGCTGACCAGCTCCAATCAATGGTGCTTGCAGGAGGATGAACGAATATGGCGGGACCGCTGTCCGGAGTGCGCGTTCTGGACCTCACGCACGTGCTGAACGGCCCATTCTGCACCATGGTGCTTGCTCACCTCGGGGCGGAGGTCCTGAAGGTCGAGTACGGGCCGGGCGACCGGTTCCGCCATTCGTGGATGCCGACCGACGCCAAACGGGATGGCTACGAGTTCCTGATGGTGAACAGCAACAAGAAGGGCATCACGCTCAATCTCAAACACAAGAAGGGTCGCGAGATCTTCCGCCAGCTGGTCGAGAAGTCGGACGTGCTGACCGAGAACTTCACCGTTGGCGTGATGGACCGACTCGGGTTCGGGTACGAGGCGCTGCGCGAGATCAACCCGCGGATCATCTACGCGTGCAGTCGCGGCTACGGGGAAAGCGGGCCGTATGCCCACGTGCGGGCCAACGCGGGGACCATTATGGCCATGTCGGGCTGGCAGCATGCTGCGCAGGAGTTGGCTGGGATGCCCGGCGTCAAGGCGCTCGGCATCGGGGACGAGGCCGCGGGCATCTCCCTAGCACTGGCCACCTGCGCAGCGCTCTACGCCCGGGAGCAGACGGGGCAGGGTCAGAAAATCGAGGTGGCGATGCAGGAGGCGCTCATGGGATTCATGGCGAGCACCTTCCATACGCACTTCGAAGGCCGTGACGTCGGGACGGCGCCAAAGCAGGCCGCCGACGGGAATTACTCGTTTCACCTGCCCGACGTGACCGACGACCTGTGGGCGAATCTGGCCGCCGCCATGGGGAGAACCGAGCTGGCGGAGGATCCGCGCTACGCGACGGCGAAGGGACGGCGCCAGCACTACGGGGAACTGGAGCAGCTGGTCTCCGAGTGGGTGCGTGGCAAGACACGGCGGGAGCTGTGGGAGGTGCTCAGCTCCTTCGGGCTCTCCAGTGGCATGGTGCTAAGTCTGGGGGAGGCCATCGGGGACCCGCACATCGAGGCGCGCAAGGCGTTCGTCCAGGTCGAGCACCCGCAGGCGGGCACCCTCACACTTCTGGCGCCGTGGATGCGCTTCTCGGAGACACCCGGGGCGATTGAGAGCGCGGCGCCCTTGATCGGGCAGCACAACAACGAGGTATACGGATCTCTCCTGGGGCTGAGCGAGGCCGAGGTGCGGGAGCTGGCGGAAGAGGGGGCCATCTAGAGGTGCGTATGGAGCGGAGGAAGCGAGGTATGTGGGTCGCGCAGCGTCGAAATCGAGTCCCCGGCATTGGGGTGACGCCCCTGCTGGCCGTGGTCTGTCCGCTGCTGTTGGTGCTCTCGTCCGCCTGCACATCTCGATCCTTCTCGGACCAGCCGGGGTCTGACATCGCCGAGTCCACCGGGTCGCGTGCCCCGAACGTTCTCACCATCGGCATTCACAGCGAACCGACGAACCTCGTCGACTACATTCGGGTCGATGCCGGCACCGGCGGTGGGATCAGCCAGATCTTCTTCATCCCCAACAACTATCTCGCCGTTCAGAACGACCGCGGCGAATTCGCTCCCCAGCTCGCCGTCGAGCTGCCCTCGGTGCAGCAGGGCACCTGGCGGGTAAACGCCGATGGCTCGATGGAGACAACCTGGAAGCTACACCCCAATGTGCAATGGCACGACGGCACTCCGTTTACCGCCAGCGACATAGTGTTCGCCTACACCGTCTATCGGGACCGGGAGGTTCCGACCGGATTCGCCGTACTCGTGAGGGACGTGACATCGGTCACCGCACCGGATCCGCTGACGGTCGTGGTGCAATACTCCACGACGCGGAACGACGCCGACCGTGGGGTGGGCTTGACGCCTCTTCCCCAGCACCTGCTCGAAGGGATCTACCAGAGCGATAAGGCGAACTTCACGCACAGCTCCCGTTTCAGCACCGACCATGTGGGCCTGGGGTCGCACCGGCTGGTCAGGTGGGAGGCCGGCTCGCACCTGGAGTTCGCGGCGTTCGCCGACTATTTCCGAGGAAGGCCGCCACTGGATAGCGTTATCGTGCGTTTCATTCCGGACCCGAACACGGAGGCGGCCGCCATCCTGTCCGGCGCGCTCGATGTCCTTCTCCCGATCGCACTGAACGTGGATGCCGCGGCCGCGGTCGAAGAGCGTTGGAAAGGCACCGGGAACACGGTGCTCTTCTTCCCGGGCGATCGCACCGAGATGATCTACATGCAGCAGCGTCCGGAGCTGGCGCGGCCGGCCAACGGCTTCACGAGCGTGCTCGTCCGGCAGGCGATGTACCACGCCATTGATCGGGCAGCGCTCGCTGAGGCCATTACGTTGGGAAAATCACCCCCGGCGGAGAGCTGGTTCAACGCGGCGGACCCACTGCTGTCCCAGGTTCGGGATGCCATTCCTCTTTATCCCTACGACCGGGTCCGCGCGCAGCAACTGCTGGCTCAGGCCGGATGGGTGCGCGGCGCCGACGGCATCCTGATCCATCAGCCATCCGGTGAGCGGTTCGAAGTCGAGTTGCACGCATCAGCCGGGAGTGATACGGAGAGAAAGCTGACTATCATCGCCGATGAGTGGAAATCAGTCGGCGCCCAGGTGAGCATCTACATTGTGCCGCCCCAGCTCGCGCAAGACAGTGCAGCACGCGCGCGCCTGCCTGGGGCGGGAGCCATCTCCTTCGCCGGCGAGGCGATCTATGGGGACATGCTCCTGTCGACGGGCCGGCGTAACCAGTACGGGGGGTACAGCAACCCACGCTATGACGCACTGGTGAACAGGCTGTTCGCGACTCTGGTCCCCGCGGAGCGCGTCCCCATCCTGCGCGATATGCTGCAGGTGGGCATGGGCGAAGTCGCCATCATGCCCCTCTACTACCGAATCGATTCCACCCTCTTCGTACGGGGGGTCAAGGGCGTTAGCGGTCACCCGAACACCCAGGCGACCTGGAACATCTTCGAATGGGATAAGGAGCCCTGACGCCCGCGGGCGGCAAACCTTTCACCGGAGAGCGAACACGTTAGAGGATAAGGTGCATCCCACTCACTCAGCGCTGCTCGTCGTGGATCTGCAGAATGACGGGTGGTCCGATGATGGAGCGCTGGGCAGGGCCGGTTGGGACGTGTCGCTTGCTCGGGCGGCTTTGCCGCGAGTCCAGTCCTTCGTGGAGCGAGCGCGCGAGCGACGAGTCCCCATCATATTTGTTCGAACGCAGCGGAACTCATGGACTGAATCGGCAGTCGAGAGCGACCAGCAGGAGCGAGGCGGCGCGCCTCGCAGCCACGTGGAAGGGACCTGGGGAGCCGAGTTCTACCGGGTTGCGCCGCAGCCGGGCGATGGCATCATCACGAAGAGCCGAGCAAGCGCCTTCGTCGGCACAAGACTCGACCTTATCCTGGGCGAACACTACATCCAAACCGTCGTGGTCGCTGGTGGTGGTCCCCTTGGCGATCTGGATACAACGATTGCTCACGCCTTTATGCTTGGCTACCACGTCGTCGTCGCTGAGGACTGCGCGGTCTTGGGAGCAGACGATGAGGAGCACGCGGCCGCTGTGAAGCGGGTGAACCGCAGCTATGGGGTGGTGGCTACGTCCTCAGACATAGCGGAGGCGTGGGCCGATCGTTCCAGTTCACCGGTGGCGCATCCTCAGAGCAATACGGCTGTCCTGGTGATTGACGCGCAGAATGATGCCTGCCACCCGGATGGAATGACGATGGCAAGGTTTGGCAATGGAACCGGTATGCCGATCAAAGAGCGCATGATGGAGGGGATCCAGAACCTCCTCCCGAAGGCGAGAGCCCACGGCATTCCCGTCATTTTCGTGCGCATCATTCACAACGAATGGAGTGAAGGGCCCCGTTCGGCGCGCAGCCGAGCACGTCCCATGCTCGGTATTTCCTATCTCGATGGCACCTGGGGTGCCGAGTGGTGCGGAGTCGCCCCCGAAGCCGGCGAGTGCGTGGTCGACAAGCCGCGCTTCAGCGCCTTTATGGGGAGCAATCTCGAACTGGTCCTGAGAAGCCAGGGTATCAGCACGCTGCTGGTGACCGGGGGAGGAACCAATGCGTGTGTCGAGTCGACGGTTCGGGATGCAGCGAAGTTTGGCTACAAGGTCGAGGTGATTGAAGATTGCACAGGCTCGTCCAGCCAGGAGCACCACGAGCGCGGACTCATAGCGATGGGTGACGGCTACGCGGCAATTCGCAGCTCGCAGGAGATCGTGCAGCAGTGGGAGTTGGAAGCGGCCGCGAAGAGGGATGAGACCACCAGTCAGGAGGGAAGTCATGCCAGGAGCACTTGACGGCGTTCGCATTCTCGACTTCACGCACCAGTTGAACGGGCCGTTCTGCACGATGCTGCTCGGGCATCTCGGGGCCGAGATCATCAAGATCGAGCCGCCCGGAGGAGATCGCTTTCGGCGTACGTGGATGCCCGAGAACGCGAGCAGCGATGGCTACGAGTTCCTGATGGTCAATACCAACAAGAAGAGCATCATGATCGATCTGAAGACCGAGCGTGGCGGTGAGCTGGCTCGCCGGCTGGCGGCCGTTTCCGACGTCCTGGTGGAGAACTACCAGAAGGGAAATATGGAGCGCTTCGGCCTGGGCTACGAGACTATCCGGGCTATCAATCCGCGCATCATCTACGCGTGCAGTCGCGGATATGGGGAAGACGGCCCATACGCCGCCTACGGATCGAACGCTGGCGTGAACAACGGCATGGCGGGCTGGACGCACTCGGCCTGGCAGTCCAACGGCGCGTGGGGGACCAAGGTGCAGGGGATCGGGGACGAAGCCGGCGGGATCAGCATGGCCGTCGGCATCCTTGGCGCCCTGGTCGCCCGCGAGCGCACCGGCCAGGGCCAGAAGATCGAAGTCGCCATGCAGGAGGCACTTCTCGGTTTCATGGTGAGCAAGCTCCACGAGCACTTCACAGGCAATCTGGTTGGGGGCCCCGGCCCGGCTGAGGTGGCTGACGGCTACTTCACGTTGCGGGCACCCGAGATGAGCGACAGGACCTGGACACGGCTCACGGCATTTATGCAGAGCGAAGACGTGCGCGACGATCCGCGCTTTGCCACGGTCGATGCTCGGCGTGAGCACGCGCGCGAGCTGAACGACCTCCTGCGGACCTGGGCGCGCGGGAAAACCCGCGAGGAGCTGTGGGATGGCCTGCGCGACGTCGGGTTCTTCGGGGCGCCGGTACTCTCCCTTGGCGAGGTGCTAGACGACCCGCACATCAAAGAGCGTGGCGCCTTCGCCCAGCGCGAGCACCCCACGGCGGGCACGCTCACACTGCTTGAGCCCTGGATCCGCATGTCCGAGACGCCGACCAGCATTGACGTCGTGGCGCCAACCCGGGGGCAGCATACGGACTGGGTACTGCAGGACGTACTGGGGCTGAGCGCGGAGGAAGTGGCCGGGCTACGAGCGGAGAAGGTCGTCCGCTAGCGCTGGGCTGGGCCAGGCGCCGACGGGCGGACAAACCTGGGCGCGAAGTGAACGGAGGAAGCAGCATGGTGTGCTGCCAGTATGGGAGGTAACGGGTGGATCGGGAGCAACTGCTAGCCGGGGCACGCAATCTGGTGCACGTGTGCGGTGACATCAAGAAAGGGGAGAACGTCCTCATTCTCAACGAGGACAGCGACTTTGAGGATGATCGGCGACAGGGAAAGGTCGATCCCGATCTATCCGCGCTGATCGCTCAGGCCGTGAGGGTAGCTGGGACGGCCTGCTACGCAATGTGGGGCGTGTCACGGGGCGACGCCGCTCTTCCGCCAGTTCTGGTTGGTGCCCTATCCGCGGCGGACAAGGTCATCTCCCACTATCGGCTCGACGAGAGCACTCTCGCTGAGTATCTGGGCCAAGACGCGCACCTCACTTATATTTACAGCCGTTTCCGGTCCCTTTCCGAGATGGGATCTGAGCACGCCCGGTACCACTGGGGCATGGCCCGTGCCATTTATGACCGATTCGACACGGAGATCTTCCGGGAGGGAAAGAAGTGGCGGATCACCTCGCCGGCTGGGACAGATGTTTCGGGCACGATCGGACCCGCTTTCATCGAGCCAGCTACTCCATTTAGCCGGCCGTTTACGAGCACCGCCCATGATCCGGTGACGTCGGTGGGCGCTGAGGGGCGGATCGTTGCGCGCTATGGTCCCGCGTTGGAAAAAGTCCAGACCGATCCCCCGCCAACCTACCTCGGCGGAACGGCGAGAATTCCGATTGCCCATCCGCCAACGCTAATTGTTGAGGGCAACACCGTGGTGGGCGTCGAAGGTCCTCCTGAGGCCATAGGTTGGGTCGAGCTGTTCCGCAAGGTGCTGGACGAGAGGCTGCGGCAAAAGGGCCCGGACGCCAACGCCGTCCATTCGTGGCACACCGGACTGAACCCCAAAGCGGAGTGCGTCCCGGGGTTGGTGGGGAACGGCAGCTTGGACAGCATGCATTTCCACCTTGGGCCAATGTACGACCACATATCGGCAAACGTCGGCACCCACACGATGGAGGTGGACGGGGAGGTGATCATCCGCCAAGGAAAGTTCGCCGCCGCGGCAACCGAGGATCCGAAACTCCGAGAGGCAGCCCGAAGCTTTGGCCTGACGGAGTGGTGGTAGTCGCGTCAAGCTGACGCCTGTCGCATCCCCTAGACCAACGCCGAAAAGAAAGTCTTCCCCGCCCACGAAGTTGGTACCCGCGCGACGCCAGCAATCGAGGTATGATGGGCCATCCTTCACTTCGCGCGCCACAAAGAGGGAACGCGAATGGAGGCTCAAGAGGCGCACGGACAAGTTAAGGATGGAGGGGCGAGCCGATGGAGCGGGATCAAGTGTTGGCCGGCGTCCACAACCTAGTGCACACATGTGCTGACATAAGGAAAGGGGAGAACGTCCTCATTCTCAATGAGGCCGGTGATCTTGCGAATGAAAGCCGTCAGGGTAGAGTCGATCCCGAATTGTCTGAGCTGATCGCTGATGCGGTCAGAGACGCCGGCGCGAGCTGCCACACGATGTGGGGGGTATCGCGCGGTGACCGGTCGCTCCCGCCGATTCTGGTTGGAGCTATAGCGGCAGCCGACAAGGTCATTTCGCATTACCAGCTCGACGAGAGCGCTCTCGCCAACGCTCTGGGCGGAGCCTCGCGCGTGGTCTACATCTATAGCCGGTTCCGCAACCTATCCCAGATGGGTTCTGGGAACGCTCGGTACCACTGGGGGATGGCACGGGCAATTTATGACCGATTCGAGAGGGAGCTCTTCCGTGAGGGCAGGAGGTGGCGAATCACGACGCCCGCCGGGACGGATATATCGGGCACCATCGGGCGCCTGAGCTTCGGAGCTCCTTTTACGCGGGATTTCAGTAGCCCCGCCCATGTCCCCGTAACGTCGGTTGGAGCTGAGGGGCGGATCGTCGTGCGCTTCGGTCCCGCATACGAAAAAGTCCCGAAGGATCCCCCGCCGTTCACCCTCAGAGGCCTGGACCAGGCGAGGATCGAGATGGACCCTCCGCCAACTCTGGTAGTCGAGGACAACACCGTGGTGGGAGCAGAGGGACCACCTGAAGCGATCCACTGGGTGGAGCTGTTCAAGCGGATACTCGAAGAGAGGCTGCAGCACCGGGGTCCAAATGGAAACTCCATACATTCATGGCATTCGGGATTGAACCCCAGGGCGGAGTGCGAGCCGGGGCTGGCGGGGAACGGCAGCATCGATGCCCTGCATTTTCACCTGGGGCCCACGGTTGATCCCGTATCGACAAAGATCGGACCCCACACGCTGGAGCTCGACGGGGAGGAGATCATCCACCGGGGCAAGTTCACGATCGTCGAAGACCCCAAGCTCGAGGAGGCAGCCAGGAGCTTTGGGCTCAAGGAGTGGTGGTAGGAGGAGAGTCCATGTCGATCCGTTCTCGCACTAGGCTGCTTTCGGTTCTCGGCGCGTGGGCTACAACCGGCTTCCTGATAACCTCCGCATGCGCGCCGCGGCCGCCTGGATCGACGGGCTCAGGCATCGTTGAGCAGGAGCGGATCGGCGCCAGCGAGTACCTCGGTGGGGCTGCCACGGGCGAGACGCCTGCTGGCCAGCGCGAGGGTGCAGCAGCCCAGTCCTCGGACAGGACGCTGGTCGTCGGCCTGGCAGCCGAGGTTCGCGGGTTCTCCCCGCTGAACGGTCTCCAGAACAAGTACGTGGAGGACCTGATCCATGGCAACCTCTTCCTTCAGAGCGAGGAAGGGCAATGGTTCCCGGTCCTTGCAGCCGAGACGCCTAGCTTCGACAACGGCACGTGGCGTCGTACGAACGATGGTGGCGCTGAAACCATCCTCAAGATTCGGCGAGGCGTCAAGTGGCATGACGGTGTCGAGTTCACAGTGCACGACCTGGTCTTCTGGTGGAAGGTGGGCCGGGACCGGGACATCCCCTGGGAGGGCAGCACGGCGCTCAATGGCATCGGGGGAATGGAGCCGCTCGACGACTACACCCTGAAGGTCACGTGGCGCGAGTGGGAGCCGCGAGCCCATAGCGTGGACCACCGAATGATGTGGCCGGTACCCAGGCACATCCTCGAGGACGTGTACACCACCGACAAGCAGCGGTTCATCAATCATCCGTACTGGTCCACGGAGTATGTGGGCCTCGGTCCCTACAAGCTGGTGGAGTTCGTACCTGGTAGCCACCTGCAGCTCGCGGCCAACGAGGCATACGCCCTCGGGCCGCCGAAGATCAAGAACGTTGTGGTGCGGTTCTACCAGGACGTCAACGTGCTTATTGCGGCCCTGCTGGCTGGTGACGTTCACATGACCTTGCATGGCAACAGATCCGAGGGTGCGCTTTCGCTGAGCGAAGGGATCCTCCTCGGCGAGCGGTGGAACGCGACGGGCGAGGGCAAGGTCATCCTCCACGCCTCTGGGCTGTCCACGATCGCCGTCCAGATGCAGCCAGAGTGGCAGCGGACAGCCGGACTCGGGGATGTTCAGGTGCGCCGAGCGCTGCTCCACGCCATGGACCGCCAGGCCATCGTCGAAAAGCTCTTCAGCGGCTTCACGGATGTGGCCCACGGCTGGTTCTCTCCCCGGAATCCTGACCATGCTGTAATCGCAGACGCCATCACCCACTACCCGTACGACGTGAGCAGGGCCCAGCGGCTGCTGGTCGAGGCCGGCTGGCAGCCTGGGGTGGACGGGGTCCTGGTGAACTCAAGGGGGGAGCGGTTTGAGCTGGAGTATCGCGCGCAGGGGCGAGTGGAGGAAAGCGTGGCCACGATCGTGGCCGACGCCTGGAAGACAGTGGGAATCGACGCACAGCTGCTCTTCGTGCCCAGCGCGCGAGCCAGAGACAACGAGTGGGTAGCCAAGTTCCCGGGGGTCCGGAGCCACAACAGCACGGCCGAGCCTGGCGGCAGCCTCGTTGGACGATATGACTGCGAGCGTATGCCGTTGGCGGCCAATCAGTGGGTCAATCGGGACCGAAATGCGGCAAGCTACTGTACCCCTGAGATGCAAAGGTGGGTTGACGCGGCTTACCGTGCGTCGCCCTACGTCGCACTCGCGGAGATCAAGGAGATGATGCGCATCGCGCTCAGTGAGCTGCCATACCTCCCCCTGTACTTCGAGTCCGACGTGGGAGGGGTTAATCGGGTTCCACCTAGGGAGCGAGGGAGGATCGGGATGCTTTCCTACACGTGGGTCATGCAGTGAGGGGGCCAGTGAGAATGCCGCACAACCACAGGACAAACACAGCGAGTACCACAAGCTGATAGCGAGGAGGGCACGATGACCGACGGGGCGCGGGGCAACCTGGAAGAAGTAATCATTTCAGCCGACTCGCACGTGGTGGAGCCGCCAGAGCTGTGGGCAACACGGCTCCCTGCAGCCTATCGTGATCGGGCGCCGGGTGCGAAAGCGGCCCCGCGCGACACGGAGGAATGGCCAGAGGGTGCCTGGAATCCGGTGGCTCGACTCAAGGACATGGCTGTAGACGACGTAAGCGGGGAAGTGCTCTACCCGACGGTCGGTCTACGACACTACCAGGAGCAAGACGCCGGGTTTCAGGAGGCCTGTTTCCAGGTCTACAACGACTGGCTGACGGAGTACTGCACCGCTGCGCCCGATCGACTCTGGGGCGTCGCAATGATCTCAGCCTACAACATCGATCACGCCGTCAGGGAGCTCGAGCGGGCCAAGAAAGCGGGCCTCCGGGGCGCCTTGATCTGGCAGTACCCGCCGAACGATGCCCTGTCATTCTTCTCTGATCACTACGAGCGCTTCTGGGGCGCAGCGCAGGACCTCGGAATGCCTATCAATCTCCACATCGTCACAGGACCCTCCGCCCGCAGGCGTCCTCCCGTAATGACCGCCATTCAGCGCTCGCGCGCTTCGGTCAACGAAAACACGTTCGAGGCCTGCGAATCACTATTCGATCTCATCTTTAGTGGGGTGCTAGAGCGCTTCCCGCGCCTCAAGTTCGTCATCGTCGAGAACGACATCGGCTGGCTCCCGTTCTGGCTCTTTAAGGCGGACAAAAGCTTTGGTAGTCGAGGTAAAGACCTGCCTATCAAGATGCTGCCTAGCGAGTACTTCAATCGCCAGGTATATGCGACGTTCCTCAACGATCCAGTGGGCGCCTTCTTTCTCTCCCGTGGGAAGGTCGACAACTTCATGTGGTCCAGCGACTACCCGCACGGTATCACCACCTGGCCGAACTCGCGAAAGGTGATAGCGGAGGATCTCGGCCACTTGACGGCGGAGGACCGCCTGAAGGTGACCCAGACGAACGTGGCTGGACTTTACGACCTGCCCGTGCCGAGCCCTCTGGGAGTGGCCGTTTAGGAAGCTCTGCAGTGTTCGACTCGATCCCGCTGAAATGGCCGTCCACAAGCGGCTAGCGCGGAAGCCTACTTGGAGGGGATTGCAAAGATGGACCGCGAACAGGTCCTGGCCGGGGTGCGCAATTTGGTGCACACGTGCGCCGAAGTGAAGAGGGGCGAGAACGTCCTCATTCTCAACGACCAGAGCGATGTTGTGGAGGCTCGTCGTCAAGCCAGAGTGGATCCTGACCTTCCGCTGCTGATCGCTGATGCTGTGCGGGAAGCCGGCGCAAGCTGCTACGAGCTCTGGGGAGAGTCAGGGGATGGTGCGCCGCTCCCTCACGTTCTCCTGGGCGCCGTAGCCGCGGCGGACAAGGTCATCTCTCATTATCGGCTCGACGAGGGCGCGCTCGTTGATTATCTCGGCGACGACACCAGCGTGGTTTACATCTATAGCCGTTTCCGCACCCTGCAGGAGATGGGGTCGGAACATGCTAGATACCACTGGTCTATGGCACGGGCGATCTACGATCGGTTCGAGAACGAGATCCTCCGTGAAGGAAAGACGTGGCGGATCACCTCGGCAGCGGGGACGGACCTGTCGGGCATCATTGGTCCTCGCTTCATCGAGCCTATTACTCCATTGAGTCGGCCGTTCACGAGTACGGCCCATAACCCTGTGACGTCTGTGGGCGCGGAGGGACGGATCGTCGTGCGATATGGGCCCAGGCTGGAGCGAGTTCCTACTGATCCGCCGCCGATCGTCCTTGGTGGGCTGGAGAGAATCCCGATTGCGTACCCGCCAACGCTCGTTGTTGAGGGCAATACCGTCGTGGGAGTAGAAGGACCCTTTGAAGCGAAAGGCTGGGTGGAGCTGTTCAAGAACATACTTGAGGAGAGGCTGCGTCAACGGGGTCCGGATGCCAACGCGATCCACTCCTGGCACACCGGACTCAATCCCAAAGCGGAGTGCATTCCGGGGTTGGTCGGGAATGCCAGCCTGGATAGCATGCACTTCCACCTGGGGCCGATGTACGAACCAATATCAGCGAAGGTTGGCGAGAACACCCTCGAGGTGGATGGGGAGAAGGTCATCGATCAGGGCAAGTTCGCGTGGATCGAAGATCAGAAGCTCCAAGAAGCTGCCCGGAGCTATGGGCTCACGGAGTGGTGGTAGGAGCATCGTCGACGATGCTCTCTGGCGCTCGGCCGAAGCGGAGGAGATATCCATGTCAATCCGTTCGCGCACTCGGCTACTCTCGGTTTCAGGCGCCTGGGCGACAGCAGCCTTCCTGATAACCTCCGCATGCGCACCAGCTCGGCAGCCAGGGGCAGCGTCGAGCTCGGGGATCGTCCAGCAGGAACGGACGGAGTATCTCGGCGGGGCCGTCATAACGGACGGGCCTGCTGCCCAGCGCGAGGGCACAGCAGCACAGCCCTCGGAGACAACCCTGGTCATCGGGCTAGCAGCAGAGGTTCGGGGCTTCTCTCTACTGAACGGGCACCAGAACAAGTACGTGGAGGACCTGGTCCATGGCAACCTCTTCCTCCAGAACGAGCAAGGCCAATGGTTCCCGGCCCTTGCGGCGGAAAGCCCCAGGTTCGAGGATGGGACGTGGAGGTTCAACGAACAGGGCCTCTCGGAGACGACCCTCAAGATCAGGAAAGAGATCAAGTGGCACGACGGAGTCGAGTTCACCGTCCACGATCTGGTGTTCTGGTGGAGGGTGGCTCGGGATCGGGACATCCCGTGGGGGGCCGGTACACAGGCTACTGACATCAGGGAGATGCAGCCGCTGGATGACTACACGCTAAGGGTCACGTGGCGCGATTGGGAGCCGCGAGCCCACATCATCGATCACCGATTGATGTGGCCAATGCCAAGGCACATCCTCGAGGCGGCCTACACCACCGACAAGCAGCGCTTCATCAACCATCCCTACTGGACCACTGAGTACGTTGGCCTCGGTCCCTACAAGCTGGTGGAGCTCGTGCCGGGAAGCCACCTGCAGCTCACGGCCAACGACGACTACGTGCTCGGGAAGCCGAAGATCAAGAACATCGTCGTGCGGTTCTACCAGGACGCCAACGTCCTGATCGCGGCCCTGCTCGCCGCTGACGTGCATTTGACCCTGCATGGCTCCCGTTCCGAGGGTGGGCTCTCCATGAGCGACGGGATCCTCCTCGGCGAGCGGTGGAGCGCGACGGGCGAGGGGAGGGTGATTCTCCACCCCACCAGTCTGGCCCTCATCGCCTTCCAGATGCAGCCTGAGTGGCAGCGGCCAGCCGCACTCGGCGATGTTCGGGTGCGCCGAGCGCTGCTCCACGCCGTGGACCGCCAGGCCATCGTCGATAAGCTCTTCAGCGGCTTCACGGATGTGGCCCACGGATGGCTGTCCCCCCGGAACCCTGACCATGCTGTAATCGCAGACGCCATCACCCACTACCCGTACGACGTGAGCAGGGCCCAGCGGCTGCTGGCCGAGGCTGGATGGCAGCCCGGGGCGGACGGCGCTCTGGTGAACTTGAGGGGAGAGAGGTTTGAGCTGGAGTATCGCGCGCAGGGGCGACTAGAGGAGAGCGTAGCCACGATCGTTGCGGACTCCTGGAAGGGCGTGGGGATCGACACACAGTTGCTCTTCATTCCGAGCGCGCGGGCCAGAGACAATGAGTGGATGGCAAAGTTCTCAGGCGTCCGGAGCCACTACACGACCGCTGAGCCTGGCGGCAGCCTCGTCGGCCGATATAGATGTGACTACGTGCCGTCGGCGGCCAATAGCTGGCTCACCCATAACCGGAACGCAGCAGGCTACTGCACAGCCGAGATGCAAAAGTGGGTCGATGCGGCTGAGCGCGAGTCGCCCTTCACCGCTCTGAAAGAGATAAAGGAGATGATGCGGATCGGACTCATTGACCTGCCATACCTGCCCCTGTACTTCGAGTCGGACGTGGTTGCTGTTCGGTCCAATGTGGGGGGAGTCAACCAGGTTCAACCCAGGGAACGAGGGAGGATAGGGATGCTTTCCTACACCTGGGTTCTCCAGTGACGCGGGCGAAGCTAGCGGGCTAAAAGGTTAGAGGACGCTTTCGCGAGGAGGGGGCGTCGTAAGAGTCCGCAAGGTTCTGGACGAGAGGCTGCGGCAACAGGGTCCGGATGCAATGCCATCCATTCATGGCACACCGGATTGAATCCCAAAAGCGGAGCGCGTCCCGGGGTTGGTCGGGAATGGCAGCTTGGACAGCATGCATTTCCACCTGGGCCGCGCCTCCAGCACGGCACGTACAGCTTTTTCTTCTGGGATGCGGATGTCAACTGCTGAGAGATCCTGAGCAATCCGAAGGGCGGCTATTCCTGGTTGTTCGAAGTTGGCGACATCCAGGGCAGGGGTCACCACGACCGGAACTCCAGCGGCCTGGTGTAAGCAGCTAAGGGGTTGCCACCGGCGATAGATCTGCCAGCGATCGCGTGAGCGACCGGTTGGAGAAGCTAGTCGCAGCAAGCTCCGCCAGTGCTCACAGACCGATAGGGGAAAGGTGCCATTCTCAACCAGACACCTCCAAGCCGATCGCTCTCGTGCCCGAGCTTCATAGGCAATTGTTGGCCCGGGCCTTGCCGTGTGACCATGCACGGCGTTCACCTCAGACGTGCATCGACACTCGACGCCAGCGGCAGTCCACCTCCCACCTTGGTCTGACTTCTGTGCCGGCCTTATGTCTTATCCTCCGGAAGCGTTGACAACCGCCGGTCGCGCGCGACGGCTGCTCGATTCATCCTAGGCACGGGCCCACAGACGATCTACAATCGTGCAACGTTCACATCTGGCAGTAGACAGAGTCTGCAGGAGGCGGACATGCTGGCTGAAGTCGATACCCGGACGGTCCAGACGTCCACAGTTCAGTGCTCCAACGGCATGGATGCGTTCTTCGCGTTGCCGAGCGCGCCCGGACCACATCCAACCATGGTCCTGCTCCACGAGCGCTACGGCCTCGTCCAGCACACCAAAGACCTCGCGATGCGCTTCGCGACGGAGGGCTACGCGACGATCGCACCCAATCTCTTTTTCTGGGAGCCGGACCAGGAGGCGATCGCACGGGGTGAGGCCCGAGCCGCACTGTCCGACGAGCAGGTGTGCGCGGCTTTCCCCGCCGCCATCGAGCACCTCGCCACGGCCTCCGGCGCCGCCAACGGACAGGTGTTCGTCATGGGCGTGTGTGCGACAGGGCGATATCCGCTCGTGCTGGCGGCGCAGCGATCGGACGTGACAGCGTGCGCGGTCTTCTACGGTGGCGCCGGGGCGCCCCGGGCCGGGCAGACGCCCATCGAGGAGGTCATTGCGGGCTCGAGCGTCCCCGTCGTCGGCGTGTTCGGCGAGGCCGACCACGGCATCTCGATCGACGCGGTGTTGCGCTTCCGCGGCGCCCTGGAGTTAGCTCGCCGCAGCCACCACGTCAGGATCTTCCCTGGAGCGCCTCACGGCTTCCTCAATGACACGATGCCGGGTCGCTACGGCAGGCAGCAGGCCGAGGACGCGTGGCGGTTGCTGGGTGAGTTCCTCGCCCGAGTCCGCGCGGGTAGCTTCGCCGAAGACCGGGTGCAATGGACTTTTGAGGGCGACA
This sequence comes from uncultured Chloroflexota bacterium, assembly GCA_964417895.1. GTDB lineage: Bacteria > Chloroflexota > UBA6077 > UBA6077 > SHYK01 > CAYQJS01. The sequence continues at coordinate 15,282 of CAYQJS010000035.1, read as the reverse complement.
CCAGCACGGACTACGACTTCTCGAAAAACGTCCGCCTGGAGTAGAGCACAATGGACGCATGGACGCGGCTGGCCGGCGCCTGGCTGGTCTTCATGGTGCTCGCGTTAGGCTGCGGTCAGATGCGGCCCGTCGGCCAGGAGGGACCGGGCCCGAGCGCGGACGCTCAGTCGGGCAGGCCGGGGAAGGGCAAGCACATTACCGCCTCGATGATGGGCGAACCGACCAGCTTCGTGGCGCGATTCAATTCCACGCAGATCTCCCTTCCGGGTGCTGGGACTCTCGAGCAGCTCGTCAATGGCAGTTTGCTGGAGGTGGAGGGCGCCGGGAAACTGCAATCGCAGCTCGCGGAAGCTGTGCCGACGCTCGAGAACGGGCTGTGGAAGCTGTTCCCGGATGGGCGCATGGAGACCAGCTGGAAGATCATGCCGAATGCGAAATGGCATGATGGCGCGCCGCTCACCAGCGCGGACTTCATCTTTTCGCTGGTGGTGGACCAGGACAGGGAGATTCCCGTGATACGCCATCCCTGGTATGCGTACCTCGAGGGCGTGACGGCGCCGGACTCCCAGACACTGGCCCTCACCTGGAATCGGCCGTTCGTCGACGCTGACCGTGTGTTCACCAACCGCTACGTCACCCCGTTGCCGAAGCACCTGGTGGAGGAGACCTACCTCGCCGACAAGGGGCGCTTCCTGACCATGCCGTACTGGAACCAGGAGTACGTTGGAACCGGGCCGTTCGCAGTCAAACAGTTCATTCCCGGCACTGCGATCCTGCTGGAGGCCAGCGACCGCTACGGCCGGGGTCGGCCGAAGATCGACGGGATCGAAGTGCGGTTCGTCCTGGAGCTGAACACGCTCATGACGAACATCCTCGCCGGAGCTGTCGAGCTGACCATCGGCCGCGGCTTCTCGGTCGAGCAGGCGCTCCAGCTCCGCGACCAGTGGCGTGACGGGCGCGTGGAATACCGGCCGCGCTCATGGGTCGTCGTCCATCCCCAGTTCACGAGCCCCGGAACACCCGTCGTGACCGAACTGCAGTTCAGGCGCGCGCTGATGCACGCAACCGACCGCCAGGAGCTGGTGGACAGCATCCAGGGAGGGCTCAGCAGCGTGGCGCACCTGTATCTGCCGCCGAGCGAGCCCGAATACGCGGAGGTGGAGGACGCGGTCGTGCGCTACGAGTATGATCCGCGCCGCGCCGCGCAGCTCATCGAGGGCATGGGCTACGCGAAGGCGCCCGACGGCATCTACCGGAACTCGTCGGGTGAGCGTCTCGCCGTCGAGGTGCGCTCCAATGGCGAACCTGTGACCGAGAAGAGCATCATCCCGGTCGCGGACATCTGGACGCGTCTTGGAGTGGCGACCGAGCCCGTCCTCGTGCCCCCGCAGCGCATCACGGATCGCGAGTATGTGGCCACCTTCCCTAGCTTCCGCATGATGCGCCAGGGTAACGAGGCGTTCATGCTGAACAGGCAGCACAGCACCGCAATTCCCCTGCCCGAGAGCCGCTTCGTAGGAACCAACTACGCGCGGTACGCCAACGCGGAGTGGGATGCGCTCATCGATCGTTTCCTCTCGGCGATCCCGCGAGCGGAGCGCATTCAGGCGCTGCGCCAGGTGATGCGCCACCACACGGAGAATCTGAACTTGATGGGCCTCTTCTACGATCTCGACTTCATTTGCCTCAGCAATCGCCTGCAGAACATCACGGGACAGGAGACGCGCCTCTGGAACATCCAGGACTGGGACGCTCGGAGCTAACCTGAATGCCCCCCCCCCCCCCCCCCCCCCCTCCTCCCCCCCTCGTCCCCCCCCCCCCCCCCCCCCGCGCCCGGGTTCTTCCTCCCCCCCGCCCCTTCTTTCCTGGGGGCTTCGCCCCCAGCCCCCCGCCAGGGCGGACGCGGTTTTCATCGCCGGATGGTGCGGCGAAGCCGCTTGATGTCTAATCGGGGCAGTTGGGACTGTCCCCTCCCCCCTTGAGGGGGAGGGTTAGGGAGGGGGGTAGCCCACCGCTACGAAGCGTCACGATGGAAGTGATTGGTGGGAGGATGAGAGGACACGATGGCTGAAGCAACGCGAAACAACACGGCAGTCATTATTCTCGACATGGCCAAGGGGTACGGCTGGGCCCCTGGCGCCTTTGGCTACGACATGGTTGCCCGTGTCAGGCGGCTGAAGGACGCGGCATACGCCGCGGGCGCGCAGGTCGTGCACGTCAATAGCATGCGCCGGCCGACAGACAATCTGCCGAATGCCTCCCGCCTGCTGCCCAACACCGACGCCGTTGGGGTGATCGACGAGCTCCAACCCGTCGACCGCGATATCACCATCTACAAGCGCTTTCTGAGTGGCTTCTCGCACAACGATCTGGACTACACGCTCAGGACCATGGGCTGCCAACTGGTCATCATCGCAGGGGCATCCACCGACAACACCGTGTTGTGGACCGCCGCGGATGCGCACCAGAATCGCTACCAGGTAGTCGTCGTGGAGGATTGCACCATGGTCCACCGCCAGGCAGAGCCGCCGGGAGCGCAGGAGGGAGCGCTGCGCATCATGCGGAGCGTGCTCCACGCCGAGGTGCTCACGCTCGACGAGGTCATTGCGAAGTACCTGAAGGCTGCGTAATGATCGTCATCACAGGGGACCTTGCCTGCCGGTGAGGATTACCGGGCACGATGGCCCTCAGTCGCTGCCGGCCGAGATTCCCGCTATGATGCTCCACTGGAGCCCCCGGCCGTGTCTGCGCTGTCGGGGCGGAACCCCGGGTCTGAGGAGGTGGGCCATGCAGAAGCTTACGAGTATCGGCATCGGTTGGTTGACACTCACGCTGCTGGCGGCGGGCTGCGCTGCGCCGCCGGCACAGCGCGGGGCTGAGGAGCGTGCCGCAGAGGGGCAGCGTGTTGCCGGGCCCAAACGCATTACCGCCGCCATCATGGGCAACCCGCCAAGTCCGTATGTCGCGATGACGGGCGGGAGCGGCGGCAGCATTCCCGGCCAGGGTGGGCTCGAGGCTGTCGTGATTGTCGCCCTCACCGTCCGGGATGACCGCAACGTCATCCACCCGCAGCTCGGCGAGGCGGTGCCGAGCATCGAAAACGGCCTGTGGCGCGTGCTCCCCGACGGCCGCATGGAGACGACCTGGCGCATCCGCGAGGGCGCGACGTGGCACGACGGCACGCCCTTTACCTCCGAGGATGTGCTCTTCACCACCCGGGTGCTTCAGGACAGGGAACTGCCGGTCAGCCGGAATCCTGTCTACGACGTCATCCAAAGCATCCAGGCGCCGGACTCCCGCACGGTGACGGTCACCTGGAAGCAGGCATTCATCGAAGCGGACGACTTCCTCACCACGCAGGTGCCCATGCCGAGACACCTGCTGGAGAGGACCTATCTCGACGACAAGGCCAATCTTCCCGCCCTCCCGTATTGGGCGGACGAATTCGTCGGGAACGGGCCCTTCAAGGTGCGGGAATGGGTGCGAGACAGCCACGTTGTGCTCCAGGCATACGACCGCTACGTACTTGGCCGCGCGAACATCGACGAGCTGGTCGTCAAGTTCATCCCCGATGAGAACGCGTTCATCGCCAACATCCTGGCGGGAGTCGTCGAGGTTTCGCTCGGGAAGAGCATCACGCTCGAACAGACGCTTCAGCTCAAGGAGCAGTGGCGCGAAGGGCACGTCGAGATCAGCCCGGAGACCGCGATGAAGATCTGGCCTCAGTTCATCAACCCGAATCCCGTGGTCGTAACAGACGTCCGCTTCCGGCGCGCCATGCTCCACGCTATTGACCGACAGCAGCTCAACGAGAGCATCATGGGCGGCCTATCCAGCGTAGCGCACACCGTTCTGTTGCCCAATGAGCCGGAGTTCAACGAGGTCCAGGACGCCGTCGTACGCTATGAGTACGACCCACGGCGCGCCAGCCAGCTGATCGAGGAGACCGGGCACACGCGCGCGGCAGACGGCTTGTACCGCGACGGGGCTGGACAGCGGCTCACCGTGGAGCTGAGCGCGACGGCGTCAGACCAGAACACGAAGCCTTTGTTCGCGGTGGCCGACTACTGGCAGCGAGTCGGGGTCGGCGTCGACCCCGTTGTCATCCCTATCCAGCGGCAGCGGGACCGCGAGTACCGCGCGACCTTCCCGGCCTTCACGCTGCAAGGCGGCGAGAGCGGCGTCGGGCGACTGAAGGAGCTGCACAGCGTGCAAGCGCGGCTCCCGGAGAACAACTACACGGGTGGCAACTATTCTCGGTACCGAACCCCCGAGTTCGACGCGCTGATCGAGCGGTTCGTCACCACAATCCCGAGGGCCGAACGAATGCAGGTCCTGAAGCAAGTGGTCCATCACATGTCGGACCAGCTCAACATGATGAACCTCTTCTACGCGGCGACCACGACGATGGTGGCGAACCGGCTGGTCAACGTCGGGCGGGCGCCCTCATGGAACGCCCACCAGTGGGATCTCAGCTGACGCGGCAGACAAGGCTGTACCCTATCCCCTGTAACCTGTCTCCTGTCACCTGTTACCCAACCGGAGGCGCCTGATGGAAGTTTGGATCCGACAGAGCATGCCGTACCGCACGCAGCCCGGCGGGCCGATGCCCTTCCCGGTGCCGGGATGGATGTGGGATCGCCAGCTGGGCGAGCAGCTCTATTCCGACCGCATGAAGTACATGCGCCGCGTGGACGAGCTGGGGTTCGATGGGTTGATCTTCACCGAGCACCATTACGGTCCCAACGGCGGACTGACGCCGTCGCCAACGGTCATGCTGTCCGCGGCGACACAGGTGACCGAGCGCATCAAGCTCGTCACCATGGGCATAGCCCTCGCCCTGTACCCTCATCCCGTGCGCGTGGCCGAAGAGCTGGCGATGATTGACAACCTCTCCCACGGTCGTCTGGTGGTCGGGCTGATCAGCAGCGGCGCGCAGTCGCTCTACGCGTATGGCCTCTCCCCGACCGAAGAGCCCTCGCTATATCACGAGGCGTACGATCTGATTACCAGGGCGTGGACCGAGGAGAACCCGTTCGAGTGGCACGGCGAGCATTACAACTACGAGTGCGTCTCCATCCTCCCGCGGCCGCTCCAGGTCCCCCATCCGCCGGTGTGGACGACGGCGGCCCGCGCCGAAAGCCTCGAGTGGGCGGCCCAGCACCACATTGGGCTCATCGCGTCGGGCCCGACGGAGCAGTGCGCCGAGACCCTCGCGTACTACCAGCGGTACGCCGAGAGCGAGTGCGGGTGGACACCCACGGCAAGCGACCGCGGCCTCGCCCGGGAGTTTTTCATCGCCCCGACGATGGATGAAGTCGATCGGATGCTCGGGGAGTTGGTCGCCCACGACCGGGAGGATGCCTACCCCGGGAGGTTCGAGCACCCACGGCTCGCCGAGCTGCACAAGGAGAAGTACACGCCTCGCTCCTACGCCTACCGCTCATCGCGCGAGAACCGGCGCCTCGGTCGGAGTCTGGAGGGCCAGCGGCAGGGCGCGTACCTGGTGGGCGAGCCCGAGTCGATGATCGAGCAGGTCCTGGAGCAGAAGACCGCCTGCAACGCCAACGTGCTCATCATTCGCCCCGAGATGGGCCACATGAGCCTCGACGAGGTGGCGGACCGCCTCGACCTGTTCGCTCGGGAAGTGCTGCCAGCCATCCGGGACGCGTAGCTCTCAGGCCAGAGGGGACGGAAGAAGAGCGAAGCCAGCCGTCACGAAGTCGCGATCGAAGGCAAAGGCCTCTGCGATTCTCCTTTGGTGCATCACCGCGAAGCTCACGGCGTCTACGTAGCTGAAATCATGGTCAGAATAGAGAGCGAGGATCGCTTCAGCCCGGTTCTCGATCTCAACGTCCGAATGAAGCTTGATCAACCGGCTGCTATGGCGTAGCGACTCCAGAAACCGCATGCCGATATCGTGACCGCCCCTTCGGCGGATGAGCGCGTGCGCTTCAGCGATCACCAGATTCGTCGTAACAAGGGTTCGCGCGTCTCGGGATAACCGACGGTAAATCTCGACTGCCGACCGGTGCTGGTCGTCTCGAATTATGGAGACGGCGATCCAGGCACCCGCGTCTACGAAGACTTCGGATCCCAGGATCGGTTTTCCTCCTGAATCCACTTGACGAGATAGTCATCGTGCTTCTCGGCCATATCGGTCGGGCCATCATCATCGACCAGACCGATAATTCCCAGCAATGGGTCGTCTTCGGGAGGAACGGCGGCGAGCACCCGATCGATGCCCTGCCGGACGAGCTCGGCAACCGAAACATTGCGCCGACGCGCCAGGTCGCGCAGGGGTTCGACCTGCTCGGGCCGGAGGTAGACCTGAATAGGTTTCTTCGTCAGTGAGCCCACCGCCTCTCCCGTGAGACTTATAGCAACTAATTATCCATCAAGTCCGCCGCGCCTGCAGGTCGGGTGCCCCACACAGGTGTGAGACGGAACACCGATTGCGAACTTGCCCCAGCGTGGTTATGATCGCCATGAAGGAGCCGAGGCGGTCATGTGCTTCGCCCTGTAGATCGGGCATAGCCGACGGGCTCCTGACGCGAGGCAGAAAACGTGCGGGATTGGCAGGATAACAAGGGAGCATGATGCGAAGGGAGAACTCCGTGAGCGAAGCGAGCCGAGTGGTGGACGAGCAGGAGATCAGGATCTCAGCGGACTCGCACATGGCGGAGCCCTTCGATCTGTGGGAGAAGCGCCTTCCTGAGGAGCTGCGCGAGCGAGGTCAGCATTACCCGAAAGCCAGGTACGGCGCCGGCCTCCACCTGAGGCCGGGCGGCTGGGATCCCGCCGCCCGTCTCAAGGACATGGCTGCTGACGGCATCAGCGCCGACGTGCTCTATCCAACCCTCGGGAAGGACATGTACCGTCAGGGGAAGCATCCCGACCCCGAGCTAACCGAAGCCTCCGCTCGCGCCTACAACGACTGGATGATCGAGTTCTGCCAGGAGGCGCCGGATCGCCTGTGGGGGCAGGCGGAGATCTGCCTCTGGGACATGGACCGCGCGATCGACGAGATGCAGCGCACAAAGCGAGCGGGGCTCAAGGGCGCAACCATCTGGATGGTCCCGCCGGACGGCCTGCCCTTCACCTCCGACCATTACGAGCGGTTCTGGGCGGCGGCCCAGGACCTCGCGATGCCCGTCAGCATGCACATCAACCAGGGGTTCGGTCCCTATGGCGCAGACCGCGACTCGCTGCGTGGCGGGATCGTCGAGTCGGTCTCGTTCACCTGCGGCGGGCACAAGGCCATCGCTATGCAGGTATTGACGGAGATCATCTGCTCGGGCGTGCTCGAGCGATATCCCCGCGTGAAGGTTGTGGTGGCCGAGCTCGAGGTCGGCTGGATCCCTTTCTGGCTGGAGGACGTGGACCGGCGTTTCCTGAAGTCCAGAGAGCACACCCGCTTCCCCCTCCTGCCTAGCGAGTACTTCAAGCGCCAGATCTATGCCACGTTCACGCAGGACGAAGTAGGCGGCTACCTGTTGCAGCGGTGGGGAGCCGACAACTTCCTGTGGTCCAACGACTATCCCCACCCGGGGTGCATCTGGCCGTACTCGGACGAGGTCATCGCCCTCACGCTCAGCCACCTGGGCCCGGCGACCAGGGCGAAGGTGCTGTACCAGAATGTAGCCCAGCTGTACGGAATGCCCGTCCCCGCTCCCATGCCACGCCAGCCGCTCACCGACCCGGAGACGGTATGGGAGAGACCGTGGATACACAGAGAATGAGACGACTGTCGCGTATATTCCTCTGTGTCACAAGCGTTGATCAAGCGTTGCTGATCGTCAGAAGGAGGTAACTGATGGCCGACATTGTCCTGGGTTTCGCGAGCTCGCACGGACCGACGATGAACACCCCGCCGGAGAAATGGCTGGAGCTGGGTGAGAAGGACATCGCCGACGTCCGATTCGACTACGAGCGGGCGCGCCGCAACGTGCGGTCTGACATCGCGGACCAGATCACGCCCGAGAAGTTCCGTGAGCGATCCGCGGCGGTTCACCGGGCAATCGGGGCGCTCACCGAGGTGATGCGCGAGGCCAACCCGGATGCGATCGTGGTCTTCAGCAACCCGCACGGCGGCGTGGCCACCGACCGCCAGCAGCCAACCTTCGGCGTGCATCTGAACGATAAGCCGCCGTTTACTGAGGGGCCGCCGAGAGGATCGCGCGGCGGGCGCGCCGAGGAGCCGCAGCCCGCGCGTGTCCGCGACAGCATGCAGTACCCGACGGACGGGGAGCTAGCCCGCCATCTCATGGAAGGGCTGATCGAAGAGGGCATCGATGTGGCGGCGAACTTCCAGTCGCGGCCGGGAGCGGGGCTCGACGAAGCCTACAACCTCCTGTACCACCACTTCGACAAGGCCGCCAGCGTTGCGTACGTGCCCGTCCTCGTCAGCCGTTACCTTCCAAACCAAGCGACGCCGCGCCGCTGCTACGAGCTCGGGCAGGCGGTTCGACGGGTGCTCGATCGCTGGGACTCTCCCAAGCGCGTCGCCGTGATGGGCTCGGGTGGGCTGAGCCACCAGGTCATCGACGAGGAGCTTGACCGCACGGTGATCGACGCGTTGCTCGAGGGCGACACCGAGGTACTCTGCTCCCTCGACCGGGAGCGGCTCAACCGCGCGCCCGGCACGCCCGAGATCCTGAACTGGGTGGCCTGCGCAGGAGTCATGGCCCCCAAGACCATGAGCCTCATCGACTACATCCCTTGCTATCGCTCGCTGGCCGGAACCGGCCACGGTAACACCTTCGGCTACTGGAGATGATGGAGGATCGCCAACGAGCCCTGGGCTAAGGCCTGGGCGTTTGCCTCATGCTGCGCGGCAGCGAAGCGTCTGGGTTTCGTTGTCATGCTGAGCGACAGCGAAGCGTCTGGGTTTCGTTGTCATGCTGAGCGACAGCGAAGCATCTGGGTTTCGTTGTCATGCTGAGCGACAGCGAAGCATCTGAAGCAGGTACAAATGTCCGACTACCACGTCTACATCATGGCGAGCAAAGCCCGGACGCTGTACATCGGGGTTACGAATAACCTGGAACGACGCGTGTACGAACACCAAAACTATCTGGTCGCTGGATTTACAGACAAATACAACGTCGAACGACTGGTCTACTTCGAAGCTACAACCGACGTGACCGCCGCCATCTCGCGAGAGAAGCAGCTCAAGGGTTGGCGTCGAGAGCGGAAGATGGAGCTGATCACGGCCTTTAACCCAAAGTGGAACGATCTGGGCGCGGATTGGTTCAGCTCTTCAGATTCTTCGCTCCGCTCAGAATGACAGGAGGGTGAAAGTGACTCCGTTCCCCACCTTCCACGCGGCGATCGTTGGAGCGGCGTTGCTCGCGGCTTGTGCGCCAGCTCCCGCGGGATCGGGCAAAGACCTAGTTGAACGATCGGATGGCGCCCCCGGGCAGTCGAGCCGCACGCTGTCCTTCATCATGCGCGTCGAGCCGCCCGAGATGCTCGGTGGCGCCGACGACCGGGCGCACGTCCACAAGCCGCTGTTCAGCGCCACCCTGGGCATCTGGGACCAGCAGGGGGCTCCGTCGCCAGTCCTGGCTGAGGCGGTCCCACAGCTCAACACCGACACGTGGCGCGTTTTCCCGGACGGCCGGATGGAGACGGTGTATCGGCTCCGGCCCGGCCTGACCTGGCACGACGGGGCGCCGCTCACCGCTGAGGACGTGGTGTTCACCCGCCGGGTCGCCCAGGCGCGGGCGGACTGGGGCCTGAGCACCGCGTCCTACGAGCAGCGGCAGATGGAGGAGGTCCTGGCGCCGGATGCGCGGACAGTCGTGATTCGCTGGCGCCAACCATTCGTCGAGGTGCCCGCCCCCGAGATCGTGCCGCTCCCGCGCCACTTGCTCGAGGCCGCCCTCGACCGCGGTGAGCCGGAAGCCTTCGGCAACCATGCGTACTGGAGCATCGCCTTCATCGGGGCCGGGCCTTACGCTTTGGAGCGCTGGGAGCCCGGCGCCTTCATCGAGGGCGTCGCGTTCCCCGGCTACGCACTCGGGAAGCCGCGCATCAACCGCGTCCGCCTCACTTGGAACAACGACCCCAACGTCTCCCTCACCCGCCTGCTCTCGGGAGACGCGGACATCTCCCTCGACGGCTCCCTGCGCTTCGAGCAGGCCAGCGTGGTACGCCAGCAGTGGGGCAGCAGTGGAACCGTCCTGCTCAGCCCCACGAGCTTGCGCTACATCCAGGTGCAGGCGCGGCCAGATTACGTCAGCCCGCGATCGCTTCTCGACGTACGCGTTCGCAGAGCCCTCCTGCACGCCATCGATCGCCCGGCCCTCGCCGACGCGATGCTTGAGGACCGGACCATGGTGGCCGACACTGTCCCGCCACCCACGGTGGGCTACTATTCGGTGCTGGAGCAGGCGGTCACGAAGTACCCGTTCGACCCACGCCGCGCCCAACAGCTGATGGCGGAGGCCGGTTTCACGAGGGGAACAGACGGCGCCTACACGAGCTCGGTCGACGGCCGCTTCCGATTGGAAGTGCGGGGCGTATCCAGCGGCGCCGAGGAGCGCGACACCACCATCGTCGCCGACCAGCTCCGCGAGGCGGGGTTCGACCCCTCGATCCTGCTCCTGCCGTCCTCGCAGCGGTCGGTGGACGACAAGATGAAGGGAACATTCCCCGCCCTGACGCTGAACAACAACACCCTTTCGCGTCGCGACATGGGGCTCGACAAGTGGCTCAGCTCCCGCATTGGAAGCCCCGAGAATGACTGGCTCGGCGGGAACCGTATGGGATGGTCGAGCCCCGACTTCGACCGCCTTTTCGACGCGTGGAGTACGACGCTCGATCTCGCTCGAGCCACTGACACGATGGTCCAAATGATGAAGCTGCTCAGCGAAGAGGTGCCGCACCTGCCGCTGTACTACAACTTTCAAGTCGTGGCGCACACGGGGGCGCTCGTGGGGCCGCGTCCGCCTCAACCCGAGGCGACGCGCTTCGCCAACGTCGCCCAATGGGAGTGGAAGTAAGGAGGTCGGCCCCCTCCCCAACCCCTCCCCCAATCCTGGGGGAGGGGCTCGACCAAGCGAAGGAGACAACGACGCACCCACCCAACCCTCCGCCATTCCTGGGGGAGGGGCTCGACAAAACGAAGGAGGTAGGAAGGTAAATGGCAAAGGCAAGCGTGAGCGACGATTTCGTTCGAGAGGCGATGGACTGGAAGTCCCCTTACGAGCTGTGGAAGGAATCGCAAGGGCTCCCCACGATCCGGGGCCTGGGGGTCCATGGACTCTACGACGACGACTTTGACCTCTTCCCCTGGAAGGCCCGAGGCGGCTCGGGCGTATTCATCAACCTCGACGGCACGGGCGGGTTCAACGATACCTACGTGTGCGAGATTCCACCGCGCACCTCCCTCAATCCCAACAAGCACATCTACGAAGAGACGGTCTTCATCCTCAGGGGGCAGGGCGCGACCACCGTCTGGCTCGACGAGGGCAAGAAGCAGACGTTCGAGTGGCAGAAGCACAGCTATTTCGCCATTCCGCCCAACGCCTCATACCAGCACCACAACGTCTCGGGGAGCGAGCCTGCGCGCTACGTCGGAATGACGGCTGCGCCCCGCGTCATCGACACGTTCAAAAACCTGGAGTTCGTCTTCAACAACCCGTTCGTCTTCAGCGACCGATTCAACGGGGATGAGGGGTACTTCAAAGAGACGCCCCAGGAGGGTCGCGGGCGTGGCCCCTGGACGACCAACTTCGTGGCCGACGTCATGGAGTCCAGCATCCGCAAGCGGTACCCCGAGGGCAATAGAGCCGGCTGGGGACGCGCCATCGGCGGTTTCGGCAGCGGTTTCAACATGGTGAATAGCACCATGCGTTCCCACAGCTCGGGCTGGGCCATCGGCACATACAAGAAGGCGCATCGCCACGGCCCCGGCATCCACGTGCTGATCCTCAAGGGCACCGGATACACGCTGATGTGGCAGGGGGGCGAGCCCGTCGAGCGGATCGACTGGCACCCCGGCAGCATGTTCGTGCCGCCCGAGATGTGGTTCCACCAGCACTTCAATACCTGCCCCGAGCCGGTCCTGTTCCTCGCGATCGGCTGGGGCTCGGAGAAGCCGAAACTTGGGGGCAAGCAGTACGTTTACACCAGCGTAAAAGAGGGTGGCGACAACATCGAGTGGGAGGACGAGGACCCGCAGATCCATCGCGACTACGAGGCTGAGATCGCGAGGAACGGCGTCGAGTGCACGATGGGCGAGCACCACCCATTCTGTACGTTCAAATAGATTGGGGAGTGAGGAGACGAGGGACTGATGCAAATCAAGCACGGAGCCATCAGCTGCGACTCGCACGCGCAGCTCGACCGCTACGCCTTCACCAGCCGGATGTCGAAGGAGAAGTGGGGGGACCGCATCCCTCAGGTGGTCGAGGTGGAGGACAAGGGCGATCTGGTCGAGCGCTGGAGCGTCAACGGCAAGGTCTCGTCGGGTGGCGTCGTCAACTGCCCGGCCGTCATGCACGACCGGCGCTACTACCCGAAGCGTTGGGAGGAGGTGCCGCTGAAGGCATACGACCCCCTCGAGCGCCTCGAGGCGCTGGACGAGGACGGCGTGGACGCCGAGGTCCTCTTCCCCAACACGCCGATCCAGAACTTCGCCTTCACCAGCGGCGGCCCTGAGTTCGAGGTCGCATGCGTCGAGGCCTACAACGATGCCCTCGGCGCGTGGCGGAGTATCAGCGACCGGTACATCCCCCTGGCCATCATCCCCTACCTCAATCCCATCGAGATCGTCGTGGACCAGGTCCACAAGGCCGTCGACCAGGGCCACCGGGGGATCGTGATGCTCGCCGAGCCCGGCCTCAGCATTAAGGGGGCGCATCACCTCCACGATCCGTTCTGGGAGCCATTGTGGGCGGCCTGCGATGCGATGGACATCGTCATCAACTGGCACGGATCGGCGGGCCTCGCGGGCGAGCTATCGGTGCCCAACTGGGACAAGTACACGACGCGGCAGCACCACACCGTCTCCACGGGCCGCCTGGCCGCCACGCCCGCCCAGATGATTCCCAGCCTGATGTTCTCCGGGATCCTTGACCGCTACCCGCGGCTCAAGTGGGCGTGCGCCGAGACCGGCGCCGGCTGGATGGCCTACGTCCTCGAGGTGTGCGATCACGAGTGGGAACGCAACCACCTGTGGACCGAGGGGATCCTCACTCGACCCAGTGACGCATTCCGCCGGCAGGTCTACGTCGATTTCTGGTTCGAACGCTCCGGGATCGAGCTCCGGCATCAGATCGGGCTGGGGAACATCTTGTGGGAGTCGGATTATCCGCACATTACGTCAACCTATCCGAACTCCCGAGAGCACATCCGCCGGACCACCGACCACCTCCCCGAAGAGGAACGCAAGCAGCTGCTGTACGGAAACGCGATGAAGCTCTACAACCTGGCGTAGGCGCGTTCCCGATTCGGAGCGCGTCACTTGCGAGTTGGTCATGCGCGTTTTGGGGCCGAAACGAGCAGATGAAACTGTCATGCTGAGCCGCAGCGAAGCATCTGCCGGGAGACCCTTCGCTTCGCTCAGGGTGACAATGTAGGCCAGCGAATCCGTGTCTCGGTAGGCGGGGGTGAAGGTATGCGGGCATTGAATCTCGCGCGTGTGTCCCTGGTCCTCTTGATCGTCGCGCTGGGCGCCGCAGCCTGTGCTCCAGCAGGCCGACAGAGCGCGGCGCCGGGCGCCGACGGCCGCGAGGCGGCCGAGCAGGCCGCGCAGCGCACGCTCTCCATCGTGCTGCGCGTCGAGCCCGCGGGGGCCACCGATTCGGCCTCGAGCCTCAACCGCATCTCGCTGGCGTTGTTCAGCGCCTACCTCGGCGCCAGAGACCCGCGGGAGCAGCCCTTCCCCATCCTTGCAGAGGCCGTTCCTCAGCTCAACACAGACAGCTGGCGCCTCCTTCCGGATGGCCGCATGGAGACCGTGTTTCGCGTGCGGCAGGGGCTCAGGTGGCACGACGGGCAGCCGCTCACCGCCGACGACTTCGTCTTCGGCCGGCGGGCCGCGATGGCGCGCATCGAGTGGGGGCTCGTCCAGCCATCCCTCGAGCTCCAGCTCATGGAGGAGGTCGCGGCGCCGGACTCCACAACCCTGCTGATCCGCTGGCGCCAGCCGTATTCGGACGCTGCGATTCCCGACATCCTGCCGCTCCCCCGCCACGTGCTCGAGACGTGGCTCGACCAGGGGCAGGCAGAGGTTTTTGGGAGCCTTCCTTACTGGTCCACCGAGTATGTCGGGGCGGGTCCGTACCGCATGGAGCGCTGGGTGCAGGGCGCCTTCATCGAGGGTACCGCGTTCGAGGGCTACGCCCTGGGCCGAGCGCGCATCGAGCGGGTCCGGCTGACGTGGAGCAATGATCCGAACGTTACGGTCGTCCGCATGCTGGCGGGCGACGCGCACATCGCGCTCGACAGCGCGCTCCAGTTTCAGCAGGCTGCGACCCTGAGACGCGAATGGCCCAGGGACGGCGGCTCGATCCTGCTGAGCCCCACCCAGCTCCGCTACCTGCAGGTCCAGCACCGACCGCAATACGTCAATCCGGCCGCGCTCCAGGACGTGCGTGTTCGCAGGGCCGTCCTGCACACCATCGATCGACAGGCCCTCGCCGACGCCCTCCTCGAAGGGGAGGGCATCTCCGCTGAGAGCTTCGTACCGCCGACGGTTGGCTACTACGATGCAGTGGAGCGGGCCATCGCCAGGTACCCGTACGACGTCCGGCGGACCGAGCAGCTTCTGTCCGAGGCTGGTCTCACCAGGGGCAGCGACGGCTTCTACACGGGCCCGGGCGACGCGCGATTCGCGCCCGAAATGCGCGGCCTGGCTGAAGGCCAAGAGGCCCAGGAGACCACCATCCTGGCTGACTTCATGCGCCGCGCCGGAATCGATGCCGCCCTGAACTTGCTCCCAGCAACGCAGCGCGCGCAGTCTGACGAGCTGAAAGCGACGTTCCCCGGGTTCACGACCAACTACAACACGCTGAATCGAGACTTCGGCATGGCAAAGATGGCCACGGCACGGCTCGCCGCCCCCGAGAACCGGTGGAGCGGGTCCAACAAGATCGGATGGTCGAACCAGGAGTACGACCGCCTCTTCGAAACCTACAACACCAGGCTGGACCGGGACGAGCGCAACAGCTACATGGTCCAGATGCTGAAGCTAGTGAGCGAGGAGCTGCCGTCGCTCCCCTCTCTGCCAATAATGAGTGAGACACGGGAGCTGCAGAAAATACTGTAGAG
>CAYQJS010000034.1:51017-62627 GCA_964417895.1 uncultured Chloroflexota bacterium | reverse complement strand
GCCCAACCCTTTGTGATGACTCTGAGACACTAATGTGCATCAAGCGTCAAGGGGGGAGGGGACCAGTTCTCTTCTCGCTCCCCCTCGACGGGGGAGGGGACCAATTCTCTTCTCCCTCCCCCTCGACGGGGGAGGGGACCAATTCTCTTCTCCCTCCCCCGCGACGGGGGAGCGCTAGGGTGGGGGTGAACCCCCCTTCGACCCAAAACGACAGAAAACTGGATCAACTGGCGTAAGTGGCCCGTCAGGTAACGTCCCACTCGTGGGCATTCCAGGTCGGGGCGACCGCCGTCGCCGTGGCGTTGCGGAGACGGTGGGAAACAAGGGTAGCGTTCGCGGCGTAGAGGACGCTCAGGATCGACAGATCCTCTGTCATGATGCGCAGGATGCGCCCCACGAGCTGCATCCGCTCCGTCTTCGGGATGGTGACGAAGAACCGATCGATGAGAGCGTCGATCTCAGGGCTGCGGTAGCGAGCGCGGTTCGAGCCGACGAAATTGGTCTCGGCCACCGGCGCCTCTGAGCCGCGGAAGTTCCGTAGATTGGCCAGGTCGTTCCGCTGCCGGTTGAGAAAGAACGCGGGGAAGGTCGCACCGTACTCCGCATCGCTCGTGCGTTGGGGCACAACGACAACCGGATCAACCGCGAGGCCCAGTCGCTGCCAGTAGTCCGCGGCCGCCAGCATCGATCTTGCGTTGAGGTCGTCGCTAGTCGAACGAATCTCAACCGCAAGCCGCTGGCCCGCCGCATCGCGCAGGCCGCCGTCGGCGCCTCGGGCGAAACCGAGCACCTCGAGGATCTGCCATGCCCTCCGCGTGTCGTATTCGTAGCGGACCACGCTATCAGCGATCTCCTGGTAGCCGGGGAAATCAGGGCTCAGGAAGGCGTGCGCCACCTGGGTGACGCCGAACAGCAGGCTGTCGACCATCTGCTGGCGATCCAGGGCGTGAAACATGGCCTGACGGAAGCGCACGTCCGCCACGATCGGCGGGTTGGGATTGATGAACTGCGGATAGATATGGAGCCCGCCGCTCAGCAGGACGTCCATGCGCCCACCGCCCCACTGGTCGCGGACCTGGATCGCCTGCTCGAGGGAGACCACACGGCTCAACGTCAGCTCAGCCTCTCCGGCGAGAACGTTGGCGATGGCGGCGTTGGCATCGCCGATGAACTTGACGACGATCTCGTCGATCCTGGGCCGGCCGAGGACGAATGCCTCGTTGGCTGCCAGGATCGCGTGGCTATCCCGCTCCAGGGTGCGGAGGCGATAGGGGCCGGTCCCGACGAACTCCGAGGTCCAGTACGGGAGCTGCGTGAACGTCGCCCTGCTTTCGCGGTACGCCTCCTCTAGCACGTGCCTGGGGAGTGGCAGGATCCGGACGCCGAAGAGGAGATCGGCCTCGATGAACGGCTCCCGCCAGTGAATCGTCAGCGTCTGGGGATCGGGCGCGTCGATCCCATCGATGGCTCTGAAGCCGGGGTCGCGTGGAAACGGGAGCGAGGGGTCACGGGCCACCTGCGCAGCGAAGATAACGTCTTCCGCCGTAAGCGGTGCGCCGTCGTGCCATTGCGCGCCCTTGCGAATCCGCCAGGTCGTCTCCATCGTCCCGTCTGGGAATAGCTGCCAGCCACCGTTCTCGATCGTGGGAACGGACTCCGCCAGTTTCGCGGCGAGGTCGCGCCGCTGGTCGATAGTGGCGAGTCCGACGTGGAGCAGCTCCTCGAGATCGCTCACGGATTGCGCGCCAGCCGCTCTGTTCAGGTCCTCGCGCAGCGTGGTGGGCGTTCCCCTGAACACCAGGGTGATGCGCGATGGCGCGCGAGCGGCCGGCGGCTGATCCGTCCCATCCTGGCCCGGAATCGCTCCTGGCCGCTGGGGCGTGGCGCACCCCACCAGCACCAGCGCCAACAAGCCGAAGAGCGCGCGCTCCCAGCCCTTCACTTGCGCCGACCTCCTAGTGATGCAAGGCTGTACGGGCGACGCATGCGTCGCCCGGGCGCGGCGTGCCGCGCCCCTACCCGACCGACCACCTTCGGCATGGCAACATTCGTGGCACCTGAGCACTAGCTCCAGCTTGTCACCTGAGAGAATTGCCGGACTCGTAGCGCGGGGCCTTGTGCCCCGCCTGCGCCTCCCTGAGAGCAACATTGGGGTGGGGGACAAGCCCCCGCGCTACCGGCACGCCGTTCACGCCACATTTAACGGATTAGCGTTGGCGAGTACGGAAATTCAAGCATCATCGCCCGGCGTTTCCATCATAGGGGACAAGCAATGAATTCGCATGGATTTGGCGCAGACGTCGCTTCGCTGCTGGCGGTCGCCGGCCCGGAGCCCAATGGGTCAGCCCAGGGCACGCGACTCGACGCGGGCGAAGCGGAGGCTTTTCTCGATGCATACTCGCAGGCCGTGATAACCGTCGCCGACAAGGTGAGCCCGGCGGTGGTCAATATCCGGACGCGCGGCCGAGCCGGCCCCCACGCCGAGGGTGCGGGGTCGGGCGTGATCATCGCTCCGGACGGCTATGCGCTCACCAACAGCCACGTGGTGCACGGCGCGAGCCGCCTGGAAGCGACGATCTCCGATGGCCGCGTGTTTTCTGCCCGCCTGGTGGGCGACGATCCCGCCACCGACCTGGCGGTCATCACGCTCGACGCCGATGGGCTCCCCACCGCCGAGCTCGGGGACTCCGACCGGCTGCGTGTGGGCCAGCTGGTCATCGCTATCGGTAACCCGCTCGGATTCCAGGCCACCGTGACGGCGGGTGTGGTCTCGGCGCTCGGGCGGTCGCTGCGGGGGCGGGGTGGACGCCTCATCGAGGACATCATCCAGACCGACGCCGCGCTCAACCCGGGCAATTCGGGCGGCCCGCTGGCTGATTCGCGCGGCAGGACCGTCGGCATCAACACGGCCATCATCCAGGGGGCCCAGGGGATCTGCTTCGCGATCCCCATCAACACGGCTCGCTGGGTGGCAGGCCTGCTGATCAAGGACGGCCGCGTGCGTCGGGCGTACCTCGGGGTCGCCGGCGAGGAACGGCGGCTCCACCCATCTGTGGTGCGCGGCCGCGGCCCGGCTGTGCCAACCGGGGTGGCGGTCGTCAACGTCGTCACAGGAAGTCCAGCCGAGGCCGCCGGCGTTCGTCCGGGCGACGTCATCGTCGCGCTTGACGACATGACGGTGCGGACGATCGACGACGTCCATCGCTTCTTGAGCCGCGCGCCCATCGGCGGTGACACGCAGATCGGGGTGCTGCGCGGAACGGAGCGGATCTCGCTGACGGCCAAACTGGTGGCGGCGCCGGAGTAGCAGCGGGCGCGCGATAGGCGTCCGGAGCTCGAGTCGATGTTATCGGGGAAACAGATCCCGGACGGGGCACGAAAAGCCGGACAAGACATCACCGCCACTGAGTACGTCAGCTGGGCCGAGCATCTGTACGGGTAGAGACGGGCGGTGGAGGGCGATCGACCGGCGGTCCGGGTACGCGACGAGCCCCAGTCGGACGCCGGCCTGGAGCCACTGCTCCATCTTCGTCTGTATGTCTCTGCTCGAATTCGACGGTGACGCGACCTCGACCACGAGGTCCGGGACCAGGCCTTCCGCCCAGCGGGGGGACGATGGACCGGGAGGCAACCGCTCCGTTGAGACGAAAGCGAAGTCGGGGGCACGAATGGTGTCGGGGTTGCTTTCGATCCAGAAACCTGTTTCGGCCCCGTAGCCGCGGCCCAGCTCGTGTCTTTCGATGAAGCTCCCAAAGACCAGAGTGATCCGGTAGGCGATCTCCCCATGGCCTTGGCCAGGCGGCGGTGACGTACGAACCTCCCCACGCACCAGTTCCTGGCACGTTCCGTCGTCGGGCAGCCAGAAGAATTCTTCAGCGCTGAGCAGCTTGGATCGCGTCGCCATGTGGGTATCTCATGCAGGAGTGACTGATTCTAGCGCAGCGTGTTGAGGAGGCCGCTGACGTCGCGGTTGCCAACGTCCCAGTCGATGAGGGGCTTCTCCGCATAGAGGGGGAGGCGGCCCGCCAACTCTTCCTCGTAGGTGGGCAGTCGCGCCCGGTAAAAGACACCGGTGGGGATACGGTCGCCCCACTCGTAGCTCCGCTCGACCGCCTGCCCCTTCTTACGGGCGACTCCGCCCAGGTCTGAGGGATCGGCCACCGTGCCGTCGTATCCCTCGTCCTCCAGCCGATATATCCGCTCCCGCCCTGCGATGACTTCGTCGAACCACGGCTTGGTTGTGAGGTCGTTGTAGTAGGGGCACGTCTGGAGGATGTCGACGAAGCTGGTGCCCGGGTGCTGGATGGCCTCGGCGATCAAGGAGGGCAGCCCTTTTCGGTCGAGCGCGTACCCGCGGGCGACGAAGGTGTAGCCGGACCCGATGGCGAGCGCGATAGGGTTGAGGCCTTCCTGGATCGTGGGCTCGGGGATGGACTTCGGTTTCAGGCCGCGCGCCAACGTGGGTGAGGCCTGACCCTTCGTAAGTCCGTAGACGCCGTTGTTGTAGACCAGGTACGTGATGTCGAGGTTCCGCCGCCCGGAGTTGACGAAGTAGCCGGCGCCTATGCCATACCCGTCGCCGTCACCCCCGACGGCGACGACGGTCAGGTCACGGTTGGCCAGCTTGGCGCCCGTGGCGTTTGGCAGCACCCGGCCGTGCAGCGTGTGGAAGCCGTAGCAATTGATGTAGTGGGGCGTCTTCCCCGAGCAGCCGATGCCAGAGAACACCGCTACGCGGTGTGGGGGGAGCTGCAGCAGGGCCAGGGCCTCCTGTAGCGCCGTGACGATGCCGAAGTCTCCGCAGCCCGGACACCAGTTGATGTGGACCGGCGTCTTGTAGTCCTTTGCTGTGAGCTCTTTTTCCGCGATCACCAAGACCTCCACGGGATTGCTGATTGCGGATTGCCGACTGCGGCTTGAGGCGTAGGTTCATTCCGCAATCCGACATCCGATTCCACAAATTAGCCTGATCGATGCGAGACGTGGATGCGCTTTTCTCCACCGGCTACGGCCTGCCGGATCGCCTCCACCATCTCCTCCTCCGAGAAGGGTCGGCCGTCGTACTTCAGGATCTTCTGCGGCAGCTCGATGCCTGTCATCTCGCGCACCAGCCCGCCAAGCTGGCCGCTGTAGCTATTCTCCACCAGGACCAGGCGCCGGGCTCCTGCCAACGCCCGAGTTACCTCGTCGACCGGGAATGGGCGCATGAGTCTGATCTGGAGGAAGCGCACTTTCAGTCCATCCTCACGCTCGAGGACGTCCATGGCATCGAGCACGGCGCCTTTCACCGAGCCCCAGCCCACCAGGGTCACGTCCGCATCCTCGGGACCGTAGACGCTGGTCTTGCGCTCGGACGGGATCTCGCGGGCCGCCAGGTCCAGCTTTTTCATGCGTTTTTCCATCATGAGGATGCGGTTCTCGGCATCCTCGGTGATGTGGCCGCGCTGGTCATGCTCGTCGCTGGTGGACCAGAAGATGCCGCCTTCCTCTCCGGGGAATGAGCGCGGCGTAACGCCCGTCTCCGTGAACTCGTACCGCAGGTAGCCGTCGCCGGCGCCGTTCGCGCGACCGTTGGGCCGATAGCGCGGGCCTCGGTCGATCGTCAGGTTGTCCATCTTCAACTCGTCGATGGTTGATGCCTGGGTGGACAGGTACTTGTCGACGAGCACGACGACCGGCATGTGGTAGCGGTCCGCCCAGTTGAACGCCTCGAAGGAATCGTCGAAGATTTGCTGCTGGTCGGCGGGAGCCACGACAATGTGGGGGAAGTCCCCCTGGGCGGGGTGGAGAGCGAAGCGAAGGTCGCCCTGGTCCTGACGGGTCGGGAGCCCCGTGCTCGGCCCCCCGCGCTGCCAGAGGAAGACGACCGGCCCGCCCACCTCGGTGATCGACGCATACCCCAGGCCCTCGACCATGAGCGCGAATCCGGGGCCAGAGGTGGAGGTCGCGGCGCGCGCACCTGCGTTGGCTGCGCCAATCGCCATCTGGATGCAGGCGATCTCATCCTCACCCTGGACGACGAGCAGGTCTTGGCCACGCTGGAGGGTCTCCAGGTAGACGCTCTCGTCGGTAGCGGGGCTGATGGGGTAGTAGGTCTGGAGGTTGAGGCCGGCCTTGAGCTTTCCGAACGCGCAGGCGTGCATGCCCCGCATCAGCATCGGCCGCCCGGTCGAGCCCGTCGCGAGGCCCTTCAGGTTGAACGCGCTGTGGCCCATCTCTCCCGCGGCGAACTCGTAACCCACCGCGGCCGCCCGGACGTTCATGTCCCCGATCTCGGGACGTCGTCTGAAGTCCTCCCGGATCGTTTCCGTGAACCTCTCGATGTCGCCGCCCAGCGCGAAGACCGAGGCGCCCATCGCCACCGTGTTGGTCATCACCCGCAGGCGGCTGGCCTCGCTTTCGCGACCGAACTCCTTGAGCGCCTCTCGCAGTAGCTCCAGGAAAGGCACCCCGAGGAAGGTGACATCGTTCCTGCCAGCCTGGGCCTGGTTGAACCTGCTCCCCGTCCCCACGTCGTACACCACAACCCCCCCGGGCAGGACCTCGGGGATGTGGCCCCGGTGCGACTTTGGGAGGACGAGCTCGAGGTGCGGGTCGCCCGTTAGGCTCTCGAGGTCGAGGGCGACGAGCACGTTGACCCGATCGAGAATCGTGTGGCGGTCCTCGCTCGACATCCGCACCCGGAAGTAGGAGTGCTCGCCGGACACGTTGGAGTGGTACTCAATGTTGGTGAAAACGCGAAGGCCGGACCGGAGTGCGAAGCGGGCGAATACGTTGCCTGAAGTATCGACGCCGCCACCCTGGGCCCCACCGAGGAGCCAGGCTAGGTCACCGTTGGGCAAGAGCAAACCTCTCTAAAGCGCGGACTAAGCCCAGGATCAGGCCGTTCGGGCTTCATTAAGATCATACCGCATCGCGGGATTGCGGATTGCGGACTGGGCTACGGTTACCGTTCCGCTAATCCGCATTCCGAAATCCGCAGTCCCCAATCGATCTACCCGGTCCACTCCCAGAGGTGAATGTTCCAGGTGCGCGAGTTCTCGCCGCCCGAGCGAACCTTGACGATGGGTTAGGCCGCCAATATCGTTGGACCCACTCCAATCACTCCTCCCCGACGAAAAGAGGCGAGAGCCGAATTCCGTAAACGAGCCGATGATTGGCCCGGGATCGATGGCTTCCGACCGCGACTGGGTCATTGAAGCCGGCTGGACGTTCACCATCAAGACACACGTCACGATCACCAGGACCTGGGTGGGGGCTCAGGTTGGCGAGCCGGTCACGGTGGGCGAGCGCGGCGCCCGACGCCTGGGCCACAGAGAACTTCGGCCGTTTGCGCCGGGGTAGGCACCACGCTCCGCAGTCGGTCAGCCTGCGATGGTTCACGCGTCTTGTCTGATAAGATGACGGGTGATGTTGAGTAAGTACATCGAAGCCGCTATGCAGCGGGCCCGGTACGAGTTGCTTGCCGATGACAACAGCCATTACGGTGAGATACCCGGGCTCGAGGGTGTCTGGGCCAACGCCACCACGTTCGAGGAGTGTCGCGAGGAGCTCGCATCGGCGCTAGAGGACTGGATCGTTGCCGGTCTTCGACTTGGGCACGAAATACCCGAGATCGACGGCATCATGCTCTCGACGCCATCTGTCGCGTGAATGCCCCCCGTCGGGCCCGTCAGCAGGTCGGAGCTCATTAGACACTTGCGACGGCTGGGTTTCGAGGGCCCGTTTGTTGGAGGGAAACACCAGTTCATGTTAGGGCGGGGCCGACGGCTGATCGTCCCCAACCCTCACACGGGGCAGATCGGCGCCGCCCTTCTGGTCCGGCTTCTCCACCAGGCAGCCGTATCGAGAGAAGAGTGGGAGTCGCTTTGAACGCGACCCGCACCCTCGTTTAATGCCGCCCCCCGGGCCAGTGAGCATTCCCACGCTGATGCATTCCCTGAGGCAGCTGCTTCACGGCGCCCTCCGTCCGACCCAACTCCTGCGCGATTTCGCGGATGCGTTTCTCATCGGCGAAGCGACGGCGTATGACTAACTGCTGGTCCGCGGGCAGCCGACGGACCAATTGAAAGAGCCGCGTGCGCTCCTCCACCGCCTCCAGGTCATCCTCGTACGGAGGGTCCGCGCCCTCAGAGAGGTGTTCCTCTCGGCCCCGGCCGTGATAGTGGTCCGCAATAGCGTTCCCAGCGATGCGGAATAGCCACGCGTTGAACGGCGCGCCGCGCCACTCGAAGCGCCCGACATTGGCGAGCGCCTGTTGGAACACCTCGGAGGTCAGATCCTGAACGTCGCCGCGGTCGCGGACCCGACGCGCGATGAAGGCATACACCCGGTCGAAGTGCCGCTCGTACAGCTGAGCGAACCGGCTTCGGTCGCGCTGCGCTGCCTGGATCAGAAGCCGCTCGTCGGCATCCTGCTCGCCGGCCTTCACCACCGATCTCTCACACGCCGCCGTCCCAATCACGATCTCCCATAGAGATAAACCGCCGACAGCGCCGAAAGGTCACGGTTCGATAGTGAAGCGAATCCGGAGTGCAGAGAGAGGGGGCCGGAGGGTCACCACCGGCCGCAGAGCGTCACGGTCCGCGAAGGCAGTGCGCTGCGTCTGGGCCCAAAGCTTGAGAAGAGCCTCCAAGAGGCCACTAAGGCGTCGATCTGGGCGCTGCCGCCAAAAGCCTCCAGGTACTCGCGACCACCGGTTTCCAGGATGAAGAGGGCCAGCGCCAGCCGGGCGGTGGCATCGGGCAGTTCGAAGGCTCGCTCGAGGTACTCGCGCTTCCGTTCCACCTCGTCTTCAGATAGACCCGACCGCGGATAGACCCGACGGCGTCAGGATCGTGTGGTGCGCCAGTTGGAACAAGGCCGTGGCGTCTGCGTAGCGCTGGATCAGCCGGCCCGCCAGTCGATGGCGGATGGACATGAGCTTGAGATCGATCTGCGTCTTGCAGAGAGCCTGGAACTGCTCGTAGAGCCACCCCAGATTGAGGCTCAGGTCGCCGCTCTCTCCGCCGGAGAACTGGCGGGCAACGGTGAAGCGTGTGCGGACGAGGGTGGGGAGCCCGACACCCACAGCCACGCCCGTTAGCAGGGGGTTCTCGCTAGCGGCGGAGTTCAGAAGTACGAGATAGAGCACCAACGCGGCCACGCCTGCGTTGAGGAGCACGAGCCCTAGCGCCCACCACGTACGGAGGACGGTGACTTGCTGAACGTGGCCAGGATCTCGGCCACGCCCACCGCCGCCCCGAGACCGACGGCTGCGGCATATGCGGGCCACGTCTCTGGCATCAGAGCTCTTTGACGGCCTTTCGGCC
Source organism: uncultured Chloroflexota bacterium (assembly GCA_964417895.1). Classification (GTDB taxonomy): domain Bacteria; phylum Chloroflexota; class UBA6077; order UBA6077; family SHYK01; genus CAYQJS01. The sequence goes on along the minus strand of CAYQJS010000034.1, from coordinate 53,316 downwards.
CTTGCTACTGAGGTACACAGCCCGGTGCTCTGGTTCAGGCAATTCCTTGGCTCGTACGTATCCGTCTTTTGCAAGCCCTCTCAGCAGTTCATCCTCTCGGGCGGCAGCAGCTGCTGGACTGAGATCTCGAGCGGTGTCGCCGCCCCTTTGTCGGCGACCGCTTTCAGGATATTGCGCTGCTTTTTGGTTAGCCCCTCCGTCATTTTGGTTCTCCGGTACTTTCCTCATGATCGCATTGAATTCCTTGTCGCCGAGCCTTGCCGTTACGTCGCTGAATAAGGCTCTGGCCATAGCACTCATTCGTCACGCCAAACTCCAAGCCACGTTTCTGAGCGCCCATGGATGATTGGTAACGTCGTCGAGCACCGCTACACTTTGCCGCAGAGTGTCTTCGCCAGCTCGACCACGCTCTGCTCGGTGGGGATGGTCAGGTCCTCCAGCCCGGGCGAGAAGGGGACGGGCACGTCCATGGCGCCCAGGCGCTTGACCGGCGCGTCAAGGTAGTAGAAGGCGCCATCGGAGATCACCGCGGCGATCTCCGCCGTGACGCCGTAGCCCTGGTAGCCCTCGTCCACCACGATGGCGCGCGATGTCTTCCTCGCGGAGGCGACGAGGGTGTCCTCGTCCAGCGGGCGCAACGTGCGCGGGTCGATCACTTCCGCCTCGATGCCGATGGCGTGGAGCGTGTCGGCGGCGGCGAGGGCCACGTGCACCATGCTGCTGGTCGCCACGAGGGTGATGTCTGACCCGGCGCGCTTCACGTCGGCCACGCCCAGGGGCAGCGTGTACTCGTCCGAGGGGACGGTGCCCTGGAGCCGGTACATCATCTTGTCTTCGTAGAACACCACGGGGCTGTCGTCGCGGATGGCGCTCTTGAGGAGACCCTTGGCGTCATAGGGCGTGGAAGGGACGACGACCTTGAGGCCCGGCACGTGGCTCATCCACGCGTGCAGCGACTGCGAATGCTGGGCGGCCGAGCGGCGCCCCGCCCCCAGGGTCGTCCGCAGCACCATGGGCACCTTGAGCTTGCCGCCCGACATGTAGTGGATCTTGGCGGCCTGGTTCACCATCTGGTCCATGACCAGCGTGGTGAAGTCGCCGAACATGATGTCCACCACCGGTCGCATGCCCGTCATCGCGGCGCCGACGGCGATGCCGGTGATCCCAGCCTCGGAGATGGGCGAGTCGATGATGCGGCTCGTCCCGAACTCTTCCACCAGCCCCGAGAGCACCTTGAAGGGCGTGCCGGCCTCGGCCACATCCTCGCCGATAACGAAGACGCGCTCGTCGCGCCGCAGTTCTTCGGCCAGCGCCTCATTGATCGCCTGCGCGAACGTGATGACGCGCGTCTCCCTCCCCCCCTGGGAGACAGCCTGCCCTGAGCCTGTCGAAGGGGTGGGGGTGAGGGCGTCACGCATAAACGTGCTCTGTCACCTCGCTTGGATCAGGGAACGGGGCGTCGAGGGCGAACTGGACCGCGCCTTCGATCTCGGCGCCCACCTCCTCGTGCATCCGATCGAGCGCCTCGCGCTCCACAACCTCCTGGCCGATGAGCCAGTCCGCGAGGCGCCGAAGCGGGTCGCGCTCCCGCTGCCACTCGTCCTCCTCTTCACGCGAGCGGTAGTAGCGGCGGTCGACGTCGCCTACGTGGTGACCCCGATAGCGGTAGGTGTTACTCAGCAGAAACTGGGGGCCCTCGCCGCGCCGCGCGGCCTCGACGAGGCGGCCGGCAGCCTCGTAGACGCCGATCACGTCTTGGCCGTCGACTTCTTCAACGGGGATGCCAAACGCAGCGGCCCGAGCTGGGACGTCACCCGCAGTCGTCTCCTCGTACCGCGTGTACTCGCTGTAGCGGTTGTTCTCGCAGACGTAGATCACGGGTAGCTTCCACAGGGCCGCCATGTTCATGGTCTCGTACAGCAGGCCCTGGCCGAGAGCGCCCTCCCCGAAGAAGCACACCGCCACCAGGTCGGTGCCCCGCATCTTCGCCGACATGGCGGCGCCCGTCGCGATGCCGGCGCTCCCGCCCACGATCGCATTCGCCCCCAGGTTGCCTCGCTCCTGGTCGGCGATGTGCATGGAGCCACCCTTGCCGCCACAGTAGCCGGGCGCCTTGCCCAGCAGCTCGGCGAACATGAGGTGCGGCTCGGCGCCTTTGGCCAGGCAGTGGCCGTGGCCCCGATGGGTGCTGGTGATGTAATCGTCGGTGCGCAGCGCGGCGCACACTCCCACCTCGGTGGCTTCCTGCCCAATGGAGAGGTGCGCGAGCCCAGGCATGACGGCCGCCTTGTACAGCTCG
>CAYQJS010000034.1:0-51007 GCA_964417895.1 uncultured Chloroflexota bacterium | reverse complement strand
CGCTCCTCAAACGCACGGATCGTGGCCATGCGGCGGTAGATGTCGATCCAGAAGTCGGCGACATCGCCCGTGCGGCCGACCTTCGAGTCACTCGTCGCCATCTGCTCCCTCCGAGTCTCGTCACTCCGGCCCTCCCCCCTAAAGGGGGCGAGGGGCTAGCCCAGCCATCGATGCCAGCACGTCGAACAGTGCCGCGAAGTCCTGCTCAGCCAGGCCCATGCCGCGCGCCGCGGTCAGGAACTCGTTGGCTACCGCCGCCGTGGGCAAGGGCACGTCGAGCTGCCGTCCGAGCTCCAGGGCCAACGCCATGTCCTTCTTCATCATGTTGACGTCGAACCACGCCTCGTCCGGCATCTTCAGGACGAAGGGACCCCGGTACTTCACCATCGGCGAGGCCATGACGCTGTTGAGAAACACCTCGACGGCCACCTCGCGCGCAATCCCCGACTTCTCGGCCAGCAGCAGGCCCTCGCTGTAGGCGAGCATCTGGACAGCCAGGCTCAGGTTCGTGGCGATCTTCATCGTCACGGCCAGGCCGCTGGTCCCTACGTAGGTGACCTTCGGCCCGACGTCCAGCAGGTATGGCTTCACCCGCTCGAACGCCTCCGGATCGCCGGCGGCCATGATGGAGAGCGCGCCCTGCTCCAGGGTTGCCACGCTGCCGGATATCGGAGCATCCAGCATCGCAGCCCCCTTCGCCGCCACGTCTCCGGCGATGGCTCGGCTCATCGCCGGAGATGCCGTGCTCATGTCCACGTATATGGCGCCAGGCCTGAGGCCGGCGACGATCCCGTCGTCGCCCGACGTTATGGCCTGCAATGCGGTGGTGTCGGTGACCATGCTGAACACGACTTCCGAGACCTCGGCGACAGCCCTGGGTGTTGCGCCCCATCGCATGCCGCAGGCCAGGAGCCACTCCGCCTTGCCTTTAGTCCGGTTGTGGCCCGTCACCCGGTGTCCGGCGTCGATCAGGCGTTTGGCCATGCGGCCGCCCATGGTCCCGAGCCCGACGAACCCGAGGTCTGCCACGCTTCCTCCCGCTCTGCATCAATGGTAGCTCACCTGGTCTGGACCGCAGGGCCCGCTCCCTGCTCGCATCGACAACACTGGGGTATGTCCTCCTGCCGCTGGCCGGTCCGTGCACTCGTGGGGGGGCGAGGCATGCCTCGCCCGCCCTCCAACGTCGGGTTACGCGGGGTCGGGCTACGCGGGTCGGGCTTGCCCGACCCCTACGGGAATGCCGGCCCATCTCCGGGTAAATTGTAAATTCGTAACCGCGACCGACCCCCGCCGAAGGCGCGCTTCATCGCCAGCATGAGCCTGGGCACGTCTCGCCACGCGACGTGGACGCCCGCCCGACGCCATCCCTGGCGGATGTGGTAAATGTCGGCCGGGACGGGCAGCTTCCCCAGCAGCACCCGCCGCACAGCCCTGGCCTCCGGCACGAGATGGTGGAAATGCTGCCTGAGCGTCGCAAGATAGCCTGCCGCGTCGCCCAGATTGTTCACCAGATCGAGCGCCGAGCGCATCGCGAATACGTTCCCGGCGCCGCTCGCGGGGCCGACCAGACCCGCAGCCTCCCCGACCGCCCAGACGTTTCCGTGCACGACGTTGCGGAAGTCGGGCCCGCACAGCCGGATGCGGGCGCCACACGCGCATATGGCTCCTGCCACGCTCAATGAGCGAAAGGCAGCCTCCGTCAGCTCCCGAGCGGGAACGCCGAGGCCCACTAGGCATCCAGCTCCCACGTGCAGCTCTCGCGCCTCGGAGTCCAGCGGCATGATCCACGCGTATCCCGGCACGCCTGCTGTGGGCATGAATGCCAGTGGCGACGGATCCGTCACCCGCACCCGCCATTGCAGCACCCGCGCCTTCAGGTCATGCGGCAGAGGCGGCGCATAGGCCCTCGCCTCGCCCGTCGCGTCCACTACCAGGTCGTAGGCTTCTACGTCGGCTCGGTCATAGATGACGCGCGCGCCTCCCAGGAGGTCGGCGATCAGCCGCGGTTTGTCGATCATGAGCACCGTCGTCTCAGCGGGGATCCCAGCCACTTCGGCCTGAAGTCGCGCGGGGGTATGGCGCACGTAGGCATCGGGCGGCAGACCGGCCCACTCCACCAGAGCATTGAAGTGCTCATCAACGCCGTAGCCGCAGGGATGGATGCCGCACGCGATGGCGTGTCGTCGGTCGTAGACGTCAACGTGGTGGTCGCGGCCCTGCGTGCTCAGCAGCCTGAAGATGTAGCTGCCAGCCAGGCCCGCTCCCGCGATGGCGATTCTCACGGCTTGCTCTCTGTGCGGTAGGGCGCGGCCGGTTGCGACGCGTCGTGGAGGCCGCCATACTACAGCACCGCCCGCTGCGTCAGTCGTCCGGGAATCGGTCTCTGGGCCGGGAAGCTCTTTGGAGGGACGCTCCAGCACATGCCCGCACGTCACTTGACCGGCGAGCTGCGAACGATGCTGCGGGCCGCGAGCGCGCTGGTCTTCCTTGCCGGCATCCCGCTTTTTCTCGGCAGCGAGCAGACTGACCAGTATTTCGCCTGGACGATCATGCCTCCGCTCACCGCCGCCTTCCTGGGCGCCGCCTACTGGTCGAGCCTGGTCCTCCTGTTCTTCTCCGCCCGTGAAGCTCTGTGGGCTCGCGCGCGGCTTGCCGTCACATCGATTCTCCTGGTCAGCACTTTGATGCTGGTGGCCACCCTGCTCCATCTCGATCGATTTCACCTGTCCAGCCCGGTGCTGGTTGCGCAGGGGGTCGCTTGGGCCTGGCTCGTCATCTACGTGGCGGTCCCAACGCTCATGCTTGTCTTTGGGGCACGCCAGCTGCGCGCTCCCGGCGAAGACCCCGCGCCGACTGCTCCTCTGCCCGTGCCACTGCGCCTGACGCTCGCGGTCCAGGCAGGCGTGATGCTGGCCGCGGGCGCGGCTCTCTTCATCGCCCCCTCCGTCGCGGGAACCATCTGGCCTTGGACACTGACGCCGCTCACGGCGCGAGCGGTGGGCGCCTGGCTGGTGGGGCTGGGGGCCGCCGCCGCGCAGGGCATCTGGGAGAACGATCTCGGTCGGGCCCACGCCGCGTTCATCGCCTCGGCGGTGCTCGGCGGGCTCGAGCTGCTGGCACTGGCGCGTTACTCGGGCTCGCTCCGCTGGGGGGACCCGGCTGCCTGGGCCTACGTTCTGCTCGTGTTGATCATCCTCGGGGTTGGGCTGTACGGTGTGGTGGCCGATGCAAGCGCCAGGCGGCGACCGCGGGACCAACGGTTGGCAGTGAACCCATAAGCTGCTGGCCGACGCCGGCCATCCGGCCGGGCTTCGCGGGCCCGGCTCGCCAGCGATCCCGACGCGGACTTGGAGACGAGCCAGATGGCAACCAGGACGTACGGCTCGATGGCGGTCGACTGGGAGCAGCGCATCGACTTCGAGCGCTTGCGCCGCGAGCGGCTGGCCCGAGCGAAGGACCTGCTGGCCCGAGCCGACATGGGCGCGCTCCTCTGCTTCGACATGACCAACGTGCGCTACATCACGGCCACGCACATCGGGACGTGGGCGCAGGACAAGATCTCCCGCTTCACGCTCCTGCCACAGAACGACGAGCCGATCCTCTGGGACTTCGGCTCGGCGGCGCGGCACCACCAGCTGTACGCACCCTGGCTCGGCGAGCGCTCGCGCGCGGGCATCGCGCTTATGCGCGGCGCCATGTCGCCGGAGATGGGCCGCGCCGAAGACGTGGCTCGCAAGATCGCCACCGAGCTACGGATGCGCGGCCTCGAGGGGGAGGCGGTGGGAGTGGACGTCATCGAGATCCCGATCCTGCGCGCCCTCGAGCGTGAGGGCATCACCATCGTCGACGGCCAGCAGCTCATGTCGGACGCACGCCTGATCAAGACCGAGGATGAGATTTCCCTCCTGGCTCACGCGGCCATGATGGTGGACGCCGCCTACGACGAGCTGTATCGTGCCATGCGGCCGGGTTTTCGCGAGAATGAGGCCGTCGGACTCGTGAGCAAGGTGCTGTACGACCTGGGCTCGGAGTACGTCGAGGCCGTGAACGCTATCTCCGGCGAGCGCTGCAGCCCCCACCCACACGTCTTCTCCGACCGCACCCTGCGGCCGGGCGATCCGGTCTACTTCGACATCCTCCATTCGTACATGGGCTATCGCACCTGTTACTACCGGTCCTTTGCTATCAGCTCCGCCTCTCGCGCCATGGTGGATGCCTACAAGCGCTGCCGGGATTACCTGGACGCCGCCATCGAGCTGGTGCGCCCCGGGCGCACGACCGGCGAGATCGCCTCGGTGTGGCCCAGGGCGCAGGACTTCGGGTTCCCCGACGAGGAAGCTGCCTTCGCGCTCCAGCAGGGGCACGGCATCGGCCTGGCCATCTGGGAGAAGCCCATGATCAGCCGCCTCGTCTCGCTGGACCACCCGCTGGAGATCAAGCCCGGGATGGTGTTCGCCCTGGAGACCTTCTGGCCCGCGAGCGATGGGTGGAGCGCCGCGCGCATCGAAGAGGAGGTCCTGGTTACCGAAACGGGCCACGAGGTGTTGACGCGGTTCCCCGCCGAACAACTGCTGGTGGCGGGAGCCCATTTCTTCACGGCCACCGGCCCGCTGTCTGCGACCCGCGAGCTGGAGCCCGCCCCCAACGCCGAGGTTGCCGCCATGGTTGAGGCGATTGGGCAGGCCCCCACCCCTGCCCCAATCCTGGGAGAGGGGTGGCAGATGGTTCCCTCCCCCTCGGTGGGGGAGGGCGGAACCCCCTCTCCCTCTGGGAGAGGGTCAGGGTGAGGGCGTAGCCTCCAATGGCCACCAGCGTCATCATGCCTGCCCTCGGCATGGACCAGGAGAAGGGCACCCTGGTCCGCTGGATCAAGCATGAGGGCGAGCGCGTCGAGCGGGGCGAGCCCATCATGGAGGTCGAGACCGACAAGGTCGTCGTCGAGATCGAGGCGACGGCCTCCGGGGTGCTGGCCAATGTGACGGCCGCGGAGGGTGACGAGATCCCCGTCGGCCATGTGATCGCCCAGATAATAGAAGAAGGGGGAGCCCCCTCCCCAACCCCTCCCCCAATACTGGGGGAGGGGCGAGCCACACCGGTGGCACCGGTGGCACCGGTGGCCTCCTCCCCTCCCAGCGGAGTCAGGGCGGACTCTCCTCAGATCTCGGCCCTCAGTCCTCAATCCTCGCGTGCGCTTGCATCGCCCCGGGCTCGCCGACTGGCGGCCGAGCGCGGGGTGGACCTTGCAGCTGCCTGGGGCAGCGGCCCCGAGGGCGCGGTCCTGGCGACCGATGTGGCGGCCGCACCGGCTCAGCCCTCAGTCCTCAGTCCTCAGTCCTCGCCCTCGTCCTCGAGACTCTGGCGCACCATGGCCGAGCGCATGGTCGCATCGTGGACGACCGCGCCTCACTTCTTCCTCGTCCGCGAGGTGATCGCCAGCGCTCTGGTGGAGATGCACGGCCGCGTCGGCCCGGCGGCTGAGCGGCGCGGAGGAGTAAGGCCCACGTACACGGACCTGCTGGTGAAGCTGGTGGGGGCGGCGCTGCAGCGTGAGCCGCGCATGAACGCCAGCTGGGCCGGCGCGGGCATCCGCCAGCACGCCGAGGTCAACGTGGGGATCGCCACGGCGGTCGAGGAGGGGCTCCTGGTACCGGTGATTCACGCGGCCGACACCCTGACCCTCGGCGAGGTGGCCGCCAAGCGGCGCGACCTGGTGGATCGGGCTCAGTCGGGGAGGCTACGGCCCGAGGACGTGGCGGGCGGCACGTTCACCCTCAGCAACCTAGGGATGTACAACGTCGACGCATTCCACGCCATCGTGAATCCGCCCCAGGCCGGCATTCTGGCCGTTGGGCGCCTCGCCGACCGTGTCGTCGCTATCGACGGCCAGCCTGCCGTCCGCCCGACGCTGACCCTCACCCTCTCCTGCGACCACCGGGCCATCGACGGCGCTCGTGCCGCCCGCTTCCTGGACGAGTTGGCGACCCTTATCGAGGAGCCCTGGGGGCTGCTGGCCTGACCGGGTCAGCTTCGCGCTGCCTCAGCTTCGACTGGCTGCCCTCGCTCTCGGCTCCGCGTGAGGAGCGCCCGCGCCTCGTTATAGATCGGGCTGAACTGCTGCCAGTGGTTGTCCATGAAGCCGACCCGGGATCCTTCCTCTTGCCCCTTGAGCAGGATGATCGCGTTCTGCGCCGGATCGCGGATCACCCCGAGCGGGTCCTCCCCACGCTCAATGGCCTCCAGTTGGTCGAACAGCACCTTGCGGAAGAAGATGATCCCCTGGTCTGACGCGCCCAGCTTCTCATCCGTCCGGTCCATGACCGGGCCCTGGGTCGCCCAGGCCATCATGTCCTGCCCGGTGATCCAATCCACCCGATACCTGCCGTCGTCCGCCATGAGCGGCACACGGTAGATGGGCACGCTTTCCTGACGCGGCACCGGCTGGCCGTCGTTGGGCCGGTAGCACGAATACATGAAGCACAGTGTGTGGGTGTCGTCCATGGGCACGCGGATCTGGAGTGAGCCGCGCCCGCCGGCGCGGGTCATATTGGGAAAGACGAGCGGGTTCGTGCCCTCCTGCCAGGCCGCCGAGTCTTCGCTAGCGCCCTCCACGAGCCGGTGCTTCACGATGCCGTGGGGGAACAGCTCGAAGTCCATTCGCATGTGCCGCGCTCCGCCGAAGGCGCGCTCGCTCTTGGGCCGGGGCGGCCTCCCCAACCGGGTCATGGCCCAGTCGTAAAACAGCCCGTGCAGGTAGTCCACATGGGTCACATCCACGGAGTTCTCCATGCACTGCAGCCAGTTGCAGGGCACCTCGGCCGTCCCAACGTCCCGCCAGGCGTCCTCCCACACGAACACGTCGTAGCGAGGAAGCAGCGGCGCTGGCCGGGGCCCGAGATAGGCGAAGAGGAGCCCGCCCAGCTCCTCGACGGGGTAAGCCGTGTGCTGGATCCTATCTTTGAAGGTGCTGCTCGGCGACTCCGCCGGCTGTTCCAGGCAGTGCCCCTCCCGGTCGTAGAGCCAGCCGTGGTAGCAGCAGCGGAGCCCCTCCTCCTCCGGGATGCCATACTCCAGGGACGCCTTGCGGTGCGGGCAGTGGAGTCCGAGCAGCCCCGGGCGCCCCTGGCGGTCGCGATAGAGCGCCAGGTCCTCGCCCAGGATGCGCACCCGCCGTGTGGACTCGACTTCCAGCTCGCTGCTGCCCGCGATCGGATGCCAGTAGCGGCGCATCAGCTCGCCCATCGGCGTGCCTGGCCCCACGCGGCATAGACGCTCGTTCTCTTCCTGCGTCAGCATCTCACTGCCTCCCGTGATCTCGGTTGAACTGGTATGCGTTGATGGACTGCCCGATCACGTCGGCGGACGCGTCCGACGCCAGGAAAATCGCGGCGGGCACCATGACCGGCCGACCCCTCCGCGTCCCGCTTGCCGGCGGCGGTCGATCCGCCGTATCGCCGGGGTAGAGGGCGTTCATTCGAACTCCGTACGGCCGGAGCTGCATGGCCGCCGCCTGGGTGAAGGCGTCGATGCCGGCTTTCGAGGGCCCGTAGGGAATGTGCACCTCGGACACCATGGTGTGCGGGCTCGTCGTGATGTTGATGATCGATCCGCGGCGGGCGCGCATCATCTCGACGGCCACGCGGCGCGAGAACAGCCACGTGCCCATCATGTTGATCTCCCACAGCTCTCGCCATCGCCCCGGGTCGATGTCCCAGAACTTTGGCCGTTCGGGCGCTTCCCCCTTGATGAAATTCATGAGCACCCCAGCATTGTTGACCAGGACGTCGATGCGGCCGAGCTCGCTCAACACCCTCTGGACTGCTGCGTCGATCTGGTCCTCGAAACGGATGTCGGCGATCAGGGGGAGGGGCTCGTGGCCGGAGGCCGCGAGCTCGGCCAGCGCCAGGTCGAGCCCGGCGCTGTCCCGATCGACCATGGCCACCGTGGCGCCGGCTTCGAGGTAGCCCTCCGCCATGGCGAGCCCCAGCCCACGGGCGCTACCGGTGACGATCGCCACCTTCCCTTCGAGGACGCGATTCGGGGATTCGTCTGACGCAGCCATGCGCGTTCCCTCCTGACCACGATCTGAGCCGCTTAGAACCCCCTCACCCTCGCCCGCGTTGACAGTAGCCCGCATCTTAGTGCGGCGCGAGCCATGACTCAAATCGCAGCCGTCCACCGCATGCCCGCTTGGTAGACTATTGGGTGAAACGGTGGAGGGGATCCGGTGATCGGCAGGTCAGGTTTACCGACCGGGGAGCAGGTAGGGGAGATCAACGCGCGGTTCGCCGACGCGGGGCCCGAGGACGTTCTGGCCTGGGCACTCGACCGCTTCCATCCCCGGATCGCGCTGGCGTCCAGCTTCGGCGCTGAGGACGTCGTCCTCATCGACATGCTCTGGCGCCTCAACCCGGCGGCTCGTGTGGTGACCCTCGACACGCTGCGGCTGCACACCGAGACGTACGACGTGATCGATCGTATCCGCGCGCGATACGGAGGCGAGGTGGAAATCCTGTATCCAGAGCTCGCGGCGGTCGACCGGCTCGTGCGAGAGCGGGGCTACAACTGCTTTTACGCCAGCGTGCAGAACCGGCAGGCCTGCTGCGGAATCCGCAAGGTCGAGCCGCTGGGACGGGCGCTGGCCGACCTCGACGCTTGGATCACGGGGCTGCGGCGCGATCAGGCGGCGAGCCGCGCCGACGTCCACAATGTCGAGATCGACGAGGGCCACGGCGGGATCCTCAAGCTGAATCCCCTCGCCGACTGGTCCGACGACCAGGTCTGGGCCTACATCCGCGAGCACGACGTGCCCTATAACGCCCTCCACGATCAGGGCTACCCCAGCATCGGTTGCCAGCCGTGCACGCGCGCGGTGGCGCCCCACGAGGACCCGCGTGCCGGCCGCTGGTGGTGGGAGCAGGATGCCGTTGCGAAAGAGTGCGGCATCCACGTGGCCTACGATACCGAGGGCGCACCCCGGACCATGAGAGGCGGGGGATAGTGGACCTCGCCGCCGCAAGACCACTGATGGTTATGCCAGCGGGCAGGCACCCTCTCTGCCGCAACCGGAGAGGGTGGGGTGAGGGCAGACCTCGATGGCCGATAAGTAATTGGAGCGATTCCTGACCCCCCACCCCAACCCTCCCCCTCAAGGCGGGAGGGGCGACATCCCGCATGCTACTGATGCCTGATGTAACGCACCCCCTCGTCGCGCTGCTGCTGTTTGGCGCAGGGATCGTGATCCTCGTTTGGGCCACCGAGTCCTTCTTGAAAGGCCTGGTTGGGGTGGCCGCGCTCCTCGGTACCAGCACCTTCGCCATCACCGTTGTGCTCTCCGGCCTCGAAGCGGAGAACGTCGCCGTCGGCGTGGCGTCGGGAGCGGAGGGTGTGGACAGCCTCGCTCTGGGCACCGTGTTCGGCGGCGCGGTGTTCCTCGTGTGTGTGGCATTGGGCCTTTCGGCCCTGGTGTTTCCTCTGCGCGTTGAGCTTCCTCGGCCGGTCTTGCTCATCTTCCTCGCGGCGCCCATCGTCGCTGGCGTCGGCGTGCTCTCGCCTGCCCTTCAGCGCCCTGTGGGGGCCGCGCTGCTGGCGGCCTTTGTGCTCGGCATGGCGGGCCTCCTCGTGTTCAGCCGGGGGCACGCATTCTTCGAATCGGAGGCGCTCGAGGAGGTGGAAAGGGAGCGTCCATCGAACATTCGATGCCTGATGCTGACGATCGCGGGGCTGCTGGGCATGATTATCGGAGGGGAGCTGGTCGCGAAAGGGGGCGAGGGGCTCATCGGGAGTCTCCCGCTGCCGCCCCTGCTCCTGGGCATGGTCCTGGCGCCAGCGGCCATCGAGTTCGAGGAGGTGATTCGCCAGGCAGTCCCGACGAGAGCCGGCCATCCCGAGGTCGCCGCCGGCAACACTGTCGGGACGATGCTCTACTTCGTGCTGTTCAACTTCGGGCTGATCGCCCTGCTGACGCCTGTGCCGGTCCACCCCGTCGTCGCCTCATTCGACTGGCCGTTCCTCGTGGCCGTGAGCTCGCTGGCGACATTGTTTTTGTGGCGTGGCGGAATCAGCCGATGGCAGGGGGCGACATTGCTGGTGGCGTACGGCGCGTTCGCGGCCGGACACGTTGTGCTGGGGTGAGGGCAGCGCCGCGTCAGCAGCTCCGAGGACGTCTGGTGTCACGCCCCGCGCGGGGGCCCCCTCACCCCCACCCTCTCCCCCGTGCGCGGGGGCGAGGGAGTAAAGCGTGGGTGCGCCCTCCACCCGGTCCTGCCCTCTCCCTTGATGGGGAGGGCAGGGGAAGGGGTGCCTTCTAAATCGTGTAGCTGCCCGCGTAGTGGTAGCGCTGGCGGGACCCAACCTGATCGGCAAGCAGGTCTCGCCGCTTCAGCTCCCCGATGATGCGCTCCACCGCGTCCGCCTCGCCGGACTCCGCTATCGCGAAGTCGGGGCCTTCGCTCGGGCCGCCGATCCGAGCCACCAGCATCGGGGCGGGCTGGACGAGGGTGCGTACGGCGTCGAGATCGGCGGCCGCGGCCACGGTCGGCGTCGCGACGACGATGAGGCCGGTATCGAGCAGCAGCCGTGCCACCTCGCCGAAGCGGCGGAGGATCTCGTGCTCGTCGGCCTCCGCCAGGTCTGCATCGAGCCCTCGCCGCAGGTTCGCGCCATCGAGCAGGTAGGCATGGCGCCCGTCGGAGACCAGCGCCCGCTCCAGGGCGCCTGCCAGTTGGAGGGCGGCCTCCGGGCTCGCCCCGGTCACGACCACGAGCGCGGCCCTGTGGCCGTAATGGGCGGAGCGGTCGTCGGCTCCGACCTGCCCTTTCACCCACGCCAGCTCGCGGCGCCGTGCCTCTTCGCGGAGCCCGGCGTGCTCGTCCGCGACGAGAGACGTGATGATGCCCCCACCGGCAACGTCGTAGCCGTCGACGAGCACAAAGCGGCCGGTGACCTCGAAGTCGCGGTACAGGTCGAAGGCGACCGGAGCGCGCGTACGGATCGTCACGTCGGCCACCTGGTTCTTCTGGATCACCTCGGCCTGCTGGTGCGCTTGGAGGTCACTGGCGTCGATGACGCGATGGATCTCGGCCACCTCCGCGGGCGTCTCCTGCGTCGCGAGCCGGAGCAAGTAGGTGCGACCCGTGCGGAGCGGCTGGGCGCCCAGCCAGAACAGGTTGCACCGAACCGCCGTGGAGACCAATGGGGACGCCTCCGCGTGGGACGCTACTTCGCCCCGCTCGATGAAGATCTGCTCGTCCAGGGTGACGCCAATGGATCGCCCGGCGCTCGCGTCGTGGGGCGCTACCTTGACGCTGAACGCCTCGATGGTCTTGACGCCAGCGGTTTTGTTGGAGGGTGAGAAGACGAGCCTGTCGCCGACGCGCAGCCGGCCGCTTGCGACGCGCCCTGCGACGATGCGCCGCGCGTCGAACTTGTAGACGTCCTGGACGGCCAGGCGGAGGGGAAGGGCGTCGTCGGCGGCCTCGCTGTGGAAGAGCTCCAGGGCATCGAGCACCGTAGGGCCGTCGTACCAGGGCAAGTTGGGGCCGCGGCCGGCCACGTTGTCGCCCAGGCTGGCGCTCGCGGGCAGGAAGCACAGCGGCGCCACCCCTAGCTGCGAGAGGAATGCTCGATACTCGTCGACGATGCTGTCGTATCGGTCCTCGCTGTAGTCAACCAGGTCCATCTTGTTGACCACCACGGCGACCTGCTGGACGCCGACCAGCGCCAGAAGCTGGCCGTGGCGGCGGGACTGCTCCTGGACTCCCTCGGCGGCGTCGATTACGAGCAGCGCTGCCTCAGCGCGCGCCGCTCCGGAGACCATATTCTTCAGGAACTCCTTGTGGCCCGGCGCGTCGATAATGAGGTACTGGCGCCCGTTCCATGAGAAGAAGGTCCGGGCGGAATCGATGGTAATGCCTTGCTCCTGCTCCTCGAGGAAGGTGTCGAACAGGAACGCGTATTCGAAGGCCTTGCCCTGCTGGCGGCAGATCGCCTGGACGCGCTCCAGCTTGCCATCAGCCAGCGAGCCGGTATCCGCGTACAGACGGCCCAGCAGCGTGGACTTGCCGTGGTCTACGTGGCCAACGACGACGATGCTGAGGTGCTCCGAGACCGGGGGGGCGAGGGTCACCATCGGGCGCTACATGTACCCGTCTTTGCGGAGGGTCTCCATACCGCGCCCCTCGTCCTGGGCGCGACCGGCGCGCTCGGCGATGGTTGTCTTGCGCAGCTCCGCGATCATCTCGTCCATGTTCTTGGCGGTGGACTTCACGGCAAAGGTGCAGGGCGCGCAACCGAGGCTCCGATAGCGCGTGCCGTCGCCCTGATCGAAATAGAGGGGGATGACGGGGATGTTTTCAAGTCGGATGTACTCCCAGATGTCCAGCTCGCGCCAGTCCAGGAGCGGGTGGATTCGGACGTGGGTCCCAGGCGGAAAGGTGATCTTGAACTGGTCCCACAGCTCGGGCGGCTGGTCGCGGAAGTCCCAGTCGCCGTGCTTGTCCCGCGGTGAGAAGTAGCGCTCCTTGGCGCGTGTGCCCTCCTCGTCGGCCCGGATTCCGAGGATGACACCCGTGAAGTGATGCTCGTCGAGGAAGTTCTTCAGCCCCATGGTCTTAAGCGCCGTACAACAGACGACGCGGCCGAGGGTGTGGTTCATTCCGTCGGCGAGGGCCTGCTTGTTCTGGCCGATCAGGAGGTTGAGGCCCCACTCCCGGACGACTCGGTCGCGGTACTCGATCATGGCCGGGATCTTGTAGCTCGTGTCAATGTGCACCAGCGGAAAGGGCACGTGCCCGAAGAAGGCCTTCCGCACGAGCCACAGGAGGGCGGTCGAGTCCTTCCCCATGGACCACAGCATGCAGAGGTCCTCGAAGTGCTTGTAGGCCTCGCGCAGGATGTAGACGCTCTGGTCCTCGAGGGCGCGCAGGTGCCGCTCGGTGGCCTCGGGTGCGGTACCCTGCTGCCCGTCTCTCAGAACTGGGGGAGGGGTTGGGGTGGCGGCGGCAAGGGTCAGGCGCGCCTCCGCAGCATTGTTGATAAAGTCGGGAGACTTAATAGTAAATGCCTCGCGCCGCGGGTGTCAAACTCGGGGCCTAAGCGCCTCGACGTAGTTGGTTCGTAGGTTGCTGGCGCTGTTGCTGGCCGGTCCGTGCACCCGTAGGGCCGAGGCACGCCTCGCCCGCCCTCCATCTTGGGGTTACGCGGGGTCGGGGTTACGCGGGTCGGGGTTACGCGGGTCGGGCCTGCCCGACCCCTACGAGAATGCCGGCCCAGCGCTCTTTCTGAGGACCTTGCCGGGAGAGGCACTACCGCAGTATATAGTCCCTAAAAGAGGAGTACCGCTCATGGAGTATGACCGAGGAGAGTAATCAATGACCGTAACGACCAGGAAGGCTCAGGTTGTGCTAGCCCCAGAGCAGTACGCCCTGCTGGAGAACTACGCCCGCCAGCAGGGCAAGGCCGTGAGTACGCTCGTGCGCGAGGTGCTCGAGCGTACGCTCCTGGCTGAGTTGGAGCAGCAGCGGCGGGAGGCAGCGCTCGCTTGGTTCAAGGGCCAGACGCTTCCCGTCTCTGACTGGCCGACGATGGAACGCGAGATCGAGGATAGGTATTCTGAGTGCCCGCCATGAACCAGGCTGAGACTCTGTTCATCGACACCAACATCCCGATGTATGCCGCGGGTGGCGAACACCCTTACAAGGAGTCCAGCCAGCAGGTGCTCGACCGCCTGTTCCGTGGCGAGCTTCGGGGCGTGACGAATGCGGAAGTGCATCAGGAGATCCTGCACCGCTTCCTGGCGCTCCGTCTTCCGGACATTGCCCGAGATATGAGCGATAGGTTTCAGACCCTGGTCCCCACGGTCATCCCCGTCACTCTCCAGGACATCGTCCGCGTCAGAGATCTGTCGCTCAGGTACCGGAGCCTGCCCGCCCGAGACCTCGTACACGTGGCGACCATGCTCAACAACGGGTTTCGAACAATCGTCAGCGCCCACCGCCACTTCGACCAGGTCGCCGAGATCAGGAGGTTGGACCCGATGGAGGCTGCCGCCGCCGTCAATTAGGCATGCAAGGTCATGCTTCGGTGTCGTCGAGTTTCGACGCAACCGGTGCGCCTGGGGATCAAATTTCCTGCTTGAAGGCGCGCGTGGCTGCGGGCCTGATCATCTTCCAGATCAGCTCGTCGGCCGGCTTGCCGTCCAGCATCGCGTACATGAGGTGCTGGTAGGGGCCAAACTCGCGCTGTGCATGGAGGGCGAACGCCCTCCGATCGGCCGTGCCCGTCGCGGCGGAGACCTCCCGAAACGCGGCCTCAGCCCTGTCCATCAGTGACCTGTACTGAGTCAGCAGCTCCTCGGCCTGCTGCTGGACCCAGGTAGCGTAATCGGCTGGCACCCGGTCCAGCATTTCCTCCAACCCCATTCCGTCTTTCAGCGCCTCCCAGATCCGGCGCTGGGTGACGCCCGTGATCAGGCGGTGAAGCCGCACGTACTCCTGGAACTTCACCTTCAGGCGGAGGCCGCTAGACGGGAACCAGATGACGTAGCCCTCGGCGTTCTCGCGGTCCCGCTCCTTGTCCAAGAGCGCCCATGGATCGGTGCTCAATCCGTAGCTTGGTACGAGCCCGATTCCCTTGACCGCCGCGTCGCGGAGGGGCCATTCGCGCCCGGTGGCTGTCTCAATCGCCGCGAGCAGCACGAGCTCCCGGCGGTCACCGTAGTTCACAACCAGGCGCGTCTCGGGCGCGATGATCTCGAAGAGATAGGTAAGGCGCCTGTCCCACGCGCAGCCGGCGTACCGCTCGCGCAGAAGGGCGTTCGCGATTTGCGCCTGCTGGCTTACGAAGCTCCCCCGCGTCGAGATGTACGGCTCGCCTTCGAGCCAGTACATGATGCCCAGCGAGCCGTCGAGCTTCTCGAAGACCTCGAACGGCTCGGCGGGCAGGTCCGTCTGGTGCTCGCCGAGGTTGAAGAACTTCGGGAAAGGGCGCGCGACGACGGTGCGATCGGCGTCCAGGATCAGGCCACGGCACGCCATGGTGAGTGGCGTCCAGTAGCGGTTGTAGGTGGCTTTCTCGGTGTAGTTGTAGATCCAAAGGTCAGCCCGAGGGTGGCGCTCCTCGCGCACGTAATGCTCCGCCACGAGGCGGTCCAGGTCGCCAAGGTCCAGCTTATTCGTGGGCATGAGCACGAAACTCCCGCTGAAGAACGCGGCGGAACGCGGTGGACGATTGTCCTGGTAGCGGTCGGCTACCTCACAATCACTGGCTCCTGGGCGCGCCGGCCCAGCCGGCGCGCGCCAGACGCCGTGATCGCGATGGGGTCGCCGTACTGCGTAGCGGTCCCTGATGGGAACCGCAGCGCTGGCTTCAGGGTGAACGTCATGTTGGGCTGGAGAACAATGGCTCCGTCCGTGCCCCGCGCTAAGCTGGGCCCGAGGCGAGGGTAATCGTTCCCCAGGCCATTGGAGTGATAGACGACGCCTGATCGGTCCGCCGCCCCCTTCGCCCGGCACAGCTCCACATAATGATCGCACAGCTCGTCGATGGTGCGGCCCGGGCGAAGCCACGCCAGCATCTCGTTGAACACTTCAATGGTGGCGCGCATCACCGCTTCGTAGTCGGCCGGCCCGCCGTCCCCCACCTGGATCGTGTGGTTGCACTGGGCGCGGTAGCCCTGCACGCGCGCGCAGATCTCCTGGGAGCAGAGCGCTCCCGCCGGAATGCGATCGGGGTTGGGCATACCCAGTGTCTGGTTGGCCGAGCCGTTGAAGGTGACCGATAGGCGCGCCGGCCAGGACCCGCCCGCGCGGGTGAGCGCGTCGTTCATGGCGAACCACACGTCCTGCTGACGCACGCCCGGACGAGCCGTGGCGCACATCACGCGTATGGCCTCCTCGTTGGCGGCGGCCGCCTGCTCGATGACGGCGACCTCCTCGTCGCCACGAACCAGCCGCGCGCGGTTGAGAACGTCATTCTCGCCATAGAGCTGCGCCCGCGGCAGCGCCGCCTGCAACCGTTGCGCCGTGTCGTACGGGATGTTCCCTTCGGTAGCCCGGTAGTGGCCATGGAACTGGGTGAGGCCGATGCGCCCGGCATCCAGCTCCAGCTCCTTGATCCTGGCGGGCACGGCCTCGCTGGGCTCGCCGACGCGCAGGTCGGTGATCCACCCCTGGGCCTTCGCGACGAAGTCGCGGTTGCGCTCGCTCTCCACGACCCCGGTCACCTCGCCATGCAGCGGGAAGACTACCCAGGCATGGACGCCGATGCCGCCGATCTGGCTCAGGTAGCGGGCGGTGGCCTGTTCCTCAGGATCGCGCATACCGGGGGCCACGATGCACTCGCAGCTGGCCTCGCGCATCAGCTCGCGGACACGTCCCCAGCGGCGATCGCGCTCGGCCAGGCTGAAACGTGGGTATTCGGACAGGTCCAGCATGAGTTATCTCCAATTGCAGGCGTGAGCCGTGAGCTATGAGCCGTGAGGGCGACGCTCAAGGGGACACGCAGCACGAACAGTATCAACCCGGGCGAGCGGCCCGCAATTCGAGCCCCTCCCCTATACTTCACGCGACGGCGCCGGGAGACAGGGCGGGCGACCGGCCAGGATGCTGCAAGGGCGGTCGACCTCTCGCCTCGCGCCGTGCCCCGCGCGTCGATCTTCTGGAGGTGGCCCCTTGAAACTCGTGTGCACCCAGCGGGCGCTCGCCGAGGGGCTTGCAATCGTCGAGCGCGCCGTTCCCACCAAGAGCCCCCTGCCTGTCCTCTCCAATGTGCTGCTCGCTACGGACGACGGGCGTCTGAAGCTAGTCGCCAATAACCTCGAGATGGCCATCAGCACCTGGGTGGCGGCTGATGTGGCTGACGCCGGCGCCGTGACGCTGCCCGCCAAGCTGCTGGCCGACTTCGTGACCAGCCTGGTTGGGGGCGACATGGAGATGGCGCTCAAGCCAGGGACGAAGACCATGAACCTGAAGTGCGGCCGCTACGAGGCCAACATCAACGGCATCGACGCTGAGGACTTCCCCGCCGTGCCGACGGTGGGAGAGGGCCCTCGCTGCCAGGTGGCGGCGAAGACGTTGCGCATGGGCATCAACCAGGTGGCGTTCGCGGCGGCTACCGACGAGACCAGGCCGGTGCTGTCGGGCGTGCTGGTCACCATCGAGGGCGACGAGCTGACGATGGCCGCGGCCGACGGCTTCCGCCTGGCCGTGCGCACCATCCCGCTGGCCGAGTCTGTGGAAGAGAAGCTGAGCTTACTGGTACCGGGGCGCACGCTCATCGAGCTGGCGCGCATCATTGCTGACACCGACGATCCGGTGGAGATCGCCGCGACGCCCAACCGCAACCAGGTGATGTTCCAGTACCCAGGCCTGCTGGTCGTGTCGCGCCTGATCGAGGGCCAATTCCCCGACTACCAGCGCATCATCCCGCAGAGTTACCAGACGCGGGTCGTGCTGCCCGTGGCGGAGTTGCTGCAGGCCACGAAGACCGCAGCCGTCTTCAGCCGGGAGAACTCCAACATCGTGCGCCTGAACGTGGCGCCGAGCGGCGAAGAGCTGGTGCCGGGCCGCGTCGACGTGCTGGCGAGCAGCGCCGAGATGGGCGACAACGCCGGCCAGCTGGACGGCAGCGTCGACGGTGAAGAGACGCAGATCGCCTTCAACGTGCGCTATCTGCGGGACGCGCTCGAGGCGGTGAGCACCGGCGAGGTGGCGCTGGAGATCACAGGTCCGACCAGCCCGGGGCTCTTGAAGCCGGTAGCGGGGACGGGGCATCTGCATGTGATCATGCCGATGCACGTTGCGAGGTAGCACCTTTCCATGGTCCCGGAAGCTAGCGATCCCGCCTTCGAAAACCTTCGCGCGCTGGTACAAACCGTTGGCGCGGAAGCCATCTTTCTGCTTGATGCGATTAGGGCTGCTCCACCCGTTCAGGCTTCCGGCTGATTCTCTCTCTCACCGCCGCCGGGACTGAACCATTTCGAGTTTGTGCAGATAGCGGATCGTGGTCCATCCCTCCATGGTCAGCATCTCCCTTCAGTTCCTACTCGTCGGTCTCCGACGAGAAAGATGCTGCCAGAGGGTGGGTCCCCTTTACGGCGGAACGCGGGTCACTTTTTCCGGCGGAATCAGTAGGCATCTTCCCCAGACGGTGAAGCAGGAGGTCAAACGCAAGACCATCATCATCGAGTCACCCCAGCAGTTCCATATTCGGCTCCACCCGGCGCAAGCGAAAGGCCAAGCCGGCTTGCGCGCCTCTGGCAGAGCGCACGTGGAGAGCGATCCGTTCGCACCTGACGCGCACCTCCGCTTGTGATCCTCCTGTGACTCGGAAGCACGGTGAGCGGCGCGTGCGCCGTGGCAGACTACAGCGAAGGACGCACGCTGAAGCGGGGGCAGGACGTGTTGCGAATCAAGGGACTCGTGCGCGCGTTCAACCAGGTGCGAACCCAGCTGCGGGATGGAATACCACCAGATGAGGCCGAGGCATTCCGCAAGCGTGTGACGGGGCTCCTCGTCCAGGTCGAAACCCTGTGTCGCCGCCACGGAACGACGATGGCCCGGTTGCCTGCCCCGTCGCGCACGGCGTATCGGTTTCTGAAGGAGCTTGATCTCACCAGCCTCCCCCTTGCTCCAGTCGGCGGGCCTCCCAGGGGTGAATCGACATTTCGGGTGAAGAACGTCCTGGCGGTGGAAGGGCGTCTCGCCCGCATGATGTGGGCCCGGCTTCCTGGACTTCTCGAGTCGTCGCCCGCGGCTCAGCAGATGAAGAGCGACATCGAGCGGCAGGCATCGACGGTCGAAGCCATGTGCTCTCGCAACGGCGTGAATCCCGGCGCGCTCCAGCTTCCGTCCCGACGCGTCTACGGCTGGCTGAAGTTCCTTGCCGATCAAGACAACCTCGATCTGCATCTGCGAGCCATGGAGCGCGGCCGCAACGCCCTGGCGGCCGCCGAGCAATCCGCGGGTTCGGGGGTCGAGCTGCTCCTGCTTCACATCCAGTCGCTCTGGACTCAACGGCAGGACGCGAAGCTCGTGCGGGTGAAGGTCAGCGAGGGATTCATAAGCGCGGACGAGGAGATCTGGAGCGCACTTATCCGCACTTCGGTGTCGGGGCGCAACGGCACTGACGATCAGCTGGTTCGCGAGTTTGCTCAGTCGGAGGACTTTAGCGAAGTGCTCATGGAGATCGATGGGTTTTGCGAGCTGCCGACTGAATCCACTCGCGGGCGCGTCTATCGCCTGGATGAGAGCTTTCAGCGAGTGAACCGAGCCTATTTCGGCGGAGCGATGTCCAGACCCAGGCTCGAGTGGAACCGCATGCTCACCGGGAGGAAGTTCGGGCATTATCGCCAGCATCGAGACACAGTCATGCTCTCCGTGTCGCTCGACCACGAGCGAGTGCCCGCGCACGTCGTGGACTTCGTTATGTATCACGAGCTGCTGCACAAGAAACACGGGGCTCTGCTGGTCAACGGCCGGGCGCTGGTACATACGCCCGCGTTCCGAGCCGACGAGCGACTCTTCGCCCGCTACGAGGACGCTCAGCGCGGCCTCGACGCGCTGGCGCAGAACGGGGGCTTACCCGCGCGCGGGTCCCGCCGGTCTGTGTTGGCGCAGCCCAGATGATGCTGACTTAAGTCAGCTTGGTTGGTCGCTGTGGCGGATAAATCGGCTACACGTAGGTGTGGGTAATGACCTCTAGCAGGTGGCCGTTCGGATCCCTGAAGTAGAAACCGCGGCCCTGATGACGGTGATTGATCTGCATGTCTTCACAGTCTCGGGGGCCACTGCCGTAAACGACCGTCTTGTCCTGGATGCGCTCCAGGATGTCGTCAAACTCGGGGTCACTGACGATGAAGGCATAGTGGCTGGTCTGGAAGTCCTCGGAGCTGTCGAAGTCCAGACTAAGGTACTCGTCAATCTGGACAGGGGCAAAGTGACCCCACGGCCCCTTGTACTCGAGCCCCATGATTTCCGCGAACCACCTGGCGGATGCTTCTTTGTCATGGGTGGGCACGATCGTATGGTCGAGATGAACGGGCATCGCCAACCTCCCTACTTGTCGACTCAGCTTAGTTTACGCCTCTCGTTCAACTGAGGCTGCCGCGGCGCCGCTCACCCTGCGCCAGGCGAAAGCCGTGCACGTCGAACCAATCACGGATCCCGCTGGCCAGGAGCACACCGTGCACACACCGGAAATCGCTCGCTGGAACGGCGGGACGAAGTTATCCAGTGCCTGCCGCGGCGTGCGCTCGGCCATCGACGCTACGGAACCGTAACCCGGCGAAAGAAGGGCAGCATGAGATGGAGTTCGAGATCATACTATTCAACTCAACGCTGGTCCCCGCCATGGAAGCCGTCCGAGTCCGGCCGGAGGGACGTCGGTCATTAACCGGGGCGACGGCGGGCTGGGTTTGCGGCGGGAATAAGGAGGCCGCCTTGGAGAACCGTGAACGGCAAAGCGTTCCCACACGCATGCGCCCCCACTTCGACGCGATCGTGGCGCAGACCGATGCTGTCTGCTCCCAGCACCTGACTGATGAGTATGCGGATCTCTGCCAGCGTCTCACGGCGGCGCTGTGTCGCAAGCGTCCGTCCCCCGTGATCAGCGGCCGCGTCGAGACCTGGGCGTGCGGCATCGCGTACGCCATCGGCTCCGTGAATTTCCTTTTCGATCGGAGCCAAACGCCCCACCTCACGGCAGGCGAGCTGTGCGCCCTCTTCGGCGTCAGCACTCGGACTGGCGCAGCACGGGCGAGCGAGATCCGAAAGGCTTTCGGCATGTACCAAATGGACCCGGCCTGGTGCTTGCCGAGCCTCATCGACGACAACCCAATGGTCTGGATGATCAGCGTCAATGGGTTCTACGTCGATGCGCGCAGGGCCTCGCGCGAAGTTCAGGAGGAGGCATTACGCCTCGGATTGATTCCCTACCTGCCGAGAACGCAAGGTTAGAGACCAGCGTCCGCCGCGATCCCGTACTGTCGCAACAGCGACTGCGCTTTCCCGTTTGGCGGACGGTGTACTTCAGCATAGACTGCTGCGGCTCAAAAGGCTGTTCGAGGCAGCGGCCGTCGGCCGCCCACAGCCAGCCGTGATAGGCACAGCGGATGCCGCCGTCTTCCAGGAAGCCATAGTAAAGGGAGCAGCCGCGATGGGCGCAGTGCTCGGCCACGCAGCCGTAGGAGCCGTCTGGGTCGCGATAGATCACCAGATCCTCGCCCAGGAGCCGCACGCGCTTCTTGGGGCGCTCGGGCGGGAGCTCGGCGGCGGGGATGATAGGGTGCCAGTAGCGGCGCAGCAGCTCGCCACATGGCGTGCCGGGGCCTACGCCCGTCAGGCGCTCGTTCTGTTCCTTGGTCAGCATGTTTCGTTCCCTCCTTCTACCTGGCATCCCAGAGATACCCGTTTCTCGTTAGCTCGGCTTCGGCTACGTGGAGGAGTCGATTGGCGAGCAGGGCTGTGCGAGGTCGACTCATCGATTCGATTCCTCTCGCAACAATCCTTCCGCGCGGCAACGGGGTCAGAGCCGGCTGGGCAGGGTCTGCTAGAGGCTGCTGAAAGACCCGCTCACCCTGAGCTTGTGGTTCGACAAGCTCACCAGAATCGGCGCTCATCCCGAGCTCGCCGAGGGACAGGCTCACCATGAGCGAACCCCAACCTTTTTCAGCAGCCGTATGGGCTAGAGGGACACCGTTCTGGCGGGCGCAAGCATCTGCTCGGTGTGGTTGGTGTCGATCACCTCATGGTCGGGGTCCCAATACACGTTTATGGGGTCGAGACCCTCCGCTACCTTCTTGATCTCGCGGAACATGATCTGGCGCAGCATCACGATGCCCTTGTCGGCAGTAGCCAGCCGTTCGGTGGTGCGGTCAGCGATGGGGCCCTGCGTTTCCCACGCCATGTGGTCCTCGGGGGCGGTCTCGTGCATGGTGAACCGCGTGAACGGATAGAGCCTATCGGGCGGGTCCTTGTAGGGCACGTCGTAGGCGACCTCGAGCTTGCGCTCATTGTCGACGAGGCTCCCGTCAGTATTTGGGGTGAACTTCACATAAAAGATCTGGGTGTGGTAGTCGTCCACGGGCACGCGAATCTGGGTTTCGTTCTGGTGGCGAAGCACGGTGGGGAAGACGAGTGGGTGAGCATCGACGCGGCCATTCTTCATGGTCCGCTTCTTCATGATGCCGATAGGGAGCTCAATGTACTCGTAGGATTCCACCGTGTCGATAGCTCCCCGAGTGGTATTGGGCAGACGCGGTCCTCCGGGGCGCAGGGCGCCCACCGAGTGCATGATCTCCGAGTGCGACGAGTCGACCGAATTCTCGGTGGCGGTGAACCAGTTCGCATCCAGCATAGGCTTGACGACGATGTGACGACGGCCGTCCCTTCGGATCCAGATGTCATAGTGGGGGATCTCGGGCGGCGGCGCGGGGCCGAGGTAGGCCCAGTAGAGGCCCACGAACTGGCGGACCGGGTAGGCCGTCGCCTTGACGGTGAGATAGAACTTGCTGTCCGCGGGCTCGGCGGGCGTCTCCAGGCAATTGCCCCGGGTGTCGTACAGCCAGCCATGGTAGGCGCAGGCGATGCCCCGCTCTTCGACCCGGCCGTAGAGCAGGGATGCGCCGCGATGTAGGCAGTGATCCTGGATCAGCCCGACCCGACCCCTCTTATCTCGATAGAGCACCAGATCTTCGCCGAGCAGGCGGACGAAGCGCGTCGGCTGCTCGTCGGTCAGCTCTTGAAAGGGGGCGATGGGATGCCAGTAGCGGCGCAGCAGCTCTCCGGCGGGCGTCCCAAGACCAACGCGGCACAGCAGCGCGTTCTCTTCATGAGTAAGCATTCGCGCTCCCCCCTCAAGTCGATCGACGTGCGCATGGTACGACATTGAAGAGTAGGACCCGGATGGCGTCGGCAGCGGATCAAGATGTCGAGTGGCAGCGATCAACTTTGGCTTGGGAGGCGTTGCCGACAGCTGGCTCTAGCCCGACCGACCGGAGTACCCAGCCGTGAGGGACCGCATCGTCCGCCACGCGTTTGAGCCGCGCCGCGCCGTAGATATTATCCAGGCTCTCGGGTACAGCCGGGGCGGCGACGGAGTGTTCCGGGATGCGGCTGGAGAGAAGCTCTCGCTCCAGGTGCGGACAACCGAGCAGAACACCATCCAGGCCAGGGCGATCTTCCCGCTCGTGGACTACTGGAAGCGGATCGGGATCGACGCCGAGGGGCTGATCGTCCCCAATCAACTGATTCCGGATCGGGAGTATCGGTCCCAGTTCCCCGGGTTCGAGCTGGTCTCCAGCGGCCACTCAGTGAGGTCGAACTCGATACGCCAATATCACAGCGCCTTGACGCCGCTTCCATCCTCCAGGTTCCAGGGAAGCAACAGGGCCCGGTACCAGAATCCCGAATTCGACGCGCTTATCGACAAGTACGTCGTGACGATCCCGATGGGCCAGCGGATGGCGATTCTGGGCGATATCCTGCACCACCAGACCGACCAGGCGACCATGCTTCCGCTCTTTTACCAAGGCGAGGGCTCGGTGCTGGGGGCAGTGCGGCTCAAGAACGTGACCAGCGGCAGGATGTGGAACGCGCACCTTTGGGACGTGTTGTAGAGGCCCGCGGTTCTTTCTGAGCCCGAACTGCGTTGCTTCCTGGCAACGAAATTGGTGCTACGTTAGCACTGTCAAAAACTGTCACGACGGCCGCGCGGCGTCGAAGGAAGTAAGCGACCCGCAAAGCTGAGAGGATTTGAAGGTAACTTGATCAGTAATTGACAGTTGTCCAGTGGTATGGTCAGCTCGTGCCAAACCGAGCGAGTCTGAAAGGAGCATTCCATGGGACTTCTGGAACGGGTCTCTACCCTGGTGCGAGCGAACCTCAACGACCTGCTGGAGCGAGCGGAGGATCCGGAGAAGGTCGTCAAGCAGCTGATCATCGATATGAACAACCAGTGCATTCAAGTGCGCACCCAGGTAGCTACCGCAATGGCCGACGAGCGCAAGCTCCAGAGACTCTGGGAACAGAACGACCTGCGAGCCAACGACTGGCAGGGCCGAGCCGAAAAGGCGGTCCGCTCGGGCAACGACGACTTGGCCAAGCAGTGCCTCGGTCGGGCGATGACCTACCGCGAGCTGGCTGACGGCTTCCATAGACAGCAGGCCGCTCAAACGGAGCAGGCGGAAGCCTTGAGAGAAGCCTTCCACCAGCTGGAGGCCAAGATCCAGGCGGCTGAGGCGCGCAAGGACCTGCTGATCGCGCGCAGCCGCCAGGCCAAGGCGCGGGCTCGGCTCCAGGAGGCGACCACTCGGGCGAACGGCGTCTCGGCGTTGTCGGAGTTCCACCGGCTGGAGGAACGGGTCCAGGAACAGGAAGCTCGTGCCGAGGCGCTGGTCGATCTGGACGCCGACACTCTAGAAGCGAAGCTGCAGCAGCTGGAGCAGGAGGAAGCGCTGGAGGCTCGGCTGCTGGAGCTCAAGGCGCAGGTCGGCGTGGGTGGCGCGGAACTTCCCCTGATCGGCGCAGGCGCCGGCCGCTAAGCAGGCCAACTGATGATATCGACGGGCTCAGCGACCGAGAGCCTGCTCGTCTTCCGGCTCGCGAGGGCCTGGCGGCGGCGCCCGCCAGGCCCTCCGGGGCTCGGCACAGCGCTGGCCGTGGCGCTGTTCCTGGCTGCGCGGTTTGCGCCTGCTACTCCGGCCGGAGTGGCCCAGTGGGCGCTGGGCCGGCGGCTCATCGGCGAAGGCGGTGTGGAAGGCCTGGCGAGCTTCCTGAGCGCAGCCTGGGTGGCGAGCATTGCGGTGGGCCTGATCGGCTCCTGGCGGCTTCTCGCATGGGTGATGTACGGCGCGTTCCTCATCCTCGTGTCGGTCGCCTGGGGACTCTGCCGATGGACGCCGACGCGACTTCTGATCATGCTGCTCGACCGATTGGTGGCTGGAGTGCTCGTGGGAGTCGGGGCCGTGGCCACTCTGGTAGCTCGGGCACTCGTCAGCGTGGGGAGACTGCTCTGGTTGGTGGGCTCTACCACGTTCCGAGCAGTTCGGCGAGGGCTGACGGCGGGCATCGCCGGGCTGGTGCTGGGGCTGGTCGCGGTCCTCGGCGCGCTGGCGTCGGCGGCTCGGGGCCTCGGTAGGGCGCTGTCGCTCGTCGGGCGGGCGCTCGGGAAAGTTGTGGGGTGGATGCTGCGCCCGGTCGGCGTCGCCCTCCGTTTGGTCGCGCTGCTCGCCTCTAGGGCGCTTCGAATCGTGGCCCAAGGGTGTCGGCTTGGCGTCCGACTAGCGGTCGCTGGAATCGCGCTCTTGGGACTCATTCTGCGCGCCCTGGGAGGCGTTGCCCGGGCGATTGCCCTGCCCCTTATCTCGCTGCTCGTCGCGGTAGCTGATGCGGGCAAGTCGCTCCTCCGGAGTCCGATGTTGAAGCTCGTGCTCGTGGGGGCAGGCGCTTGGCTCGCGTTCGCGATCGTCTGGCCGACGGTTCTGGACCGACCGAATCTCTTCGCCAGGGCGGCTTCCAATATCGCGCTGGTCACCGGCGCTCCGGAGCAACTTTTCGCTGCGATCGGAGGGATGTCAGGGGTCATTCGGTTCGCGGGCTGGATGGGAGGAGTGGTTATCCTGGTGGGGGGGGTGTGGCTGGCTACCGGAATCTGGCGTACCCCCTGGATACGGAATCCAATCATTGAAGCGGCCCAAGGAATCCTGACCCCGGGGCGGTCGATCCTGGTCCTCTTGCTCCGCGCGCTCGTCGACGGAGCTGAGCTGCTGCTCGTTCGCCCAGTGCTGGCGGCCATCAAGCTCCTATCCGCGGCGGTCGTGCTGGGTGTCAGCTTCGCCTTCGGAGCGCTTCGGGCCGGCGGTTCGCTTCTGCTGCGACCCATCGGGCTCGGAGTCCGAGCCCTGGCCATGGCGGGTGTTGGCTTCGCTCGCTTGCTTTGGCTGGGGGCCTGGACCATCGCGAGCGTGGCGAACCGTGCGGCGCAGGTCTTCTGGCTGGCGGCCAGAGCGATACCTGCCGCGTGCGGCCGGCCGCTACGGGCTGCGGTTGGCGCCATCGCGCTGCTGTCGGTGGTGGCGGTTCGCTGGACGTGGCGCGGGACCTGGTGGGTGACCGTGGGATTTGCGCACCTGATCAGAGGGGTGGCATTGGGTACGGCGGCCGCCGCCAGAGCCCTAGGGAGCGTGCTCGCCCAGGCGATGGCCGGGTGCTGGGCGACGCTGCGTCTGCTGGGAGGCGCCCTCAAACTCGTCGCGGTGATCTTGATTGCGCCGCTGGCACTCATTGTGCGCGCCCTGGGCAGCGTTGCCCGCGCGATTGCCCTGCCCCTTATCTCGCTGCTCGTGGCGGTAGCTGATGCTGGCAAGTCGCTCCTCCCGAGTCGGATGTTGAAGCTCCTGCTCGTGGGGGCAGTGGGCGTTTGGCTCGCGTTTGCGATCGTCTGGCCGACGGTTCTGGACCGACCGAATCTCTTCGCTACCGCGGCTTCCTATGTCGCGCTGGTCATCGGAGGAGCGGTTATCCTGGTGGGGGCGGTGTGGCTGGCGACCGGAATCTGGCGTACCCACTGGATACGGAACCCAATCGTCGAAGCGCTCCGAAGAATCCTCACCCTGGGACGGTCGGTCCTGGTCCTCTGGCTCCGCTCGCTCGTCGACGGAGCTGAGCTCCTGCTCGTTCGCCCGGTGCTGGCGGCCATCAAGCTCCTATCCGCGGCGGTCGTGCTGGGCGTTGGCCTCGCCTTCGGGGCGCTCGGGGCCGGCGGTTCGCTTCTGCTGCGATCCATGGGGGTCGGAGTCCGAGTCCTGGCCATGGCGGGTGTTGGCTTCGCTCGCTTGCTTTGGCTGGGGGCCTGCACCATCGCGAGCGTGACAGCGGGCGCGGTTGCCTTCGCCGCCGGGTCCTTCACTCTCGCCGCCCGTGCAGCGGCCGCGAGCGCAGGACCAGCGCCAGACTTCCTTCCCCGCCCACTGTGGCTGGTCGTCGGAACGCTGTTCTTTGCGGTGCAGTCGGTGGTGGGCCTCGTTCCCCTAGCCGTTCAAGGTGGCACGACCGGCGTGCTGGCACTGGCCGGTCCACCACGGGCCCGCTTTCAACCAAGGCAGGAGGTGGCAGCCATGTCCATGTCGAAACCGTCCATGAGTCGCGAGTCGCTCGTCGGCGTGGTCGTGCTGATCTGGGTGATCGGCGCAATCATCGGGCTGGTCGTGCTGTGGCCCAAGGAGCCGGAGCCGGTCGTTGTGAACCACTGGGGAAACGTCTACATGGGCGATGCGCGCATGCTACCCGGCATGAGCAAGCAGTTCAACGACGCCAGGCATCGGGTAGCTTCCGGCCGTCGGATCGAGATTCGACCGTTCTTTGTTAACTCGGGACTCATCGCGGAAGAGCTGATCTCGCGGGCCACCACCGGCCAGCCTTCGGGGACCTGCCTCGAGGTCCCGGGGGGCTGCGAAAAGCCTGACCTGCCTACTATCGTCACCCCCGCAAACGAACACTGGTTCCCCTATATCAACTACCGGTCCCGGCAGACGGTGATCGACAAGACTGAGACCCACCCTCTCGCCACTAGCTATGTGGGCATCGCGATGCAGCGGGAGATGGCCAAGTGTCTCGGCTGGCCGGACCGCGAGGTTGGTATCGCCGACGTCGTGGCCCTGCGCCACGATCCACGGGGGTGGACGGTTTGTCCTACGGCGAAGACCGAGTGGGGGCGTCAGCCGCTATTGGCGTTCACGGATCCCGATAGCTCCAGCACCGCCCGCAGCGTGCTCTACTCCCTATACGGGATCGCGGCTGGCAAGTCGCCCGAGGCCCTCACGGAAGCTGACGCACGCAACCCGGACGTAGTCGAGTACATCAAGGACTTCCAGCGAGCGGTCGATCACTATGTGCCCAGCACCGATGTCCTGGCCACTAAGATGGCCGAGGGGCCGCGGTTCGGACACTTTTTCTTCTTCCCCGAGAACAACTTCGTGTCACTCCAGCAGGGAAGACTGCCGATTACGGTGCTTGGCAAGTCCGAGCGGCGGCCGCTAGGGCAGGACATGGTGATGGTCTATCCGAAGGAAGGCTCACCGTCGTACCGCCAGTCCGCGGCCATCGTCCAGGCTAGCTGGGTGGGCGCCGAAGAGCGGGAAGCGGCGCTCAAATGGGTCGCCTTTCTGCGTGAGGACGCCCAGCAAAGGGTAATGGCGGAGCACGGATTCCGGCCGGCAACGAGCGTTCCGTGGGACGACATCCGTCGCCAGCATGGACTTGATCTGGGGAAGCCGGCGGTGATTATCAACCCGGACAACGTCGACCAGGCGGCGGCGCAAGTCATCCTGAATTCCTGGGGCGAGGTCAAGAAGCCCGGCATCGTGATGTTCGTCGTCGACACTTCCGGTTCGATGGCGGGCAATAAGATGGATCAAGCCAAGCAAGGAATGCTGCGTGTGCTCGACACGCTGGCCGTCGGCAACCTGGTGGGCTTCCTCACCTTCTCCGACCAGGTCAATGCCCGAGTAGGGATCGGGCCGGTTAACGAGAACAAGTACGGGATTCGGGATGCCGTAGAGGCAATGCGTCCATCCGGACGGACGGCCCTGTACGACGCCATCGCCGATGCAATTCGAATGGCGGACGCTGCGGAGCCAGAGCTTGAGGCGATCCGTGGCGTCGTCGTATTGACCGACGGTAAGGCCAACCGAGGCCAGCGGCTGGATCAGCTGATCAGCATGCAATCGACCGAGGAGCGACCCGTTCGAGACTGTCCGGGTTTCGAATCGAGCCGCTGCACGGATCAAACGGGCCGGGAGATCAAGATGGGGGATGTGCTTGGGACGGGCCTGGCGCTTCGGACAACGCACCCAGTTCACATCTTCTACGTAGGCGTCGGCAGCGACGCCGACCTGGAGGTGGGGCGGCTCGTCGCTATGGCTACGGCCTCGGCCTATCGACGAGCGACCGAGACGAATCTAGCTTCCGTACTGGAAACCTTCGGTCGGTACTTCTAATGAATCGGTACTTCGAATGAAAACAAGAGCCGGCGCATCAAACCCCTTGCGCCTGCGGGGCGCGCCCGCGGCGAACCGGCGAGCTCCTGGTTCGGAGTGTCCATTGAGCGGCACATCTTCACATGCGGTGCCAAAGGTGGCAAACCATGGGAGAAGGCGCTAACATGAGCTCACAAGCGAGGCTAACCGTTGCGACGGCCCAGGGCGTTACGATGGCATTCGGGGCACTGCTTCATCCCGTCGGCGTAACCGTTCTCTGCGTGAGTCTCGGGCTTGCCCTCGCGATGGCGACTCTACCAGCTCTCTATCCGTGGTCGGGGCGCAGCGGATGGGTGCTCCTCTGGGGTCTCGCCGGCTACCTGTGCATCGTGGTGGGCACCCGCCTGCTGCCCCGGTCTACCCCTCCGCCACGCTTGGAGCTCCGTACCCTACTTCGGATCCGTGAGCAGATCGCGGGCAGGCTCAGGCGAGTGCAGCAGCCGGCTACCTCCGGGCGTCGGGTCGAGTTGGAATCGGTGCTCGAAGACGCACTCGGGCAGATCGACGATCAGATCACGCCGGCCATGCGGGAGCTTCTCGATCGCCAGGCTGAACTTCTGGCTCACCTGTCGCTGTTCGCCCGGGGCAAGCTTCCGTTGCCCGACCGTCCCCACCTGGAGCGGTTGAACGAGATTCGCGATCGGCGTCAGCGGGTTATCGATGCGTGCGTGCAGCAAGCCGCGAACGCCGATGCGACGCTGGAGGCGATTTTGCAGGAGGCGAACGACGCCGTCATTGCCGATCGCGCGCGGGCCTGGTCCGACGATCTGGTCTTTCTTCACGATGCGATCAAGGAGGCTATGCAGGAAGAGGGCACCGGAGTTGGGCCAGTTCGAGAATCCCGGGGCGAACCCGGGGCCGACGAAGAGCCGGCCGAATACCAGCCTGCTCCGATCCCGATTCGGCCCGTCCCTAATGAGCTCTGGCAGGACCCGCATTTCGCCGCCTTGTTGGAGGAAGGACTCCGCCGACTCAACAATCTTGGACTGCTCGCCAAATGTGAGTTGGTCCAGCGGCTTCCTCGCACGCTGACCGAGTCAATGCGCGAGCGACTGAATGGCCAATCGACCGACCCGAGCCTGCTCGAGCAGGCGCAGGCCTTGCATCGCATCCTGAGCGACGCGGTGGAGCGGCTGAGGCCGCCGGAGCGCGTGGATTCCGCCACGCCGGAGTCGCTGCAGTACCACATCATCCACGACGAATACGTGAAGGAATACTCCACCAAGCAAATCGTCGCTATCTACAACATCAGTGAGAGCACGCTGCACCGCTACCGACGGCAGGGCATCGACGTGATGGCGGGCGACCTGCTGAAGCAAGAGCAGCGCCTGGCCCGCGCGCGCGACGGAGTGGCGTGAAGTAGTTCCCGCCAGCGGTTGAGCATCCCGGTTGTTCGGTGTAGCCGCCTCCGACTGTCCCGGGATGCGGCTGGCCCGTCGTCGCCGCTCGTCCGGGTGGACGCGGAGCTCCTGTCGTTCGCGCGAGTACGTCTCGTGATCCATAATTCGCACGTCTTCAATTGAGGAGGGTAACGTGATTCGACTAAGCCCCATCATTGGTCTTCTCTTAGGATCGCTCTTCGGATCGCTCGTCCTGGCGGCATGCGGCCGCGCAGCGGCGCCGGACTTGGGATCCGGCGGATCGCAGTTACAACCAGCGATTCAGCGCACGCTGATCATGATCGAAAACGCGCTGCCCACCGACTTCGCTGCCAAGGCCCTCGCAGGCAGCTCAACAGGCGTGGCCTTCAATGTCCCGGCCACGATCTTCAATGCAACACTCGCGATGAACGACGAGCGTGGGCGGACATCGCCTTTCCTCGCGGAGAGCTTGCCGCGGTTCGATACGGACAGCTGGAAGGTCTTCCCCGACGGCGCGATGGAAACGACCTATCGCCTGAAGCCGAACCTCACGTGGCATGATGGGCAGCCGCTTACGGCGGAGGACTTTGTCTTCGCGTGGCAGGTGTACCGCACGCCGGAGTACGGTCAGGACCGGAGCCGCCCCATCGTCTGGATGACCAGCGTACAGGCGCCGGATCCGCTCTCGCTAGTGATCCGTTGGTCGCAACGCTTCGCAGATGCCGACAAACTGGGCAGTCTGTCTGGGAACTTGCTTCCTCCACTGCCGCGGCACTTGCTGGAACGAGCGCACCTGGACAGCGGCGGAAGCGGCGAGCAATTTCTTCCTAACCACCCCTTCTGGAACGTGGGATACGTTGGCGCCGGCCCTTACAAGCTTGATTCGTACAACCCGGGCGTCTCGATCGAGGCGTCGGCGTTCGACGCGTTCGTGCTCGGTCGACCCAGGATCGATCGGGTAAGCATTCGGGGCGTCAACGACGTCAATACAGCGATGGTCAGGATGGTCGCCGGAGAATCCCATTATGCCGCTGACATGTTCAGGGGCGACGAGGGCGTGGTTCTCGAGCAGCAGTGGGGGCCCAACGGTGGAGTGATCTTATGGGAGGCCCTGGGCTCGCGCGAGCTGGCGTTCCAGTTTCGGCCGGAGCACGCCCAGCCTCTCGAGCTCGCGACGGACGCTCGGGCGCGTCGAGCCGTCGCCCACGCCGTAGACAGGCAAGCCGCGCACGATGCCGTCACCGCGGGCCATGGGTTGATGACCGAGACCGGCACCCACCCGAACGAGGACTGGTATCCGCTGGCGGAGCGGGAGGTGGCCAAATACCCGCATGATCCGAGGCGCGCGACACAGCTCTTTGAAGAAGCGGGGTTCGTTCGCGGCTCCGATGGCCGCTGGATGACTCCCCGGGCCACATCGTTCGACTTACCTATCTGGTACACGGCAGGGAGCATTCTGTTCCAGCAGGAGAACGCGATCATCGTCGATCAGCTCAAGCAGTTTGGAATCGCCGCCACCCCCCAGGTGTTCAACACACAGACTTCGAGCAACATGGAACGGGCCTCGCTTCCCGGAATCATCGGCGGCAGCGCTAGCCGTCCCGAGAATTTCCATTCCACCTTCATCCCGCGAGCAGAGAACCGCTGGACGGGAGGCAACCGGGGTGGCTACGCGAACCCCGAGCTCGATCGGCTGTCGGACGCGTTCGTCATGGCCGTCGACCCGGCGGAGATCGTCCGCCTGAACGTCGACATGGCGAAGATCGTCAGATCGGATCTCCCGCATATCTTTCTCTACTACCATTCGCGCGTCTACGCCCACGCGGCCAACCTCAAGGGCCCGAAGAACCGGCTGGTCCAGGCGTCGGGAAACGCGACCCGCAACATCCACGAGTGGTATTGGGACTCATAGGAGCAACGTGCAGTGCCTCGAATGGCGCTGGTGGACCGCTGGCGAGATCGAGCGATCGAAGTTCCTAAAGGCCGTACAGTGCCTTTGGATTCGCCTCGAGGATATTCGCGATCGTGTCCTCCGGGATCTCCCTGCTGTTCTTCAGGATGGTGATCGCGTCCAACTCGGATGACGCATCAAAGTGCCCGTAGTCCGTTCCGATGACGACGTTGTGCTCTCCGGCGTACTTCAATACGAACGGCAGGTCGTCATTGGTTTGACAGGTGACGTAAACGCGCTTCTCCTCCAGGGGCTTGTCTGGGATCGGTTTGCCAGCCACAGCAAAACGCTCTTTGACGTCAGCCACGACCCACGGCACCCATTGGGCGCTTGCCTCGATGAAGCCCCAGCGCAAGCGAGGGAACTGTTGCGACAGATCGCTCGTCAATACCTGCTGGCATGCCATCACCGTCGGGATGCGAAAGGCAGCGAAGCCGCCTCCCTGCTGATACGGCGAACGGAACAAGTCAAGGATCATCGGGTTGCCGTTGGCAATGTGTACTGCGATAGCCATGTCCAGACGTTCAGCTTCCTGGTAAACGGGGTAGAAGTACGGGTCCACCAGCAGCCGGTTCCCTTCGACCGGACGCATGCAAACCGCAACGGCTCCGCCTGCTTTGGCCGTCTGCATCTCCTCCAGCGCGTCCGGGATGCTCAACAGTGGGGGCAGCATCGACCAGCGCAGCCGCCCCCTACCTTGCCTCCAGATGTCGGCCAGCCAGCGATTCCAGGAACGGCAGAGGGCCAGGTCGACCTCGGGTCGGTCGCTGATCTGCTCGATGCCGATCGTGTTATGGACGACTTGGACGTCGATGCCGAGCCGATCCATGTCCTTCAGGCGCAGCTCCACGTCGTCCATCTGCCGCGCAGCTTGCGAAGTTACCACGTCGCGGCCCGTGCGCTCGGACTGCCGCGCCAGCTCTTGCTCGGTCAGGGTCAGGGGGCGCAGGCCTCGAAGCCTTCCGTCGATCAACCAGCGCTCAGGCCTTGCTTCCCCTCGGGGCGAAACGAGCTGGGGCCGGTACTTGCGGTCTTCCGGGTCGAGGTAGTCCCACGTGTGCTCGGTCTCCAGCACGTGCGCATCAGCGTCGATGGTCAGCATTTGCAGGCCCCCCCGGCGAGCTGGACTTGAGGCAAGTGTACGAGACGCCGAGCGTGCCGGCTAACAGGGTTCACTGGCAGCTTCGCGCCTCGCCCATTTATGGGAGAGGCCGGCCGCCGGCCCGCAGGGCCAAGGACGGGTGAGGGCCCCGCCCGTTCGGTGGGATCTCTCGATAACGAGCCGGGATCAAGTGTGGTGCTGGTAATGCTCAATGGTCCTACTTACGCCAGCTGGAGGCGGCGGCACCCCGCCGCGCGCCCGATTACGCTCGTCCAGCACCTCCTGGCTTTCCCACAACTCGATGAGCGCGTATTGCTCAGGGCGGGACGCGCTGCGAAAGACCTCGAACTGTAAGCACCCCGTCTCCTGGCGGACAGTCTTGGCACGCTCAGCGAGCTCCGGTACCCGTTGATCGGCTATGGCCGCGCTGTCCGCGGCGAACTGAACGACAACTCGGACGGCTGTCATACAGACTCCCTTCGTGCATCCGAACCCGGTGGCCTTTGGCATCCCGCTTCGGATCCGACGCGCACATGATACGCTGCCAACTGACGGTCGGCCTCCCTTGGACGGGGGGACACGGCGACCCGGATTGTCTTGACGGAGAGCCTGCCCGCGATTCACTCGATGAGTAGAATCAGCCGGCCCCTCTTAGCGGCGGGAGGACTGCCATTCGCGTTAACGTGCGGGTTCATCCCGGCTCCCGGCGGCAGGAGGTCCA
This sequence comes from uncultured Chloroflexota bacterium, assembly GCA_964417895.1. Taxonomy (GTDB): domain Bacteria; phylum Chloroflexota; class UBA6077; order UBA6077; family SHYK01; genus CAYQJS01. The sequence goes on along the minus strand of CAYQJS010000034.1, from coordinate 16,843 downwards.
AAAACGCGACGATGGCTCACTGGAAGTGTGGACATCTGCCCGAGCACTGCAGGGACACGCCAACGACGATGTCTGTCGGCGGGTGGCCCTCTTCCTTGGGGTCGCGCCATCCTCGGTAACCATCGTTCGCGGGGCACGCAGCCGTGTGAAGCTCGTCGAAGTCACGGAACCGACGTAGTCCACGATCACCAAGAATCCGTCGACGTGCGTGCGCCTCTGCTTGACCTGCGCGTTCCCCAAACGCTACCTTGCTGCACTGCTCTGAAATTGTCACCCTGAGCCGCAGCGAAGGGGTCTCCCGGGAGATGCTTCGCCTGCGGCTCAGCATGACAGTTTCACCTGTCCGTGGCCCCCCGAGATATCGGGACATGGCAAACTCAGCGTGAGAGGTGCGAGGGAACATGGTACGTGTGGCCATCCTGGACGACTATCAGCAGAAGGCGCTCACCAGCGCCGATTGGTCCGTGTTGCCAAAAGGCACACAGGTCACGGCTTTCCAAGACCACATCTTCGATGAGGGCGCGCTCGCTCAGCGCTTGCAGGATTTCGACGTCATAGTCGGCATCCGCGAGCGCACACCTTTTCGGCGCTCTCTGCTCCAACAGCTGCCCAACCTCAAGCTCCTCATGACCACCGGCATGGGCAATGCTTCCTACGACTTTGCCGCCGCCACCGAGTTGGGCATCCCTGTCGCGGGCACGGCCATGGGCGCCGGCCCGGTGACGGCGGAGCTCACCTGGGGGCTGATTCTCTCGCTAGTCCGCCACATCCCGAAGGAAGACGCGGCCGTTCGCGCCGGCAGCTGGCAGCTGACCCTCGGAGAAGGGCTTTACGGGAAAACCCTGGGTGTTATCGGTCTGGGACGCCTTGGGACGGCAGTGGCGCGCGTTGGGCTGGCCTTCCAGATGAAGGTGCTCGGCTGGAGCCAGAACCTGACGCCCGAGAAGGCCCAGGCGGCGGGCGTGGAGTACGCCACCAAGGAGCAGCTCTTCCGTGAGTCCGACTTCGTGACGATCCACTACGTGCTCAGCGACCGGAGCCGCGACCTCGTTGGTGTGAACGAGATCGCGCTGATGAAGCCGACCGCGTACCTGATCAACACCTCGCGCGGGCCGATCGTGAACGAGTCGGCGCTCATCGCGGCGCTGTCGGAGCAGAAGATCGCTGGGGCAGGCCTCGACGTGTTCGATGTGGAGCCGTTGCCCCAACACCATCCGCTCCGACAGCTCCAAAACACGGTGATCACCCCGCATCTTGGCTACGTGACCCAGGAGGCCTACCAGGTGATGTTCGGCAACGCCGTCGAGAACATCCAGACCTGGCTAACGGGCGACCCCACTCGCATCATCAACCCCGCGGTGTTCGACGGCCCGAATCTGCGAAAGCCGTGACTCATCTCAAGCGCTCCCACTGAACAACCGGGCGCGGCGGCGATCGCCGCGGCCGGTCAGGTCTCAGGCGCTCTCCCACGAGATGATGGCCATCTGTGGGCCTGGCGGCATTTCGAGCTGACCGTCGCGCTCAGTGAGGATGCCACGGAGGAATGCCGCGATCCGCGCGTCGTGTGTGGAGTCGTCCGATGCCAGTTCCAGGGTCTGTCTGGCTTCGGTGACAGCTTCCTCGAGTGTCGCGTAGCGCCCCGGAGCAGGCCGTGGTGCGAGGCGCAGGTCAGCGCGAATCCCTATGCTGAAGAGGAGGTTGAACAGATCCAGGGCGTTCGGTTCGGGAGGACGCGGGCGGCCCCAGATCTCCTCCCAGAGCGGGAGCAGCTGGGCTGAGGGCTGGTCCAATCGATGGAGAATAAGGCACGCGCGGCGGGCATGGTGGTCGAGCTTCTCGAGAAATCGGACGGCGTCAGGCACGAAATAGAGTACGTTGGCGGAGAAGGCGACATCATGTGGCTCGACCTCAGCGGTCTCCCAGCTGCTCCCTACGATGGTGAGGTTGGTGAGCCCCCGCGCGGCGGCTCCACGCGCCAACTCGGCCCGCATCGCGGTTGACGGCTCGACCGCCGTGATCGCTGCGACGCTGGACGCGATCGGCATGCTGTAACGTCCGGCCCCCGCGCCGACATCAAGAACCGTGTCCGTTGAGCGGATCACCTCCCGTAGCGCCTTAACAAACGGGTCGGCCGCGGGGTCGAGCGAGCGCGCCAACCGAGCAAAGCGCTCGGCACGGGCCTCCCAGCGACTGCCGCCAGCCAGGAAGTCGGCGCGCCCGGCAGCCTCGCGGGCTTCCAGTAGCGCCCGCCATCGGCCCGGCCAATCGATCCTACCCGCGCACACCGCTGGGGCCCGAGTCGCTCGATCTTCCATTGGTAGCGCCCTCCGGCTGAAATGCTGTCTCGGGACCGGCGCCAGCGGTCGCGCGGTCCCGGACCGTCGCCTCTCTTAAGAACGCCGTCAATCTACACGACGTGAGCCTCACCGCACACTGTGAGCGGACAGTCAGCGGGTGGCCACTCCGCCACGGCCGCTTGCCAGAACGCCCGCCCTGGCTGACAATTAGGGTATGCCCGATCTATTCGATGGACTCAGAGACGAACGGCGGCAGGCGCATCAGCGGCTGCTGGCCTCTGTCGCAGGACTGACGGACGAGCAGCTTCGCTGGAGGCCTGGCCCGCATGCGCCCGCCATCGGCTTTCACGTTTTCCACACGGCCCGCTGGGCGGACTACGACCGCCAGATCATCGGCGGTGGTGCGCAGATCTGGCATGAACGGGATCTGGCTTCGCGCTGGGACCTGGAGGCCACCGATCTGGGGCAAATCAGCACGGGCATGGGCATGGGCGACGAGGCATCGGAGCGGCTCATCCTACCGGCCAAGGCAGCGCTCGTTGCGTATGCCGAAGACGCATTCGCGGCTTTCGACAGCTTCGTGAGCGCCCTGTCGCCCGACCAACTGTCTGATCAGACACGTCCACCCGACGCGCAACGTCGTTCCGTGCAGAACGTCCTCTTGACCCACCTCGCTCACGACAACAGGCATCTCGGCATGATCGAGGCCCTACGAGGCCTGCTCGGACTACAGGGTTCGGCTACCGTCTGAGCACGTGGACCTCAGCGCGGGAATTGGGTCTTGAAAGGTGGGCCCTGTATCGTGGGGGCGGCAGGGCGTGACGCGCGGATTGGCTCTCTAGCGGAAGGAGAATCATGACTGACCTGAAGCTGTCCTTCGCCATGACCCCTTACGACCGCGTCCTACCGCTGATCACCGGCGAGGTCAAGCCCGCCGGCATCACACTCGACTACCAGGGGATGCCCGGCGCCGTTCCCGGCGTGTTCTACGACCAGATCAAGTTCCATCGCTACGACCTTTCGGAGATGTCGTTCTCGTCCTTTCTGGTCGAGCGGGCGAAGGATTTCCCGTATCGCCTCCTCCCTGTGTTCCACAACCGGAACTTCTCCTACACGAATATCGTCATCCGTAAATCCTCTGGCATCAGGGTGGATCACCCCGAGGACCTGAAGAGCAGGCGCTTCGCCGTCGGTGACTATCAGCAGACGGCGGCGCTGTGGATCCGCGGCGTGCTGCAACATGAGTTTGGCGTGGCGCCGCAAGATATGGAATGGGTGCAGACGAGGGGAGAGCACTACAGTCACACCGGCATCAGCGGCACCAAGCCGCCCGTCAAGCTGACGTACGCCAACGTCGCGGAGAGCACACTCTTCCTGCGCGGCGAGATCGATGCCGCCATGAGCTGGGGCGGTGAGTCAAACAGCGCCCTGGCACGAGAGGGCGTGGACATCCGCGGCAACCCCGACTTCTGCACTCTCTTTTCCGACCCGAAGTCCGAGGCGATCCGCTACTATGAGAAGAGCCGCATCTTCCCACCGCACCACACCACGGCTCTCCGAGAGAGCATCCTCGATGATCACCCGTGGGTGGCGATCAGCCTCCTCAACGCTTTCGAAGAAGCCAAGAAGATCGCCATGTCGCGAACTCGGCAGCAAACGTTGTTCGTGTTTCAGAACCACTACCTTGCCGAGGTGCAGCAGTTGATGGGAGGAGATCCATTCGCCTACGGGGTAAGCGTGAACGCCCCGGCCATCGACATGGTCCAGACCATCTCGGTTGAGCAGAGCCTCACCCCCCGGAAACAGCCACTCGACGAGATCTTCCCGAACGAGATCCTCATCGCCGAGGAGAGACTATAGTTGCACCGCGCCCAGCCGTTGCCATCCTATAGAACGGCCATCCCGTAGCGAGGAGGGACGATGTTCCGAATTGACGCGGATTCCCACGTCGACGAAACGGAGGCCACCTGGGAGTACCTCGAGGAGTGCGAGAGCCGGTTGAAGCCGATCACTCGCGATCCTGAAGTCGCGACGGAACGCGATCAGCGGTGGGTCGCAGACGGCGTAGTCCTCAGGCGACCGGTGCGCGATTACCGGCGCACCGGAGCCACAGCGGCAACCAGTCAGCTGCTGGACGTCGACGCCCGCTTGAGGCATCTGGATGAGCTGCGCATCGACGTGCAGGTTCTGTACCCCACGGTGTTCATCCGCAGCGGGTTCACCGGGCGCCCCGAGGTCGAGTTGGCGCTCACGAGGTCCTACAATCGTTGGATCGCCGCGCGCACGGAGCAGAGTCGCGGGCGGCTGCGGTGGGTGGCGGTGCTGCCGCTCCTGACCATGGACAAGGCGGTCGAAGAGCTGCGGTGGGCCAAGGACCATGGCGCCTGCGGCGTGTTCAAGAAGGGGGTTGAGGCCGGCGGGCGAAGAGCCGGCGACCCCTACTTCTTCCCTCTCTACGAGGAGGCCGCCGGCCTCGACGTCCCCATCTGCATTCACACTGGGTCTGACGGTCCCGGAGGGCTATCCCCCACTGCTCTTGACGCTATCGTTGCTTTCCAGCCCTTGCTGATCTCCGGCGTTCTGGACCGGTTGCCTGCCCTCCGGATAGGCTTCATCGAAGCGGGAGCGTCGTGGGTGCCCTTCCTCCTGTCTATCCATGCTGCCGGCGATCGCCGACAGCATCTCCAGGCCGCCGGCGGCCGCCAGTCAGTCGACGTCAAGCGGGACCTGTTTCGCGAATCCCGAATCTACGTAGCATGCCAGAGCCAGGATGACCTTCCGTACATCCTGCAGTTCGGGATGGAGGACAATCTCCTGGTCGGAACGGACTACACGCATGCCGACCAGTCGGCGGAGCTGATGGCCCTCGACATCGTGGAGCAGCGAGGCGCGACGGGAGAGATCCCGGCGGCCGTGGCACGCAAGATCCTGGAGGATAACCCCCGGCGCTTCTACGGCATTTGACAGCCGGTTCGACGCGTTAAGAGAAGAAAGGAAGGGCGCGCCCATGAGTCAGTCTGCAGACCCGCGTACTCAGGAGATTCGTATTTCTGCCGACTCCCACGTTTCCGAGCAGCCCGATCTGTGGCAGAAGATGCTTCCCCCCAAGTTCCGGGATCGCGCGCTCCAGTTCCCAAGGATTCGGCTCGGGCGCGCAAACCATGCCCGCCCGGGCGGATGGGACCCCGTCGCCAGGCTCAAGGACATGGCCGCCGACGGCATCGCCGCGGAGGTCCTGTATCCTACCTTGGCGAAGAGCATTTACGATCAGTACACCGAGACCGGCGACGTCGAGCTGGCCAAGGCTTCTGACCGGGTCTACAACGACTGGATGATTGAGTTCTGCTCGGAGGCGCCCGATCGACTGTGGGGGCAGGCCCATATCGGCCTATGGGACATGGACTATGCAATCGGCGAGATGGAGCGAACGAAGAAGGAGGGGCTCAAGGGCGTGACCCTCTGGATTGCCCCGCCGGAGCATCTCCCGTGGACCACCGACCACTACGAGCGGTTCTGGTCCGCCTGCGAGGACATGGACGTCCCCGTGAGCATGCACATCAACAGTGGCTTCGGCGCCTACAGCACCCGACGGGGGGAGGACCGGTTCGCGACGGTCTCGCGGCAGGCGTACGGCCACAAGGTCGTCGCCATGCAGACGGTCGCCGAGCTCATCCTCTCCGGGGTGTTCGAGCGACATCCTCGCCTGAAGCTGGTCCTGGCCGAGTTCGAGTGCGGCTGGATCCCGTTTTATCTCGAGGACCTTGACAGGAAGTTCGGACGTGGGAGGGACCTGGGACTGACGATGCTGCCCAGCGAGTATTTCAGCCAGTCGATCTCTGCCACCTTCATGGAGGACGGCGTTGGCGGCTTTCTCATGCAGCGCTGGGGCGCCGACAACTTCATGTTTGCGAACGACTATCCGCACCCGGGCGGCATCTGGCCTCACACCGACGACGCCGTGGCGCTGACCCTGAGTCAAGTGAACGAGGAGACCCGAGCCAAGGTGCTTCGGGAAAACGTGGCTAAGCTCTACCACCAACCAATGCCCAAGCCGATGCCGCGCACCACGACGGACTTCAAGGACGAGGATGTGGAGTGGCGGCGGCCCTGGCTCAAGAAGCGCGGGGAGTTCACCTTCGACAAGCCCCAGATGGGCCTCGCGGTGTAAACATCCGCGAGCGGAACTTGAATCCGCTCCGCGTTCCTCGGGTAGCGTCGAAGCTACTCAGCCCACCACGCCAGAGAGAAATGCTGGCGAATCGTTTCGTCTTTCGTGACTAGCGGCAGGTTCGCAACGGTGGCATGGGCAGTGAGCAGGCGGTCAAACGGGTCGCGCGTCCACGTGAGCCCGAGCGCCGCGCGACACACTGCCGCGGCTGCCACGTCGGCAACAACGAGCTCCAATCGCGTTCCAAGTTCTTCGACCACCGCCTGGGCAGAGCTCCTGACTCGTCCGACCTCATAGAGATACGCCAGCTCCAGCTGTACGAAGGGGGACAACCCCAGCTGTTCCCGGTTGAGCCGCTGTTGGACAGAAGGCGGAATGCGATTCCGCTCGCCCCCGTACAGCCAGACTAGAAGATGCGTATCGAGCAGAATCATGGACGCCACTCGTTGGACCAATCGATGTGGACCAGCTCTTCCGGATCGCCGACGACGTAGTCCGCATGCCCAACAACGCGGTCAAGTTTCGGAGGAGCGTCGGTCGGGATTACCCGCAGCCGTCGTCCGTTGCGCTCGATCTCGAGTGGGACGCCGCTGTCTAGCACCTGGTCGAGCAGTTTGTAGATGTTCTGCCGCAGTTCCGACGCGGTGATGACCATGCTCAAACCCCCATCACGTACGCCATACTATAGCGTACGTACGTGGCACCGGGTGGGCCGATCAGGACGTTTCCAGGAGCGCTGGTGTCCGGTCCGCCCGCGGTGATTACCTCCCGGGCCGCTAGACTAAAGGCCCGGGAGCGGCTGGATCGGCGCCGCGAGGGGCGGTATCCTGTGCTCAATGTCGTCGGAGAAGGAGTGGTGCCATGGAGATCAAAGAGCTGGGTCATATTGTGCTGTCGGTTAGGGACCTACAAAGTTCGGTCCATTTCTACGGGGACATCCTGGGATTCAAGGAGGTAGCTCGCCTGGGAGAGCGCGGCGTCATGTTCTCGGGGGGTCGGACGCACCATGAGCTTCTCGTGGTCCAGAGTGATCCGGACGCCGTGCCTCCGGAGGGAAATACGCTGGGCTTGCGGCACTTCGCCCTGAAGATCGGGACGACAGATGAGGAGCTGCATGCGGCGCTCGACGAGCTGGCCGAGGCTGGCGTGAAGGTCGACCACACCACCGATCACGGCGGCGTCACCCACAGCGCCTACCTCAGAGACCCTGATGGCAACCGCGTCGAGCTCTACATCGACGTGCAGCCTGAGACCTGGCGGCAAGAGCCTGCCGGCATCGCGGGACGCTCCCAGGCCCTGGCGGTTTAGCGGCCAGTGCAGTATCGCTGAGCACGTCACCCCCCACCCCATCCCTCCCCCGCAAGGGGGGAGGGGACCGGCTCTATCCCCCTCCCCCTCGACGGGGGAGGGTTGGGGTGGGGGTGACCGTGCCCCCGACATTCATAGGAACTGGCCCGCTAGAACGGCAGCGGGGTGCCGATGCCGCGCTCGCACGCACGCTCGTAGACCAGGCTCGCGGCCGCCACGTCCTCCAGGGCCACGCCCTGTGACTCGAAGAGGGTGATCTCGTCGGGAGAGCGGCGGCCCGGCATCAAGCCGGCCACGATGGGCGCCAACTCGTACACCTTTTCCCATGATAGGAGGGCGCGCTCGATCGGCCACATGAGGTCCCCACATTCCAACCTGGCGCCCTGGACGTCATCCGCCGCGATGGTGCCCGCGCGCGTCACCGCCACCTCGTCGAGCTCTCGGTTCACGCGCACGTTGCCACCGGCCGCGTTGATATGGGTGCCGGGCTCGAGCCAGCGGCCGTCGAACACCGGCTCGCTGGAGTTGGTGATGGTGACGATGAGGTCCCGGCCTTTGACCGCCTCGGAGGCCGTCTCCACCGGCCGCACGTCCTGCTCGAGCAGCGCCGTCATCTTCTCTGCAAACGCCCTCCGGCGCTCGGCGTCCCGGCTGTAGACGTGGATGGATTCGAGCTTGCGAACCTGGGCGATGGCCTGGAGCTGCGTCTCGGCCTGGTTCCCGGTGCCGAAGCAACCCAAGCGGCAGGCGTCCCCGCGCGCCATGTATTTAGTGGCCAGTCCGGAGGCCGCGCCCGTCCGCATTTGCCCGAGTCGGCCGGAGCGCAAGAAGGCTACCATCCCGTCTCCCGCCTTGTAGAGCACGACGTCCTGTCCGCGAGCCGCACCGTATGCCTTGAAACCCAGATAGCCCTTGCGGGGCATACTGGCGGCCATCAAATGGAAGCGGCGTCCCTGAAACGGAAGCCGGCGCCGGGGCTGGTTCGCAGCCGCCCCATCGGCTTTGTCACGGAACGCCTCGTCCAGAGCAGAAATGCATGACTCCATATCGAGCAGCTCAGCCACCTGCGCTTCGTCCAGAAAGATTGCCACGCGCCATACCTCCGTTGTCCAGCACTACGGAGGCATACCTTAGCATGAGAGAGGATGAGCCGCGTGAGGGATGAGCGGCCCGGGCTGCGGCGCGCCTTCGTGGCTCTGGAGCATCGAGAGTTCCGACTGCTTTTCCTCTCGTCGGTGGTCTCCGGGATTGGAGGGCAGCTCCAGCAGGTCTCCAACATGTGGCAGATCTACGACCTCACGGGCTCAGCGCTCCACCTGGGGTTCACGGGGCTCGCGCGTGCTATCCCGATCATTCTGTTCTCCCTGGCGGGCGGAGTGATCGCCGATCGTGTCGACCGACGGAAGATCATCGTCTTCACTCAGGCAGCGAACGGCGCGTTTGCCGTCACCCTCGGCGTCCTCAGCGCCATGGGAATCGCGCAGGTCTGGCACATCTACGCCGTGGTGTTCCTCAACGCGATGCTGATGTCAGTGAGCGCTCCCGCTCGGCGGGCTTTGATCGCGAATCTCGTGCCCCGTCAGCACCTCATCAACGCCATGGCGCTCAACACGACGCTTCACCAGATCGACCGAATCATCGCCCCGGCGATCGCCGGAATCCTCATCGCGGTGTTCGGCCTGGCCGTCACGTATTCGACGAACGGCGTGGCGCACTTCATAACCGCCGCGGCGCTCGGCATGATCGCGCTCGGGCCCCTTCCGACGCGCCCCACGGGGTCGCCGCTGAGGAATCTGTTGGAGGGACTGGCCTTCATTCGGTCGCGGAGCATCATCCTTGTTCTTCTGGCGACCGACGCGGCTGCGATGCTGTTCGGGAGCTATCAGGTGCTGCTCCCCATCATCGCCGGCCGTTTCGGGATGGGGGCCACCGGGTTCGGGATCCTCTCGTCGGCTCCGGCGGTGGGCGGCCTGATCGGCGCGCTGCTGATCATGTACCTCGGGGATTTCCCGTACAAAGGACGGCTGATCGTCGGCGCGATCCTGGCGTATTGTTGCTGTCTCGCAGCTCTCGCGCTTTCACCGTGGTTTGGCCTTGCGTTCGCCGTCGCCGTTGGCCTAGGCCTGACCGATTCGATGCAAGCCGCCCCGCGCAACGCCATGATCCAATTGATGTGCCCGGACCAGTTACGCGGCCGGGTCTCAAGCTTTCAGCACATGCTGGTTACCGGCATGCCTGCGTTGGGGCAGGGGCTAATGGGGGGCGTGGCAGGCGCCGTCGGCGGCCCCGTGGCTTTGATTGCAGGCGCCATCATTTGTGCGGGCATCAACACGGGGATTTTCGCCCGTCGCAGCGACCTGCGGGCCCGCGAGCTCGGCGTCCCACCCCCGGGGGCCCCCGTCAGCGGCAGGGAGCCCGTCGGCGTGGCCGGTCCGCGAGCATAAGCCGCTTGGTCGATGTACGATAACGCACCTCATAATCGATAGCGGGCCGTCATGCTAGCGAAGGGAAGCATCTGCTCCCGCGGAGGCGCCGATTCTTCGCCTTGCGGCTCAGAATGACGGTGCCCGGCGCAAACGACAGCTGGAGAGTTTTAGGATGAGCACGGACCCGGCCCTGCGCGAGCACGTTCTCGACCTTCTCCGCCGCACCACTGATCGCCGCTTCGAGGGGACAGTGCGCGATTTCCCTACGGAATCCATCAACGCCTACCCGCCGCACGTGGACTACACAGCGTGGCATCTTCTCGAGCACCTCCGCATCGGCCAGTGGGACATCCTGGAGTACATCCGCAATCCCAACTACGCGGCGCTCAAGCATCCGGACGACTACTGGCCGCCGAAAGGCAAGCAGGCCGACGCCGAGGCGTGGACGACAACGCTCGAGGCGTTTCGGGCAGACCGGAAGATGCTCGAAGACCTAGTTGCCGATCCCAACATCGAGCTGGTCTCCCCAATCCCGCACACCCCGGGTCACACGCTGCTTAGAGAGATTGCCCTCGTCGTGGGGCACGTGTCCTACCACCTTGGAGAGTTCGGCATCCTCCGGCAGGTCATGCAGACGTGGCCGCCTGGCCATGGGGAATGACCTCGCTCTCTTACCGCCCTAGCGAACCGTGACGCGGGGCCGATAAGGGGGACATGCAGACCTTTTTCTTAGGCGTCCTGATCATCGGAGCGACGGTGACCCTCAGCAACTTCGGCCTGGTCATCGTGCATCGCCGTTTCCCGCCTTCGGTTCGCCAGGCGAACCACGAGGTCGGGGGCTACTTCATCGGCCTGCTCGGCGTCGTCTACGCGGTGCTCCTCGCGTTCGTGGTGGTGGTTGTCTGGCAACAGTTCCAGGAGGCTGCCGCCGACGTCGAGCGCGAGGGGAACGACCTCATCTCCATCTTCCAGATTGGCACGGCGCTTCGCGAGCCAACGGCCGGCCGTGTTCAAGATGGCGCCCGGGCTTATGCGCACGTCGTCATCGATGAGGAATGGCCCGAGATGGCGGCCGGCCGGTCGAGCGTTCGCGCCGCCCGGGCCATGGACGAGCTGTGGCTCGCCCTGGTTGCTTTCGACCCGGGAAGCCAGAGGGAGAACAGCCTCTACGCCGAGGGCCTCAGACGACTGAACGACCTGAATGACGGGCGTCGGATTCGACTGCTGGCCAACCAGAGCAGCCTGCCGGGGACCATGTGGGGACTCCTGATCGGGGGCGGCCTCATCACAGTCGTCTTCACGTATTTCTTCGGCGCCCCGAGCCTTCGAGCCCAGGCCACAATGACAATGCTCTATGCGGCCTCCCTGGCTTTCGTCATCTTCCTCATTGTGTTGCTGGACCATCCGTTCAGAGGCGACCTGAGAGTCCAGCCCAATTCCTTTGAGCTGGCACTGGTTGCCTTCGAGCGCCTCGTCGGTCGCTAGTATGCGCGGGATAGAGCAGTACTATCCCGCCTTCGAGAAGACGTTCTCGCGCTTCGTCTTCCAGCTGCCCTCCAGACGGCACACCGAGGCAGGCGTGCTCGAGTTCCTGGTACCAAGCCTGATCTTCGTGGCGTGCGGCTTCCTGGCGCTCTTCATGATTCCCAGTCCCCCGGTGCCACGCGTCACCATCAGCACTGGTGCGCTGCTTGGCTCGGTTGTCTTTCACTTGAATACCACATCGTCGATCCCGCCGGTAGGCTACCTCACCCACGCTGATCGTCTCATGCTGATCAACTACGGAGCGCTTTTTGCATGTCTCGCCTCGAGCGTCGCGTTGGCGGTGGCGCCGGAGCCGGCGCAGATGCGCATTCGTCGCGGATTCCTGGTGCTCACGCCATGCATATGGCTGGCGGCCCAGGCGCTCAACGCAGTCGTGCGGCCTGACCTTGTCGCCGAACCAGACCTGGCAGCAGGCCCGGGCCGAGGCTGGGTGGGAACACCGGCCACTGAGAGAATGGGGCCGGTGCGCGCAGCGAGCTATGGGACCGGGTTGAGCTCCGCGCTCGCGGAGGCAACCTCCAATCGCCAGCCGTCAATCGGGCTCCCGCCGACATTCAGGCGGCTCGCCAGGTAGTGGAGGCGCTGCGTCTCCGGCCCGGACGCGGTCTCGAACCGATCCCGCAAGTAGTAGGGCGGGATGGCCTGATAGAAGATCCGAACCTGTACCGCGGCCGCACCCTGTATCGCCGCCAGCGGCACGCGGTAGAGCACCTCGTCAGATCCACTGCCGTCATGGTACCGGGGATCGCCCTCCACCCCTACCGGCTGCATAAACCCCGTGTCCGGGGCGTCATTCCGCCACCCGCTGGGCAGCAGGCGGTTGTCCTTTACGTTGGTAAAGAGGCCGACGAAGCTGGTCGTCAGCTCGCGCCGGTCGTCCAGGTGGCGCTCCTCGTAAATCTGGACCGCATCTTGCCGTTCGATGACCTCGTGGTGCGGTTGCCAGATCGTTTTACGGAACTCCGTCTCAAGCGGCCGGCCCTCCGCGTCAATGATGACCCCGTACGGGGACGTCCGCCCCGAAGCCCAGAGCACGCGCTGGTTCGCGTCCACCACCGAGAACTCCAGGAAGGCGCGGCGGAAGCCGACGCCGGAGGGAAACTTATGGCCGACCAGATTCGTGACCCGAACGAGCGCCTCCAGATGTTCGTCACTCCATCGCGTGGAGACAATGTCCAGTCGGGCCGTCTCCTCACGGGCTAGCTCCAGACTGGATCCTTCCGCGGTCTTGAGGTTCTGCGCCGTGTCCTTTGGGGCAAGCTTGTCGTAGGCCTGGATCCCCAGGAACGACGTGAACTGCTGGAACATCTGCATCACGAAGAGGTTGATGCCGACGAGCGTGTGCCGACTGAAGGGCTCCCGCTCCGGCAGGGTGATCTCCTCGTCCGGCGCTCGGTTATCGACCGGGGGATACTGGTTGTCCTCCACGTTCGCGATCCGAAAGCGGAGCTTCCTCCCCTCGAAGCTCTGTGGCATGTGGCACTGCTGGCAGGTCTGGGCGGTAGCCACGTTCACCGGCTCCGCCTCGTTCTGGAAAGCGCTGTTGCGCCACTCGAGATAAGTCGTCTGCTCGTGCTCGTAGGTCATCGCCGGGTCCAACGCTGGGTCAGCGCTGGCGTACGAGCGGGGCACCTGGGGCAGGATCACGGTGTGGCACGAGCCGCAGAGAGCCGACGACGAGATGTGATCCGCGCCGGCTGGCGTGATCCCGAGCGCCTGGCGCATGGGGTACGTCTTCGGGTCGGCGTAGGGCCCGTAGATCTCATCAGACGGACCGACGTTGAAGAGTCCGGTGAACGACGCGGGCGTTCCCAGGCCCTGGGAGGCAATCCCGTGGCAGGCACTGCAGGAGACGCCGTCGCGCGCCAGCGCGCCGTAGGGCGCGTGGCGGTCGCCAGCCACAGCGTAGACCATGGCGTGGGTGAAGGGGTCGCGGCTGTCCAGGTGGATCTGCCGCTGGCCCATCACACCGTGGCAGCGATAGCAGGTGTCCTCCAGAAAGCCGGCGATCGGCGGCCGGAGCGTCGTCTCCGATTCGAGCTGGGCATGAAACACCGGGTCGCGGCCTGCCAGGCCCATCAACGAAGCGGACCACTCCCCGTAGGGCGAGAGGTTCACCCGCGTGCCCTGTCGGTCGACCACCAGCATGTGGGGCGTGACGTTGTCCAGGATCGCGCTGGCGTTGTGGCAGCCAATGCACTGGTCGGACGTGAGGAACCGGGGTGGGCCGCTCGCCGACGAGACCACGTGGTCCAGCGTGTTATCCGGCAGCCTCACCACCTGGCTTTCGGAGACAGCCGGGAGCTGGCTGAAGAGGCTCAAGAACCCGGCGTCGGCGGTCTGCAGCGGCTGAGGGAGCGGGCCGGGGTCCTTCGGCATGCCGAGAGCCGCATGGGATTCGGTCAGGATCCGCCAGGTTGGATCGGGCGTGTCGTACGTCTCGGGCTGGCCGAAGATGTTCCGGAGCGCGGCGAAGGTCAGGTCGGGCTGGTCGGCGGAGGCATGGCAGGCGATGCACGCCGAGTAGCCGAACTCACCCAGCCGGTGCGGCGTTGGCCCCGGCGCATAGGCGCTCCAGAACCACCCATCCCACGAGCCGATCGGGGCGCGGACCATCGTGGTCCAAGACGTGAGGGTATCCCCGTGCTCTGGCAGTGGCGGATAGTTCTCTTTGACGATCATGGCCCCTTCGGGAATCCCGCCGGCCGGCCGACCCGCCAGCAGCCAATGGAGCACCTCGGGCGAGTAGTACACCCGGACGCGACCGTGGGTGAAGTAATCGACGCCGTCGATGATCGGGCCGCTCTTGCGGATCTCCGGGTCGTGAGCCCAGCCCCCATAGCAGCCGGCATCGACGAATGCCTCGATCTTGGCCTGGTCGGGACCCGGAGGCTCGCACGCGTCCGCCGCGGCGGACGTCGAGCCACCAGTGCCGCCGTGAATGGCGGATAGGAGCACAACCGGGCAGATCGCGGCCACCAGGAGAGCGCCGCACCACGCGAATCGCCCTTTCATTTTCGGGCCTCAAGAACGCGATCGTCCCCGCGCAGGGCTCTTCTTCCGGGCTCGGGACTCGTACCAGATGGTCTGGACCTTGATCTTGCCACCGGTAATCACGAAGGCGTCGATGCCATCGTGAACCTCGACCTGCGACGCTTGCGCCTCCCACTCCTCAAACGCGATCTGGCCGCGAATGAGGAGCGTGTCGAACTTGTACTGAAGGGTGGGCAGGAGCAGCCGCAGGAGGCGCGCCGAATGGCGAACACCATCGTGGCCGAAGAAGGTCCCCACGTTGGAGATGATCATGACGTTCTCGTCGTAGTTGCGCTTGATATCGTCCTCGAGGCGCCCGAGCTTCCGGAGCTCCAGGTGATCGAGGAAGACCTCCTCCGTTGTGCGCTTCGTGAGGTCGGCCACGGTGCGCGACGTGATCTTTCGTGAGGCAGCCACGGCTCGTTTTTGGGCCGGCCGCCTGGTCACGCCAGGCCGTGTTGATTCGCTCCCTGGGTGTGCGTCGGGCTCACCATCTGATGCTGTCATGTCGTTGACGCTGCCTCCCGCCACGCTGAAAAGTCCGGCACGCTCGGCACGGTGGCCTATGGGATACCCCGGCCGACCGTCACAGGTCTGTTGACACCCAAGTCTACTGAGGTCCCTGCTGTAGGTCCAATAGCTACGTCCTCCACCCCGATGACTAATCGGTCAAGCAACCGGTATTCTTGGGGCTCGGACCGACTGAGCGATCAGACTCCGGTCGAATCAGCTCAGGGCAGCTCGCCGTTCCGGCGGGCGTCGAGGAGCCGTTCGTATGCAGGACGCGTACTTCCGTCGGGGTTGGTGATGCTCCACCAGTATTCCTCCCGGCTCTCTCGCCAGTCGCGCGCGGGCATATTCCAGACCACCATCACCCCGATCCACGGACGCCAGTGCTCCCGGGCCCAGCGGAAGGCCGCGACGATGTACTCCCCCTTCTCTTGTTCCGTCACCCGATACCAGGAGAAGGTGGGGGTGATCGGATCACTTGTCCACCCGAACTCAGTCAGCCATATCTGCTTTTCGGCGTCCTCATACTGCTCCATCACTTCTCGGAGTTGCTCGACGCGGCGCAACCCGAAGGATGCATGGCCACCCCATTCAGGGTTCTCCGCGAGCTCTTTCGGGCTTATCCACGGAGGCGCCTTGAACCCCACTCCGTGCGCCCCCACGACGTCGAAGCACGGACGAGCCCCCAGGTCATAGAGCCAGGAGAGAAAGATGACGTCGTCTACGGCCGGCCCCCCGAACACACCTGTTGGAGTGAGCGCCGCGGTGATGGTGATGACCTCGGGATTGGCCCGCTTGGCGGCTCGGTGGCCCGTACAGAGCAGGCGCACGTACTCAGCCGCCGTGCGCCAGCCGATTCGAACACCCCCCCAGTCGCGATAGAGGTTGGGCTCATTCCACATCTCGATGGCTGCGATGCTCCCATGCGGCGAGCCCGGACGGTAGCGGTCTGCCAGCGCGAAGACAAACGCCCCGAAGTCCTCGAGTCGATCGGGGGGGCCGTTCACGCCGTCAGCCCGCGCCCACTGGGGCGGGTAGTCGACTCGTGCTATGACCTTGATGCCGGCGGCAGTTGACGCTCGCACCACTCGGTCTGCCTCATCCCAGACGAAGAGTCCTCGCGCCGGCTCAATGTACCGCCACTGGAACAGGGACTTCTGCCAGGTGAAGCGGAGGGCGCCGACCCTTTCGAGATCGCGCGCCGTGGCGACGGCGTCACCCCAGATGAAAAGGTGCATCCCCATCTCTGGGCTGACGGCGGTCCGGAACGGGCCGCTCGTACGCGCTGCAGCTGACACACCATCGCCTTGCAGCGCTGGGCCAGCCTGGGAAAAGGCGAGCGCCAGCGGGGCAATGGCCAGGACCAGAGTCCGGTGGCACGCTGCCCGCAGTCGCGTGGAGAATGGCACAAGACGCTCCAGGGGCGAAGGAGATCGCTGTGGTTGCCGGGCCAACGACTACGCTGGCGTAGGCAGCGGACGCTGGCAAGCTGCTGAAAAACCCCGCTCACCCTGAGCTTGTGGTTCGACAGGCTCACCATGAGCGGACCGCTCGCC
>CAYQJS010000033.1:0-63658 GCA_964417895.1 uncultured Chloroflexota bacterium | reverse complement strand
CCAATCGGAATGAGCAGGCGATCAACTTCCCCGGGTCCCTCATCAAGCCCTGGAACTTCTCGATCTCCGCCCCCGGGGCCCTTCGACAGTCACAGATGGGAGCCCCGCAGAATGGCTGGGCGGGCAACAACTATGGCGGCTACATCAATCCGGCCTACGACGAGTTGTACCGCGTCTACGCGAATGAGTTGGAGGCGAACCCGCGACAGGAGGCGCTATTCCAGATCGTCAAGCTGATCGACGAGCAGCTTCCGATATTGCCCATCTTCTACGTGCCCCAGGTCTACGCCGTCCGCAAGGGTTTGAGCGGCCCGGGCATGACAGCCTACCTCCAGGCCGGGAGCACGTGGAACATCGGCACGTGGGACATCGGGTGAAGGTAATACTCCACCGTACTCGACGTCATTGTTACCCAATTGAGGCTTGCCAGGGCACGTCGCCACTATCCCGCGACAATGAGCGGTGAGTTAGCGGAAGGGAACGAACTAGCTCGTGCCGGGTTCGCTGGGCGCTGTGTCTGCCGTGAACCTCCACTGGACGCGATCTGCGGGGAAGCCGCCGCTGTTGACACGCTCAAGGAAAGCCAGAAGCGCCTGGCATGCCGCTTCCGCTTGGGGCTTGCGCCAGCTCGCGATCCGATCGTTCAGCCAGCTATGCGGTGCGTCGCGGTAAACCGCGATCTCATAGGATCGCTTTGCCGCCTCCAGTGAGCTGCGGAAACGCAGCACGTCCTCCAGTTGGATGAGGACGTCCTTCTCGCCAAACCCGCCGAAGACGGGGACCTTGGAGCCCGCAATCAGCTCGTCGTAGGGGACGGTCTTCTCGGCGTTGAGCACCCACTCCCGCTTATACGCCGCGCCGTGGAAGACGACTGCCGCTGCGATGCGCGCCCCCGGCATCGCGGAGTACGCGATTGGGAAGCGCCCGGTCTGGCAGACGCCCATCACCGCCACTTTGCTGAGGTCCGCACCTGGCACATTCGCCGCAAGGTAGTCGAGGGCCGAATCGATGTCGCGGTTTACCTGTTCGTCGCATACCTCCGCGCGCGCTTCCGCCCTGCCGATGGCCTCCAGGTCGGGCTCCCGGAAGAAGAGGTTTGGGGCGATGGCGGCCAGGCCATCCGCCGCGAAACGGGTGCAGAGATCGCGCTGGTGATCTTGGAGCCCGTAACGCTCGTGGAGCAGCACTAGAATAGGGTAAGGACCTTGCGTGTCCGGGCGCGCTAGGAACGCCGGCATGCCGTTCGCACATGTGACCTCGGCCTTCACCACGCTTCCCTGATTGATCTCCGCGAGCATGATCTCCTCCTTCATCGCGCGATCGGCCCTCGGCGGGAGAGCCTGCGCCCCGCCGGGGGCGAGCTCCAGGGAGGCGGGATTGTAACGGCCGTCTCGACCGCTACCTGACGCTAATCCCCCTGGCGGCGTTGGCTCTCCGTCGTGGTGCGATGCCCTCGCTCTCTAGAGGGTTTGGCAGCGGGCACGGAAGCTTTCGTGCTTGTTCCCGCTCGCCGGACTCTCGGGGAGGTCTAACCTGGGCGCTAGGGAGCCTGTCGCTGCTCAAACGAGACTCATGGTCGAAATGGCTCGGGCAGAAGCCCGCAACCACTGCCAGACCAGCCAGCGTTACTCCCAGTACAGCTGATGGACACTGGCCAAAGGGCCACCGCCCTCGCCGAGGTCCGCGTTGCTGATGCCCTTGAGACCGGCGCGTATCACATAGATGCGAACAGTGTAGTAGAAGGGGATCGTCGGAACCTCCTCTGAAACCACTCTATAGAGCTCCACGAGCAGATCTTCTCGCTTCGCGGCATCGAGCGTCAGGTTGTAATCAACCGCAAGCTGGTGGGTCGCCGGGTTGGTGTAACCTCCCCGGTTTCCCCCCCGCCAGCGGGTCGCCTCAGTCGGAATCTGGTCCGTTCGCCAGTTATCGAACATTGCCAGGCTGCCAGGCGCGTAGGAATGCGTCTCGATACCAGTGAACTTTGCCCGGTACTCCCGGTCGTCCTGCAAAGCGCGGGGGATGACGTTCATCTTCGACCCGATCCCAAGTGTTGCCCAGGCGTCCATGGCGACTTGAGCCTCTTTCACCCCAGTGTCGGTGGTCTGCACTTCGAGGCTGAACGGCTGACCCTCCCGGTCTCGTAGAAATCCGTCAGCGCCCCTGACCCAGTCAGCCTGGGCAAGCAATTGCGCTGCGCGGTTCGGATCGTATGGCAATTTCGTGATCGTCCGGTCGAGTCGAGAGAACGCCGCATTACTCGGAAAGACGAACGTATCGGCAGGAACCGTCATCCCGAAGTGCAAGGCCTCAACCATAAGGGGGCGGTCGACTGCATGGACCAAGGCCCGCCGAACGCGTGCGTCGCGAGCGGCTGGTGCCAACGGATCACGGAGCTGGATGGAACCCACCCGCACGGCGTAGGGGCTGGTAAGGATGGAGGCGTCACCCCGCGACACGAGTTCCTGCCTGAGAATCGCCCCTTCCTCCGGCTGGATCACTACCCCCAGCGGCACGTCCAGTGTGCCGGCCAGCATGCCGGTTACCGCCTGCTGAGCACCGGCCACGAAATGCACATAGATCTCCTCGATCCTTGGGGCACCCAGCGCGTACTGGGGAAAGGCGATTCCCTTCACATGGGAGCCGGGCATAAACTCCGCCAGCCGGTACGGCCCCAGGCCCACCCACTCTGTGGTCCAGTAGGGGTTGTTCACGAAGCTCTGAGGATCTTGTTGAAGGAGCGGTCCGAGGATGTGTTTGGGGATGGGTTCTAGGCTGTAGCCGTCGGCGTGGATGAAAACTTCCTTCCATCGAATCCGGAACGAAGATGTGTCGATGGGCTCGATGCTCTCAATAAGGTGCTCGGGATTCCGATTTGTGACTACCAACGCCGGGTTCATGATTGCTTGCCAGGTGAAGATGACATCCTCCACTGTGAAGGGCGCGCCGTCGTGCCACGTCAGGGCTGGCCGAAGCCGGTGGGTCGTTTCCATGCGGCTGTCCTCGAGCACGCGCCAGGTACCTGCCTGCCGGGAGGGCACTTCCGCAGCGAGGCGTGGAATGAGGTTGTCGGTGCTATCAGCACGCACGAGACTTGCCCCGAACACCAACGCATAGTCAGCGAGAGCGGCGGCAGGGACGAATTTGGTGCCGCCTATAGCCGGAGGCTCGTAGAACGCAGTGTGGAGTGCTCGCGCGGGCGCGCTAGCCTTGCCTTGGGGTGCCTGGGCGTTTTGTGGGACGCTTGGTCCCACGCAACCGGTCAGCCCGACAACCAGCGCCAGCCCGACAGCTCGCTTCCCGATCGCCATTAGCCATCCTCCTTTTTGGATTCAGGACGCGCGGGAGGCGGCCTGTCTAAAGGAGCAATGGGGGTGGTAGTACATGAGGCACTTCACTCCAACCTTGACGCACTCCTCTTCAAATTGAAGATGGACCGCGGGGTCGACTTCGTCCCAGTACAGCCGGTCTCCACCCTCCTTGGGGCTCCTGGAGTAGTCGTAGGACCCCCCGCCCGGCTTGGGTTTCTCCGAGCCCCAACCAACCTTCAGCCAGTCCCAGGGCTCGGGACCGACAACGTAGTGCGCATGCCACCAACCCTCCGGCGGCACGAACACCGTTCCAGGTCCCCAGTCCACGCGCACGGTCTGGTCCCCGGCCGGACTGGTGAGCATCGAGTAACCGTGACCGCCAATGGTGGTGACATGGATGCCCGGACCATGCCGATGGGGTGAGGTGTGGACCCCCGGTTGCGATCCGAAGGTGAGTCCGGCTTGCACCGCCCCACCGAGCATGAGGGCATTGGCCCCAACTCGCTCACCGCCGCTGCCCATGGAGCTCCGCCTGATCCCGGCGCTCGCGCGAGCTAGCGCTTCGATTTCCTCTGCCGATGTCCGCTGTTTCGGCTGGTGGTCCCAGACGTTGGCAATGAAGTTAGTTCGCCAGCTGGAGAACGCGCCGGTGGAACCGGTTTGGCGTTCGGATTCCTTGAAGAAGCCCTCTTCGTCATTGAAGAAGTCGGTGAATACGTGACTGTTGTTGAACACGAAGTCAAGGCTCTTGAATGTGTCGATCACCCTTGGGGCAGCGGTCATAGCGAAGTATCGGGCCGGTTCATCTCCTGACACGTTGAAGTGCTGGTGCCACGCGTTCGGCGGCATCGCGAAGTAGCTGCCTTTGGCCCACTCGAACGTCTGCGCCTTCTTTGGGTCGTTCCAGACTGTAGTGGCACCTCGACCGCTCAAGACGAAGATCAGCTCGTCGTAGATGTGCTTGATCGGGGCCGAGGATTCCTTGGGAGCGAGCTCGTAAAGATACGCGTCATTGAACCCGGCGCTGCCATCGAGATTGATGAAGACGCCCGAGCCTCCCCGGGCCTCCCAAGGAGTCAGTTCTGCCGTATAGATGTTGGGCGCCGAGAAGCCATAGATGGTCCGGAGGCCCTGGAGCTCCTTCCATTTCTGGTACGGGCCTTTGTAGCTGCGCGCCGCCTCATGGGTCCGGTCCAACTGCTCGTGGATCTGCTCCAGCATGCCTGGTTTCTCCTTCTCCATTACTGGCACCTCCTTCATCAGTTGGCTCGAACTAGGTCGCTCGGCCGACCGAAACGCAGCTCATCGTCTACTCCCATACGCTCCAAAGGAAGGTAGCGGCAGCTGAGGAGGTCCGCTACCGATCCCAGTAGAGCAGGTGCGCGTTGGCAGTGGTCCAAGCCTCCCCGGGCTTCGTTGGAGCTACACCGTTGAGTCCGGTCCGCACGCCGTAGACGTCAACCCGGTAGTAGAGCGGGAAACCCGGCACGTCAGATGTAACGATTCTGAAGTAGTCGACCAGCAAGTTGACGCGACGCGCCGCATCGATCGTCGCAAAATACTCATTGATTAGCCCATCAATTTCAGGATTCACGTAAGCACCACGGTTGCTGCCCGACCACCGGGTTGCCTCGGTGGCGATGTTGGTGCTGAGGTAATTCTGTATCTGAAGAATGTCAGTTCCCGGGCTCCCGAGCCCGAAGCCCGGATACAGGGCGCGGTACTCGCGATCGTTCTGCTGGACGGGCCCGTAGAACTCGAGCTCCGGCTCGACGCCCACCGTCTTCCAGAACTGGGCCAGCACCTGCGCCTCCTTCACATTGGCGCTGTCATCGCTGCTGCGGATTCCGAGCCTGAAGCGCTCGCCTGAGGCGTTCTGAAGGGTGCCATCAGCGCCCCGGGTCCAGCCCGCATCGGCAAAGAGCCGCAACGCCTGGTTCGGATCATGCGGATACCTGGTAATAGCCCGGTCGATGCTGGGGAAGGCCCCATCCAGGGGGGACAGAAAGATATCGGCGGGCTTATTGAGGCCAAAGTAAAGGGTGTCTGATAACTGCTGGCGATCCACGGCGTGCACCAGCCCGCGCCGAACGCGGACATCTCGGGCCGGCGGCTGCTGCGGCTGACGAAACTGAAACTCCCCGCTCCGAATCGCGGCTGGGGCTGTGAGTACGGTCCCCTCCCCCCGCGCCTCGAGCTGCTCCTTCAACGAGACGCCCTCCTCGACCTTGATCAACGATCCCAGCGTCAGATCGATGTCGCCCGCCAGGGCGCGCGCGATAGCCTGGTTGGCATCGGCGATAAAGTAGACGACGACCTCGGAGACCTTGGGCGCGCCCAGCACGTACTGAGGAAAGGCGCGCCCTTTGATGAAGGAGCCTGGTACCCAGTCCGCGACCTGGAACGGGCCCAGGCCCACCCAGCCGGTCCGCCAGTAATCTGAGTTCAGGAACGCCTGGGCGTCCCGTTCCAGCAGCGGTTCGAGGATGTGGCGGGGCAGGGGCTGCAGGGGCCATACGTTAGCAGCGATGTAGACCCTTTTCCACCGCACGAGCAGCGTGTTCGGGCCGGATGCCTCGACGGATTCAATGATCTGCTCAGGATCCCTGGTGGTAGCCGGCAGGTCCGGGCGCAGAATCGTCTGCCACGTGAAGATGACATCCTCCGGGGTCAGGGGCTGACCGTCGTGCCAGACCACTCCGGGCCGGAGCCGATATGTGGTCTCCATGCGGCCATCGTCCAGGATGCGCCACGTGCCGCCTTCGAGGCTGGGAATCTCAGAGACCAGCTGCGGCGCAGGCTCGCTCAGGTAATCCTCACGTACGAGCCTTGCCGCAAACAGGTCGCCATACTCCCCCGCCCCGGCCAGTCGCACGAACTGGCCCGCGATTGCCCCGGGCTCGTTAGTAAGCGCCATTCTTATCGGCCTGTCGACCGTCGCCGTGTCGACGCGCGCTTGCTGGCCTTGATCGGGGCCTGCCGTAGAGACGCAGCCGGCCAGCACGATGCCCAGGGCGAAAGTGGCTACCGAACCGACCACACGACGCGCTCGCTCCTCCATCTGACTCCTCCCTTAAACTGCGCGATTACCACGCCCCGCTGGCGAGCCAGCAGATCGGGACAATCCCGGCGGCTGGCCGCCGGAGAGCTCAACCAGGCGCCCGCGCCGAGCGCGCCAGCTCACGAACTTGTGCCGCCACGGGATCGAAGCGGTCAGGCCGTGCCAGCCGGCCGCACTGGCCGCTCTCGCCTTCCCTCGTCCCCCAAGCGGATGCACACGTTTTTCGTGGGGTCGCGAATCACCCCCATCGGGTGCTCCCCTCGCTGGAGCCGCCGGACAACGCAGCCCCTCAGGTTCGGGAATGCCGTAAACCATGGCCGTGCCCCGGTGGGAGCAGCGCTCCCCGATGGGCCCAAGCCGACCCTGGCGATCTCGGTATAGCACCAGGGTCTCGCCGAGGATACGGACTTGGCTGACCGGGTCGTGCTGCAACTCAGCGGTCGCCGCTACTGGCTGCCAGTACCGACGGAAAAGCTCGCCCATCGGCGTGGCTGGTCCTACGCGTGTGAAGCGGTCGTTCTCAGATTCCGACAGCATTCCGATTTCTCCCCGGTGGGTTCGAAGCCGGCCCTACCCAGCGTATGACATCGAGGCGGACCCCTTGTGGGCCGACCGCCGCCTGGCTACCCGAGTCTCGCGCTCCTCACTCGTCTCGAAAGCCGCCTCGAGGCCGAAGAAGCGAATGGCGTTGCCCGCCACCATGAGGTGTCTCTCATCCTCGGGGACGCCCTCGAAGTTCCGGTCGATGACGCTAAGAGATTCCGGCCAATCTGAGGGTCCGTGAGGGAAGTCGCTCAGCCACATGATCTGTTGGACGCCAATGTGTTGTCGCAGCCCGACGCCGACGGGGTTATCGAAAAAGCCCCACAGGGCATTCCGCTTGAGGTAGAAGCTCGGAGGTTCCGGAGTCGGCGCAAAGCCTTTATGACGCTCCCACCAGGGGTAGTGCCTGGTGTAAAGGAGATCTGCCTGTTCCATGCAGTTCGGCAGCCACCCGATCTGGTTCTCGGCGAAATAGACCTGAAGCTCCGGGAAACGCACGAATACGCCCGTGGTGGCCATCAGGATCGCATCGCGCCCACCGAGCAGCGCGTACTTGGCGCTCCGCAGCCCCATTCCGATTCCGGGATCGCCACTTCCGAAGCGACCTCCGGGCTGGCCTCTACCGGTTTCCATGTTGCTGTGGATCGTAACTGGCATCTGCACATCCACAGCCGCTGCCCAGAACCTATCGTCCTCAGGGGCGGGAAAGGCGCTGCCGTTGGGAAACTTGTTTAGGTTGACACCCTTGAAGCCCAGCCTCACGCAGCGCTGCAGCTCGGCGACGGCGCTCTCAATCCCGCGCTCAGGAATGATGGCCATGCCAATGAGCCGGTCCGGGGCAACAGCGCAGTAGTCCTCGATGAGGAAATCGTTGTACGCCCGTACCACGGCGAGATAGGCCTCGTCGTCGGCGATCCCGTTCCAGGAGCCTCGCCCGCCGACCGACGCGAACAGCACCTCTGCATCGATGCCGTCCATGTCTTGCTCCAGAAGCCTTTGCTGAGGGGGACCGGTGCCGGCCTGGCCCTCGTACTTCATCCTGACCGGATCCCAGTCCTCTTTTGGCCTTCCTGCCGCCATATTGTTTCCCCCCTGATAGAGGGGACCACCCTCGACCAGCCAGGCGTCCGTCCCGTCGGCCAATCGAATTCCACGCGGAGCACGGTCGCGGTGGTTCGCCGGCACTCTGTCCCGCCACGCTTCCGGGGGAATTTCGAGGTGCGTGTCAGCGGAAATGTACTGGTATGGAGCTCGCACAGGAACTTCTCCCCAAGCCTACGTGCCCGGGCCTCTTTACGCCCGCGACGATTGGCAACGTTCCGACGTCCGTTTATATGGCGCGGTCGGACGGGCGTCAAGGTGGCCACGTCCGGCCTGTCGTAGGTCTGAGACTTTGTCCGCGCTAACAGGTCTCTCATTGTGTCCTCCTTATACGAATCAGCGTGGGACCCAAAGAAGAGAACCGGGCGCGAGTGCTAATGGGGCTGTTGGCGGGACAGTGGACGACCAAGGAGACCGCTGAGCTGCTGGGAATGTCGACCCGTCATATACAACGGCTAAAGAGCGCGTTTTGGGAGGAGGGAATTCGCGCGTTAGTCCACGGCAACCGGCGGCTGCCCGACACGACGAGGGTTGAGATCTGCGTGACGCCCTGAGCCGCCGAGGCGGCCCTCGCCATGTCCACGATGGGCGAGACGCGCCGCTAACCGAATCGCGATGCCGCCATACCGATGGTTCCGTGGCGAATCTGGATCCTTCGGGCGCCGGCTCGCCTTGCCTGTATTTCCCCGTGAGAAAACAGCCGGCGAGCGGGTGGTACGGAATTATCCCGAGGCCATATTGCTGCGAAGTCGAGACGATTCGCGTCCTCAATGTGGCGGTCGAGAAGATTGCAGCGGTTCTGCGCCGAGATGAACGGACTCAAGCGCTCTGACGTCGAAAGTGATGTTTCTGATAAGGGGCGCCTTTGCCTGGCGAGGGTAGTTAGTGGCGGTTCACTCGACTATGACAGCGTGCGGCATACCTGGGGGGACTTGCCGTACAGGATCGGGCGTGCTCTTCTTACCGCGAATCGACATGGACGACGTTGGCCTTCCCAGCGCGGATATCTGCGAGCTCGCCCATCGCCACATCGTAGATCAAGCGACCAAAGTTCGATGGGCTCGGCTTCTGGTCGACGCCCACAGCTCGAATGCTGACTCCGTGCAGGTAGAGTCCATCGGACTCGGGCCCGCGTCCCCCGAGCAAGGGGATTCGTACGAGCTTCGCGATCTCTGCGTACATGTCCGGAGTAACATCCGCGCCCAGCGCCGAGGCGCCGGCTGCCTCCAGCGCTTGGGCCTCCTCAAAGATCTGGTCCTTACGGCGTTCCACCATCTCTTCCGCTTGCGGGTTCTGGCGTATGGAGCGTTCCCACTCGTCGCGAGTGTCGAACTTTCCGATGGGGAGTGACGCCAGGGGGGAAAACCTGGGATAGACCGGGATGCCGGCGTGCGCGATAGCCTTGACAGCCTCAATGTGAGTGACAGCGTCGTCTATCTTGATCATTTCCGCGCCGCCTTCCTTCACGAGGCGAACAGCGGCCTTCAGTGCTTCACGCCAGCCCTCTTCGGTCGGACCAAAGGGCATATCGCAGTTGACAATGGCGCGTTCCGCCGCACGCCTGATCGCGTTGCAGATGACAACCATGTGGTCCAGCGTGACCTGGCTACGGCTCTCATGGCCGAGCGTGACCATCCCGACACTGTCGCCCAGGCTCAGGACATCGACCCCCGCCCGATCGAGGATTCGGGCGATCTGGTGGTCGTGGCAGACGGAGAGCGTGATCTTCTGGCCGTCGGCCTTCATCTGACTGAGGCTCGCGACAGTCAGCTTGGCCATCCCGATTTTTTCACGCTCGGGAGTGTCGACCACGTAGGCCATCATTCGCTCCTCGGGCGGCGTTCGGTAGGAGAGCCATCCGCCCCCCATTCGGTGGCCGGGTGGCTCTCGGATCTACTCAGTCCATTTCCCATTCGTGGATGTTCCAGTGCGTCGCCAGTTGGATGGGGGCGGTGGCTGCCGGCCCACGGATGCCGCGACGAAAACTCGTCGTTGACTGTCCCGTGGAGTAAAAAAGCGGGAGCACGATCGCCTCATCCGCTGCCTGCTTCAAGAAGTCGGCATAGAGCGACTGGCGCTTCGCCGGGTCGAGCTCGCCGACGTACTGGGCGTAGAGCCGATCGTGGGCCGGATTGCTGTACCCACCGGTATTGGCTCCAGACCAGTTGTTCTGCTCACTCCGGATCGTAGCCGACGAGAATGCCATTGGGAAGTCGAAGGCAATGGACTGTGCCTGCGTGTAAACGCCCTTGCTCATCGCCCGCTGCATCGTCCGGTCCGCCGCATTGTCGGGGATCACAAGGAAGGGAACATCCAGCCCGCCCCGCCGCCACTGGTCGGCGACGGCGAGTGCCGGCACGGTGGTATCAGCGCTGGTGCGGACCTCGAGGGCAAACCGCTGCCCGGCACCATTCTGGAGTATGCCGTCGGACCCTCGCGTCCAGCCGGCAGTGGTGAGCAGCGTTGCGGCCCTGGCTGGGTCATAGGGATATTTCGCGTACCCGCGCTGCTCGGCAAGCTGATAGGCCGGATCATTGGGGGCGGCCAAGAGGTCAGGGAGGCCGGACCCTCCGGGGTTAAACGTATCGCCGAGGGTCTGACGGTCAGTCAGATGCAGGAGTGCCTGGCGAACCCGCACGTCGCCTGCCCAGGGCAAGGCCGGGTCGCGGTATTGGAGAAGCGCTAAGAACAGCTCGGACACCGAATTGATAACGGTTCCGTCTCCGGTTGATCCCCATGCGCTCATCACAGGCGTGACGTCATCCAGGGTGAGCTCGCCTCTTCCCACCATATCGATTTCGCCCGCCAGCAGACTTGCGACCATGACGCTGGGGTCAAGGATATGGCGGACGATCACGCGGTCGATCTTGGGTCGCCCGAGGGCATAATCGTCGAAGGCCAGGGCCTCAATGTAGCTTCCTTGCACCCACTCAGCCAGGCGATAGGGACCGAGGCCGACGAACCGGGTGGACCAGTATGGGCTATTGGTAAACGCTTGCTTATCGCCCTGCAGGTAGAGAGCCTGCATCAGGTGACGGGGCACGGCCGGGACGTCGGTCACCGAGCCCTGGTTGGCCCCGAAGTAAGACTGTGACCAGCGGACGACAAAGGTTTCGGCATCCGACGCAATGGCCTCCCGGATCCGATTGACCCCGCCCGAGCGCGGGAGTGGAAGATCCGAGTCGGTGGCTACCTGAATACCCAGGACGAAATCCTCGGCGTTCAGCGGCGTGCCGTCGTGCCACTTCAGGTTCGGACGCAAGGTCCACGTCACCTCCATGCTGCCGTCGGGGGATACCTTCCAGTCGCCATCCTGAATGGATGGGACTTTGCGGGCCAGGCGTGGCTGGAGGGTTCCCTGTGCGTCGTACGCGTTGAGGCCGGCATTGAACATCCATGCAAGCGGAAGAGCGTTCTGACCGACCCTCCCGAAGCCTGCCATGCCGGTCGGTTCAACCAGGAAGCCCATCCGGAGCGTCTTCGGCTGCGGATTCGCCTGCTGACCAGCGGGCGGATTCGCCTGGAGCGAGGCCCCGGGCCCGGCCGAGCACCCGGCTAGGACCATCGTCGCGGCGGTGAGCAGCACAAGCAGCCGGCCGGGAACGCCGGCGTTGGAATCCAGTGCAATCCTTGATCCCATGGCTTCTCCCTTCGGTCTGCTGAACCCGCGGTCTTTACCCGCCGCGCCGGGGACGCCCTTAAGCGACGGACTCCGGGACCTTGAGCCCGTAGAGGCGAATGACATTGTCGTGGACTAGCTTCTGGATGGTCTCCTGAGGCAGGTGGCCCAACTGCTGGTCCATCAGCGCGCGGGAGTGTGGCCAGGACGTCTTCGAGTGGGGGTAGTCAGTGGACCACATGCAGTTGTTCGCTCCTGCCTCCCACCACGTGAAATTCTGGCAGCCGACTGGGTCCTCCAAGAAGGTCGCGTAGACCTGCCGCGCGAAGTATTCGCTGGGGAGGAGCTCGAGGGGCTCTTCGACGGTCCTACGCTTGGCAAAACGCTGGCTGTTGTAGTCCCACTGCTGCAGGTAAAAGGGCAGGTAGCCGATTTCGCACTCGGCCAGCACCAGCCGCAGCCCAGGGTAGCGGTCGAGGACACCAGCGAAGATGATGCTCAACAGGGCGTTGGCAGCGTTCTCGGTCCGCTCGTTGACAGCGGCGTGGCAGTACTCCTCCATCGCTCCGCGCCGCTCCGGGCCCATTGGCGCACCGGCGGCCGGACCAGAGCCACCGTGGAGAGAGATGTGGTCGAACCCCGTGTTGACGTGGAGGTGAATGGGAACCTCCAGGTCCTGCGCTGCCGCCCAAAGGCGGTCGTAGTGTTCCGCCCTGGAGAAGGGGAGGCTAGGGTGAGGCGTCATCCAAACCATAGCCCCCGACATCCCTGCCATGCGGCAGCGCTTCAACTCCTTGACAGCGTTGTCGATGTTGTAGACAGAGATCAGGCCGATCCCGTACAGACGGTCCGGCGCGACGCTGCAGTACTCCAGGATCCAGTCGTTGTAGACACGAAAGCAGGCTTCCTGCAGCGCGGCGTCCTCCATGTGGAACATGCCCATCCCGCGGCTCGTATACAGGACCGCCGCTGTAACGCCGTCCTGTTCCATCTCCGGGATGCGGAAATTCGGGTCGGTGGCGCCAACAGGCCCGGAATAATCGCCCGGACTGACACTATGGGCCTGCTCTTCGAAAGCCTTGGGCAAGCGCTCGACCCACAACGCCTCGCTCTCCCTGACGTGCGCGTCCGAATCAATCAACACCTGTTGGTTTCCACCCGCCATATCCTCACCCCCTCGGCCATATTAGTCACCTTGTGGTTACCGCGCGACGTTGCGAGAGGTTGCCCGCCGGGCCCATGCGGGGGCGGGCCTGGTTCTCACCGCGAGTGGACCTGGACGGAGTTGGCGCGCGACAAATGCCGTCGTGATGTCCATCGCGCGCTGAGTGGCGGCCGGTTCAGACTCTCCCATGAAGCCGTGTGGCATCCCCGGAAAGAACTCGAGCTGCACCTCGCCGCCCGCGCGCTCATAGGAGGAGGCGAAGCGTTGCTGCATCGCCGGGGTTAGGTTCGCATCCTCCGTGCCCTGGAGGATCAGCACGGGCGGCAGCTCGATCGCCTCACCGCGGTCCAGGATGAGCTGCGGGCTCGCTTCCTGCATGGTCTCTTGATTGCCGAACATCCCCTCAGTGCGGGCGACCAGGGACTGCCGGCCCGTCTCGCGCGCGAAGAAGTATTGGGCGTACGGATCGAGGATCGCCCAGCATGCGATCACGTACGCCAGACTGGCTTCGGCCTGGGGTGCTTCGGGGAGGGGCACGGCCGCGTAACGCTCGTCCTGCGGGCGCATGGCGCTGAGCATCGCTAGGTGGCCGCCGCTGAACATGCCTAGCGCGCCGAGACGGCTCGCATCGGCATTGAACTCTCCCGCGTAAGCCTTCAGCCAGCGCGTCACGTAGTTGACGTCGGCGAGCGAGGCCGGATACGGGTCGCTGGGCGCTTGGCGGAAGTCGATGGCTGCCACCACCATCCCCGTCGCCGCCAGCATGTGGTTAACCGATTCGTTGTTCATCCGGTCGCCGCCGGACCAGGCGCCACCGTGGATCTGCAGGAGTGCAGGAAACGGCCCGTCACCTTCAGGCTGGAAGATCCGCGCTAGCCAGACCCTGCCGCGGTCGCGGCGATAGTCCACATCAAACGATCGCACCTGGAACTGGCGCGCTGGCTCAACCGCCATCTTTTCTCCCGTTCCAACCGCGTTTGGCACCGCGAATCGAGCTAACCCAACCTGACGACGCGCTGGCTCAGAATACTCCGGATTTCTGGAACTGGACAAGCTCAGCGTTTCGACGGATTGAGACCGAAAATGGCCCACGTGTGGGCAGGCCTTGCTCGACCGCCATGGCTCCCGAGAAATAGCCCTCCCCCGCTCGTAGGCATAGCCATACCGTGGGCAGCGTGGTTTGTTCGGAACCATGAGCTGAAGAGCGGCCCGCCCCCGCAGACCGGGAATCTAACGTTGCCGGCCCCGGAGCCCAGGTCGTAGACCACGCTCGGCTCGTTCGCGTCGATGTGGTTCAGCAATGCCGTTTGTCGTGCCGCCGGGTTAGCGCCTCAAGTGCCATAGGCGTGTCCTCGCCCTTCCAGCTTGCTCTTTTTGCGGGTTCTTGTCGCTCTTCCAGCTTGGCCTTTGCTCGAAAAAAGATCGGCAGGCTTTGGGTCACATCGAAGGGAAGAAGTTGTTGCTCTCTCTGATCCGAAGCGATCTACAACTACGGGCAACACTTGAGTCCCGTCCCGAAGGGCCAAGACGGGACCGGGCGCCAGGCCATGCGGCCCGCTGCCGCTTCGCTCATCTCGCGCAGCATGTGTCCCAGGCTCGTCCACGCGATCTCGGCGGTGCACTGACTGCGCGCGACCCGGACAGGCACGACTCGCTCGATGAGGGGGCGGAGCACGCCGCGCTGCACATTGAGGTCTTCTTTAATCGGCCCGCGAGGCCGATACGTGTGGATAGGCTACTTGCCGACATTGCCTCTTCGGCACAAATGTTGTCGATTGCCGAGAGGCGGCGCTCAAGAAGGCGGAGCCGACGCCCGTCACGCAGCAGGGCGCTCTGGCTGCTCGGGTGATCAGCGCCTCCTCCGGTGGCTGATTCGACGAGCGCTCAGGAACGTGGCGCGGCTGATCGACGGGAAGCTGGCGTCGCTCATGGTCACGAGTCACAGTACGTGGCGAAGGTCAAGGCGATCCTCGCCGGGGCGGGAACCACACCTGGGATGTGAGCTGACGGCAAGGCGCGGACAATAACTGCAGGCTCGGCGTAGTCGTCCTCAGGCCTGCTCGTCGGGCGCGAGGACGACCTTGCCGTTCCTGATCTGGACCATGTGGCCGCTGAACTCCATCGGCGCCTCTGCGGCGATAATGAAACGATTTCCTACGACCGCTTCCACCGGGCGCATGTGGGGTTTTGCTTCCTCTGGCGCTTCGTGGGTGGCCACACCGCGACGCGCGTCGTTGAGCTCCTCGCCGCCCGGCCCCATGCTCATAACGCAGATGTTGTAGCCGCGCTCCTCGGCGGCCACCCCCTCTGTGAAGGAGCGAATGGCAACCTTTGAGACGTGATACGCCGTAGCTCCCGGGCTGTCCTCTCGGTTGCGGCCGCCTACATTGCCCTGCCCGAAGTTGATGATGTGCCCGGACCGCTGCTGTTCCATGTAGGGAAGCACGTGCTGGGTGCACAGGAACGTGCCGAACAGGTTCGTTCGTATGACCTTGTCGAAGAACTCCGGCTGCATCTCCGCTATGCGCGGCCAACGGGGGATTCCCCACTGGAAGTGTGTCACGATGCCCGCGTCGTTGATCAGCACGTCGATTCGGCCGAAGCGGTTATGAACCTGCTCGAACATCGAGCGGACTCTGTCCGGCTCGCGCACGTCGCACTCGACCGGGAGGATGTCGACGTCGAGGTGTTTGATGTCTGCCAAGACGTTGTCGAAGGACGCGATGTCCGCGATCGCGATTCGCGCCTTCTCCGCGGCGAATGTTCGGACTATCTGGCGCCCCACTCCTTGAGCGCCGCCCGTGATGATGACCACTTTGTCTTGCACCGACATCGAGACAACCTCCAAGAATCTTGCTCGATCAATATTCACCGATTTGGCGCCGGCTTGCTGCCTGCTTTCCGCGCCCGATCGTATCGGCCGCTGCAGCCGCGCCGCACCTCCGCCTGGGGAGCCTACCGCGGCTATGGCTTTGCGCGGGGCCGGGGGCCGCGCGCCTTATACTCACAGGCGGAGGGGCGCATGACGGGCGAAGCGGCTTCGAACCACGCCGATGCCCTGCTCGAGGCGCTTCGGCAGCAGGGAGAACCCGACGCCCACGACCGCGGTTTGATCCTGGAGCGGCTCGCCTGGACGCCTGAACAGCGGCTCGAAGCTAACGCCGCGTTTTTGCGCTTTTACCTGGCCGTCCGCCCTGACGGTCCGTTAATTCGCGACGAGTAGCGTGGCCGGCCTCCAGGCCGAAGAGCTCTTCGCCTGTCTTGACCGCCACGGCGTGCAGTACGTGCTCATTGGCGGCCTTGCCGCGGTGCTGCACGGGTCGCCGCTTCCCACGCTGGACGCTGACGTCTGCCCTTCGACAGACCCTGAGAACCTCGCGCGGCTCGCTGCT
The DNA here is from genome assembly GCA_964417895.1 of uncultured Chloroflexota bacterium. Taxonomy (GTDB): domain Bacteria; phylum Chloroflexota; class UBA6077; order UBA6077; family SHYK01; genus CAYQJS01. Next base: position 47,466 of record CAYQJS010000033.1, on the reverse strand, counting down.
GCTCTCGAAGATCTGGACGCGCGGATCCGAACCGCCGACGCCCCAGACGGCGTGCGATTCCCCTACGATGCAACGTTCCTCGGGGGCATCGAGCTGTTAAACCTCGTCACGCGTCTCGGGGACCTTGACCTGGCACTCACCCCCGCTGGAACCAGAGGATTTGCCGAGCTGGCCCCCCGGGCTCTCGCGATGGCCATCAGAGGCGTGACAGTCCGCGTCGCGGCCCTTGAAGATGTGATCCGTTCGAAGGAGGCCGCGAACCGGCCGAAGGATCACTGGAGCCTGCCCGTCCTCCGCCAACTCTTGGAGGAGCTACGCAAGCGCCACGGTGACCCAGGAGGCTGATTCCCTGCGCTGGACGCTAAGGCATCGTCTCCAGCAGGCGTCCGCAGCCCGCTACTGGCTGGCGGACGAGCAGCCGCTTCTGGACGTACCACACCCGGGCTGCCACTGGATGCACGATCGGGATTCCCAGGTCATCCTCGAGCAGGTGGATGTCGTTCAACCGCCAGGCAGCGGACCCCAGTAGGTAGATTCCCTGCACGCCGGTGTGGCGGACGAACGCGCGCTTGATGTGCATGTAGAGGTCTTCGGCAGACGGAGTCGGCCAGTCGGGCGAGCGCGCCGGCATCGTCTCCATCCCGGCCACGTCGAAGCCGGCGTCGATGAAGTAGCGGGCGAAAATATCCGGTAATGGGCCGCCGAAGAAGCTGAACCCGAGGAGCCGCTGCACACCGAGAGCGCGGAGCGCCTCCGCCTGGGTCATCCCGGAGGTGAAAACCGGTACCTTGTGCTGCGCTTCCCACTCGGCCACGATTTCCCGCTCGGCCGCCAGGCCGCGCACCATGAAGGGCGGCGCTCCTTCCGGGTGAATGAGGTCGCAGATGCCGAGCATCGCCAGTTCCTCGACGCGCTGCCGATAGCTCTGGAGCGCCTCTCGAAACCCCTCGGCGTTGTACTCCCTGATCCCCGCCACCGTGGAAATGACCCGAACGCCCTCCGGCATGAGCCGAATGAACTCCTCGGTGGAGCCGGTCCCCAGACCCGGCTTCACGACGCCGATCGTCCCCCGCCAGCCCGCCATCCCACATCCTCCTTCCTGCGTTCGCAAAAGCCGTTCCCATGGGACATCGCTTGTTTCTCAGTCGCCGAAGTCCGCCCCGAGAACCACACGGAGCGCGGCCGGAGCGTCTCTCTTCCTAGTTCGTGGCCGTGCGTGGGACTACTTGCCGCCGGGCTCGCGAAAGGTTGTAACGGCGTGCGGCCGGAGTCTGTGCGGCCGGAGTCTTGACTTAGCGGCCAAACAGGATAACACTACCTCATGCAGCGAGTGACGTGCGTCCACGCACTGTTCTAAGGAGGAAACTGTGGGGAGAATCTCGAGTCGGCTACTCATGTTTGTCGCAGGGGCCGTAGTCCTGTTCGGTTGCGCAGCGCCGCCCGCAACCCAGCGCCAGGAAGGAGCGTCCGATGGCGAGGCCCAGCGGTCCCCCAAGACGCTCCGTATGGCTTTCATTCGAGAGCCGGTGGACGGCGTGGTGCTCTTCTCCGGCAGCGGAGACATCTTGAGGCAGTTCAACTGGATCTTCCACACCGGTCTCACCACCTTCGACGCGCAGGGCAACCTCCTGGCTCGCATCGCCCGCAAGGTCCCCTCAGTCGAAGATGGCGACTGGAAGGTGCAGCCGGATGGCGGAATGGAGGTGACCTGGAAGCTCCGATCCAACGTCAAGTGGCATGATGGGACGCCGCTGACCGCGGAGGACTTCGTCTTCGGGATCGAGGTGGCACGAGACCCACGACTGTCATTGCCCCACACCGGCGGCGTCGAACTCGTCAAAGAAGTCCTCGCTCCGGATTCCGAGACCCTCGTGGTCCGCTGGTCGGCGACGTACTACGGGGCGAATCAGGGCACGCCGGCCGAGATGCCGGCCGTGCCGCGCCATATCGTCGGCGACCTCTATCGACAGGGCGACCCGGAGGCGTTCACTAACAACACCTTCTGGACGAGAGAGTGGGTCGGGCTGGGCCCCTACCGCATGGGCAACTGGGAATTCGGCAGCCACACCGAGGCCCTGGCCTTCGACGACTACTTCCTCGGGCGTCCGAAGATCGACCGCTTGATCATCCGCTATATCACGGACACGAACGCCATCGTGGCGAATCTCCTCTCCGGCGACGTCGACGAGGTGAACGTTGGCACCCTCAAACCCGATGACCTGGCGCCTGTCAAGAACGCGTGGCAGGCATCGGGGGACGGCACGGTCGTGGAGACGATGACCGACGTCGTGGCCGCGCGTCTGTCGTATCGGGATCCGGCGGCGCCGTGGGTTCAGGATAAACGCGTGCGGCACGCCCTGGTCCATGGGATCGATCGCCAGCTGCTCACCGATACTTTCACGCCCGTCGACGGCGTCCGGCCTCCGGACATCTTTGCCTCGACGGATGATCCGGTGTATCGCCTGGCCGACCAGCGGGGGATCCCGAGGTACCCCTATGACGTGGCCCAGGCCGAACGGCTCATGGGCGAGGCCGGCTGGAGGCGCGGGGCGGATGGCATTTTCCAGAACGCTTCCGGCCAGCGGTTCAACATCGAGGTGCGCGTGGTGGCGAACGCGCCGATCAACGTGCGCAGGGGTGAAGCGCTCGTGGACCAGTGGAAGCAGTCTGGGTTCGGTTCGGAACTCTACGCCATCCCCACCCAGTCAAGGGACCGACAGGAGCTGAAGGCTAACGCGCCGGGTGTCTTCGTAATGCCGGACACCATGACCCCGGACCTCTTCGATCTCTTCCGGTCGTCACAAGTCGCGACCGTGCAGAACCGATGGAACGGCAGGAATCTGCTCGGGTACGTCAACCCCGAGTTCGATCGTCGGTACGACGAGTACAACAATACGCTCGAGGTCGCCAAGCGCCAATCGGCCCATGCGGACCTCTTGCGCTGGATGGCTGACGAGATGGTCTACCTGCCCCTTTACTACGACGTCGGAAGTACGACAACCGCGTTCCGTAAAGGCATCCGAGGCCCGGGGCGTGTGCCGGCGGTTCAGGTGATCACGACATGGAACATCCACGAGTGGGAGATGGGCTGAGCTCTGGACAAGGCGAGCCTCGCGACGTTTCACAACCTGGTTCTACGCTTGAAGGGAGAACACGATGGCTTTCATCGACGCTGATGCTCACGTCGACGAATGCATGGCGACCTGGGACTACATGGATCCGTCGGAGATCCAGCACAAGCCGGTGCTGCTGGACCCACCCGGGTGGGGCTACCTGACGAAGGACAGCCGACCGCATCCCCTGTGGCTCATCGCCGGCAACGTGCGGCTCAAGCGCTATCGGGATGACGAGCTGACTGGGACGACACAGGCAATGAGAGAGCTGATGGACGTGGAGGCGCGCGTCAGGCACATGGATGAGCTGGGCATTGACGTGCAGGTCCTCTACCCCACCATGTTCCTCCACGCCGTCACCACGCAGCCGGAGGTAGAGTGGGCCATCCACGGCGCATACAATCGCTGGCTTGCCGACAAGACCGGCCGCACCAACGGGCGGCTCCGCTGGGCGTACCTGCCCTCAGTGTTGAGCATCGAGAAATCGGTCTCAGAACTGGAATGGGCGAAGGACCACGGCGCGTGCGCGGTAATGAAGAAGGGCGTCGAGTACAACCGCGCCGCGGATGATCCCTACTTCTTCCCTCTCTATGCGGAGGCGGAGCGCCTCGATTTGCCGATCTGCTTCCACCAGGGAAGTGGCACGCTGCAGTCGAACGCGGGCGACGCCGCGTCCATGCAGCGACTTTCGGTGGTCTCCGCGTTCAGCTCCCTCACCGAGGGGAAGGTCTCCGAGAGATTTCCTCGTCTCTGCTTCGGGTTCATCGAGGCCGGGGCGTCGTGGATCCCCTACATCATCAAAGAGCTGGGCATGCGGGGGAAGAGCGCCAGGGCCCCGTACGATTTCAAGACCGAGTTCCTCCAGCACCACAACTTCTTCGTCACCTGCGACACTGAGGACGACATTCCCTTCCTGCTCGATCGCTACGGGGGCGAGGACTACCTGATGATAGGCACCGACTACAGCCACCAGGACAGCTCCGCGGAGCTGAGGGCGCACCAGGCCGTCATGAAGATGGGGGAGAATCGAGAGATCGGCTCCGCTGCCGCGCACAACATCACAAGCGCGAACGCCCGGCAGCTCTACGGGCTGTGAAGACGAGCTATCAGCCGGTTATCAGCTACAAGCCGTCCTGGCGTCTGCCGCGCGGGGGGTACTCAGGCAAGGCGAGAGATGATCTCCTCGCCTGATCAGTGGCAAACCATCCCCGAGATCCTGCCGGCGGCCCGGCTCGCCCTTTCCCCGCCGGCCTGGGCCTTCTCCGGCAGCGGTCCGGAGACTGAGGTGACTGTGCGCCGCAACCGGGCCGCCTTCGACCGGCTCGCCCTCATGCCGCGCGTGTTGCGGGGCGTCAGCGAGCGCGATCTCTGCACCACCTTCCTGGGCCATCGCCTGTCGCTACCGGTCATGCTCGCCCCGGTTGGCTCGATCCAGATGTTCCATCCCGAAGGGGCGCGACCGTCCGCTCGGGTGGCGGAGCGAGTGGGCACAATGAGCTTCGTGGCGACGAACTCGACGCCGACGCTCGAGGAGGCGCGGGCCGCATCGAACGCCCCAATGGTCTTCCAGCTCTACGTCTACGGGGATCGGGAGTGGCAGGCGACCATGCTGCGCCGCGTCGAGAACGCGGGTTACGACGCGCTCTGCGTTACGGTCGACAGCCCCGACTCCGGCGTGCGGGACCGACGCTTTGCGAATCGGCAGCAGTGGTCAGAGCTAACCGGGCGGACGAACGGCGAGACGGAGCTAGGATCGCGGGCGGCCAGAGCGGCGGAGCGCAACCGTTACCTGGCCGGGCTCACCTGGGAAGACCTGGCCTGGCTGCGCGAGCAAACCAGGCTCCCAATGATCCTGAAAGGACTGCTCTCGCCGCTGGATGCTGAGCTCGCGGTCCAGCACGGCATGGACGTCGTCTACGTCTCGAACCACGGCGGGCGGCGGCAGGACCAGCTGCCCTCCACCATCGAGGTGCTCCCGCGGATTCTCGAGGCCGTGAACGGCCGAGCGGAGGTCGTGGTGGATAGCGGCTTCATGCGCGGGACCGATGTCGTCAAGGCGCTCGCGTTTGGCGCGACGGCTGTGGGAATCGGAAAGCTGATGATCTGGGCGTTGGCGGCGGGCGGCGAGGCGGGCCTGGAGCGCGCGCTCGAGCTGCTCCGACGCGAGATCAGCGCGACGATGGCGAACGTGGGCGTGACGACCATCGCCGAGCTGACGCCGGACATGGTCGTGCCCAGCTTTGCCCCGCCGGCCGCGCCGTGGCCCGTCGAGCCGATGGATCTCGGCGGGTTCTAATAGGGCGCTAGCCCATCTCCCAGTCGTGGATGTTCCAGGTCGCTACCTTCGAGATCGCCGCCACAGGGCCGGGCCCTCGGATGCCACTGCGGAATGCGGTGATGGCTGAGCTCACGTCGTAGTACTCGAGGAAGAAGGGAAGTTCCCGCGTCGTAAACCGCAAGAGGTCACCGTACCGAGACTGACGTTGCGACGCGTCGAGCTCAACCCCAAGCTGGTCGTACAGGCGGTCGAACTCAGGATTGCCGTACGCGGTGATATTCCTCCCGGACCAGCGGTTTTGCTCCGTTGCAAACTGGGACGATGAGAACAACTCGAAGGTGTCCGGCGTCAGCGTGTCGGACTGATGGAAGACGCCTTTGCTCAACGCTTTCAGCTCGGCCTTGTTCGTGGCGTTCTTGCCGACGGAGAAGAAGTCGGCCTCCAGCCCGCCACGCTTCCACTGATCGACGAGCGCCAGCCCTTGGCGCGTATTCACCGGCGTGCTTTCGACCACGCGAACCTCGATGTTGAAGCGCTGTCCGCTGCTATTCTGGAACACACCATCGGCCCCGCGAGCCCAGCCTGCCTCGTTGAGGAGCCGCTCTGCCCGAGAAAGATCGTAGCCGTACCGGGGGAATCCGCGCTGTTCGGCAAGCTGATAGGCGGGGTCATCCTTGGACACGAAGATGTCGGCCACGCCGCCAACCGGCGAGAAGGTCTCGGCGAGGGTCTGGCGGTCTACCAGATGCACCAGAGCCTGTCGCACCCGCACGTCACGGACCCACGGAGCGCCCGGATCGCGGAACTGGAACCGCGAGACCATGGCGTCCGTATACGATGGGATGACCGTGCCGCCCTGCGGTCCCCACGCGCTGGCGATCGGATCCACGTCTTCCATTTTGAGCGTGGCGATGGTCACGAGGTCGGTATCGCCCGAGAGCATGGATGCGATCAATGCGTTGGTGTCCTTGAAGTAGCGAAGGATCACGCGGTCGATCTTGGGGCGTCCGAGGAAGTAATCGTCGAAGGCCAGCGCCTCGGTGTACGCGCCCTCCACCCACTCGCCCATCTTGTACGGGCCGATGCCGACAAACTTTCTGGCCCAATACGGGCTGTTGATGAACAGTTGCTGATCCGGGCCTCGGTAGAGGTCGGCGACGATGTGGCGCGGCGCGGCCGGAAAGTCGGACGGATTGCCGACATTCGCGCCAAAATACGGCTCCGCCCACCGGACCACGAGCGTTCCGGGATCGGGCGAAGTGATGTCCCTCAGCAGCGTCACGCCCCCACCGCGGGGCAGAGGCAGGTCGCGGTCTCTGGCGATCTGAACGCCGAGAACGAAGTCCTCCGCGCTCAGCGGTGTGCCGTCATGCCATTTCACGTTCGGCCGCAGCTTCCAGGTCACCTCCATCCCGCCGTCGGGCAAGATCTTCCAGTCGCCGTCGGATATGGAGGGGGCTTTGAGCGCAACACGCGGGAGCAGGTTGCCCTGGCCATCGTAGGTGGTAAGACCGGCGTGGAACATCGAGGTCCACTGGAAGCCAACGTTGCCGCTTCCGCCAAAGAGGGCGATGCCTGAGAGGGGCTCGGTGATGGAGGCGATCCGCAGCGTCTTCGGAGGCCCCGCGGGCTTGGCCGCCGACTTATCAACCTCCGTGCCCCGCGCGGGCGGGGTGGGGGCGCAGCCGGCGAGCACGATCAAGCCACCGGCGAGAAGCATGAGCCCCAGTCGCGAGATCCGTGATGCGCCGCGATGGAAAGGTTGGTGCATGATTGAGCCTCCTCTTGTCTGGCAGCAGCCTTGTGGGTGACTTCTCATGTGTAGGTCCTTTCGTCCGGTAGGGGAGGGGCTCGTCCCCTCCCGCCCGGCGAGTGCCGACAGAGCCCCGCGGCGGGGGACAAGCCCCCGCCCTACCGGGACGACGGGGCCGACGCAATGGCGATATCGATGCGAAGTGACCCGCCAGGAGCCTGCCTTTAGTTCCTCCGAAACGCTTCGCCCCGAACGACTCTGCCCGGGTAGCTCCCGGTGTGCTCGCCCTCCTCGATGAGCACCTCTCCATTGACGATGGTGTACTCCACGCCCTGGCTCAGCCGCCGCTTGCGGACGGCGCCCGCGGGGTAGTCGGCCACCTCGTCCATCTCCGTCGGCGCAACCGTGTCCGGGTCGAACACAACGAGGTCGGCGGCGAGGCCGGGCCGAATGAGGCCGCGATCCGTCAGCCCGAAGACAGACGCGGGCATGAAGGTCAGCTTTCGCACGGCCTCCTCGAGGGTCATCGCCCCTACCTCTCGCACCCAGTAGGCGAGCATGTGGGTCGTGTAGTGGCTCTGACAGCGGCGAATGACGTGGGCGCCGCCGTCCGACAGGCCGGGCATGACGTGCGGGTTCGTGAGGACGGCCGCCTTCGCTTCCACTCCCACGTTCGAATGCGGATAGAAGACCGTCTTCAAGTCCTCTTCCAGCGCCAGGTCGAGGAACGTATCCAGCCGGTCTTTGCCTTGCTCCCGCGCGATGTCCGCGATGCTCCGCTCCACGAAGCGCTGGTTTTTCTCCAGCGCTACGCTGGCAACGTAGATGGTGTCCCAGTCCACCCCGGGGCCGCTCCCCGGCCGGCGGCGGTCGGGCCCGTCTGCATCGGCCCGGAGCCTCTCGCGCACGGACGGATCCGGGAGCAGGCGCCGCTTCTCCTCGGGCGTGCTGTTCATCACCGGCAGCCACGCGGGGAGCGCATCGAAGCTGGCGACGGTGAGGAGCGTCCAGCGGGTCGGGCTCTGGACGAACGGGGAGACCATCGGGTAGATCCGGGCTCCGTCCTGCCGCTCATCGAGGCTGGCGAAGTTGCTGATCAGCGGCCTGCCGCTGGCCCTGGCTATCGTGCTGAGCAGCCCTTCTTTCGCCTCAGCCCGCTCCGCATCGCCGAACTGGATCGACCCGCCCACCTCGCGCAGCGCCTCGGCAGCAGCCACCAGCTCCTCGCTCGATGCGGCGTTGCACGGAAGTAGGCGCCCCTCGATGTCCATATGTCGGATGTTGCGCTCGAACGAGAGGCCCAGCGCCCCCGCCTCGATTCCCTCTCGGATGAGGGCCTTCATGCGGCCCATCTGCTCGGGAGTCGCTTGCTCGCTGTACGCGGCCTCGCCCATGACGTAGCGCCGCACCGCCGAGTAGCCGATGAGCGCGCCGACGTTCACCCCCAGGCGTCGGTCCAACGTGTCGAGGTATTCGGGGATCGTCTCCCACGTCCACTCGATGCCGGCCTCGAGCGACTTCAAGGGGATTGCCTCCACCCGGGAGAGCATGGACGTGAGCGGGTATCGATCGACCGTCCGCGCGGGCGCCAGGCCGAGGGAGCAGTTGCCATTGATCACGGTGGTGGTGCCGTGGTAGCAGGCGAAGGTGCAGAGCGGGTCCCATAGCGCCTGCGCATCGAAGTGGCAGTGGTTGTCGATAAAGCCCGGGGCCACAGCCTGACCGTGGACATCGATGGTCCGCCGCGCTGGCCCGTCCAGCCTGCCTACCTCGACGATCAGTCCGTCTGCCACGGCGACGTCTCCCCAGAACGCGGGCATGCCGGAGCCATCGACGACCCGGCCATTCTTGAGTAACAGGTCGTAAGCCATACATCCTCCTCCAGTTGCGAGTTCCGGCTGCCCCCTCTCCCTCTGGGAGAGGGTTGGGGTGAGGGCGTCTCCCCACGAGCGCACTAACTCGGGCACACCCCCCCGCGCTACCGACCTGACAGGGTCACCCAAACGGGTGGCGGACTTCCGCCCATGGGAACGGGCTACAGCGGCTCCGGCACCGGGATGTTGTAGAGCCGCGACACGTTGCCGCTGAGCACCTTCTTCCGAACCTCCGGCGATAGGTGGCCCAGGTGCTCGGCGATGACCTCCCGTGAGTGGGGCCACGTCGAATTTCCGTGCGGGAAGTCGTTGGACCACATGCAGGCGTCCGCTCCCCACGTCTCGAGGTAGCGCATGCCGAGCGGATCGTTGAAGAACGTGGCGAAGAGCTGGTCGGCAAGGTACTCAGGAGGCCGGCGCTCCAGCCTGGATTCCTCCTTGCCCCGGCCCTTGCTCAGGTAGAAATCCCACTGCTGCAGGGTCCAGGGGATCCAGCCGATCTCGTTCTCGACGAGGACGACCTTCAGCCGAGGGTAGCGGTCGAGCGCGCCATAGAACATGAGATCGTAGAGGCTATCCATTACTTCGTTGAGCTTGGTGTTGACGCTGGAGCGGACGTGCTCGATGCCCTCCCTCGCGCCGGCTCGGGCCATGTAGCCGTGTCCGGTGAGGATGTGGAGGCTGACCGGCATCTCCATGTCCTGGGAGGCGGCCCAGAAGCGCTCGTAGTGATCGGAGCGGAAGGGCAGATTCTCCGGAGGGTTCTGCCAGATCATCGCTCCACGCAGCCCCGCAGTGCGGCAGCGCTCCAGCTCCTGGATGCCATGCTCGACGTCATACAGCGGGATCAGCGCGATGCCGAACAGTCGGTTCGAGGCGACCTGGCAGTACTCGATCAACCAGTCGTTGAAGACGCGGAAGCAGGCCTCCTGGAAGGCGGGCTCCAGGATGCGAAACAGCGGCATGCCGCGCGTGGCATAGAGCACCTCGAGGCTCACGCCGTCGGTGGACATCTCCTCCAGGCGCTTGTGGGGGTCGTAGCCGCCTGGATGGCCCCCCGCGCGCTCGGGGAACGTGGGGGCGCGGTCCCGGAAGGCGTCGGGGAGCCGCTTCACCCAGAGGTCATGCGGCTCGTTCACGTGGGAATCGGCGGAGATCAGCACCTCCTTTTGTCCGGTGGTCTCGGCGGTGTTGCTCATGGTCGCGATGGCGCTCATTGTTTTCGCTCCCTTCACGCGGCAGTAATCCGCACTCCGCAATCGGCACTCCGGCTACTCCTTGTCCCAGAGATAGAACTTCCACGTCGCGTGGCTGTGTACGAACGGGTGCCCCTTCACACCCTTGAGCAGGACGACGGGGGCCACCTCCCAGTAGAGGGGGAGCACCGCCGCGCTGCCCATCGCTTCCTGGATCAGCTGGCGATGCAAAACGATTCGATCGCGTGGGTCGATGGTGCCTGCAAGACGGTCGAGGATCGAGTCGACGGTCGGATTGTTGTAACCCCCCCGATTGAAGCCCGCCCAGCGGTTGGACGCCGAGGTGATCTGGTTGGAGTGCAGCCGGTTCTCATAGTAATTGACGCCGCTCGACGCGCTGATGAAGAACCCCGGCCGGGTCGACTGGTATTCCCGATCATTCGCCCGGGCCGGCGGGATGATGTGGATCTCGGGGCGCGCGCCGAGGCTCTTCCAGGTGTCGGCGATGACGTTCAGCTCCTTCTCCACCTTTTGCTCTTGCCGCGCCCAGATCGCGATGTCGAAGCGTTCCCCATTGGGACGGGCCTGGAGGCCGTCGGCCCCGCGCGTCCAGCCGGCCTGGGCGAGCAGTTGCTGGCCGCGGGCGACGTCAAACGGGTACTGCGGGATGGTACCGTCCACATCTGGCCGCAGCGCTTCTCCGGGAGCGATCCAGCTATCGGCGATCGGGCTGAGCCCAGCGGTTGCGACCTCCGCGAGCGATGAGCGATCGGTCGCATGGTAGAGGGCCTGGCGCACGAGGGGCTCGGTAATGCCGTTAATGGGCCGCGCGTACTCGGCCCGATGCTGCACCTCCAGGTATCTGAGACCGCCGTTCAGTCCCGTAATCACCTGGTGGCCGGTTCCTTCCCACCGCTGTCGGAGCTCTACCGCCTGGTCGAGATCGATGCCGCGAGGCAGCAGGGCGTCCACCGTGCCGGCGAGGATGTTCGCGACCATTGTGTTGGGGTCGCCGAGGAAGCGAACGATCACGGTGTCGAAGGGCGGTCGGCCCAGGTAGTAGTCATCGTGGCGAGCGAACTCGATGTGGGAGCCGGGCTGCCAGGTGACGAGCTTATAGGGCCCAAGGCCGATGAACTCGGTGCTGAACACGGGGCTGCGGACAAAGGCCTCCTTGTCCGCCCGGTACAGGTCTTCGACCAGGTGGCGAGGCAGGGGCTGCAGGCCCTCTGCCTGGTCCGCATTGGCGTAAAGCTTCGACCAGCGCACGACGAGCGTGGTCGAGTCCGGGGCGGTCGCGGACTCTACGAGGGCGCGCTGGGCGATGGTTGACGCGATATCGGGATCCTTGAAGACTTCAAACGTAAATAGCAGGTCGTTCGTCGTAAAAGGAGTGCCGTCGTGCCATTTGACGTTGGGGTGGACCCTCCAGGTGAGCTCCATGGATCCATCGGGGCTGAGGCGCCAGGTGCCCTTCTCTATCGACGGCTTTTCGATCGCCAGCTGCGGCTCGTAGTTGTTAATAGAGTGGCTTTCGACCATGAGCTCGTCATGGGCGATAGGGGGGACGTTGTTGCCACCGAAGGCGGTACCCCCGCTTACGACGCCGAATCGGGTGCCGACGATGCTGGGTGGCTCTCCCTGGATGCCGAGAGTGAGGACCTTCCGCGCCGCCGATTGCCCGTCCGGTGGAGGGGCGGCACCCGGCCCGGCTTCCGGGCGCTGCGCGCAAGCGCCGACGGTTAGGACGACGATGGTGAGGAGCTGGAAGACAAACCTGGGCTGGCCTAGCATGCCCACTCCTTGCCGTTGCTCGCTCCATCGTATTCCCGCTGTGTTTGGGGGTCAACGGCGACGGGCGGCGGGTTGCCAGCCCCACATCCCTCACGACGGTGGGCGAGAGAAGTCGGTGAGGGTAATATAGCGGGACGGATGGGTGCCCGATGGCGACGAGCGGATCGATTCGAGACGCGCGAATTGCCTTGGGTCGAAGCCAGATTACCCGTACTCAAGGAGGAGCCAGTGAACTCAGCGATCGAGCGACCCTTCACCCTGGACCACCTGGACCACGTTGTGCTCCGAGTGCATGACCTTGAGAAGTCGAGTGCCTTCTACCGGATGTTGGGGGGCAAAGTGGGCGACGAGCGGCGAGCGGGCACGCCTGTGCGCATCACCGACAGCCAGACCATCATTTTGCAGAGGCGCCCCGAATACATTCCCGCGGAGCTTACCGCAATCGACCACATCAACCTGAACATTCGAGCCGAGGACATCCAACAAGTGACAGCCTACCTGCAGGCGAATGGCGCGGAGCTCGTTCGCGAGGCAGGGGAGGGTGGTGACACGGTGCGGGTGCTGGACCCTGACCGGAACGTCATCGAGATCCGGATCGTTCGCGAGGGCTAAGCAGCTCCGAGGGGGCGCGCCAACGCCGATTCGGAGTCGGCCGTTCCCCGTGACGGTCAATGCTGGAAAGCCCACCAGTGGGCCGTCAAGGCGCGAGGCGTGAGCCGTGAGGCGCGAGGGGTAGCCGCGAGGCGTGAGCAGTGAGGTGTGAGGGAAATGGCCGCCTCGCGGCGGACGGGGGGTGCGGGCAACTACCCCCTCTCCCCCTGGCAGGGGGCGAGGGGTGGGGTGAGGGGGTTGAGACTTCAATGAGGTGTCCACGCTCGCGAGCAATGGTGCTCGTTTCAGCACTCGCCGTTGTCCTTGCTGCCTGTGCACCGCCCGCCGGGCCGGGCGCCGGATCCGGCAGCGGAACCGCCGCGCAGAGCACCGCCCCGAAGCGGATCACCGTGGCCATACGGGGTGAGCCGAAGTCCGTCAGCGGCAAGCTCAGCCTGGGAACGGTCGGCGGCGTGCCAGGCCAGGACGAGATCGAGGAGATGCTCAACGCCGGCCTGGCCAATCGCGACCGGGGCGGCTCGCTGCACCCGCAGCTCGCCGAGCAGATGCCCACCGTCGAGAACGGCCTCTGGAAGGTTCTCTCCGACGGGACCATGGAGACCACCTGGCGCCTCAGGGAACGCACGCTGTGGCACGACGGCCAGCCATTGACGTCAGAGGACCTGCTCTTCACCGCCACCGTCGAGCAGGACCGCGACCTGCCGATCTTCCGGAACGTCGCGTATTCATCAATCGACCGGATGGAGGCGCCGGATCCGCGCACGATCGCCATCAAATGGAAGCGGCCTTTCCTTGAGGCTGACACGATGTTCACCAACGACCGAGCGTTCCCCATGCCGAAACACCTGCTGGAGAAGGCGTTCCTGGAGGACAAAGAGAACTTCGTCAATCTTCCCTACTGGAGCCGAGAATTCGTCGGTGCAGGCGCGTACCGCCTCAGAGAGTGGTCTTCGGGGAGCGGCGTCTCGCTGGAGGCGAACGACGCCTACGTACTCGGCCGACCGATCATCGACCGCATCGACGTGCGTTTCATTCCTGATCCGGGGACGATCGCTGCCAACATTCTCGCCGGAGAAGTGGATCTCACCATGGGCGGGAGACTTTCCCTGGAGTGGGGGGCTCAGGTGCGCACTCAGTGGCGCGATGGGCGCATGGATACGGCGCGGCCCACCAGCATGATCTCCGCCTACACGCAGTTTCTCAACCCCAACCCAGCCGTCATCCTGGACGTGCGCTTCCGCCGCGCCCTGCTCCAGGCTGTCGACCGCCAGCAGATCATCGACAGCCTCGTCGAGGGGCTGGGCCCTATGGGCCACAGCATCATCAGCCCGGAGGACGCCGACTGGCGGGACGTCGAGGGCAGCATCGTGCGCTACGACCTCGACCCGAGGCGGGCCGTGCAGACGATCGAGGGGCTGGGCTACGCGCGCGCCTCCGACGGGTTCTTCCGCGATGCCGCTGGGCAGCGGCTCACCGTCGAGGTGCGCACGACCTCCAACGACGACTCGCAGATGAAGACGATGTTCTCGGTGGCGGACTACTGGCAGCAAATCGGCGTGAGCGTCGACCAGGTGCCGGTGCCCCAGCAGCGCGCTACTGACCGCGAGTACCGAGCCACGAGGCCCGCCTTCGAGATCGTGCGGCAGCCGGGCAGCGTGCGCGAGCTTGGAACCCGCTGGCATGGCTCCAACACACCGCTGCCAGAGAACGACTACACGGGCCAGAATCGTACGCGGCACCAGAACCCGGAGTTCGACGCGCTCATCGACCGGTTCTTCACCACGATCCCGCGTCCTGAGCGGATGCAGACGCTGCGCGAGATCGTCCGCTACATGACGGACCAGGTGCTGATCCTGGGCATCTTCTGGGACCCCACGCCGACGATGGTCGCCAATCGGCTGCACAGCATCAGCAAGCCCGGCGAAGTGTGGGACGTTCACCAATGGGATACGAAGTAAGATAGAACCCCTCCCCCCTCGCGGGGGAGGGCTGGGGAGAGGGGAGAGAAGCATGATCATCGACATGCACGGCCACTGGCTCAGCCCGGGGCTCCGCGAGTGGGGGTGGGGGCTCATCAGCCTGCGCAACGCTTCCGACAACGCGAAACCGTTGCGCGGCGTTGACGAAGAGAACGAGACGAACATCAAGTGCATGGACGAGCGCGGCATCGACGTGCAGATCCTGAGCATCCGCCCAGTGTCGATGCTCCACAGCGAGAACCCATATATCAGCATCCCCTGGGCTCGCGTTTACAACAACGTGCTGGCCGAGGCGATCTCGCGAAAGCCCGATCGCTTCCGGGCGATGGCGACGCTGCCGCAGGGGGCCGATATGGAGGCGTCGGTCGAGGAGCTGGAGCGCGCCGTCAAAGATCTGGGCTTCGTGGGCGCCATCGTGAACCCCAATCCCAAAGGCAACGACTCCATGGAGCCGCTGGACGACGACTACTGGTACCCGCTCTACGAGAAGGCCCAGGAGCTGGACGCGCCGCTGTTCATCCATGCGGCGTACCTGGAGGGACCGCGGTTTCTCCGCTACCGACTGTCCTACATGCTCGGCCAGACCCTCGAGGAGACGATGGCCGGGCCGACCCTCGTTTACGGAGGCGTGCTGGAGCGATTCCCGCGTCTCAAGCTCATCATCTGCCACGGGGGAGGGGGCATCCCCTACCAGCTGGGCCGGTTCCTGAACCCACCCGGACGCGAAGAGGCTGCGCTGTACGGCAGCCGTTACACGGGGCCCTTCCTCGATGGGTTCCGCAAGCTCTACTTCGACGGCACCCTCTATACGACCGAGGCGCTGGAGCTGCTGATCAAAGTTGTGGGCCCCGACCGGGTGCTCTTCGGCACCGAAACGCCCGGGCGCGGGAGCTTCGAATACGAGGGCCGCAAGCTCGATGATCTGAAGCCAGCGGTGGAGGGGATCGAGTGGCTCACCGGGGATCAGAAGAAGATGATTTTCGAAGACAACGCCAAAGCCGTGTTCAATTTGAAGGTGTGAAGGGTATCATCCGGTGACGGCCCGAGAGGTGACCGAAGAACCCGCGCTCGTGTGTCATGCTGAGCGACAGCGAAGCATCTGGCGGCGGCGGTCGGTGTCATGCTGAGCGGCAGCGAAGCATCTGGCGCCAGATCCTTCGCCTTCGGTTCAGGATGACACGGGGGGCCCGGCTCAGGAGGACACGGGGGGCGGCCCAGGATGACACGGGGGGGCCGGCTCAGGCTGACACGAGGGCCGCTCCGGATGACACGAGGCAGGCTCGTAGGCTGTGAACACGTCGTAGACTGCGAACAAGATGGAGGTTCATACCCATGCTGACTAAAGAGGAAAACGAGCTGCTCACCCGGATCGGCCCCGGCACCCCGGCTGGCGAGCTGCTCCGGCGCTACTGGCATCCCATCGCCGTGGCGAAGGAGCTGACCGCGGAGAACCCCACGAAATTCGTGCGTGTCCTGGGCGAGGATCTCGTGCTGTTCCTGGACAAGAGCGGGCACACGGGCCTCATAGCGGATCACTGCATGCACCGCAGCGCATCGCTGCTCTATGGTCGCGTCGAGGAGCGGGGCATCGCCTGTGCGTATCACGGCTGGCTCTACGACACCAAGGGGAACTGCCTGGAGACGCCAGCCGAGCCCGCGGACAGCAATTTCTACCTCACCGTGAAGATCAAGGCCTACCCGGTCCAGAAGTTTGTTGGCCTCTACTGGGCATACATGGGGCCGCAACCCGCACCCGAGATGCCGAAATACGACGTGTGGGTGCGCCAGGACGGCGTTCGCAAGGTGGACGTGTACCCACGGTTGGACTGCAACTGGTTCCAGGCCATGGAGAACTCGATGGACCCAGCCCACCTGCAAATCCTCCACCAGGACAGCGGTGGCCGGCGGGCGGAAAACACGACGCGCGGGCTCACCGACGAGGTGGAGAGGTTCGATTTCTATGAGGTGGCGTACGGCCTCATCAAGCAGCGGACCTACAAGACAGGGTTGGTCGACCAGCACCCCGTGATCTTCCCCAACATCCTGCGCGTCTCCAACTGCACCCAGATCCGCGTGCCCATGGACGACACGCACACCAACATCTTCTTCGTGCGCTTTGTCCCCAATGAGTACGCCGGCAACGGGCACACGAACGGCTCGCCGTGGGACGAGGACCCCGAGGTCGCATATCTGGAGCCCTTCAAGACGCCAGCCGATGGCCTCCACCCGTTCATGCGCATGCGGATGGACCTGACGCTGGCCCAGGACCACATGGCCTGGGAGACGCAGGGGCCCATCGCCGATCGCACCGTCGAGCGCTTGGCCACGACCGACCGTGGCATCGTGTTGCTGCGCGAGACGATGAAGCGCGAAATCGCCAAGGTTCAGCGAGGCGAGGATCCTCTGGGCGTGGTGAGGGACGCAAGCCAGGGGATGATCGACACGCATCTCTCGGAATCGCTCAAGGAGATGATCGAGAGGCGCGGCGCGGGCTTCCTCGAGCTGCTGCCCGAGGTTAGCCTGCAGGCACGGTAGGGTCCGCCCAAGACTGGCATTGTTCTGAGAATCCCCTCGCCCTCTGGGAGAGGGTTAGGGTGAGGGCGCCCTCGCGTTTTCATCCTTCCCGGGCAAGCTCTGTTGGTTCTTGGAGTTGGAGGATCCAATGTCACTCCCGGGGGAGAGCGTTGAGGGCCGCCTGCGAGAGAGCGAGGAGCGCTACCGCGCGGTCATCGAGAACGCGTCCGACATGATCCAGAGCTGCCGCCCCGACGGCAGCTTTGAGTTCGTCAACGCCGCCTGGCTCAGAAAGCTCGGCTATATGCCGGAGGAAGTCGAGCATCTCAAGCTGTGGGACATCATCCACCCGGATTCACTTGACCACTGTCAGCAGGTATTCAGACAAGCGGCGGGCGGAGAAGCGATCGACGATGTGCAGGCAACATTCATCAGCAAGGACGGTCATGCTGTCCCCGTCGAGGGAAACGCGACGTCTCGGGTCGTCGATGGACGAGTCATCGCGACGCATTCCTTCTTTCGGGATGTCACCGAGCGCGTGCGTTCCGAGCAGCTCGAGCAGCGGAACGCGGAGCTCGAGCGTGAGCGAGTTGCGCGCTATCTCGAAAAGATGGCTGCGCTTGGCAAGCTATCCGCCGGACTCGCCCACGAGCTGAACAACCCGGCCGCCGCGGCACAACGAGCGTCGGCTCAGATGCGCGAGCAGCTGGAGGAGATCGAGGCGCTAGCGATGCGCCTCGCGCAGCACGGGCTGGGCGAGACCGGTTGGGCCCGACTTCACGACGCCCGGCACGGAGTTCGGGCTGAGGGACCACAGGTGGAGCTGGGTCCCCTCGATCGGGCCGACCGGGAGGACGCGGTCGCTTCTTGGCTGAGCGCACGTGGCGTGGCGAACGCGTGGCAGATCGCGCCCGGGCTGATTGCCGCCGGCATGGACGAAGACCGCCTTAGCGAGCTGGTGAGCGATCTTCCGGCCGAGGCCATCGCCGACGCGCTGGCATGGGTGAGCCAGTCGCGGACCGCCGATGAGCTGGTCGAGACCGTCGCCAGCAGCGCTCGGAGCATCTCCGACCTGGTGGGCGCGGTGAAAGAGTACTCGTACATGGACCGCGCTCCTGAGCAAGAGGTGGACATCCACGACGGGATCGAAAGCACGCTCCGAATTCTCGCGCACAAGCTGAAGGACGGGACTCGCCTCGTCCGCGACTTCGACAGGAGCCTGCCGCGGGTCGTCGTACTGGCTGGTGAGCTGAACCAGGTGTGGACCAACCTGATCGACAATGCGATCGACGCCGCCGGCCCGGAGGGTGAGGTGCGCATTCGGACCTTTCGCGACGGCGATCATATCGTGGTCGAGGTCGGGGACAATGGTCCGGGCATACCCCTGGAACTGCAGTCGCGGATCTTTGATCCATTCTTCACCACCAAGGAGGTGGGTAAGGGCACCGGGCTGGGGCTCGACGTGGCGCGCCGCATCGTCGTGGATCGGTGCGGCGGCGAGATCGACCTCCGCTCCGAGCCTGGGGACACCCGCTTCCGGGTTCGGCTCGGGCTTGGCCGTGCAACGAGCGCCGCGCTGGCCGCGGCTCCGTGAGACATCGGTAACGCGGGGCTCGTGAAAAGCATCTTCGGCCGCTCATGCATCCGCGGCGCGATCGGCAACAGGACTTCAAAGCTCGGCTGGGACGAGGGATAACGGTGGCAAGAGTAAGCATCATCGCAGTGGATGACGACCGCCCAGTCCTGAACTCTGTCGAGCGAGATCTGCGCCAGAAGTATGGCCGCGACTATCGCGTGTTGACGGCCGAATCCGGCGGTTTGGCCCTCGACATCCTTCAGCAGCTCAAGCAGCGCGGTGAGACCGTTGCCCTGTTCGTTGTGGATCAGCGTATGCCGCAGATGACCGGATTGGAGCTCCTCGAACGGGCCGCTGCGATCTTTCCCGATGCGCGCAAAGTTCTCCTCACCGCATACGCAGACACGGAAGCCGCGATCAACGCCATCAACAGGGTGGGCCTCGACTATTACTTGACGAAACCGTGGGATCCGCCGCAGGAGCATCTCTATCCCGTGCTGGACGCTCTGCTGGATGAGTGGCGAACCAACGTTCAACTGCCGTTCGAGGGTATCCGTGTCGTGGGCGCCATGTGGTCGTCCGCATCTCACGAGGTCAAGGACTTCCTGGCCCGCAGCTCCATCCCGTATCGGTGGATGGACATCGAGCGCGACGAAGAGGCGCGCCGGCTATTGGAATCAGCGACGGCCGGTAAGACGAAGATCCCCCTGCTGGTCTTTCCGGACGGCGGCGTCCTGGTGCAGCCAACTTCGGAGCAAGTGGCGGAGCGGGCTGGCTTGCGCACCCGGGCCGAGAACCCGTTCTACGACGTCATCATCATCGGCAGCGGCCCCGCGGGCCTATCGGCCGCTGTGTATGCCAGCGCCGACGGTTTGAGCGTGCTTTTGATCGAGCGCCAGGCGCCCGGTGGCCAGGCGGGTACGAGCCCCAGGATCGAGAACTTCCTGGGCTTTCCAAGCGGAATCTCAGGCGGCGACTTGACTCGCCGTGCCGTCACGCAAGCGCGGCGCTTTGGCACCGAGATTCTCACCGCGCAGACAGTCACCGGTATTCGCTCGGACTGCAATACCAAGATCGTCACGTTGAGCGATAGCTCTGAGGTCGTGTCGAAGGTCGTGCTCATCGCCACCGGCGCGTGGTTCCGCACCTTGGACCTGCCGGACATTGAGCGGTGGAACGGAGCCGGGGTCTACTACGGCACGGCCCACATTGAAGCCGCCAACTACAGGGATCAGGAAGTCGTGGTGGTCGGCGCCGCCAATTCCGCGGCCCAGGCGATGTTGTTCCTGACCAAGTACGCGGCCAAGGTCAGGGTCCTGATTCGCGGCTCCGAGCCGGCCTGGTCAGCCTACTTGGACGCGGCCATCCGGTCCAACGAGAGGATCGAGCTGCTGTTCAACACCGAGCTCGTCGAGGTTCACGGCGACAATCAGCAGATGTCCGAAGTCATCGTGAAGAATAACCAGAGCGGGGAGAACAGCTCTCTGCCGTCTGCCGCGGCCTTCATCTTTATCGGGCAGAAGCCGCAGAGCGACTTCGTCGGCGACATGGTGCACCGCGCCGCGAGCGGGCACATCCTCACCGGACTCGACCTGATGCAAGACGGCAAACGCCCGCCGAACTGGCTGCTCCAACGAGACCCGCTCCCGCTGGAGACGAGTGTGCCCGGCATATTCGCCGCCGGCGACGTCCGCAAGGGGATGAAGCAAGGCGTGGCGGCCGCGGCCGGCGAAGGGAGTGCGGCCGTGTCCTTGTTCTGGCAGTATCTCGCGACCGTCTGAAGATGCCCGGACGTGAATAGGGATCAGGCCGGTCCGGGTGTAGGTGCAACAACCGTTACCCCTTTCGGCGTCTAGCCCGGCGTCAAGATTGCGTGGGCAGGGTAGATTTCCACCTTCGGCTCACCCTGAGCGCCGATCTGCTTCACTGCCGGCATGAGGCGTTGCTCGACGAACTGCTGGAAATGCTCTGCCGAGTCCCACACGTCTGTTATGCGGATTTTGCTGCCGTCGGACGCGGCCACGTGGTGCATAAGGCCCAACGGCCAATCGCTCTCCCTGTCCAAAACCTTTGCGGTCTGGTCGTACTGATCGAGAGTGAACCCTTCCCATTCCATGATCATGACGACGGCCATAGCGCGAACCTCCCGAGATGTAGTGTTATCTGGATAGGGCCCTTTGGCCCCGATCATGTATAAGGCATCCCGCTGGTCCGACGCTATCCCGATTGACGGGGCGATTTGGCCGGTGCCACGGGTGGGTGGCCCATTTGGACGCGGCGGGCCTTGTTGCTGGGGGGAGCGAATGCAGCCCGTGCCTCCGCGACTCGTACCGGACATCGAGCCTCGACCGATCAACATCGATCAATACGAGGCCTTCACACCAGAAAAGGTCGAATTGATCGAAGGCTATCTGATCGACGGACCGGGCTATCACGAGGAGAGGCGCGATCTTCTAATGCTGCTGCTGGTGAATGAAGGCCTTGCGGAGGCTGTTCGTCTGGCGCCCGAGGCGCATTGGCGAGAGGCGATCCGCCGGGTCTACGGCGGCGGCCCTTGACCGGGAGTCCGCCGAGACTGCTCGGGAATGTGGTCAGGTCGGCTCCCTGTCGAAGTACTTCGTGAACCCCTGGTGTGTCGGCGCGTAGCCGAGGCGCTCATAGAACCGATGAGCATCGGCGCGCTTTCGATTGCTGGTGAGCGCGATCTTGTAGCAGCCGGCCGCGCGTGCGAACACCTCAGCTCGCTCCATGAGCAGCCGGCCGTAGCCGGAGCCCTGCGCTCGTTCGTCCACAACCACGGACTCGACGATGGCGAAGGGCCGGCCTCCGTGCGAGAGGTTGGGAAGGATGTACAGGGTGAGGGTCCCCTCGACGTGGCCATCCACTTCCAGCACATAGCAGGCGGATCGGGGATCGGACATCAGCCGCTGAAGGCCCTCCAGCTCGGCCGCGCCGGGGGGATGCGGCCGGTCCTCGGGTAGCTCCCCCAGCTGGGACAGCTGAAACAGCAGCTCCGTCAGCCGGGGGAGGTCCGCGTCGGTCGCCGGGCGGATCTGCATGGATGCCTCCTGAGCTGCGGGGGCGCAAGCGCCGGCTTGCCACCGGACTCCAGAGCCCCGCCCAACCTCCTCCGTCGTGAGTCCTCACAGGCTGCTGAAAACCCCGCTCACCCTGAGCTTGTGGTTCGACAGGCTCACCATGAGCGGTCCGCTCATCCCGAGCTTGCCGAGGGACAGGCTCACCACGAGCGGAACCCAGCCTTGTTCAGCAGCCTGCTGGGGCCTTGCGAGCGACGACGCCGGGACACGGAGACGCGGAGAAAGGTCTCGCCCCGTGTCGCGGCCACTTCAGTCCTCAGTCCCCAGTCCTCAGTCCTCAGTCCTCAGTCTCAGCCCTCAGTCCTCAGTCCTCAGTCCTCGCTCGGCGGATGAGGCTGAGCAAGTATGGCGGGCTGATCATGGCGCGGTCCACGACGACGCTGAGCGGCGCAAGGGCGTCGTCGATGGCGTTGGCGATCGCGGCCGGCACGGGCATGGTCCCGCCTTCGCCTGCACCCTTGATACCCTCGGGGTTCAAGGGCGATGGCGTCTGGACGTGACCCACCTGGATGCTGGGGACTTCCATGGCCGTCGGCGTCAGGTAGTGCATGTAGTTCGTGGTGATGGGCTGGCCGGCGTCGTCGTACACCATCTGCTCGTACAGGGCGTTGCCGATGCCCTGCGCCACGCCGCCGTGCACCTGGCCGTCCACGACCGTGGGATTGATCACCGTTCCGCAGTCGTGCACGACAGCGTAGCGCAGGATGCGGACAATCCCAGTCTCCGCGTCGACCTCGACGATGGCGACGTGGACGCCGTTGGCATAGGTGTTGGCGACGGGGTGGAAGTAGTGCGTCGCCTCCAGCCCCGGCTCGAGCCCTTCGGGAAAGGTGAAGGCTGGTGGCGGCGAGCAAACCGTTTGCGCGACGTGGGCCAGCGTGACCTGGCGATCTGGTACGCCGCGCACGCGGATCGCCCCGCGGTCAAGCTCCAGGTCGTCGGCGCTGACTTCGAGGAGCTGCGCGGCAACATCGAGCGCCTTCTGCCGCACTGCCCGAGCGGCGCCGCTCACCGCGTTGCCTGCCACGACCGCTGTCCGGCTCGCATACGTCCCGACGCCGAGCGCGATACCGTCGGTATCACCCGTGATGACCACGACGTCGTCTAGATCGACGCCGAGGCGATCGGCGCACACCTGGGCGAGGGTCGTCTCGTGCGATTGCCCCTGGGGTGCCGCTCCCGTCAGGACCAGCACTTGCCCCGATGGCTCGACACGGACAGTGGCTCCCTCGAACGGTCCCCGCCCGGTCGACTCGACGTAACATCCGATTCCGAGACCGAGATAGCGGTCGTTCCCCCGTGCTGCCTTCTGCTCGTCGCGAAAGGCGGCGACGTCTATCAGGTCGAGCGCGTTCCGCAAACAGGTCGGATAGTCGCCGCTGTCGTAGCAGATCTCCGTGCCGTCCCGGTCCAGTAGACCCAGGTGATAGGGGAACTCGTCGGGCTGGACGAAGTTGCGGAAGCGCACCTCCTCGGGGTCCATGTCGAGCCTGCGCGCCACCAGGTCCAGCGCGCGCTCCATGGCAAACACAGCCGGTGGTCGGCCCGCGGCGCGGTAGGGAGCCATCGGCGCCTTGTTGGTGTACGCGGCCTGCATCTCGGCGCGGTAGTTGGGGAGTCGGTAGGGCCCGGGGAGGGTCGTTGCCGCGTTGAACGGGACCACGAGCCCGAATGGCGAGTATGCCCCGTTGTCCACCACGTAGCGATCGCGGATCGCCAGGACTGTGCCATCGCGACGCGCCGCCACCTGGAGGTAGTGGACCTGCTCGCGCGCCTGGTAGGTCGTGAGGAAGTCCTCTCGCCGGTCTTCGACCCAGCGAACGGGACGACCCAGCCGCAGGGCAAGGAAGGGCACGACGAACTCTTCGGCGTAAAAACGGTTTTTCACGCCGAAGCCGCCGCCGACGTCCGGCGCGATGACGCGGATGGCGTGCTGGGGGAGACCCAGCATGTCGGCCAGGACGCGGCGCGCGGTGTGCGGCGCCTGGGTGGAGCTCCAGACAGTCAGGCTCTCGCCGAGTTTGGCGGGCTCGTAGCTGGCGACAATACCCCGCGTCTCGAGCGGCTGCCCGCTGAGGCGCCCGAAGCGGAACATGAAGTCGATCACCACGTCCGCCTCTGCGAAGGCGCGGTCCGGGTCGCCCACCGTGTGGGTTACCGCGGCCGCCAGGTTGTCCTCGGCTCCATCGTGCAGCAGGGGAGCGCCTGGCGCCAGCGCCGCCTCGGCGTCGACGAGGGCGGGCAGCTCCTCGTACTCGACCACGATCGCCTCGAGCGCGTCTTCTGCCAGGTACGGATCCTCAGCGACGACTGCGGCCACGGGCTCGCCAACGTAGCGGACGCGGTCGGCGGCGAGCGGATACGGCATCTGGGGGCGCAGCGCGCGGTGGGGCACGAGCATCGGGAGCTTCACCGGGTCGGGGCCGAGGTCGGCGAAGCTGATGGCGGCGAGCACCCCTGGCTGGCCCAGCGCACCGCTCACATCGACCCTCACGATGCGCGCGTGTGCATGCGGGCTGCGCAGGAACGCTGCATGCGTCAAGCCCGGTAGGCGAACGTCGGCGACGAACAGGCCGGAGCCGCGAAGCAGGCGCGGGTCCTCTCGCCGCCGGACGCTCTGGCCGATGTACCTGCCCGTCTGTCCGTGCTCAGGCATCACTTCGCGCATCCGTCACACAGCTCGTTCATGATCTCGACCGCGATCGTGGCGCCCTCCCGTTCAACGAGGCGTTGCGCGCTACTATACTGTCGCCTGCAATGAAGCCTGCTTCCTTCGCCTACCACGAGCCGACGACCGTCGAAGAGGTTCTCCAGCTTCTCGCTGAGCTGGGGGACGAGGCGAAGCCGCTGGCCGGCGGCCAGAGCCTCGTGCCCATGATGAACTTCCGCCTCGCACGCCCCGCGCATCTCATCGACCTGAACCGCGTCGGCGAGCTGAGCTATGTGCGCGAGGAGCCGGACGGCACCCTCCGGATCGGGGCGATGGTGCGCCAGCGGCTCGTAGAGCGGTCGCCGCTGGTGCGGGAGCGTTGGCCGCTCCTGCACGAGGCAGTGGGCCTTATCGGGCACGTCCACATCCGCAATCGCGGCACGGTGGGCGGCAGTCTTGCGCACGCCGATCCCGCTGCTGAGCTGCCGGCGACCATGCTGGCCCTCGACGCGGAGGTCGTCATCCGCCGACTTGGGGGCGAGCGAACGGTGCCCGCTGACGAGTTTTTCATCTCCTACTTCACAACCGCGGTGGAGCCAGACGAGCTGCTGGGAGAGGTGCGCCTGGCGCCGCCGCCGCTACGGACCGGCTGGGCATACCAGGAGCTGACCCGTCGCCATGGCGACTTCGCGCTCGTCGGCGTCGCCGCGCGCCTCACGCTGGACGACGGAGTCGTCAGCACGGCGCGGCTGGCCTTCGCCGGGGCCGGCCCGACGCCGCTGCGCGCCCGCCGCGCCGAGACGCTGCTCGTCGGAGAGCGCCCCGACGAGCGGATCTTTCGGGAGGCCGGCGCCCAGGCGGCCGAGGAGTTGGAGCCCGACTCGGACATCCACGCCGATGCCGGGTATCGACGAGAAGTGGCGTCCGTCCTGGCTCGGCGCGCCCTGGCGGCGGCCCTGGCACGCGCCGTGGAGGCTGGCCCTGCCCCCTCTCCCTCTGGGAGAGGGTTGGGGTGAGGGCGTGGACCACGAGGAGCGTGCATCGCACTGCCCCCTCTCCCTCTGGGAGAGGGCGGGGGTGAGGGCGTGACCACGACGAGGAGCGTCCACCTGAAGATCAACGAACGCGAGTACAGTGGGGAGGTCGAGCCTCGCCTCCTCCTATCAGACTTCATCCGCGACGACCTCGGCTTGACCGGAACACACGTCGGGTGCGAGCACGGCGTGTGCGGCGCCTGCACGGTCCTGTGGGATGGGGAGCCGGTCCGCTCGTGCCTGATCTTCGCGGTCCAGGCCGATGGAGCGCAGCTCACGACCGTCGAGGGACTCGCGCCCAACGAGACGGAGCTGCACCCGATCCAGGAGGCGTTCTCGGACGCGCACGGGTTGCAGTGTGGCTTCTGCACGCCGGGCATGCTGCTCACGGCGCTGGCTCTGCTCAGGGAGAATCCCAATCCGAGTGAGCGGGAGATCCGGGAGGGCATCAGCGGCAACCTGTGCCGCTGTACTGGCTATCACAACATCGTGATCGCGATCCAGCTCGCCGCCAGGAGGCTGGCCGATCTGGAAAGCGTAAGGGCGGGGGGTGGGGTATGACGGCGTCGCCCGAGACCGGAACGCTCGAGGTGCGGATGGGCCGATGGGTAGCCCGTTTCGCGGACCGCGTGCCTGACTGGGAGGCATTCGAGGAGGCAAAGATCCTGGGCTACCATCGGGCGCAGCATCGTTACGTGGGAGCCGGCGCGTCCGGGAAGTACGGCGATCCCAACGCCATTCCACCGGGCAACTTCACCGTGAGCGTGATGTTGATTCCCCCCGGGCAGGGCAACCCGCCCCACACTCACGAGGTCGAGGAGGTCTTCTTCGTACTGGAGGGCGAGCTGACCTGCTTCTGGTGCGAGGGCGACGAGCGGGTCGAGCAGACCCTGGCCCGCTGGGACATGGTGTTCAACCCTGCAGACGTAGTCCACGGTTATCAGAACAACAGCGGCAAGGACGTCTACCTCCAGATCATGCTGGGGCGGCCGCGGCCCGAGGTTCCCAGTTACGTCGACGAGGGGTACGAGCGGGCGAAGTACGATCACCTGAAAGATTCGCCTCTCCCTCTGGGAGAGGCCGGCGGAGCCCGCCCCGGGCGGGCGAGGACGGGTGAGGGCGCCCTCACCTCACCCCTCTCCCAGAGGGAGAGGGAGCCCACCCGCTTACCCTCGCCCCCTTCGGGAGAGAGAGCGTAGTGGCGCTCCTCCCCATCACGCTGGCGGCGGCCGACTACGACCGGACCCGCGCCCTGATCGACGGGACGATCCGCGCCGAGGGCATCGACCTCAACTTCATACCGCTGGCCGTCGAGGAGACCTTCTGGCGCATGACGCGCCACCTGGAGTTCGACGCGTCAGAGATGTCGGGCACAGCCTATCTGGCGGAGCGCTCGCGGCCGGACCCGCGCTTCATCGCCATTCCCGTGTTCCTGTCGCGCACCTTCCGCCACTCGGCCATCTACGTGCACGCGGAGAGCGGCATCCGTCGGCCTGAGGACCTCGTAGGGCGGCGGGTGGGTGTGCCCGAGTATGGCCTCACTGCCCTGGCCTGGGTGCGGGCCTTCCTCCAGCATGACTACGGGGTGCTCCCGAGCCAGATCCGCTGGATGGTGGGGGGCGAGGAGCAGCCGGGCAGGCAGGAGCGGGCCCGCATCGAATTGCCCACGGAGATCGCCATCGAGCCCATCCCGCCAACGGAGACGCTGAACTCCATGATCGCCAGCGGGGCCATCGACGCGATGATGGCCCCCCGCATGCCGCGCCCGTTCGCCGAGGGCTCACCCGCCGTGCGCCGTCTGTTCCCCGACTATCGCCAGGTCGAGGAGGACTACTACCGCCGGACAGGCCTGTTCCCCATCATGCACTTCGTCGTGATCCGCGAGGACATCTACCGAGAGCACCGCTGGGTCGCCGAGAGTCTGTACAAGGCGTTCTGCCAGGCCAAGGACGAGGCCATCCGCGCGCTGCTCGAGCCGAACGCCCTGGTGTGCTCGCTGCCGTGGCTGGTCCCGGAGGTTGAGCGCGAGCGCGACATCTTCGGGCCGGACCTCTGGCCGTATGGCGTGGAGCGCAATCGCAAGACGCTGGAGGCAATGGTGACGTATCACGTGGAGCAGGGGCTCATTCCGAAGCCAATCGCTGTCGAGGAGCTTTTCGCCGAGCCCACGCTGGTGGAGTTCAAGATATAAGCTGGGCGTTGCGCCCCGAGACTCACCATAGCGGGAGGATAAGATGGTCGAAATCACCGAGCATATGGCGACGTTCCTGAGAGGCAACCACTCAGCAATCATGGTCACGGTGCGGGCCAGCGGGACGGCGCACGTTGCGCGCGTGTCCGCCGGGATGGTTGACGGCAAGATCTGGAGCTCGGGCAACCAGGCTCGGGTGCGAACGAAGCACTTACGGGCGAACCCGCATGCCACGCTCTGCTTCTTCTCGTCCAGAGATCGGCTCTGGCTGGGCATTGAGGCGATGGTCACCATTCATGACGGGCCCGATGCTCCGCAGAAGGCCCTTACCTTGCAGCGCGCCATCGGCCGGGAGCCCGAGGACGTCGACGCGTTCCTCCAGAACATGGCGGCGCAGCAGCGGATCATCTACGAGTTCGAGCCCCTCCGGGTTTACGGGGCGGCCCTCGAAGGCGCCTGACAACTACCGGCCTGGAGATGTTCACCCGCTCCGCCGATCTCTACGACGCGATTTGCGCGTGGAAGAACTACGCCGACGAAGTGGAGCGGCTCCACGCGATCATCGGTGCGCACAAGCGCTCGGCGGGCAACGCCCTGCTCGACGTCGCCTGCGGCACCGGTAAGCACCTGGAGCTGCTGGCCGAGCGCTACCAGGTAGAGGGCCTCGACCTGGACCGAGATCTGCTGGCGGTCGCCCGGGATCGCCTGCCGCATGTCCAGCTTCACCAGGCCGACATGTGTGATTTCGACCTGGGCAGGCGCTTCGACGTCGTGACCTGCCTATTCAGCGCGATCGGGTACGCCAGAACGGTGCCGAAGCTTCAGCAAGCGCTGCAAGCGTTCAGCCGCCACGTCGCGCCCGGCGGCGTGGTGATCGTCGAGCCGTGGATTACGCCCGATCGATTCCGGCCTGACCGCATCGATGCAAGCTACGTGAACGAGCCGGATCTCAAAGTTGCCCGCATGAACAGGAGCGAAATACGCGACCACCTGTGGATCATGGACTTCAACTACCTCGTCGGCACTCCAGCCGGTATCGAGTACTTCACCGAGCGCCACGAGATGGGCCTCTTTACCCACGACGACTACATGGACGCGTTCCGCGGCGCGGGCCTGGAGGTGACCCATGACCCCGAGGGGCTCATGGGCCGCGGGCTGTACATCGGGACCGAGCCGAGCAGCGCGGCAGAGACATCGTGACGGGGAGATCCGCGTGACGCGGCGCCGACCCATCCAGCTCGCTCTCGGACTGCAGGGCCTGGCCCTCCTGCGACAATGGCTCGTCGGCGATGAGAAGGCGATCGACGCCCGGATTCGCGAGATCGCCGAGCTGCTTGGCACGGCTGGCGCAACCGGGCTGAACGAGACCGTGGAGATCCCCGAGGTGGACGTGCGCGCCGGCTACGCGGCGTGGAGCACAACTTACGACAGTCGGCCGAATCCGATCATTTCGATGGAGCAGCGCTCTATTTATCCGCTCCTCGAAACAGCCCCGGCTGGCCATGCTCTGGATGCAGCCAGCGGGACCGGGCGCCACATTGGCTTCCTCCAGAATCGGGGGCACCGCGTCGTCGGGCTGGATTCCAGCCCCGAGATGCTGGATGCGGCGCGGGCGAAGCACCCTGCGGTCCCTTTCGTGCTGGGATCGCTGGAGTCGCTGCCGTTCGAAACGGCGAGCTTCGACCTGGTGGTCTGCGCCCTAGCCCTCACCCATTGCCCCTCTCTCCACGTGCCCGTCGGGGAGCTCGCCCGGGTCGTCCGCCGTGGCGGCCGGGTCGTGTTGTCCGATGTCCACCCATTAGTGGTGGCGTTGAGTGGGCATGCGGCCTTTGGGGCCGCGGACGGCAGTCGGGCGTTCATCCGTAACTATGTCCATCTTCACAGCGCGTATCTCTCCACCTTTTCTCGCACGGGCCTGGAAGTGCTCGAATGCCTGGAGCCTATCTACACGGACGTCGAGATCGCCATAGTGCAGGCGATCTCCCGGATAGTTCCCGGCACCGCGTATGCGGCTGCGCTCGCGGCCCTTCCCGGCGTGCTTATATGGGACCTCGCTCGGGCCGGCGAAGCTGGCCGCCCCGAGTTGGACCCCATTCTTGGGCTGCGCGGCCAGGGCGAAAAGCTCCGGGCTGGCGCGCACCCCGATGAGTACGTTCGCCGGCTCCGCGAGGGGTGGAGCTGAGCACGCCCGGGCCAGATCGGTCCGCGGATTCGGCGTCTGAGTCCTGGATACCGCATCTTTCGCCAACGCCCTCACAGCCCGTAGGGTCGCCCGAGCCCTTCGCCACGGTGCGCTGAAAAGCGGCTCGTCTACAATGGCGGCCAACACGTGACGACAAATGGAGGACACTGTGCCGAAGGATCTGCGCTCGTTCATCGCCGAGGTGGCGGAGCAGCGGCCGGACGAGCTCAAGACGATCGTCGACGAGGTTGACCCGCGGTTCGGCATCACCGCCGGGGCCGCCGCGCTCGAGCGCCAGGGGCGCTTCCCTGCGCTCTACTTCAAGAGTGTCGGCGATACCGAGCTGCCGGCCATCGTCAACCTGACGGCCACCTACGATCGGCTGGCCATCGCGCTGGGAACGACGGTCCAGGAAATGGTTCCGACCTACGCCGAGCGGCAGGCGCACCCCGTCCCGCCCGTCGTCGTCGATACCGGCCCCGTCAAAGAAGTGGTGTGGACTGGGCCTGACGCGGATCTAACCCGACTCCCGATCCCCACCCACAACGCCCTCGACGGGGGCCCCTATCTCACGGGAGCCTGCCTCGTGGCGCGCGACCCCGAGAGCGGCGCGCTCAACGTTGGCCTCTACCGGCACCAGGTCCACGGCCCGGACCGCCTCGGCGTGTGGTTCATGGGCAGCCACCACGGCGGGTACATCCACCAGGCTTACGAGAGGATGAATCAGCCAATGCCCGTGGCGATCTGCATCGGGCACCACCCGGCTGCCGTGATGGGGTCCATCTCCCGCATCCCTGGCATCGGCGGCGAGTACGAGGAGGCTGGCGCGCTGCTCGACGAGCCGCTCGAGCTTGTGCGGTGCCAGACCTCCGACCTCCTCGTGCCGGCGCGGTCAGAGATCGTCATCGAGGGGGTGATCGAACCCGGCGTACGGGAGCAGGAGGGGCCGTTCGCCGAGTGGCCCGGGATGTACACCGAGCAGGGCCCCAAGCCCGTAGTCAAGGTCCTGGCTATCACCATGCGAAGAGATGCCATCTTCTACGACATCTTCGCGGGCCATCGTGAGCACCAGGTGCTGGGCAGCCTGCCCCGCATGGGCAGCATCTACCGCCGTGTCAAGCAAGTGGTGCCGGGCCTCAAAGCGGTCAACGTGCCAGCCCACGTCCGCATGCACTGCTACATCTCCTTCCACAAGCAGCAGGAGGCCGAAGCGAAGAAGGCCGCGATGCAGGCGCTCCTGACGGAGCCCGAGAACCTCAACATGGTGGTGCTCGTGGACGACGACATCGACGTTTACAACGACCACGAAGTCATGTGGGCGGTGGGCACGCGCTTCAGCGCCGACCGCGATCTGCACGTCATTCCCAACTGGTCTGGCCCTGGCGGCCTCATCCCGACCCAGTGGGAATACTTCCCGGATGGCACCAAGAAAGAGCGCATGATGGCGGCCATGATCCTCGACGCCACGAAGCCTCTACCACCAGCGCAGTTCCCCCCGCGCGCGCAGGTGCCTGAGGAGGCGATAGCGGCGGTGGATCTCGATCGGGTCCTCAAGCCGTACTTCTAACCGCGATGCAAGCCTTCATCATCCCGATGGCCCGATTCGACTCACGCCCCGGCTCTAGCTCCATATCCTGCGTCGACTCGGTGACGGGCGCCAGCAGTAACCTTGCCTCTAGTGGGTTACTTCTTATGGATATCGCCATTGCGTCGGTTGCGTCGTTCCGGTAGGGCGGGGGCTTGTCCCCCGCCGCGCAAGCGCTCTGCGCGGGCGCGAGGCGGGAGGGGACAAGCCCTCCCCACCGGACGAAAAAGGTCATGCCCGTAGGAACTGGCCCAGTAGTAATGACTCGGCTAATCAATTGGTCGGCGCGGTGGGATAATGCGCCCAGCGCAAGACCGGACGAGCCCTAGAAAACGGTTCATCCGATCAGGACAGAATCGCCAGAGTGCCGCTAGAACCCGCATCCGCGTCGCCGGAGGCCGCCATGCCAGACTCCTCAGTTGATCTTCCCTCTGTCTGGATCCACGAGCTCACCTGGGAGGAGGTCGCGCAGTACCTCGCGCGGGACGACATCGCCATCGTGCCCATCGGCAGCACGGAGCAGCACGGGCCGGCGGGCGTGTTGGGGACCGACACGTACGTGGCTATCGGGCTGGCGGAGGACGCGGCGAAGCGGGCGGGTGTGCTCGTGGCGCCGCCCGTCTGGTATGGCGAGTCCAGCCACCACATGGCGCTGCCGGGCACCATCGCTATCCGCGCGGAGACGCTCCTGGAGCTAACGCGGGACATCTGCCGCAGCCTGGCCCGCCACGGCTTCCACAAGATCATCCTCATCAACGGCCACAAGGGCTCCAACTTGCCGCCCCTCATCACCGCCGCCAAGTCGCTTCACGAGGCTGAGCTGCCCCACGTGCTCATCGCCGTCGTGGACCCCCTTCATCTCGGCCGCACCATCGCGCGTGAAGTGAAGGAGGCGCCCGAGCACCACGGCGGCGAGCTGGAGCTGTCGCAGGTCTGGTATCGCTTCCCTCCCCATGTTCGGCCCGACCGCTTCCCCACCCAGGGCGCAGACTTGCGAACCGCGCTCTCGGAGTTCGGCGTCACCGACCTCTTCGGCGTGCACGGCGAGACGATCGAGATCCCCTGGAGCAGCTACGACCAGGCCGCCATGGCGCCCAACGGCTCGCTCTCTGACTCGAGCCGCTCAGCTCCCGAGAAGGGACGTCGCTTCCACGAGCACATGGTGGACAATCTGGTGCGCTTCATTGCCTGGCTGCGGGAGCAAAAAGGGCCGATCGGATACACGGGGCCCGCGGCCGGGGCCGTGGTCGCATCCCCGGGCTCGGACGGCCGGCGCTCGGCGACCCCGCGGCGGCCCGGGATCAGAAGGAGGCGCGGCCCGGCCTCGACATAATCCACCCGCTAGCGGCTCTGAGGCGCTACCCCCCTCCCTAACCCTCCCCCTCAGGAGGGGAGGGGATCCGTCCGACCCTCGCCGCCTCAGCCCGTGGGTGGAGTCGCTCCCACCCAGCCAGCATCCGTGATGTCGATCACGGTTCCGTCCGGGCCCTTCCACTTGTCCTCGAAGAATCCGGTCGGGGCGGCGTCGCGGTCGCGGGTATCCACGTGCTCGGCGCCCAGCTCATGAAGCCGCTGCCGAGCGGCCTCGAGGTCCTCGACCCAGAACCCCATGTGGCTCAACCCGAACTCAGAGGAGCTGCCATACTTGGCAGCCGCCTCCGGCGAGGCGTAGCGCAGGCAGGCCACATTGACGGTCCCGTCGCTCAGGAAGATTCCCTCGGCGAACGTCGACTCGGTTCGACCGACCTCGACCATGTCGAACGCCGTCTTGTAGAACGCGGCGGTGGTCTCCGGATCGGCGGTGTACAGCGCGAGATGTCGCAGCTTTGCCACGGTCACGACTCCTTTCTCCGCTGGTAAGAGATTCCGGCGAATTGTATGCCTCTCACTGGTGGTCGGGAAGGATGCGGAGGCCAACCCCTGGCCGCTCCAGGGGCTATGATTGAGGTCCTGCCACTCTGCGCTCGGCCGAGGGAAGACTCCGCACCCAACGACGGAATCTTCGCCGGCGGCTTCGGAACGGCATGTGGCGCGTCGTTGCGCTCAGAGCATGTGAACTGTTGAGGGGGAAAGCAACATGCAGACCGATGAGCTGACCGAGCTGCGCGAGAAGGTAGCGCTGTCATGCCGCATTCTGGCCCAGCACGGGCTCGTCCGCGGGTCCACGGGCCACGTCAGCGTCCGGGTGCCTGGCACGAACGAGATCCTGGTCCGCGGCAGGCCGAAAGTAGACAAGGGCCTGCGCTACGCTGAGCCCACGAGCATTATCCGTGTGGGGCCCGACGGAGAAGTCATCGGCGACACGGCCGGGGTGAGCCGGGTGAGCGAGATCTACATGCACACGGAGATCATCAAGAAGCGGCCCGAGGTCAACGCCGTGATCCATGCGCATCCCACGGGCGTGCTCCTCTGCACCATGAACAGCGTCACCCTACGGCCCATCTTCAGCGGCTACATGCCGGGCGCCATGCGCATGGCCGCGGAAGGTGTCCCCGTCTATGATCGATCGATAACCCTGCACAATCTCGAGGAGACGCTGCCTTTCGTCGACGTCATGGGCAACAAGGACGTCTGCCTGATGTACGGCCATGGCATCGCCGTCGCGGGAAGGAGCGTGGAGGAGGCGACGAGCCGAGCGATCGCTCTGGAGACCCTCGCCCGCATCAACTGGTTTGCGTGCCTGAAGGGCCAGCCGCCCGAGATTTCCGATGAGGATAAGGAAGAATGGGCGCGCAGGGCGCGCGCCTCGGCGGAGCGAGGAGGTGGCGGTGGGGAGGAAGGGCGAGACGGCGGCTGGGCCTACTACGTGAATCTGCTGGACCAGCCGGGCCAGGTCGACGTCACCGGCCTGGGGTTCCCAGCGATTTAGTGATCGGCCCCCTCCCCAACCCTGGGGGAGGGACCACCACGCCGCTTATCTCGCCAGGTAGGATGGACCTTCGAGGTAGCTTGTGAACCCAACCCAGGGAAGCCTAGCTCGAGCTTCACAACCCCCGCTTGTCATCGTCTCGAACCGTGGGCCCCGAGACTTCATCTGGCAAGGCCATCGGTGGGTACCGGTGAACGCCTCCGGTGGGCTCGTGAGCATGCTGGCCCCCCTGGCCAAGCGCCCAGATGTGCGCTGGTTTTGCTGTGTTTCTGAGCCGCCGGATGCGGCGCTCGCGACGGAGGGCCTCTATACCACCGCGGCCGACCAGGCTGGAGGGCCGCTGACCGTCGTGCCGATCCCCGTTCCAGCGTCCATCTACCATGCCTACTACGGGGAGATCAGCAACGAAGTGCTGTGGATGCTCCAGCACCGGGTCATCGGTCCTGGGGGTTACGAGCGTATTGACGCCGGGCGCCACCGTGCCTGGACGGAAGGCTATCTGGAGGCCAACGCTCGTATGGCAGCCGCGATCGAGGCGTCGTGCCCGGCTGCCAGGGCGTTCCTTCTCCAGGACTACCACCTGTATCCTCTCCCCGCCCTCCTGCGAGCGTCGTTTCCGGGCGTGCCGATCATCCACTTCACCCACATTCCGTTCCCCGATCCTCCGCTGATGAAGCTCCTGCCCGCTCCCTGGCGAGCGACCATCCTGCGGGGTCTGCTCGGATCCGACGTGGTCGGCGTGCAGACGGCACTCGACGCACAGGCTTTCATGAGTTGCTGCGCGGAGTTGCTTGGGTCCGCGGTCGACTACGGGGCCCGTGCTGTGAGGGCCGACGACGATAGGTGGGTCGCCGTCCGCGCTTACCCTGCCAGCGTGGATCCGGAGGCGTTGGAGCGGACCATGCGGTCGGGGGCTGTCGGGGCGGCGCGAGAGCGTCTCCGGAGGGGGATGGGCGAGCTGAACATCATCCGCGTAGACCGGCTGGACCCCAGCAAGAACCAGCGGCTCGGATTCCTCGCTTTCGCCCGCCTGCTCGAGCTGAGGCCGGACTTGCGTGCTCGGGTCCGCTTCTCGGCATTCCTGATCCCGTCCCGCACCGACCTCAGTGTCTACCGCGCCTACCGGGACGCGCTGTACGAGACCATCGAGCAGATTAACCAGCGGTTCACCGCCGATTGTGGTGGGCCGCCCATCACAGTGTTCTACACCAACGACCGCGACCAGGCGTTGGCGGCCATGGAGGCGTGCGACGTTCTCCTGGCAAACTCGCTCCAGGACGGCATGAACCTGGTCGCGAAGGAGTGGGCCCTGGTGTCGAAGCGCCCAGGGGTGCTCATCGTGTCGGAGACCGCTGGCGTTGCCGGGGAAGCCGCGGGGAGCGCCCTGCTCGTCTCCCCCCTCGATACTGAGGGGACGGCGAGGGCCATGGGGGAGGCGCTCGACATGCCAGAAGGCGAGCGTGCGGAGAGGCTGGCGCGCTTCCGCGATCGCGTGCTCCAGTGGACCGCCAGATCCTGGCTCGCGGCTCAGCTCGACGAGATCGGCCTTCTGAGCTCGTCAGAGCCGACGACCGCTGATCTAGTGGTGTAGGCTCTTTCTGCACCTGGACGCCGGCCGTGGCACGTATGCCGGCGATTGGAGGATCAACACCATGCGCTTGACGGGTCTCTGGTACCTTCCCCTGCTCGCCACGCTGGTGGTGTCCGCCTGCGGGCCCCGCCCGGGCCCGGTTGATCCATCCGGTGCAGGCTCTGAAGGGGCGCGCCCGGAGGCGATCAAGACCCTCTCCGTCGTCCTGCGCACCGAGCCATTCGATCTCACCGACACCGCCTCCAGTAGGAACCGCATCTCGGTCGCCATGTTCGGCGCCGCGCTCGTGAATGCCGACGCCGGGGACAACCCGGTTCCCGTCCTGGCCGAAGCTGCACCTCAGCTCCATAGCGAGGACTGGCGCGTGTTCCCAGACGGGCGGATGGAGACCATCTTCCGGCTCAAATCGGGGCTGAAATGGCATGACGGAATCCCTTTGACCGCGGAAGACTTTGTCTTCACGCGGCGTGCGAACGCTGCGCGCACCCAATGGGGCCTCTCCGTCTCCTCGATCTCGCCTATCGAGCAGCGCGCCATCGACGAGATCCGCGCTCAGGATAGCGGGACGGTCGTGATCCGCTGGCGACAGCCGTACCCGGATGCCGCCACGCCCGAGATCAAGGTGCTCCCCCGGCACATCCTCGAGCCCGTCCTGGACCAGGCCGTGCCCGAGCTCTTCGGCAGCCACCCCTACTGGACCACCGAGTACGTTGGAGTCGGACCGTACCGGCTCTCCCGGTGGGAGCAGGGCGCCTATCTCGAGGGCACGGCCTTCGATGGCTTCGCGCTGGGTCGACCGAAGATCGAGCGTATCCGCCTGACGTGGAGCGGCGATCCCAACGTCACCCTCGCCAGGCTGCTGGCCGGCGACGCCCACGTCGCGTTGGACGAGGCGATCAAGTTCGAGCAAACCGCGACGCTTCGTCGGCAGTGGAGTGAGCGAGGCGTCATCCTCATGACGCCCACTAACCTGCGCAAGCTCGATGCCCAGCACCGTTCCGAATACGCGAGCCCGCAGTTGATCCTCGACCCTCGCCTGCGCCGGGCCACCGCGCACGCCATCGACCGCAAGGCGCTCGCGGATGCCATCACCGATGGCGAGGGCATCGTGGCGGAGACCGTCGCGCCTCCCATCGTCAGTTACTACGAGGCCGTGGAGCGGACCGCCGCCCGCTACCCGTACGACGTGCGACGGACGGAGCAGCTGATGGCGGATCTCGGCTTGGTGAAGGGCTCCGACGGCTTCTTCACGAGCTCAACCACGGGACGGCACGCCCCGGAGGTGGTGGGCGTCTCCGAGGGGCAGGAAGGCCAGGAGACGACGATCGTCGTGGACTCCCTCCGCCGAGCGGGCATCGATGCCCAGCTTCGCCTGGTGCCCGCGGCGTTGATGCAGCAGTCGGATGAGATGAAGGCCACCTACCCCGCGTGGCGGGTGAACAACCATTACACGACCGCGACCCCGCCGCTGGGGGAGGATCGCATGCTCGGCTCTCGCGCCGCTACCGTCGATAACCGCTGGAGCGGCACGAACAAGTCGGGCTGGAGTCACGCGGAGCACGATCGCCTGTTTGACGGCTGGAACCGGGCGCTGGACCGCGGCGAGCGCAACCAGCTCATGGTCCAGATCGTGCGGCTCACCAGCGACGAGCTACCGTTCATCCCGCTCTACTTCAGCCCGAACGTCGTGGTCCACGTCGCTGAGCTGCGCGGCCCCCAGGTCCCGGCTTTGCAGACCACGATCCACGGCAACGTCCACGAGTGGACGTGGAGGTAACCAGCCATGCGACCGATGTTGTGGGTTGGCTACGACGGCGTAATCCTTACGAGTGCCAATCACTCAACGCCTGAGAACCGGTGGAGCGGCCAGAACCGCAACGGCTACTCGAATCCCACGGTCGACGATTACATCAACCGGGCGCTCTCCGCTGTGGATGCCAGAGAGCGTGAGCCGCTCTTCGTGGAAGCATTCAGAGCGTGGACCTCGGACGCGGTCGTCACTCCCACGCACCTCCAGCCGAGGATCGTTGCATATCCGAACGGGCTGCGCGGGCCGAAGGAGACCTGGGTCGGAGAGAGCGGCATCCCGTGGAACTCGTGGGAGTGGGAGTGGAAGGGATGAAACGAGGGGACAGGGGACAGGAGTAGGTGGAACTCACGGGAATGGGAGTGGAAGGGATGAAACAGGGATCCGCCGCCCCCCTCCTGACGATGACAATGGTGGCAGCGCTTGTTCTGAGTGCGTGCGGGCCGCAGGCACCGGGGCGACAGGAGAGCCCGAGCGCGGACCAGGCGGGCGCACAGCGGGCGCCTAAGTCCCTCACAATCGCCATGAACCGGGAGCCTCCCTACCTCGGGGGCGGGTTCACGGGCGCCGGCGGACGCGGCGGCGCTGGTGAGATCAAGAACATCGTCCACGCCTACCTGGTCACGGAGAATGACGTGCGCGTTCAGCAGCCGGAGCTTGCGGTGGAGTCGCTCTCCGTGGAGAGGGGAACCTGGCGCCTGAACACGGACGGCAGCATGGACACGACATGGAGACTGCGCCCGGGCGTAAGGTGGCACGATGGGACGCCCTTCACGTCTGCCGACCTCCTCTTCACATTCAACGTCAACAAGGACCCGGACTTGTCGACGCCATGGACTGCCCAGCTCGCACTGATGGAGTCGGCCGAGGCGCCCGACCCCCTCACCTTCATCGTCTACTGGCCACGGCCGTACGTCGACGCCGATCGCGCGTCGGGCTTGGATCCGCTGCCGCGGCACCTGCTGGAGGACTCCTATCGCGCCGATAAGGCGAGCTTTCCCTTCAATCCGATATTCACGACGGAGTTCGTCGGACTGGGGCCCTATCGGCTTGTCCGGTGGGAGCACGGCGTAGACATGGAGTTCTCCCGCTTCGACGAGTACTTCGGCGGTCGTCCGCCTTTCGACAGCGTCCTCGTCCGTTTCATTTTCGACTCCAATGCCCTCGTCGCCAACATCCTGGCGGGCGGCGTGGATGTCATAGTGCCGCCCAGCGTCGGGCTCGATACAGCCCTGGAGGTCAAGTCTCGGTGGGAGGGCACAGGCAACCGCGTACTAATGATCTCCACTGGCCGACTACGGCACCTCGAGATTCAGCACCGCCCGGATGTGGCACGGCCGCGCCTCGGGCTCACCGAGCGGGCGGTCCGACAGGCCTTCTACCAGGCCATCGACCGCCAGGGCTTTGCCGATGCTGTGACCCTGGGATTGGCCCCGGTGGCCGACAGCTGGATCGCACCCAACCACCCGCTCCGCGCCCAGATCGAAGCTGCGATTCCACAGTTCCCGTACGACGTTTCCCGGGCGCAGCAGTTGCTAACCCAGGCAGGTTGGCTGCGCGCCGGCGACGGCGCCCCTTCGGCAAGCTCAGGGCAGGCCCTGGTCCACGCTCAAACCGGCGAGCGGTTCGACGTCCAGTTGCGCGCGGACCAGGGGGCGGGCAAGGAGCGCGAGATCACGATCATTGGCGAGTACTGGAAGGCGCTCGGAGCCCTGCCGGAGATCGACATCATTCCCTCTGCGCGTGAAGGGGACCGCCAGTACGAGTCCCTCTCACCCGGCACGCTCCTCACAGGGAACCTCTCTCCCGACGAGTTCTACGGGGACCGAACGCAGTCGCGGTTCATTTCAACGGCCGCGAATCGGTGGACGGGCCGCAACCGGATGGCGTACAGCAACCCGAACGTGGACGCGCTGCTGGAGCGGATGGTGCAGACGATCGATCCGCGCGACCGGTTGGCGCTGCACCGCCAGCTACTGCAGGAGCAGGGGGCCGATCTTCCCATGATGCCCCTCTACTACGAAATCGTGCCCGTCTTCCTGCTCAGGGCCGTTAAGCCGTCGTCGGATGGGGCGCGCACCCTATGGGGATTCGCGGGCTGGGATAAAGAGTAGGCTTTCCTCATCCCGAACGGGACCATAAGTGTTCTCTTATGGTGAGTTAAGAGAACTCCTATGCGACTTTCTCGCTCGGTCCCGCCTAGAATGCTCCACTTGCGCGCGGTGGTCGGGACAGACACGCGCTCTTGAATATGGCGAGGTGGGGCAGATCATGACATCGCTGGCCGGCGTCCCTTCGCGACACCGGAGCCTCTCACGGGCCATAGCTCTGGCGGCCTTCGCCATACCGCTGCTGGGCTGCGGCGGGGGTGATCCCGAGGTCGCAGTTGTTATGACGGACTTCAGCTTCAACCCGAGTCCGGTCCCGGTCCAAGCCGGCAGGCGCACGATCATCGCGCTCGAGAATCGGGGGAGCACCGAGCACAACTTCAGTGTCCCGCAGCTAAACGTTGTGTCGACCAATATCGCCGTGGGCGGCAAAGGCCGGGTCGAGATCGCTGCGCCCCCGGGAGGCTATCGCTTGCTCTGTACGGTGGAAGGTCACGAAGCGGCCGGCATGGTAGGAGAAGTCCGCGTGGCGAGGCGGTAAGAGCGGTAGTGGGTCAGTTTCTTATGGATGTCGGGATCACGGTCACCCCCACCCAACCCTCCCCCGTCGAGGGGGAGGGGGAAGAGAACTGGTTCCCTCCTCCCTTGATTGAGGGGGAGGGTTAGGGAGGGGGTAAACGCCCACGTTATGCGAAGTGACCTGCTAGCCGCGTCTCAGGCAGTCGCACCGACGAGGCCGAGCTCCGCTTCGCCGGCTGCCAGCGCTGCCTGAATAGCTTTCACCAGCTCTCGCGCCGAGTCCGCACTCATTTCAACCGCGACGCGCGCGCTCGGCCCCTGCGCCTCGTTCACGAAGTCGATGAGCAGCGCGTGCTCCATCGGCGCATGCGCCGGATGGTCGAAGGCCACGTTCGCCCCGGTGAGCGGGAACCAGCCCTGGACTCCCTTTCCGCTGCCCGCGATATCGGCCTTCTCAACGACGTACGTGCACATATATCAACCTCCCTATTTGGCGTGGTGTCGGATCGAGTCGGGCGACCCCGAGCCCGACTGCCTTGTGGACTCATACTCTGCCGGCGCTCCAGCTCCTATGGGTGTGGAGGTCACGGTCACCCCCACCCCAGCCCTCCCCCGTCGAGGGGGAGGGGGCAGAGAGCAGGTCCCCTCCTCTTGCAGGGGGCGAGAGCGGGTCCCCTCCCCCCTTGAGGGGGAGGGTTAGGGAGGGGGGTGACGCCCACGTTCACGCGAATCACTAGGACGCCGCGGCGCGCCCGCCTGCTGCCACGGCGCTCAGGGGGACGGCTCCTTGTACCAGATACTTGTCAAACCAGGCGAAGACCTTCTGCCAGGCGTCGGTTGCCTGGACCGGGCGATAGCCGGGCCGGTCCACCGCGAAGAAGCCGTGGCCGGCACCCTCGTATGTGTGGAACTCGTACGTCTTCCCCAGGCGCTTGAGCTCCTCCTCGGTCCGTGCGACGTCGGCCGGCGATGGGCTCGCATCGTCCGCCCCGAAGATCCCCAGCAGCGGACATGCCATATCGGCCGTCATGTCAAGGGGCGCGACGGGGTGTCGCGGCGTCAGCTGATCGGCCGATGCCACCACCCTGCCGCCCCAGCAGTCTACCGCGGCGTCCAGGCTGGGGATCTTGCAGGCCGCCATGTACGTCTGCCGGCCCCCCGAGCAGAATCCAATGATGCCCACCTTGCCGGTGCTGTAGGGCAGCGCGCGCAGATATCGAATCGCGCCCTCCACGTCTCCGATGCACTGGTCATCCGGGACGCCGCCGCCCGCGCGCGCTGCTGCGACCACGTCGTCAAAGTCCCCCGGCCCCCACCGATGGAACAGGTGGGGGCAGATCGCAACGTAGCCATGGAACGCGAATTTCTCCGTGATGTGCTTGGTTGCCTCGTCCCATCCGGGCATGTGATGCAGCACCACGACGCCGGGATATGGGCCGCCCCCCAGCGGGCGAGCGAAGTAGGCGTCGATCTGGTCCTCGTTGTGCCCATACATTCGGATCGTCTCGGCCATCAAGCCCTCGTACATCT
Organism: uncultured Chloroflexota bacterium; assembly: GCA_964417895.1. Classification (GTDB taxonomy): domain Bacteria; phylum Chloroflexota; class UBA6077; order UBA6077; family SHYK01; genus CAYQJS01. The sequence goes on along the minus strand of CAYQJS010000033.1, from coordinate 5,613 downwards.
TCGAGTCCTCCTGTTCTCGTCTCTTGACGGCACCTATTAAACCACGGTTGGCCGACCGCGTGCGCGCTGGCAAATCCCCGCCCCGCAGCAGGCGGGGGGGAGGTCTTCCCTCCCCCTCGACGGGGGAGGGCGAGGGAGAGGGTGCGCATCCACCGCGGGCGTCGCGAGTTTTTGCGACGCTGGTCAGTCCAGGGCTGGCCTCCGAGCCAGCGAGAAGAACAGCATGCCGGACGCTGTGATGCAGGCGAGCACGACGAAGCCTGGCCGGTAGTCCCCGACCGTATCGGCAATGAACCCGGCAGCCAGGGGACCCAGCACCGGGCCGATGGTCGTGACCAGTGAGGCATATCCCTCAATGGTGGCGAAGGAGCGGCGGCCGAAGTAGTCGGCCCGGATGGCCATCATGAGCGGACCACGCATGCCCCACGCCAGCCCGTGGAGCATCGCTGCCGCCGCCGCCACCGCCGGGTGCGCCGCGATGGAGAGCAGCAGGAGAGCTCCCGTGTGACCAGCCATGGTGGTTGCGGCGATCAACCTTTTATCGAAGAGGTCGCCGATGGCCCCCACCAGGACGTGCGCGCCCACCGAGGCTAGGGTGAGCAGGGCCACCATCCCCGCGGCTACCTCAATAGACACCTCCAGCTGTCCCACCGCGAACGGAATCAAGTGTGCCTGGAGCGCCGATACGGCCACCAGCGCCGACGTGTGCCCGAGGGTGAGCAACCAGAAGGCCGGGGTGTGCAGTGCTGCATGCGCCGTCAGACCGCGACTCTGGCCGGACACCCGGGTGGCGGTGGGCGCCAGCCCCCGGCCGCTTCTTGGCGCGCCGGGGGCGGCGCCATCGGGCGCATACCCGTAGGGCTCGGGCGCCTGGCGCATCAGCTGCGCGATGGGCAGGCCCACGAGCAGTATGAGCACGCCCGAGAGGAGCGCCGTGGTCCTCCAACCGAACGTACTCATTAGCCAGGCCACGGCAGGGACCATCAGCCCCGCGATGCTGCCCCCTGTGGAGCTGAGCGACATCGCGCGAGCGCGCCAGCGCTCAAACCAGTTGGCCAGGATGATGTTGACGGTGAGGAACCCGGCCAGGCCCGAGCCCACCGCGATCACCAGGAACACGCCGTAGAATCCGAGGGCAGAGTCCACCCGGCTCAACAGCATGAATCCGGCGGCGAATACCACCACCCCGAGGCGGACGACGGTCCGGGGGCCCAGCCTGGTGATGAGCCACGCCTGGATAGGCCCGAGGAACCCGCTCTCAAAACGGGACATCGAAAAAGCGCCCGAGATCAGCGTCCGACTCCAGCCGAACTCGTTCTGCAAGTACAGGAAGTACGCGCCGAACGAGTTGTACAGGAGCCCGCTTCCCATCCCCTGAAGCACGAACCCGCCAGCGGCGATCCACCAGCCGTAGAAAACCCTGGGTAGACGCCGGCGCAGGCCTCTCGTGATGACGGCCAGGACGTTCCACCTCCGTGAAGCGAGGGCGGGCAGGCGATACACTGGGGCACGCTGATGCTAGCTGATATTGCGTCAGCCTGGGAGGCTCTCCGCCGCGCACGCCCTTCTAGCCACTGTCGCGCCGTGCTCGCTCAGCTGCGGGACTCGATCCCGGGTCCGGCTGGCTGTACGAGCTCAAACGGGACGGGTCCGGGCGCTGGTGTTCTCCGAGGGCTCCGACCTCTACCTACTGAGCAGGGACCAGAAGCCCTTCGCACGCTATTTCCCCGAGGTGGAATCCGGCCTGCGCCGGGTGCTGCCCGGAGCACGATCTGAACCAGCTGCTCCAGTCGCTGATTGAGCTAGCGCCCGCCGGCGCGGAGGAGCGACGGTTCGAAAGCATCAGCAACCATATCGACGGGCGGGGCCAGGGCCGGGACCTTTCCGCCAAGCCTGAGGGGAGTAGAGCCGTGAACCGCGAGGAGTTGCTCCAGCGGATCTCTATCGATCAAAACATCTGCTTCGGAAAACCCTGTATCCGCGGGCACCGTATCTGGGTATCGCTGATCCTCGATTTCCTCGCGTCGGGTTGGAGCGTGGAGGGTGTACTGGACCAGTACCCGGGCCTCGAGGAGGCAGACATCCGCGCTTGCATCGCCTATGGCGCAGAGATGGCGCGGGAACGGTTCGTCGAGATTCCGATGGCGCGAGCGGGATGAAGGTGAAATTGGATGAGAACCTCGGTCGCCGCTGCGTCGCGGAACTGCAGGCGGCAGGGCATGACGTGGCGACGGTTGCGGGTGAGGACTTGGCTGGCACATGGGATGCGCGCCTCATTGAGATCTGCCGGGCGGAGGAGCGGGTTCTCGTCACGCTCGACCTGGATTTCGGCAATCCTCTCATCTTCAAGCCCCGTCGGTATCCAGGCATCGCCGTCTTTCGCCGCGCAAGCCAACCCCAACCGACCTGCACACGGCTGTCGATACCTTGATCGGCGCACTCGCGACTCGAACCATCGCTGGCAAGCTCTGGATGGTCGAGCGGGCGCGCATCCGTGAGTACCAGCCGGAGGACGACGAGATCGACCTTGGCTAGCCTCCCGTGGAAGCCGTGGCGAGACAGGCGTACGGTTCCGCGAGGATTTGTAGTCGGGGCCGTAATCCAGCGATTCGGAGGGCTATGGAAGTCTGGGGCTATGTGCCCAACTTCGACGAGGTCGCCGCCTGGGAATCGGCGTGGCGCAACCGCCACATCCTCACGGGCGTCTCTCTCGTGCATTGCTACCTGGACGGGAACGCCGAGCCGATCGACTACCCGACGGCGCCTCGCGTGCCGGACTGGGTTGGCGCCAGCGGGCTCAAGACGGCGCTCCTCGTCGCGAACCAGACTGAGGCCCGCTGGGATAGCGCGGTCGTGGAACGCGCGCTCGCCGATGCCGTGAGCCGACGCCGTCACGTCGATCGGCTCCTCGAGTGCCTGGACCACAGCGGCAACGGCGCGGTCGAGATCGACTACGAGGCGCTCCCCGTCGAGCTGCGTGAGCCGTTCTCACTGTTCCTCGAGCAGCTGGCTCACGCCCTTCACCGGCATGGGAAGGAGCTGGCCGTGGCAGTCCACGCGAAGCAGTCCGAGCCCGGCGAAACAGCCGGGTCCCAGGGGCAAGATTGGGGGCGCATCGGTGCTGCAGCGGACCGCGTGGCCATCATGGCGTACGATTTTGACCCGTCCCGGCCCGGGCCAGTTTCTCCCGTTGCGTGGACGACGGATGTGCTCCGCCACGCCCTCGATCTGATCCCGGCGAACCGAGTCATCCAGGGCATCCCGCTCTATGGGTACCTCTGGAGGGATGGCGCAGCGCCCGACTACCTCACTTTCCGCGATTTCCAGAACCTGGCGACGTCCCACGGTGCCGAGCCTCGCCGCGAGGCCGCGGATCGCCACCTGGTGCTGCAATACGAAGAAGACGGGCACGCGTTCGAGGCCTGGCTACCAGACAGGCAGACGGTGGCGACATTGGCGTCGGTGGGACGTGACCTGGGAGTCACCGGCTACTCGCTGTGGCGGCTCGGCGGCGAGCAGGCGGACGCCCTCGCCGCCCTCAATGTCGCACCTTCTTGAGGGGCTGCTGAAAACGTAGGGTTTCGCTTGGTGAGCCTGTCCCTCGGCAAGCTCGGGATGAGCGGACCGCTCATGGTGAGCCTGTCGAACCACAAGCTCAGGGTGAGCGGTTTTTCAGCAGCCTGTTAAGAGCGAGAGTCGGGCGTCGGCGACACAGGGGGCTGAGCGCAACCCCGGGGGTAGGGGCGATGCATGCATCGCCCGCGGGCTCGGCATGCCGAGCCCCTACTTACTTATGACGCGTCTCTAATTGCGGGCGATCGGGCGAGGAAAGAGGCCGTGCATCGTTTAGAATCGGGCACAGGTCGCGACGATTGTTACACCACATCAAGAGGAGCGCTCGCATGCTGACGAAAGAACAGAACGATCGCCTCACACGCGTCGGGCCCGGCACGCCCCTGGGCGAGCTGATGCGCCGCTATTGGCACCCTGTGGCGGCCGTCTCCCAGCTGAAGGACAAGTACACGCTGCCGGTGCGTTTGCTGGGCGAGGACTTCGTGCTCTACAAGGACCGCAAGGGTACGTACGGGTTCATCGAGCCGCGCTGCCCCCACCGGCGCATGCACTTCGTCTACGGCGTGCCAGAGGAAGAGGGGCTGCGCTGCGCTTACCACGGCTGGATGTTCGACGAGACCGGCCGCTGCGTCGAGCAGCCCTACGAGCAGACGCAGGACCCCGAGGGCCACTTCCGCGACAAGGTTCACATCGCCGCGTATCCCGTGCAGGAGATGGCAGGCCTCCTATTCACCTACCTCGGTCCTCAGCCGGCGCCGCTTCTCCCGCGTTGGGACGTTTATGCCGTGGACAACGTCGTGCGGGACATCGGCTACGCGGTGCTCAGGTGCAACTGGCTCCAATGCCAGGAGAACTCGCTGGACCCGGTGCACCTGGAATGGCTGCACGCGCAGTTCGCCAACTACGTCTGCGAGATGATCGGGAAGCCCCATCTGCAACGCCCGCGCCGCAACCACGTGAAGATCGGATTCGACGTTTTCGACTATGGCATCGTCAAACGGCGCGTGTGGGAGGGCGGATCGGAAGACGACACCGAGTGGAAGGACGGCCACCCCATCGTTTTCCCGAACATGCTTCGCCAGGGCGGGAGCGGCCTCGACCTTTCGTGGAACATCCCCAATGGCGTGGGACGCGCCGGGCTGATGGGGCCGGCGTTCCAGATCCGGACGCCTATCGACGATACCAACACCGCGCACTGGTGGGTGGCCTGCTATCCCAGGCACCCCGAAGACCCCGAGCAGCGACCGGAGGACATTCCCCTCTACCACCCCGACGTGCCCGAGCTCACCACCGAGGGCCAACCCATCTGGGAGCAGCTCGATACCAACTCCGCGCAGGACCCGGCGGCCTGGATCACCCAAGGTGACATCGCGGACCGCACGCGCGAGACGCTGGGGCGCTCGGACACCGGCATCATCCTGTTCCGCCGCATGATCGAGCAGAACATTCGCATCGTGGAGCGGGGCGGCGATCCGATGAACACGTTCCGCGATCCAGCCACGAACGTGTACCTCGGCATGACCACAGAGGCGTACCATCGCGGAACAGGGGCGGCGGTGCGCAGCCGCCAGGGCGCCGCGACGAAGCACAGCCCCATCCTCAACGCCCGCGGCGTCCCTGGTCCGTCGGAGGCCCTGCAGATCAGGCCCGGTGTGAGCGAAGTGCCCGTTGGCGCCAGGAGCTAGCCATGGACTTGCGGACGCTGGCGGTCGGCACCAAGCTTCAGCTGGACAATGGCGCTACCGTGGAGGTCGCCGTCGCCGCGGAGCACCCGCGCTCGGTGAGGGTCCGCTACCTCGACTCGCCGTTCGAGCCCGAGCTGGAGGGAGCGGAGCAAACGCTCGATGCCGAGCGCATCTACGGGGCCTATACCGACGACAGCCTCATGCAGGTACGCCCGCTGTAGTCTCCTGTCATTCGGAGGGCGTCAGCCCGAACAATCCGTGCCCGCAAGATACGGATTCTTCGCTGTCCGCTCAGACTGACACGAGCTGTCACCCTGAGCGCGAGCGAAGGGTCTGCGGGCGGCGACAACGCGGG
>CAYQJS010000032.1:37019-63719 GCA_964417895.1 uncultured Chloroflexota bacterium | reverse complement strand
CTCATGCTTAGCTTGGCCACCACTTATGTATAAGGATGAGCCCTCTGGGAGAGGGCGGGGGTGAGGGCGGCTCGCTCAGCGTGACGAGGGGCACAAGGAGGCTTGAATGCTGAGCCAGGAAGAGAATGAGCTGCTGACGCGCGTGGGACCGGGCACACCCATGGGCGGGCTGTTCCGTCGCTACTGGGTACCCGCTTTGCTGTCCAGCGAGGTACCGGAGCCCGATTGCCCGCCCGTCCGCGTCCGCCTGCTGGGTGAGGCCCTGGTCGCCTTCCGCGACACGGACGGCCGGATCGGCTTACTGGAGGAGCGCTGCTCCCATCGGCGCGCCTCGCTTTTTTATGGACGTAACGAGGAATGCGGGCTTCGCTGCATCTACCACGGCTGGAAGTACGACGTGGACGGGAACATCCTGGACACGCCCGCGGAGCCGCGCGAGAGCATGCTGAGGTATCACGTCAAGCACCAGGCCTACCCGTGCCGGGAGGCCAACGGCCTCATCTATGCCTACTTGGGCCCCAGAGATCGCATGCCGCTCCTCCCCGACCTCCCCTGGATCACGCTGCCCGCCGACCACGTGCGCGTCGGTCGGAAGGTCTTCAACGACTGCAGCTGGCTCCAGACACAGGAGGGAAACCTCGACAGCGTCCACTCCCCCTTCCTGCACGGGCGAGGTGGGGGCGACGCTGCGCGCCGCTGGCGCAACCAGAACAACCCGCCGACCTTCGACATCGACCGCACCTCCTGGGGGGTGCGCGCCATCGTCCGCTATCCGGCAGAGGATGGCGGGCATTTCATCCGAACCAACACGTTCGTCATGCCGTACTACGCAGCGCTGCCCAATGGGGACTACGTCGACGGCAGGCTCGACGGCTTTCAGGTGAACATCGAGGTGCCCGTCGACGACGAAACCACGATGCGGTTCTCGGTGCACGTCCAGCGGACGGTGCCGATCACGCGGAGGGTGCGCGACTTCCCGCTGAGTGAAGTCGGGGCCGACAGCAGAAAGGTGATGAATCGGGCCAACGACTACGGGCTCGACCGGGAGAAGCAGCGCGCGGGCGTCGTGTTCAGCGGGATTGACTCCAGCAATGCGATCCAGGACGGCTGCGTAGTGGAATCGATGGGCGCCATCAGCGATCGCACGCGAGAGCACCTCGGCGTGACGGACACTCAGGTGGTGGCCGTGCGGCAGTTCGTTCTCGACGCGGTGCGGGGCTTCCAACGCGGCGAGGATCCGCCAAGCCTCGCTCGGAGTCCCGGGAGCAACGATTTCAGCGACCTGTACCTGGTGAGCGCGACCATCCCCGCCGATCGCGACTGGCGAAGCATGGTCCCCGAAGTCACGACGCATTCGCTCGCCGGCGTCACGTAGGCGGGTACCGGGAGATCTTGCCTCAGACACCGGATGCCGCTCGCGGCGTGAACGGCAGATATCGACCATCGCAGCACGGGTGTATTGTATACATTATCGCGGCGATGTATACTGATGCCGTGAAGCGGTTGCAGATCTACATCGAGACCGAGCTCGACGAGGCGCTGGCGCTCCAGGCACTTCTGCAAGGGACCTCGAAGGCCGCGCTGATAAGACGGTTCGTCGCCGAGAAGCTGGGCACTTCCTCAGCGGATTCGGACCCGCTTGACTCGCTGATCGGCCGCTACGACGAAGAACCAGGGCCGGTCGATGAGTTGGTCTACGGCCAGTGAGGTTCGTGGACACATCGTTCTGGGTAGCTCTCCAATTTGGGCGCGACGCGCATCACGAGGAAGCCCGGTCGCTTTGGCTCAACCGCGGTCAGCCGCTGATCACCAGCAACCACGTGCTGGGAGAGACCTGGACGTTCCTCCGGCGACGCGTCGGCCATTTCGGTGCGCGTGAGTTCGTCGACGCCGCACTGCGCTCGACTCGCCTGACGATCAGGCATGTCGACGCCTCGCTCGAGCAAGAGGCCTGGGAATGGCTGTGGCGTCACGACGAGCGCAGCTACTCGTTCGTCGACGCGACGAGCTTCGCCTTGATGCGCAGCCACCGCGTGGCAGAGGCCTACGCGTTCGACGGCGACTTCGCCGCCGCCGGCTTCATTGAGGTCCGACCTTGACTGGTCTCCGCTGGCCGTCTTAGGACGCCACTTCGCGGCGCCGCGTGTACGCGGCGCGGACGAATCGGATCTCCCCGTAGCCGTAGTCCTCGCCCAGGCGCTCACGAATCGGCGTCAGCAGGTCGGGGCCGACCTCGTCGATGGCCTGCTCAATGGCGCGCTGGCGCTCCCGGTCAACCAGCCCGTCGAGGGCCAGCTCCCCGCACTCGATGGCGTCTGCCAGGTGGCCCTCGATGGTGGATGGGGCGAGCCCTCGCGTGGTGCCGATCTCGTCGGGGCTTCGCCCTTCCCGGAACAGATCGAGCGTCCGATGCGCGGTTGGGCTGAGCGCGAGTTTCGAGGGCCGGGTTTCAATTTCCGAGGGGCGCTTCGCCTGGGGACCCGGGACTTGGAGCTCGGAGCTCGGCACACCGAATCCGGCGATGCAGGCGAGGACAGCATCGCCGTAGTCCTGCACCTTGCGCTCGCCCACTCCCGGTATGCGGAGTAGGTCCTCGGGAGTGCGTGGGAGGCTCGCCGCGATCCCGCGGAGGACGGAGTCGTGAAAGATGACGTACGGTGGAACCGCGCGCTCGTCCGCCAGGCGCTTGCGCACGGTGCGGAGCTGTTCGAAAAGGGCCGGGTTTGCCAGCGCCTGCGCCGCGGCCGTGGCTAGGCGTGGCGCGCGACCACGGACCGGCGGCACCGGTAGCGATACCGTCTCGCCCTTGAACAGGACCGCCCGTCCTCGCTCCGTCACTTTGATGGCGTTGAACTCCGCCGCCTCCTGGCGCGTATAGCCCGCCAGCAACAGGTGCCGTGCGATGTGCTGCCAATGCTCCTTCGACCGATCCCGCCCGACGCCGAAGGTGGTGAGGCGGTCGTGCCCAAAGCGGCGAATGCGCTCGTCGGTCGACCCTCGCAGGACCTCGATGAGGTAAGCATTGCCGAAGCGCTCCCCGGTGCGGAGCGCACACGAGAGGAGCATCTGCACTTGGATCGTGCAGTCCGCCATCTCGGGTGGGTTCTGACACACGTCGCAGCACGGCGCTGGACTGGCGTCCAGCGGCTCGTCGAAGTACGAGAGAAGCGCGCGCCTCCGGCAGAAGGCGCTGTCGGCCCAACTGGCCATCTGCCGGAGCTGGCGTTGTGCGACCTCGCGCTCCGCTTCCGACGGCTTCTGCTCGATGAAGTACTGCTGCTTGGCGACGTCCGCGTAGCTGTAGAAAAGGATGCAGTCGCTGGGATCGCCATCGCGCCCGGCCCGTCCGCTCTCCTGGTAGTAGCGCTCGAGGCTCCCGGGCAGATCGTAGTGGACGACGAAGCGGACGTCGGGCTTGTCGATGCCCATCCCGAAGGCGATCGTGGCGACGATGATGCGCGTCTCGTCGCGACCGAACGCCTCCTGACGGCGCTTGCGCACATCGCTTACCAGCCCCGCGTGGTAGGCGGCTGCGCTGAACCCCGCCTGTTGCAGGTGGCCTGCCAACCGCTCGGTCTCGGCCCGGGCCTGGCAGTAGACGATCCCTGATGCGTCATGGCGATCTTGCAGGTAGGAGATGAGCTGCCGATCGCCATTCAGCTTTGGCTGGACGTCGTAGAACAGGTTGGGTCGGTTGAAGCTTCCGCGGAACCTGGCCGCCCCCTGCAGACGGAGCTGGGCGACGATGTCCGCTTCCACCCGGCCCGTTGCCGTCGCCGTGAAGGCGCCCAGCGTGGTCGAGGGGAACAGCTCTCGGAGTCGCGTAAGCTCGCGATACTCGGGTCGGAAGTCGTGGCCCCACTCCGAAATGCAGTGCGCCTCGTCGATGGCAAAGAGAGTGATGTCGATCGAGGACAGGAGTCGCAGGAAGCCCGGCGTCATGAGGCGCTCCGGAGCGACGTAGACGATTCTCAGGTCGCCCCGCGAGAGCGCGGCCTGGCGTCTGCCGATTTCCGCGTAGTCGAGCGAGCTATTGATGAACGTGGCGGGCACCCCAAGCGCCTGGAGCGCGTCCACCTGGTCTTTCATCAGAGCGATGAGGGGCGACACGACGATTGCGACACCATCGAGCAGCAGCGCCGGGAGCTGGTAGCACAGCGACTTGCCACCACCGGTCGGCATCAGGACGAAGGCGTCCTCGCCGTGCAGAATCGCGCCGACGATCTCTTCCTGGAGGGGCCGGAACGACTCGTACCCGAAGGTAGCTCTCAGCGTGGCGCGGGCATCGTCAATCGTCGCCATATGGCGGATGATAAACGGAAGCGTTCAGGAGCTTGACGTGCCCCTCATCCTCTTTGAGAAGGGCCAGCGCAAGGACGACGTGGCCGCCACGATTCGCAGCTGGCATTCCATAGCGACGGAAGGTGGGCTTGGGTGTTGGTGTTGCCGTGGACTCGGGCTTGGGTGTTGGTGTTGCCGTGGGCTCGGGCGTGGGCGTTGGGGGCTCAGGAGTGGACGTCGGTGGCCGCGGAGTGGGCGTCGGTAGCGGCGGGCTTAGAGTGGGCGTGGGCATTGCCGCTGGCTGCGCGCCGTCCTCCCGAATCACGGGCCTGACCAGCTCGGCTGCGACGAATCCGACGACCCCGCGGCGGCTCTCGACGGGAACCCATCCGAATGGAACCTGCTCGTCGCTCGCCACGGTCCGGATGCGGATCGCTTCACCCTCGCGAAGAGAGCCGACAGGGGTGACTCGGGTCGTCGGCATGGGGCGGATGTTCACGGCAGCGACCGGCTCAAGTTCGACGCCGGCCTGCGCCAACGGATCGAGGGCCTCAATCAGTGACACGTCTCCGTCTCGCGGCTCGAGAAGTAGCCTTTCCCCACGAAACTCCGGCGTGAGACGGTTTATCAGCGTCGATCTGGATGGGGCAAGAACGCCCTTGAGCTCCAGCATGGCAGGTCGACTCCCTGATGGAGGAAGCTCTATGAGGAGTATGTCACCAGGGAGGGCTACGGTGATGTCTCGAACGAGTCGGCCATCCGTCGTTAGCCAGTGAAGCTGCAGAGGATGCACCGCACGGGCTAGGCCGACGCGCATCACCTCGTTTGAGGCTATGCCGCTCTCATAAGTCTCGGTTACTATTTCACTCGGATTCGAATGGTCATCGCTCGCTTCTTCCTCGGGTCTACTCGTACCGGCGAAGTCAGGTGATGCGACGCTGGAGCCACTCTCATTCCCCGAGTCAGTCATGGAAGCCTGGGCTGCGCTCAGATCGACGGGCCGTTCACTCGTGACCGCGGCATTTCGTCCCGAGCTAACATCCCTGAAGGGTGCTGATGCCCAGTCAGTGGACCGAAGGAAGAATGAGCTCATCGTCTGGACGATTCCCAACACGGGGGAACCGGCGGAGCTAGCCGCCAACCCCCAGGGCGAGAAAAGCGCCAATCCCGCTATGCCGATCAGAACGGCGGCAGCGACCTTGATGGACCAGGGTCGCGCCTTGTGCCCGTTCCCGCTGGCGCCGCCGCTAACCTGGGGCGTGTCGAGCCGATCACGGCGTCGCCTGTCCTTCATCAGCTCTACCACCAGATGGTCGGGCAGAAGGTCCAGGAGCGCGTCCTCCACGTCGGCGATTGCTTCGGGCGGGAGACCGAGTGCGTCCAGCAATTCGTTGGGGGTCTTGCTAGGTCGGGCTCGAGTCCGCTTGAACATCGCCCTCAAGGCTCTCCTAGTTTCCCGTTCCGTTCAGTGGCACTTAGCTGCAGCAGAGCATGCCGGTGCAGGTCTTTGACCGCTGCAACGCTTAGGCCCGGTTTTTTGGCAATCTCCTCCCACGGCAGACGATCTACCTCACGCAGGATGATGACGTAACGTTCCTCGACCGTCAGATTCGCCAACGCCTGTTTCAGATCGACCCGATCCGCGGTCATTTCGACGCCTCGGCCGCTGGGCGCTCCTGGCTTGAGCCGCAACGCCTGCGCCTCGGTTGCGAGGGACAGCGCCGCACGCACGCCCAGCATCCCGGGCACGCCGAACGCGGCGATGAGCAGGCCGGCCACGAGTGGACCGATTGCCTCGCCGAGCGTGTACGCGGAATCGACGAAGGTCATCGTTCGCGCCCGCCGGGCCGGATCGCCCTCAGAGATCTCGGCCAGCACAGCCCCCCAGGTCGGTCGAAAGGCGGTCTTCCCCGTATCGTCCACCACGTAGGCCACAAAGAAGCCGCCGAAACTGGGGAAAAAGAGGTAGAGGAGGGAGGAGGCGGTGTTCGCCACACTCCGGCTGGCCAGCGCCAGGGTGCGGCTGACGTGGTCGGACAGCCAGCCGAACAGCGGACCCGCCAACGGGACAGCGATCGCCGAACCGCTCACGGCCAGCCCCGCCTGGGCCGGCGTCAGGTTGGCGTACTGGATAGCGATGACGGGGAAGAGGCCCTTCATCATCTCCGTGCTGCCGCCGATCATCAGGCCGAAGGCTGCGTATGGCGACAGCTTGGCGTAGGGGATTCCCCCTGTGGGCGCGGGGCGGGCGACGGCAGGCGACCGAGACGGCGCCGGGTCCGCCGGCGCTGCAGTCGGCCGCTCCTCGATTTCACGGTTCTCTCTCACATAGCGGACGACCGTCACCAGCCCGGCGCAGGAGGTGATCGAGGCGACGAGAAAGACGAGCGCGTAGCTTCCGAAGGCCTGAATAAGGAGCCCGGCGGCGGCGATCCCCAGCGAATGGCCCAGGTCGCGGGCGGTATGGTACCAGGCGAACGCGGCCGCCATGCTGCGCTTGTCCCCGTGTTCGGCGATCAGGGCGTTGATCGAGGGCTCGCGTGCGGCGGTCCCGGCGCCCATGAGCACGCGGAGCAGGTAAAGATGCCAGGGCGTGCTGGCCACGATCAGCAGCGGCCCAATGAGGCAGCGGAACGCGACCGCCAGGATCAGGGTGCGCTTGCGGCCGAAGCGATCGGCCGCCCAGCCGATCGGCGGCTTGACCATAACGGTCGTGCCGGTGCGCATGGTGTAGAGCAACCCGATCTCGGCCATCCCCATGCCGAGCGAAAGGGCGTAGAGGGGAAAGGCGAAGCCGACCATGCCGAATCCGAACCGGGTGATGAATGCCTCGGCCGTCACGGCGGCAAGCGTGGGCCTCGCACGTACCGCGCCGGCGAAGGCCAGCGCGTTGTCTCCCCACCTCGATGCGGCTTGCGCGAGGGCAGTCGCGATTGCCATCCTAGCGCGTTCTTGCAGCCGTCATGATGTGTTCGGCCAGGCGGCGGGCGGCGTCCGGCACGCCTCGGTACCCGGGAAACGAGTTCACGTCCACTATGTACTCGCCGCCGTCTTCGTCCTCGGCGAAATCGAGGCCATATAAGTCCAGGCCAAAGGCGTGCCCGCAACGGCGCGCCAGCTCCTCGACCACTGGCGAGAGCGGCGAACACTCCCCGGCCTGCAGAAAGCTGTCCGGCGAGAAGGACTTGCGCACGCCAAACACCTCATCGCCGATGCCAAAAACCTTGAGGTCCGTGCGCGCGCGAGCCAGGAAGCGCTGGGCGAACACCAGATGAGGGTAGGCATCTGCCGGTGGCAGCGCGTCCGGCGAGTCCACCACCGTGATGCCCCGGCCGTAGTGGCCCCCGTGCGGCTTCAGAATGAGCGGGCCGGTTGCGAGTTCGGCCGCCACCTGCGCGGGCTGGCCGGCGACCAGCGATCGCGGCGTTGCAATGCCTGCTTGGAAGAGGGCCGCAGCCGACAGCACCTTGCTCGCGGCGAGGCGGGCTCCACTGCAGCGATTGAGCACCCGCCCCCCCAAGCGCTCGATGGCCGTGGCCAGGCTGAGGGCCAACTCCGTGTTGGACTTGAGGAGGTACAAATCAGCTGCCACGGCAAGGGTGTCCAGCCGCACGACCTCCTCCTCGGGATACAGAGCCGTCACCTGGACGCCGCGGCCCTCCAGCAGCACGCAAGTCTCAGCGATTACGGGATTCAGTCGCGGCGGTACACCGCGCTCCAACAGGAAACACATCCTCATCGCGCTACCCCGAGCGCCCTTCGACGCTACCGGCTCCGGTTCCTACGGCGGTCGGGGCCCGCGCCGCCAGGCCTCCTCGAAGCGCACGCGCGTACAGGTACGACGCGATACGACGCGGGCCCTCCTCTGGCCCCCGAAATCCGGGAATCGCGTTCACGTCGACGACGAAGAACCGGGCGTCCGCCGCGAGGAAGTCGACGCCGTAGATCTCCAGACCGAGGGCCCGGCCGCAGGCCAGGGCTGCCGCGCGAATCTCGGCCGGGAGCGCCGCGGGTACCCCGTACTTGTCCTCGATTGTACGGATCGGCCACGGCTTGGCGATTGCCCAGACGCTGTCCGCGACGACGTACGTCTTGAGGTCCCGGCCGTTGGACGGCACCTCGCGCTGGGCGAACACGGGCAGCGGCAGCCCGCTCGCATCCGCCGACGGCGGATCCGTCTCCAGGAAGGCTGCCAATCCTGCCGGGTCGGCGAGGCGGCGTACACCTCTCCCCTTGCTCCCCTGCTTGGGTTTGACCCACATCGCGCCTTCCTCCAGCAGCGGCCGGAGGAGAGCGGCGTCGCCGGTTGCCCAGGACGGAGGGACCGGTACACCGGCGCGCGCCAGCAGCGCCGTGGTGGCGACCTTGTCGCGGATGAGCTCGCAGGACTCGACGGTATTAACGATCGCTGCGCCGGCCATCGCCAGCACTCCCGCCACGCTCAGGGCGAGAGGCGTCTTGGATTTCAAGACGTACAGGTCGTGCTCAGGCCTGATCGCGGCCACGTCGAAGCAGCTGGCCTCCGGGACAACGAGGTCCACGCGAGCACCGCGCTCCTGCAGGTGCGCGATCACCTCTGCAGTGACAGGGTTTATGTGCCCGACCGACGCGCCGGGATTGGCAGGATCCTCTGGTTCCAAGAAAATGGCGACCCGCATGCTCACCCCCTTCCTGCCGGTCGTGCCGGGTAACGCTCCCGGGCAATCTGCTCCGTGGCCGTTCGGCGCGGGCACTGAAACCATGGCCGGGATTCGAGCGATCTCGTTCAGCAGTGCATGCGTGGCCGGGTTGACCGATAGCCCGCTGCCGCGTGGCTCAACCCGCAAGTCGATACGGCGGCCTTTCACAGCGTTCATGCTGCGTGCGCCTCCGCCGCTTGAGCGCGGTAGCAGTCCCCGATGAGGTGAGCCAACTCATCCCCGGGATCGAGCCCGCTGACCGCGCACAGCACCTCCTCGGGCGGGAGCAGGGCGAGCTCGCGCTGCAGATCGAGGGCCTGTGGGTCGCTGGGTTCTCCATACGCGAGTGCCGCGGCGGCCGTACTGGCCAGTCCCATGGGCCACCTCCCAGCGTCGAAGCAGGCTATCGCAGGTCCCAGCAAGCGATCGCCGGCCGCGAGCTTGCGGCGCGGCTCACGCGCAACGCGCACCACCGGGTCGCCGAGCGCCGGGTCGCTGTAACGGGCGAGGATCCCAGCGGCGGGGCGCGTTGCAATAATCGTTGACGATGGGTGCCGAGCCACATAGGCCTGGAATCCCTGCTGGGCTTCGGTCAAGACAGCCCGAACGAGATCACAAATCGCCGGGTGGGCCATAGCCTCGTGAACGTACCTGCAGCCGGCGCGCCAGCCGAGGTACGCGGCGGCGGCGTGCCCGGCGTTGAACACCCAAAGCTTCTCGCACATCCGTAGTCTGAACGACTCGACCAACTGGATGCTCGGGACGGTTCCATCGAGAGGAGGAACACCGGCGATGAGCGACTGTGACCCAGCGTAGGACTCGCCCACTGACTCGGCGTGGAATCGGGCTATCCCGTTTGTGATCTCGCGGTGTGAAGCCCGCCCCCAGACGACGACGCCGCCAAAACCCAGGTGGCCGCCGATCTCCCAAGCAAGGGAGGGACATCCTTCGAGGAGGCCCAACAACAAGAGCTCGGGTGCGGACAGATGGTTTTCGAACGTCAAAAGATTGATCGGGGCGCGCGCGACGTCGAGCCGGTAGCGCAACGCGGGCGCCAGCCAGCGGCCAACGTCCGGCAGTGCCGATGGCCCGACTGCCGTCGCCAGGAGGTCAGCCCCCGCGACAATCTCAGGCAGCCGCGGATCTTCGACGGACACCCCCTGGACGTTGCCGATCCAGCGCTCGGTGGGCGGTTCCCCCGTGATCCGAAGCTGGAGACCGCCCGCCCGGTTGATCGCCGCGAGCACATGGGAGCTCCGACAGACGAGGATCGTTTCCCAGCCGGCGTCGGACAGCAGTGGCGCGATGAAGCCGCCGGCGACCCGTCCCGCTCCAATCAGCACGCAGCGCGGTTTGCCCATGGTCGCCATTCCTTCGCCTCGAGAGCGATCTCTGCGATGATGGCCGGGGCGGCGGCGACGACGAGCGCGCCGCGGCAACCTCGGAGGTCGGGACGGTTCAAGAGACCGGCCGCCAGGCCGCTCATGACCGGAATCACCCGAGGTTCCTCATCATCGATAGGACCCGACCCCGCCCCGCCTGGCGGGCGAGCCGTCTGGCCTGAAGGAGGATGAGTGTGTGGCGGGCGATGGCTGCTCCCGCGCCCGGCACCGCCGAGTACGTAGGGAAGTCGTTGACCTCAAGGACCCGAGGGCCAGATGGGGTCATTGCCACGTCGACTCCCCACAACTCGAGACCGCACGCTCGCCCGCAGGTGAGCGCGATATCCCGGAGCCTGGCGTCAATCGGCACGAGCTCGGCGCTGTCGCCGGAGCGCATCACCGCCGGGCCTGGGTTTGGGAAGCCCACTGGTGATGGCTTGCGCACCGCCCATACTTGCGAGCCGATCCCGTAAAGCTTGAGGTCGAACCCGTCTGTCTCCACGAACTCCTGAGCGAGGTACAGCGACCGCCGGCCGTTTGGCGGAGGGAGCAGGCGGGTATCTTCCCGGCACGTCAGCAGCGCCAACCCATCCGCGCCATCGCCGTCGAATGGCTTTATTACAAGAGGAAAGCACTCACTCGGTAGTTCGTGAAAGGCATCCGCGGTGCTAGCAAACCAGGTTTTCGGCAACGGCAAGCCATGCTTCGCCAGCACCGCGTGCATCGCGATCTTGTTGCGCACGAGCTCTATCGACTCCGGCGCGTTGATCGCAACAACGCCGAGCGCGGACGCGGCTGCAAGAATGCTGAGGCCTGCCAGATCGCGCCCGCGGCTCAGTACGGCGTCCCAGGGCGGCAACCGAGACCAGATCTCCGAGGGGTGCTGGGCGTCGGGGACCACCACCTCCACGCTGCAACCGGCGGCGTGGAGGGCGGCCCGTGCCTCTAGGAGTGCTCGATCGTGGAGGTGGCGGAGCTCTGCAATGATGGCGATCGTGAGCCCGAGCCGCTCCGGCTCGGGAGTCAACGCGGAACTGCGCCTGCCGGTTCCAGGCCGAGCCCGGCGTAAGAGGGCGCGCACGCGAGCCTCAAACTCCAGGAGTCCGAAGGGTTTGGTGACGTAGTCGTCCGCACCGAGGTCCAGGCCTCGCGCCGTGTCGACCTCCGAGTCCCGAGCGCTCATGAGCATCACCGGAACATCACTCGTCTCGCGGATGCGACGCAGCACCTCCCAGCCGGAGAGGTCCGGGAGCCCAACGGCCAGGATGACAGCGTCGGGCCTCAGCTGATCGACCGCGCTCAAGCCCTCAGCCGCGCTCGCTGCCTTTTCAATGGCCAGGCCGTCCTCGGAGAGAGCCAGACAGAGCAGTGCGCGCAGCGAGTCGTCGTCCTCGATGATGAGGACGCGAGAGCGTCCGTGGCCGCCAGCACTGGACATATACCCCGATCCGTCTGGGGGCTGCGCCCCCCGCGAGCTATGACCGGGAAGCTGGTTCATCGAACGAGTGACGGCCGCCGCCGGGAGCCTACGCTAGCCTGACCAGTTGGCTTGGGCCGTTCACCCGCAACGCTAGGGGTCCGCTGCTGTGTGCATTGTAGGACGACATAAAGCGGAGGTCAAATCGTTATAAAGGTGGGGTCAAATCGTTCAAAGGGCTAAAAACGGGCTCGCTGAACGGTTTCGGATCCTGCATTAAGTTATTGTAATAAAACTGTAAGCATCCCACAACACCCGCGCCGCTGCCCAACTTCGCCCCCTGGCTTCGCCAGCCGGCCGGCCGTACGGTACCGGTGGCCATTTCTCGCGGGCCCTCATGCCTCGATTCGCGTTCTCGCACCCGATTCCGCATCGTTCCAAGAGCCTACGGACCTGGCCCGGCAACCTGGCGGGAGTCGTGGGCAGCGGGCCGGTAGCTACAAGCCAAGCTGCCGCGCAGCGTCGTGGAGTCGCCTGAAGCGCCATGCCCGGCGCGGATCTCTCGTCGACTCGGCGCGCTCTCCCAGCCATCGGCACTGAACATAGATGGTGGCCGCCCACAGTTCGGGCTCGAGGCTTCCCCCGCGCCGGCCGGCCAGCGGGCCTGGCAGTAGTGTTCAATGGCGTTTCGCGCCGTCGGCGCCGGCCATCCATCGAGAATACGGATAACGTAGCTCAACTTATTAAACGGTGCAGTTACGCCTATTCCGCCGCGGCCTCGTCCTGGAGAGCGGAGGCTAGCGAGCCTGCGAGGACGGCGATGACGTCATCCGCGGTCTGGCCCAGGTGCCGCGCCTCCGGCGTCTCGTCGCCAAGCGGGGTGGTAGTGACGAAGCGGTAGAGGTCGGCGGCGCCCTGGTGCAGAAGCGGCGTGAGGCCCAGGGCACCGAACGTCGCGGCAATTTCCTCCATCTCGCCCACCCATCGGTCCGCCTTAGGGGGCATCCCTGGGAGCGCCCGCTCGATCCAGCGCAAGAGCGATCCCTGGCTGGACTCGAGCTCGGCGTGCAAGGCATCGTTCAGATTCATGGCCCGGCCGGCCACCAGCAACTCGGTGGCGAGCGCGGAGAGGCCCTTCGTCAGCGCCGCATAGCACATCTTCAGACCGGATGCCTGCCCGATCTCCGACCCCAGGACACGCACGTCCAGGCCGTAGTCGCGGAGTCGGGCAAACTCGGCAGCATTGTTTCCAGAGGCGTATATCCGGGGTCCCTCGTCGGCGCCGCCGGAACGCGGCGGTCCGCCGATGATGCCCGCGTCCACGACGCGGACCCCAGCCTTTTCCAAGTGGCTGGCGATCGTGCGCACGGTCTGCGGAGCAATGGCGTTGCACTCGACGTAGAGCAGGTCGGCACGGTTACCTCGCGCCGCTTCGGCCACGCGGTCCGCCAGATCGAGCGCCGCCGCTGGAGCGAGCACGGCCAAGACCACGTCGGCTTCCGCAACTAGCTGCGCATCCTCCGCGACGTTCTCGATGCCGGCGGTCGCCGCCAGGGCCGCGGTGCGTGCGCTGCGCCCGCGCAGGGATGTGATCACGCGCAGCCCATGATCGCGCAGGCGGCGACCCAGGGCATGCCCCATGTCCCCCGTGCTCACGATGGCCACAGTTTCGATGGTCATGGATGATCAAACTCCGCCCCAATTCGTGTCGTCAGGCGCCAGTGTACAATCGGCGGCAGGAAGCCACAATCAGCCGGGCAACGGAGATGCTACCCCCAGAGCTTCCACCATAATGTGGCGGTGCCGCTCGTCGCCAGGAGCGGGTAGTGTTGCCGAACCCGCCACCCACCGTCTATCGCATAGGCCGCCTGGCCCAGCTGCCGTACCCCGTCCGCGACGCGCTGCGGCGCTGGCGCAGCATGCTGGGGATGGTGGCCGGGGTCGGGCTGGCTCTCGGCATCGGCATGGTCATGCTGGGTGTCAGCGCGGCCTCAGTCGATGCCTTCACGGCAGACTTCCGTAGGTCCGGCTCTGACCTGTACGTCGTTACTGAAGGCGGGAAGCTGATCGCTATCCTGCCAGGCGACACGCCGGGCACCATCAAACACGCCCGCGGCACTCTGGCGCAGGTGCGGAGTCTTCCCGGTGTGGCCGCCGCGGTAGGGGTGATGAACTGGACCATGGAGCGTACTCGAGAAGGGCCGAAGCTCCCCGGGCAGCAGGCGGAGCTGATCGCGACCGCCGGGGTCGAGGGCGACCCCACCGCCATAGCCAACGCCGTGACGCTAAAGGAGGGCCGATGGCTCAGGCGTACCGACGAGGTTGTGCTCGGCTCGCGGCTCGCTCGCGAGAAGTCCCTGCGGCTTGGAGGGTCGCTTCGGCTCAACCGGCGCGACTTCACGATCGTAGGCATCGGGAAGCTCCTCGGTTTCGGGTTCAGTAGTGACGCCGTTGCCTACGTGGACTATCGCGCTCTCCGGCAACGCGCCGAGGTGGGTGATGTGGTGAACTTCATCGCCGTCGACACTCCCCGGCCGGCCGTGGTCAGGGAGCGCGTACTGGAGCTTGGCTCGTACTCGGTCTTCGACGCCAGCGACCTCGTCAAGCAGGCCGAGGAAGTGAACGCCACGGCCGTGGTACTGCGGTACATTCTCGTGGCGCTGACCCTGACCATCGCGGGCCTGTTCGTAAGCAACATGCTGGCCCGGGCGGTCGTCGAACGCCGCCTGGAGTTCGCGACTCTCCGGGCCATCGGCGTGCCGACTAGGACGATCATGGCGACCATCGCCGCTCAAGCAGTCGGGATAAGCCTCGCTGCCGGAATTGTGGGGGTGGGCGTAAGCTCCGTGCTGGGCGGGCTCATCAATGGCCTCGTGGGCCCGCAATACGGGATCGACGAGCCGCTCTATGTGCTGGACGCTCGGCTGCTGGCCCTTGTCTTCGGCATGGCGCTGGGGCTCGGACTGATTGCCGGGCTGTTGCCCGCCCGCCAGGCCACGCAGGTCGATCCCGTGATCGTCCTGCGGGAGGCCTGAGATGCTGGCCCTCTCCGGTGTGTGGCGAACCTACGAGGTGGGCGACACTCACGTTATTGCGCTCCGCAACGTCACGCTGCGCCTCGATGAGGGCGAGTTCGTCGCGGTGATGGGGCCGTCAGGATCGGGGAAGAGCACGCTGCTCCAGATCGTGGGACTGCTGGACCGGCCGACCCAGGGCTCCGTGGAGCTCGATGGCCAGGACCTGGGTGCCCTGGCCGACGAAGAGCGCGCTGGCCTACGCCTGCATACGCTGGGCTTCGTCTTCCAGCGGTTCCATCTCCTCCATGGTCTGACGGCCATCGAGAACGTGGCCCTCCCCATGGAGGCGGCCGGCGTGGCGGTCGGGGAGCGCTACGAGCGAGCCGCGGCGCTGCTGGGTGCCGTGGGCATGGCCGACCGCCTCGACTTTTCGCCGGGCCAGCTCTCCGGCGGCCAGCGCCAGCGCGTCGCCATCGCGCGCGCTCTCGCCAACGGGCCCCGCGTGATTCTGGCGGACGAGCCGACCGGCGAGCTCCATAGCGAGGACAGGGCGCGCGTCGTCGACCTGTTCCAGCGCATCCACCGAGAGGGACGCACCATCGTGGTGGTGACGCACGATCCCGAGGTCGCCCGAGCCGCCGAACGCCGTCTCGAGCTTCGCGACGGGCGCCTTTCCGAGCTTGCCGCATGAGCCGTTCCGCCACGGAGGCTCCGAGTCCGGCGGCCGGGCCGTCGGCGCCGGCACCACGTCCCCGCCGCCCGCGTCGGGCGCGACGGCTGGCCCTCCTCGCTGCGCCAGTAATCGCAGCCCTGGCCTTGCTCCTGCTTGTTGCCCAGCGCACGGCGACCGCGCCGACTGTGCAGCCACCGTCGGAGGGCGCCGACACATGCCGGACGAGACTCGCGCGCGGCCAGGTGCGGCCAGTAGCGCAGGCGAGAGTTGGCGCCTTGAGCGCTGGCGTTCTGCTGAGCCTGTCGGTCGACGTCGGCGACGCCGTGGTCGGGCAGCAGGAGATCGCGCGTGTGCGGGGCGCCAGCAGCACAGACGTCGTTATGGCTCCGTTCCGGGGGACGGTCACCGGCCTCCTGGTCAACGTGGGGGACACGCTGGCCCCCGGAGCGATCATCGCCACCGTTGGCGACCTCACGCGCTTGCAGGTCGAGACCACGGAGGTGGATGAGTTCCTAGTCCCTTGCGTGCGGCCCGGCCAGCGGGTGGTGGTCCTGGTGGACGCTCTGCGTGAACGGGAGCTGGCGGGGATCGTGCGCACGGTGGCCCTGGAGCCGCGTGTCACGGCAACCGGCGACGAGCACTACCCGGTGACGATTGAGCTGCCGGATGCTCCGCCGGAGCTGCGCCCCGGGATGACGGTGAGGGTGCGATTCGGGGAGTAGGGCCTCGCAGGCCGTACGACTGGTCGGGCTAAGGCAGGGCGTCGTTAGAACTCGGTCGGGCGCTGCCATAATACGGCGGCACAGCGACTCACACATGGAGGGAACCAGATGGCAAGCACACGGCCTTTTCCGCTCTGGCGGACTCTGGCGGCGAGCGCGATCGTGGTCGGCGTCGTGGCAGGCCTGGCGGCGGGTGCGTTTGATTCACCGGCCATCCACGCTCAGCCCACAGGCGAGGCGGCTCAGCTGCGCGAGTTGGCGGAACGATTGCTGAGTTCCCCCTTTGGGGCTTTCGGCGGGGGCGGACAGCCGATGACAGCACAGCTGCTGCCGGGTCAACTTCCGGCAGATCTGGCCATGGATCTGCCTTTGCCGCCTGCACCCGGCGGCCGGCTCGTGGGCAGTGTTGCGCGCCGCTTGGGCGAAGCCCTGGTCGGCGTTGAGGTCGTGCACGATGCCCCGGGCCTGCCGGCGGAGGTGCGGGCCTTTTACGCCGAACAGCTGTCCGCGCGGGGATGGACGGCCCGCGAAACCCCGTATCGAGGAGCGCCCGGGGGCTTTCAGTCGTTCACTGCGCCCGAGTACACCTTGTTCTGCCAGAGCGAGGATGGCCCAATGCTGACCCTAAGCGTTAGCGCGAGGGAAGGCCGCCCCACCGACGTCAGACTCTCGGCCCAGATGCTGAGCGCAGCTCAGGGTTTCCCGTTCGGATACTCGGGGGGCCCGTGCGCCGCTCCACAGCCGCCTGCGGGGCTGCAGCCCCTGCGGCCCGACGCTTTGCCGCGGCTTTCACCGCCCACAGGCATCCAGCTCGTGGCGACCGGAGGTAGTTTCGGGGCCAACCTCGCGGGGTCCGAGGCGCTGGCCATGACCGACCGCAGCGCCGCTGAGCTGGCGACTTACTTCGCCCAGCAACTGGAGGAGGCAGGCTGGGTGCAGACCGCCGCTGGTGCCGAAGGGGCGCTGGCGTGGAGCCTCTGGGATGTGCCCGGCGAGGACGCCGGGCAGGGCCTGCTTCTGGCGCTCGAGTCACCCGAGGGAGACCGCGTCGTGCTCTCGCTACGCCTCTACATGGCCCGCCCGCCGTTCGGTCCGCAGATGATCTTTCCGTATTCGTCGTTTTCGGTCGCGCCGTGAAACCCGGGGCTGTCCGACTAGCAAATGGGAGTGCCAGGTGAACGCGGCCAATTCGACGCTCCGCGTAGCGGCCGGCCCGTGAGACGCGCGCTGGCGGGCTTCTCTGCCAGCACGTAACATACATCTTGGTGTACTCTCGCGGTCAGTCGGGGGGCGACAGTTGCGGCGCACAAACATCTACCTGGATGATGAGCAGCTACGAGCGCTCAAGCACCTTGCTGTTGAGGAGCGCGACAGCGCCGCGGTTCTCGTGCGTCGAGCGGTAAACGAATACCTCGAGCGCCATTTCGGTGACAATGCCGACTGGGCCAAACGGTTCGACGCGCTGATGACCCGGGTGCAGCAGCGCCTCCCTGCCGGGCTGACCCCCGAGCAGATCGAAGCCGATATTGCGGCCGCCCGGGAGGAAGTCCGCGCGGCTCGTCGGGCCGCCCGCAGCAGGGGAAGCGCCTAGGGCCGCCTACGTCCTGTGCGAGGCTGCTTCAGGCAAACGTCGGCAGGACCTGCTCGCCGCAGAGCCGCAGCGACTTGAGAGCCAGATCTCGGGGCATATCGCCCATCTGGTGCTGGCAGCAGAACACGTCGTAGCCGACGCGTTTCTGCTGCTCCTCCAGTAACCGGGCCACCGTGTCCGGGCTCCCCACCAGCGCCAGCCCGTTGTCGATGGAGAATTCGTACGACTTCGCCATCTCCTGGAAGACGCGGCCGCGCTCGACGATGTCGGGCGTCCGCTCACCGCCGGTTCCTCGCGGGTCGTCGCCCCAGCCGATACGCGTGCTGCCGATGATCTCGAAGCCCCTCCGACCAAAGAATCCCTGGCGGAGGTAGGGCTCAGCCTCCTCGCGGGCGAGCTGGTTTGACTCGGCGACGTGAACGTGCCGTGCCACCATCGTTTTGGGCGCCGGCCCCGGGTGGTGGTGCTCTGCCCACTTGTTCCGAAAGTACGCAAACTTCTCCGCCACGACCTCGTCCACGTCGATGTTCTGCGCCACGTGGAAGTTGCGCTCCGCCGCATAGTCCAGCGACGTTGCGCTATGGGCACCCACCCAGATCGGGGGGTGCGGCGTCTGGTACGGCTTGGGCTTCGGGAGCGCCTCGTCGAAGCTCCAGTATTCGCCATCGTAGGTCACCGTGTCTTCGGTCCAGGCCCGCATGATGATGTCCAGAGCCTCGAGGCCCATGGCGCGCCTCTCCGAGAACGGCAGCCGCCACCGCAGGAATTCGTGCTGGTGAATGCCGTAGCCCAGGCCGAACTCCAGCCGGCCGTGAGACAGTTGGTCTACCATCGCCGCATCCTGCGCCAGGCGGATGGGGTGATGCATGGGAAGCTGGTACACCATGGGCCCGAAGCGCAGAGCAGTCGTCTCGCGGGCCAGCGCCGCCAGGTAGACGTTCGGTGCAGAGATGTACGCGAAGGGGGCGTTCTGATGCTCGATAAAGAAGTAGTAGCGGTAGCCCAGCTCCTCGGCGGTCCGGGCGTGGCGGATGTGGTCCTCGTACACGTCGCACGGGCGGCCTGCCATCTCCGTCTCGGAGAAGCCGTCGAAGATGCCGATCTCCAGGTTCGCCATTGCTCCTCCTCCTTCTCGAGCCACCGGTCGCAGACTTGCTTGCGGCGTGATCTTACACCTGGGGCCGAGGGGCATCCGGTGAAGAATGAGTCTGCGATATGGGCCGAAGTCTGTGGGTCCCGGGGCAAAATCTGTCGATTCTCGGCGGCCTCGTTCGTCGTATAGATGATGCACGGAAAGTGCACGAAAGAGAGGGAGGCGCCATGCGCTACATCGCGCTCATCTACCTGGACGAGAAGCTCAATCCTGCGCCCGGCAGCCCAGAGATGGAGAAGCTGATGGCGGACTACTTCGCCTACGGCGACGAGGTGACGCGGCGCGGCGCGTTCAAGTCGGGCGACGCCCTGATGCCCGTCGCGATGGCGACGACGGTGCGCGTGCGCGACGGCAAGACGCTGACGATGGACGGACCGTTTGCCGAGACGAAAGAGCAACTCGGCGGCTACTACGTCCTGGACTGCAAGGACCTGGACGAGGCCATCGAGCTGGCGGCGAAGATCCCGAACGCGCGCGACGGCTCTATCGAGGTGCGCCCGCTGATGGAGTTCGACGAGCATCCCCAATAGGCGGGGGCGGAGACGCGGGGACGCGGCGACGCGGCGAGGGGGAGACGCGCGGACGCGCCGAGGGGGAGACGCGGCGAGAAGCTGCACTGTCTTCATCTCGCCGCCACCCCGTGTCCCCGCGTCTCCTCTTCGCCGCGTCATAATCGGCTATGCGTGAGACGTCGTCAGCCCTGGAGCGCACCTTCCGCGACGAAGCGGGGCGAGTGCTCGCGACGCTCATTCGTATCGTGGGCGATTTCGAGCTGGCCGAGGACGCGCTGCAGGATGCTTTCGCGGCGGCCCTGGAGACCTGGCCCGAGCGCGGTGTGCCGGCGAACCCCGGAGCCTGGCTGACGGTGGCGGCGCGCCGGAAAGCCATGGATCGCTTGCGTCGGGAGACCGGCCTCGTGGTCAGGCGCGAGGCGCTCGAGGATTTAGCGCGCCTGGAGCGGACTGAGAAAGAAGACATGCCCAGCGCAATCCCCGATGACCGGCTCCGCCTCATGTTCACCTGCTGCCATCCGGCTCTCTCGATGGAGGCGCAGGTGGCGCTCACCCTCAGAACCCTCGGCGGACTGACGACTGTAGAGATCGCGCGCGCGTTCCTCGTCCCGGAGGCGACGCAAGCCCAGCGTCTCGTGCGGGCCAGGCGCAAGATCCGGGACGCACGCATCCCGTATCGCGTGCCGCCGGACCATCTGCTCCCGAGCCGGCTGGCCTCGATCCTTGCGGTGCTCTACCTGATCTTCAACGAGGGCTATTCGGCCTCCACGGGCGACTCGCTCCTACGGCAGGAGTTGTGCGCGGAGGCGATCCGTCTGGCGCGGGTGCTCGCCGGGCTCATGCCGGATGAGGCCGAGGCCCTGGGGTTGACGGCGTTGATGCTTCTCCACGATGCGCGCCGCCGCGCCCGGGTGGGAGCCGACGGGGGCATTGTGTTGCTCGAGGAGCAGGACCGCTCGCTGTGGGACGGCGAGCAGATCCGCAGCGGGCTGGATCTCCTGGAGCGCGCCCTGCGGATGCGCAGGCCCGGCCCGTACCAGATCCAGGCCGCTATCAGCGCGCTTCACGCGCGCGCCTCGCGGCCAGCGGACACCGATTGGCCGCAGATCGCGGCGCTCTATGGCGAGCTCCTGAGGCACACGCCATCGCCGGTCGTGGAGCTGAACCGCGCCGTGGCGGTCGCTATGGCCGATGGCCCCGCCGCCGGCCTCGAGCTACTAGCGAAGCTCGAGGCCACGGGCGCACTCGAGGACTACCGCCTCTTTCACTCCGCGCGCGCCGACCTGCTGCGTCGCAAGGGCCGCCTGGAGGAGGCGGCGCGCGCCTACGAGCGTGCGCTCGCGCTGGCTACGAATGAGGCCGAGCGGGCGTTTCTGCGGCGGCGTCTGGGGGAGGTTGCCGGCCCCGGGGTGTAGCCTCGATTGAGCGGCCGGAAGGCCGTCCTTCAGCCGTCCTCGCCCCCCTACAGGCGCGGAGTCGGCCAGCCCTTCCTCGACAGGCCAGGCGCGATGACAGGCCGCCTTCTGGCGTGAATGCTGCATCCGCGTCGCGAGGTCCAGTGACGGGCCCATTGACGGGCCACGCCACCCAGAGTACTGTCGTTCCTTGAAGCCCGCCGCCTGGCGTTAAACCGCCGGAGGAATCATCGTGCGCTGTGGACTCGTGAGCCTCAGCTTGCTGCTCGTCGTGACGTCCGGCTGCGGTGTAGGCGGTCCTGCTGAAGCGCCGCCCGGCGTGGCGCAATCGCCGGGTGGCCTCAAGCGAATCACGATGGCCTTGCCCGGCGAGCGGGATCTCGCGCACCACCTGGGGATGGGCAGGGCCACCCTTCGCGCGTTGGTGAATCCGGGCCTCAGCGTCGTCGACGAAAAGGGAGTCCGGCGACCGGCGTTGGCGGAGACCATCCCGACGCTCGAGAACGGGTTCTGGACGACATTTCCCGACGGGCGCATGGAGACCACGTGGACGATCCGCCAGGGCGTCCGCTGGCACGACGGGGCCCCTTTCACCACCGACGATCTGCTGTTTACGGTGCTCGTGGGGCGCGACCGGGAGGTGCCGATCCTGAACTGCCCGGCCTACGGTTCCCTCGAGCAGATCACCGCGCTCGACGAGCGCACGCTCACCATCACCTGGAAAGAGCCGTATATCTTCGCCGACCGGGTCTTTTCTGACGGCGTCACGCTCCCACTCCCGCGGCATCGGCTGGAGGGCCAGTTCCTGGAGAGCAGGGAGGACTTCCCCCGCCTGACCTTCTGGCTGTACGACTACCTGGGGACGGGCCCCTATCGCGTACGCTCCTGGGACCCAAGCAGCATGGCCGTGCTGGAGGCCAACAGCGACTACGTGCTGGGGCGGCCCAAGGTCGACGAGATCGAGGTCAGGTTCATCCCCGACGGCAACACGCTGACGGCCGGCGTCCTCTCAGGCGCGATCGACATGGCCGAGGCCCTGGGATCGATCGACCGCGCCATCGCCATCCGCGACAGGTGGCAGGACGGGCGCGTCCACATCCGGTTCGAAGGTAGCCAATGGATCGCGATGAGCCCCCAATTCGTCAATTCCCGCCCAGCGATCATCGCCGAGGTGCGGTTTCGGCGCGCCCTGCTGCACGCCATCAACCGCCAGGACATGGCAGACACCCTCCAGGCGGGCGTGGCGCCGGTGGCGCACAGCTTCCTGAGCCCGGGCCAGGGCGAATATGGGGAAATCGAAGCCCGCCTGCCACGGTACGACTACGACCCGCGCCAGGCGACGCAGATGATCGAGGCGCTGGGCTACACCCGGGGGGCGGATGGCGTCTTGCGCGACGGGGCCGACCAGCGGCTGGAGGTCGAGATCCGGAGCGGGCCTCAGGACCAGGCCTTCAATCCGGCTGTCGCCATCGCCGACTACTGGCAGCGGATCGGGGTTCAGACGTCGACCTTCCGTGCAACGGGGCGGCTGGCGCAGGACCCGGAGCTGGGGGCCAGCTTTCCGGGCTTCTCGATTTACGGCGGGGTTCATGACGTCGTGGGCCTCAGGGTCCTGCACAGTGCTCAGGCCCGGCTCCCCGAAAACGGCTTCGAGGTGGGCGGGGCCATCAACCGCAGCCGCTACATGAATCCCGAGCTCGACGGCCTCATCGACACGTACTTCCGGACCATCTCGCCTCGCGAACGAGTGCCGATCATGGGTCGGATCGCGCAGCACGTTGCCGAGCAGCTCCCGGTGATGGGGATCTACTACAACCCCGACCCGTATGCCCGCGCCAATCGCCTGGTCAACGTGAGCTCAAAGCCGGCTCAACGCTCGAACTCGGCCTGGAACGCCCACGAGTGGGACGTCAGGTGAGTCAAACCGCGCCCCCCATCCTCGAATCGGGAGACCGCCTCACGCGGGCAGAGTTCCACCGACACTACTGCGCTCGTCCCGATATCAACAAGGCCGAGCTGGTCGAAGGTGTCGTGTACGTGGCATCACCCGTTCGCCTCAGTGCTCATGGTGAGCCACACGCCAGCGTCGTGCTCTGGCTCGGGACTTACCGGGCCAGACACCCCAGCCTGCGCCTCGGCGGCAACGCCACAGTGCTCCTCGATGCCGACAACGAGGTGCAGCCGGATGCATTCCTGTGTCGCGAAGAGCCCGGTGGGCCGCGTGTCACCGAAGAGGACTACATCGAGGGCGGGCCACAGCTTGTGGTCGAGATCGCCGCCAGCTCGGCCTCCTATGATCTGCACGATAAGATGCGGGCCTATCGCCGAAACGGGGTGCGGGAGTACATTGTCTGGCGGGTGCTGGACGAAAGCATCGACTGGTTCCGCCTGCGCGCCGGCGACTATGTGCGTGTCCAACCGGATGTGCGGGGAGTGATCGCGAGCGATGCCTTCCCCGGCCTCCGGCTCAACGTACCGAAGCTGGTGGGCGGCGACCTCGCGGGCGTGTTGGCCGAACTGGAAGCTCCGGCCGATTATTAGAGGAGAACCGGGCGAGATGCCCTCGCCCTCACCCTCTCCAGAGCGATGGGGTGCTACACGTTGTGCAGGACGGGCAGGACCTCCCGCGCGAACAGCTCCAGGCTATCGCCCACCTGCTCCAGCGTCAGCGCCCCCATCTCGGGTCGGATGATCAGAACGCCGTTCCCGCAGGCCTGGTGCTGCGCGAGCGCCTGTTCGGTGACCGACTCCGGGTCTCCGACCAGGAAGTGGCCGCTCCGCATCGTGTCCAGGTTTCGCCCGACGCCGCGCACAGCGGTGCCACCCTCCTTGCGGTAGCTGTAGCTGCGGACGGCGTACCGTTCGCGGTCGAGCTCGCGGAGATTGGGATCCTGGAATATGTGCGGGTACGCATCCGCCTGATCGCGGCCGAACACCTCGTCAACCATCTCCTGGACTCCTGCCTTCGTGGGAGCCATGAAGAACTCCCTCGCGATCCCGCGATCGGCCTCGGTCGGGGTCCAGCCGCATGCGGTCTCGGCGTGGTTCTGGTAGTAGTTGAGGATGTCCGCGCACTGCGTTGTCGGGCCGGCCGCGATCATGCCGATGTGCTTCTGCGCCGCCCACTCGAGCGTCTGGTCCGCGCTAGCAGTCGTCCACACTGACGGGTGGGGGACCTGCATGGGCCTGGGGAGGATCGAGACGCAGCGGTAGTCGAAGTACTCGCTATGCCACTCGAAAGGATTCTCCTCTGTCCAGGCCTTGATGATGAGGTCGTACGCCTTCGTTGTGGCGCGCGCGCTCCTCCGCCACCGGGACGTTGTAAGCGTAGAGGTTCTGGGCCCCGCTGCTGATCATGCCGAACACGAGGCGGCCGCGCGACAGGTTGTCCACCATGGCAAGCTCTTCTGCCACGCGCACAGGGTGCGGATAGAGGGCGAGGGAGACGCCCATGGTGATCAGCTTGATGCGCTCGGTGACCTGGGTGGCCGCGGCCAGGGCGACAGTGGGTGACGGGGTGAGCCCGCCATTGGGCCCGTAATGGTGCTCGGTGAAGATGATGCCGTCGAGCCCCAGCTCATCGACGCGGCGGATGTAGCGCATGCGGTCGCTGTAGAGGTCCGCTCCCAGCTTGCGATCCCACATCCAGCCGGGGACGGGGAACGGCATCGGGCCCTCTTCCTGGCAGTGGTAGGGCATGCTCTGCCGGATCCACACTTCCATCGCTGCCCCCTCTTGGCCTATCGGGCCTTGTGGTGTAGCCCGATTGTAGCCCTTGCGCCGCGCTCGCGTTGGGCGATGGCATACACTCGGCAGGTCAGCACCTGAGGCTCACTACCGTTCGGGAGGCCACGACCATGGCACGTGAACCGGACATCACTCTGGCGGAGGCGAGAGCCATCGTGGACCGCGCGCTCGAGAAAGCGCGGGCGCTCAATCAGGCCGGGGCGTTCGTGCTCGTAGACGCCGGCGGCAACGTCGTCACCGTCTCGCGCATCGGCGAAGGCCCACCATCCTCTGTGTGGGTCTCGCGGGCGAAGGCGTACGTGTCGGCGGTCCAGCGGGCGCCGAGCGCCCGGAACGCCACGAATTGGCGGGATAATCCGGCGGTCTTCTCCGCCTTCCAGCGATGCGCGACGACATCTTCCCCGGGCCGGGCGCCATGCCCATCCGCAAGGGAGATCGGGTCGTGGGCGCGCTATCGACCGGCGGAGGGCTCGGCCCGTGGACGGAGATCCCCGGGGTCGATCCGAGCGAGCTCATGGTGGACGGCGCACCGGCGAACGCCGAAGACATGATCATCGCCCACGTGCTGGCCGCCGGTGGCGGCCTTCCCATCACGCGGGATGGCGACGTGGTGGGCGCCATCGGCGTCAGCGGCGCCGGCAACGACGAGACGAACGAAGAGATTGCCCGCGGGGCGATCCAGGCGACGTGACCAGTATGCTGGAGCCGTCAGCTCGCGTGGACGGGCGGCGCCGCCGCGCGGGCCGGCTCATCCCCAAGGTCTCGGTCCCTGAGGTCCGGTCGGGCCGCCGTAAAGCCCGCAATGACCGCGGTGCAGGCCAGAGCGCCGAGGATCAGGGTGAGAGGAGCGCCCAGCACCGCGGCGACGACGCCGCTGGTAGCCTGGCCTAGGGCGGGTGAGCCGCCACTGAAGACCAGCTGGAAGCTGGAGACCCGCCCGCGGAGAGCGTCCGGCGTGATGGCCTGGATCGCCGTGTTGCGCGGGATCATCTGCACCGAGTCGAAGAAGCCCAGCAAGCCGGTTGCCAGCGTCGCGAGCGCCAGCCACGGCGATGCGGAGAGCAAGACGAGCGCTGCGCAGTAAGCCAGGATCCCGCCGATCAGATACCAGCCCTTGTAGCGCACGTTGCCAAGGGCGAGGATCGCGCCGGTCCCCAGCAGGCTTCCGACCCCGGGGGCGGCCAACAGCCAACCCATCCCGTCCGCGCCTGAGCCGAGGCTTACCGCGATGATAGGGACCAGCGTGCGGTAGCTCCCGAGTAGCGTGGCCGCCGTGTCCATCAGCAGCATGACCAGGATGATGGACCGCGAGCGGACGAAAGCCAAGCCCTCCAGCACACTTCGGTACGGCGATGCGTCCACCGAGGCGATCTCGCCGGGGGCGACTTTGATCAACGCGAGCGCGCCGAGACTCACGATGTGGGCGATGCCGTTGGCAAGGTAGGTGGCGGTGAGCCCGAAAGCAGCGATGCCTACGCCGGCCATGGCCGGGCCGAGGATGTTGGCCACCTGAAAGATCGACGAGGCGAGGGCGATGGCATTCAGCATGTGTCGGCGCGGGACGAGGCCGGGGACCAGCGCGGTGCGTGCCGGCATGCTGAGAGCCGAGACCGTAGAGCTGAGGAAAGTCACCAAGTAGATGTGCCAGACGTCTATGAGGCCAGCAGCGGTGAGCGCCGCGAGCGCGAATGGCAGGGCGCCGCTGGCCCCCTGCGTGAGCGAGATGAACTTCACCCGGTCGACCCGGTCGGCAATGACTCCGCCGGCCAGGGACAGGACCAGGATCGGCAGCGCCCTCGCCAGGCCCGTGAGGCCCAGGAGGAGGGCGGACCCCGTCAGCTCGTAGACCTGCCACAGGGTAGCGGCGAAGAGCAGGAGCGTGCCCAGCGTCCCTACGAGGTAGGCGGCGTAGAACAGCCGGTAGTTGGGGTACTCCAGGGCCGCCAGGGGGTGAGGCGGGGCTGCGCGCTCTTCTCTCATCAATGTCCGCGGCCAGAGGCTTCAGTCATCCAGCGCGGGCATCCAGCGCGGGCATCCAGCGCAGGCATCCAGCGCGGGCATCCAGCGCGGGCATCCAGCGCGGGCATCCAGCGCGGGCATCCAGCGCGGGC
>CAYQJS010000032.1:0-36919 GCA_964417895.1 uncultured Chloroflexota bacterium | reverse complement strand
GGCATCCAGCGCGGGCATCCAGCGCGGGCATCCAGCGCGGGCATCCAGCGCGGGCATCCAGCGCAGGCATCCAGCGCGGGCATCCAGCGCGGGCATCCAGCGCGGGCATCCAGCGCGGCCACCGCCATGGGGGGCAATCATACTTCCGGTATCCTAAGCCATGCTGCACGTCGG
The DNA here is from genome assembly GCA_964417895.1 of uncultured Chloroflexota bacterium. Taxonomy (GTDB): domain Bacteria; phylum Chloroflexota; class UBA6077; order UBA6077; family SHYK01; genus CAYQJS01. The sequence goes on along the minus strand of CAYQJS010000032.1, from coordinate 36,745 downwards.
GATCGGAATTCCCGCCAACGCGCCCGATGCCGAGCCGCGGACCGCCCTGGAGTTCGCGCGCCGCGCCGAGCAAGCCGGTGCGCACTCGGTGTGGGCGGCCGACCGCCTGGTGTTCGACAACCAGGAGCCTCTGCTGAGCCTCGCGGCCGTTGCCGCTACCACGACTCGGGTACGGCTTGGCACCTGTGTGCTCCTCGCCACGCTGCGTCCGGCGGTGCTGCTGGCGAAGATGGTGGGTACCCTCGACCAACTGTCCGGCGGCCGCGTGACGCTGGGTATCGGGGTAGGCAGCCGGGCAGACGACTTCGCTGCCGCCGAGGTGGAATGGGAGCATCGCGGAGGGCGCGCAGACGAGCTGGTGCAGGTCCTGCGGCTGGCCTGGAGTGGTTCGCCCATTCGCTACAGCGGGCGCTTCTATGAGCTGGACGTCGGGCCGGTCGGGCCGGGGCCAGTGCAGCCCCATCTCCCTATCTGGTTCGGAGGAAGTGCCCCGTCCGCGTTGAAGCGGATCGGCCGCATCGCGGATGGTTACATCGGAGGCTCTGGCGGCGGCCCCGCCGGCTTCCGCGCCAACTGGGAGACAATTCGTCGACACGCCGAGGCGGCCGGGCGGGACCCGGGCTCCATCACACCTGCCGCGCTGATCTACGCCTGCGTCGACGACGACCGCGCCAAGGCTCAGAGCAAGGCCGCGGCGCACCTGGCGCACTACTACGGCCCGCGGCGCACCGACACTTCGTCCTACATGCTGGGGTCGGCAGACGACTGCCTGCGTGTTGCCACTGCGTACGTCGAGGCTGGCGTCCAAACGATGATCCTCGGTTCCGTGACCGCGGACTTGGGCTACGTCGACCGCCTCTGCGAGCAGGTGCTTCCGCGGCTCTTTCAACTGTAGGGTTGCCAGTATCCAGCGCCGTCCTTGAGTCCGTATTTTTCGTCCGGTAGCTGAGCAGTGCGAACGTGGGCTTCTGGCGACATGGCGCTCACCCGTGGCCTTCCCTCCCTGCGTTCTCCACTGCCGCGGCTTCTATCCGGCAAGACCCGATAATCGAGCCGCAGTGTAGCAAGAAGGGAGAAGCCGCGTTAAGCGGCAGTCGCCACGAGATCGAGCTCTAACCGTACCGTCTTGCCGACACCGGCGACGAACGGCACCTGGATGATGGTGATGCCCCAGTCGGCGTAGCGAATCGTTGTGGCGGCCCTGCCCTCCAGCCGGTTCGCCGAGACAGGTGTCACTGTCACCTCGAACACGGCCGGCCGGGTCGCGTCGCGGATAGTGAGATCCCCGACCAGCTGGATGGCGTAGGGCTGCCCCAGGCTGGCGCTGGCGGGCAGGCCGTGCACTCCTGTTGGCGTGAACGAGATGAACTCATACTTGTCTGTTTCGAGGATGAAGCGCCGCATCGCATTGTTGCGCTGGCTGGCGTCGGTGGCGAGCGTGCGCGCGTTCACGAGGATGGTGCCCACCTGGACATCCGTGGGTTGTGCTGGGTTCACCGAGATCTGACCGGCGACCTGGTTCGTGGTGCCGACCACTGTGTTGGGTGACCCGCGCAGTATCTCGTCAACGATAAACCGCGCGGCCGATTGGTCAGGCTGAATCTCGAACACTCTGGGTCCCGCCGCCGCAGCGCCGCCCGCCGCCTGTCCGCTCGGAGACGCCTGGCCCTGAATGGGCACTGACTGGATCGGCGCGCTGGCCGGCGCGGGCGAACTCATCAACGAGTACCCCACTATGCCTATGAGCGACGCCACCGTGAACAGAGCAATTTGAACCGTCCGGCCCGACATCTACTTCTTTCTCCGAAGCTGCAATACTGTGTTCGAGCAGAGCCGTTTACCTACGGCTGCTTTATAAAACGATCCGGCGGGCCCTTTGGACGCAAGTTAGACGTGGATGGGCCCGGCGAGATATTCCTCCCCGAAGGGAGATCATGGGCGACTACGCGATGTGGGAGGCAGAGAAAGAGTGAGTTGCGCAGTGGCAGTTTGCCTTTAGCCCACCCCTGTGCCGAGGACGGTTCACCAGACTGGCGCTTGCTAGAGCTGCAGCAGCGCCCCGGCGTCGAGCTGCGCGAGATGCGCTATCGAATCGAGTTTTGACGCGACGCCCAGCTAAGATCGTCGGCGGGGCCGGCCCCGAGCTATGGGTCAATCATCCGGCCGATAATCTGTGGGCCGTCTTATGAGAAGTCGGAAGTGAGCACCAATCGGGAGGCGAGAACGTGGATGGCGAGCCGCTCTACGCTCGGGTCAATGGAATCCGCATTGCCTATGACTGTACGGGAGGCGGTTACCCGCTAGTCGCGCTTCACGGCTTTCCCCGCAACCGGAAAGTGTGGAGCAAGGTCACGCCGCTCCTCACATCGCGCTTTACAGTACTTGCCCCCGACCGGCGAGGGTATGGCGACTCAGACCGTCCCGCCGACCCGGCGTCGTATGACAATGGCACGATGGCGAGAGACGCTCTCGAGTTGGTGAACCAGATGGGCTGGGACCAGTTCATAGCGCTCGGGCATGACAAGGGAGCACCCACAGCGCAGCGCCTGGCCACGGACCACCCGGACCGGGTGCGCGGCCTGGTGATCCTGGACTCAACGCCCGCCGGGGCCCGCTCCCTCGCCCCGCGCGACTCGACGGGACGCGGCTGGTACATGGACTTCTTTCGGCAGCGAGGCGTCGCCGAGCCGATCATCGGCCAGAACCCGCGCCTGTTCTTCTCGCTCTTTCTGGACCGCAATCCCCACCTCAGCCGGGAGGAGCACGAGTATTACCTGGAGGCGTTCTGCCGGCCAGGGTCCGTGGAGGCGGTGCTGGCCGATTACCGGAGTAGCCTGGAAGCGGACCAGGCTCACTGGCTGGAGGAGGCCCGGGACGGGGTGAAGCTCCGGGTGCCCGTCTGCGTACTCTGGGGTGCGCGCGGCCCATCCGCGGCCGCCGCGGTGCTGGAGCGATGGCGGGAGACAGCGGATGACGTGCGGGGAGCGGCAATTCCCGGCGCAGCGCACTACGTCCAGGAGGAGCAGCCCCATTTGGTGGCGGAGCACATCCTGCGCTTCGCGGACGCGCTCGCGATTCCCTAACGGGGCACCGCCACGGCGATAGCCCAATGGCGCCGGCTGCTGGGCATGGCCAGCGCCCTCACCACGCGTTGATGGCGCGAGAGGCTGCGGATAGCTACAGTAGACGCAGGGGAGCGCACATGAGGGCCGAGGTCGCCACCGCACCTGCCCCCGCCGACGTCATCGAAGCGCTTCGTCGCCCAGGGGCATTTCCACACCCGGCCGACGATCTTCAGCTGAGGGAGACTCACGGCGCCTGGGTCGTCCTGGCGGGCCCGTTCGCCTACAAGCTCAAGAAGCCGGTCAACTTCGGGTTCTTCGATTTCTCGACCGTCGAGCGGCGCAACGCGGACGCCGAAGCGGAAGTCCGGCTCAACCGCAGGCTCGCTCCATCCACTTACCTCGGCGTGGTGGACGTCGTCGAGCGGGACGGGCAAATCTTCGTGGGCGGCCCGGGGCGCGCGCTCGAGCGCGCCGTCTGGATGCGTCGTCTCCCGGATCCAGGAATGCTCACGTCGCTCCTCGCACGCGGAGGGGCTACCTCGCAGCTCGTTCGCCGCATCGGCCGCATCATGGCGAGATTTCATCGATCCGCGGCCACGGGTCCCGGTGTGGACGCCTACGGCGGCTACGCCAACGTCGAGGCCAACTGGCGGGAGAACTTCGAGCAGATCCAGCCGCACGTGGGAGTCACTCTCACAGCCGGGGAGCTGGCGGTGATCGAGCGCTACGTCGGGCGCATGCTTCACGACGAGCGCGAGCTGCTAGACCGGCGTGTCGCCGAGGGCCGCATCCGCGATGGACACGGCGACCTCCACGCGGGGAGCATCTGCGTCGTCGATGGCGACATCGTCATCTTCGATTGCATCCAGTTCTCCGCCCGCTATCGTTGCGCGGACGTCGCCGCGGAGGTCGCCTTTCTCGCCATGGACCTCGATCATGCCGGCCGTGCCGACCTGGGCTGGGCGTTCGTCGACGAGTACGTTCGGCGCTCAGGCGATGGCGAGCTGCCGCGGCTCCTGGGTTTCTACAAGTGCTATCGGGCGTTCGTCCGCGGTAAGGTGCTGAGCTTGCGCCTGGGCCAGGGTAACTTGACCCGCGACGGGCAGGTAGACCTGATCGACCAGGCCCGCTCCTACTTCGATCTCGCGATGGCCTACGCTGGTGGAATCGCTCGCCCGCAACTCGTGGTGACGTCGGGCCTGCCGGCCAGTGGCAAGACGACGCTCGCGCGAGCCGTGGCGAGTCGGTTGGGGTTGGTTCACCTTTCGACTGACGTCGTGCGCAAACGCCGGGCGGGTATGCAACCCACGGACCGTGCCGATGCCGCGTTCGGGGCCGGGCTGTACGAGCCGTGGGTCACGCGGGCGACCTACGCCGCGCTCCGCCGCCACGCCGCGGCCTGGCTGGGCCGCGGGCTCTCCGTCGTGCTCGACGGGACGTTCAGCACGCCGCTCCAGCGCCAGCTCGTGCGCAAGCTTGCGCTCCGCTGCGGGGCGGACTTTCTGCTCGTCGTGACCGAGTCCGATGAGGCGACTGCACAACGTCGGATCGTCCAGCGGAGTGCGGACCCCGCGAGTGTGTCCGATGCGAGCTGGGAGATTCACCAACAGCTTCGCCAGGTCTACATTCCGCCGGAGGAGATTCCCGCCGAGGAACTGTTCGTGGACAGGAGAGGCGGTGGCGGCGCTCAGGACGTAATCGACAGGGTGATGCCTCCAGCGAGCGCCACTTGACTCGACATAAGTTACGCGCAGGAATCTGACCATGGCGGGGGCGCCACTCGTGTCGAAAGCCGGCCTGGTGGTCGGAATGCTGCTGCTCGGGTTCGCGGCAGTAATTTCACTGGCGGCAGCGGTGCTGGACCCCCCGCGCCGAGCGTCGAGCCCTGAGGCGGTCGTCCGCGGCTACTTCAATGCCCTCGAGGCAGGCGATGCCGAGGCGGCGTTGATGCAGCTCGCGCCGTCGGGGCGGGGCCGATGGATCGACTTGGTGGAGAATGGTCTCGGCAACGACTACCGTGTCCTGGGCGTTGCTGTTCGCCAGACCTCGATCGTCGACCGCCTGAGAGGGGCGGCTGCGGGCCCTCAGGAGGTCACCACATTCGTGGAGGTTACGCAGGCGGTCGGCGGCGAGCGGTGGCGTGCGGGCCCGCGCGTCCCCTTGGTCGATCAGGATGGTCGCTGGTATCTGGAGCGCCCGCCGCTCGCGGACTAGCGGTCAGCGCGTCCCCGCAAGACGATGCGGATGCCCGACCCCTCGAATCCGAACTCTCGCCGGACCTGGTTCTCCAGGTAGCGCTTGTACGAGAAGTGCACGATAGCCGGATCGTTGACGAACAGCACGAACGTCGGGGGGCGAATGGATGCCTGGGTCGCGTAGAGCAGCTTGAGCGCTTTTCCCCGGGTGCTGGCAGGATGTGACGCCACCGCCGCGCGGAAGAACTCGCTCACCTGAGCTGTCGGGATACGCCTTTCCCGCTCGCCAGCTACTGTCATCACCCGGTCCAGCAGGCGGCCGACGTTGAGGCCCGTGCGCGCCGAGATGAACACGACGGGGGCGTAGTCCACAAACCCAAGGCTGCTCCTCACCGTCTCGAGGTGCCTGGCGCCGGCGTCGGGTGTTCGGTCGACCACGTCCCACTTGTTTACCGCGATGACGCAACCTTTGGCAGCGTCGTGAACGTAACCAGCGACATGCGCATCCTGCGCGGAGATACCCGACTCCGCGTCGAGCACGACAATGGCGATGTCTGCGCGCTCGATGGCACGCATTGCTCGCAGGACGCTATAGGTCTCGATCCCACGCTCGATCCTCCCCCGCCGGCGTATCCCCGCTGTGTCGATGAGGAGCAGTTGCTGGCCATCCCGTTCGATCAATGTGTCGATAGCATCGCGTGTGGTCCCCGGCACGTCATTGACGATGGCGCGCTCGCTCCCCGCAATGGCATTCAGGAGCGAGCTTTTCCCTACGTTCGGGCGACCGACGATCGCGACGCCGACGACATCCGCCTCAGGGACCTCCTCCGGTTCGGCGGGCAGCTCGTCGACGATGCGATCCAGCAGGTCGCCGGTCCCCGTGCCCTGGGTTGCGGCAACGGTGATGGGCTCGCCAAGGCCAAGCTCGAAGAGGTCCGCCGCCCGCAGGCGCTCCCTCGGGTTGTCCGCCTTGTTCCCGACCAGGATTGTGGGCTTGGTCGAGCGACGGAGACGATCGGCGATGTCGGCGTCGGCAGGCACAGGCCCGGAGCGCGCGTCGGTGACGAAGACGATGACATCGGCTTCGCGCATGGCGGATGCTGCCTGCGCGACGATGCTCCGGCCCAGGTCGCTGGTCTCCTCGAGCCCGATCCCGCCGGTATCAACCAGTGCGAACGTCCGCCTCCGCCATTCCACCTCGCCGTAGAGACGATCGCGGGTCGTGCCAGGTGTCTCGTGCACGACCGCCAGCCGCCCGCCGACGAGGCGGTTGAAGAGCGTTGACTTGCCGACGTTGGGCCTACCAACGAGAGCGACGATTGGTCGCCCCATGGTGGCTACGCGGCCTCCTGCGGACGGACGGACGCGACTGGCGGGCTTTCGCCGAGCGTCACCGCGATGACGCGAGGATTGACGGATTGGACCGATATTCCGGAGGGCGCCTCGACGTCAACGGTCGCGCGGTGGGTACCGGCGGTCAGTCCCTCGAGATTGACGGTTGCGCGGAAATCGCCGGCGGCGACGCCTTGCAAGGTCGAGGCAGGCCCTTGAAAGACCACCTGCACGGAAGGGAGCGAGCTGACCACCTGGAGATTGCTTGGGAGCCCCGCGGGCACTGGCACGGTCGCAAAGGACTGCATCAGCACGAGGGGGGCAACCCGCACCGTGACCCGCGCCACGTCCTGCTGGAGCATTGACACACCATCTGGGGCGAGGAGAGCTACTTGACGGGTGAACGTCGAGGAGACGTCCGTCACGTCAATTCGCTCGGTCTCGGCGAAGGTCGCGGGGCCGACAACCCGGGGCGCGCCGACAATGGTCACCACGGAAGGTTCGGTCGCGACCCCCTCGATGACGTAGCCGCTTTTGACGCTGCCGGACATGACGGGTTGGACGCCGACGGATTTGGAGGCGAACTGCTGGCTGACCGGGATCCGAACGCGCACGGCGGGTGGCGCCAGGCGCAGGCCGCGGCCCTCGGCGCTGATGCTTTCGCCGTTCACATCCACCGGTGCTGCGGTGTAACGACCGTCGACGGGGGCTGTCACCCCATCCAGTCGCAGCTCGACAGCAGCGCTCTCTATCTGCTGCACGGCTGAGGCAGGACCGGTCACGTCGACCGTCGCTGGCTCGATCTCGGCGTCGCCGGCGATGTAGCCGACGGGCACCGTGCCAGATAGCTGCAGTCGCACGGGGACCGCTCGTTCGAGCCGCTCGTCGAGTTGAACTGAGACTCGCGAGGGGATCGTTTCCACAACGCGGATCCGCGGATCCGGAACGTCCACGGAAACGGGGTAGTCCTGCGGTCCGAGGAGCCCGCGGCTCAGATCGACGGACGCTCGCACCGCGCCTGAACGCATGCTGATCCAGTTTTCTCGCGGTGCGCTCACTCGTACCTGGACCGCCGTCGCGCTGGGATTCCCGACAATGAGCAATCCTGGCGGTGTGTTCACGATGTCGAGCGGGGTGTCGACGCTGCCTGTCTCGGGGGGGTTACGCTCGCTCTGTACGACACCGAAGAGGGCTACTGAGAGAAGAAGGGCGAGGAGTCCACGGGTCAAATCGAGATGCGCCAGCAGGCCGTTCATGACGCGCGAGATTGGGTGCGCAGACGGAACAATCTGGGGATCGTGAGGGTCTCAGTGGCTGTGGTTTTGTAGAGAGTGGGGAGCCAGTGCCTGAGCTTCTGCTCGTCAAAATTCCGAACCATGCGTCCGTTGTTGCTGATCGAGACCTCACCCCGCTCTTCCGATACGACGATGCTGAGCGCATCGCTCTTCTCAGTGATGCCGATAGCAGCCCGATGCCGCGTCCCGAACTGATGTCCCGTCTCGATGGTTTCGGCGAGAGGAAGGACGCAAGCGGCAGCAAGGATGCGGTCGCCGCGCACGATGACCGCTCCGTCGTGGAGTGGCGAGTGCGGGTAAAAGATGCTGAGCAAGAACTCGACGGAGAGCGCGCCGTCGAGCCTTACGCCCGTGTCGGCGTATTCGCCGAGGCGATCCTGTCGCTCTAGGACGATGAGGGCACCCCAGCTGCGCTCAGCGAGCCGCCCAGCGGCTGTGGCCACGATATCGATGGTGCGCTGATTGGAGGTGGCGGGCCCCGCCCGGCTGAGCCGCCCGGCGCGGCCGATTTCCTCGAGCGCGCGACGCAGCTCGGGCTGGAAAAGGATCGGGATCGCAACCAGGAGAGCTGGAACCGCGTTTCGCAGCAGCCAGGCCAGCACCGCGAGGCCGAGGACGTTGCTGACGAGAGAACCGACGAGAAACACCAGCACGATCCCTCGCAGAAGCGCAACGGCCGTGGTGCCCTGGATCAGGGAAAGCAGCCAGTAGGCGATGCCGGCGACGATGACGATGTCGACCGCCGCTCGAAAGTCGAACCCGCGGGCGATGGCGAGCAGGAACTCAGCGAACTCCATTACGCGGAAATCCCCTGAGCGCGTCGGGCGCCCGTGCCCAGCGGCCCCTCACCACCCACGGCTAGCGCTCTCCATCGAATAGCTCTTCCAGAACGGCTTTTTGGACCGGCAAGCGATTAGCCGCCTGTTCGAACACGACTGAGTGAGGTCCCTCGATTACCTCATCAGTGATCTCCTCGCCGCGGTGCGCAGGGAGGCAATGCATGACCACCACATGCGCAGGCGCCCGTGCTACTAACTCTTCGCTTACGCGGTACGGAGGGAAGAGGTCGCTTCGAGCCTCCCGCTCGGCTTCCTGGCCCATGCTGAACCAGGCGTCCGTGTAGATGACGTCGGCGTCGCGGACAGCTGTCGCGGCGTCGTGGCCGATCTCGACTGTGCCGTCTGCCGCGCGGGCTGCTGCGACGGCTGAAGCGTCTGGCTCGTAGCCTGGCGGGGTGGCGACACGAAGCCGGATGCCGGCCAACGGGGTGGCCTCCACGAGCGATCGCGCCACGTTGTTGCCATCTCCGATGTAGGCCACTGTCAGTCCCTGAAGCTGCCCGAAGCGCTCTCGCATGGTGAGGAGGTCGGCCAGCACCTGGCAGGGGTGGCCCCGGTCCGAGAGACCGTTGATGACAGGAACCGCTGCCGCGCGCGCGAGCCCCTCGATGTCCCGATGCAGAAAGGTCCGCGCGACAATCCCGTCCACGTAGCCACTGAGTACGCGAGCGACGTCGGAGGCTCCTTCTCGTTCGCCCAGGCCAACCTCAGCGGGTGACAGGTACACCCCTTGGCCGCCGAGCTGGAGGGCAGCAATCTCGAAGGACACCCGCGTCCGCAAGGATGGTTTCTGGAACAGAAGAGCAATGGTCCGATGGAGGAGCAGCTGGGGGGCCAGGAATGGGTTGTGCTTGAACTCCAGCGCGCGGGCGATGAGGCGTGCCAACTCGTCGCTGGTTAGCTGGTCGATCGAGAGGAAGTCTTTAGCGCGCATCCGCAGGTCTCGGCGCTTCGATGGGGTCCCAGTATAGCATCCGCCTCAACCAGGTCCGCTCGTGGGCGTGGCCGTGGGGCGGGCGGTGGGTGCTGTCGTCGTCGATGCGGCCGCAGCGCTCGGGGGTGTAGGCGTGTCCGTGGCGGGACCGCCAATCGGCGCTGCGGTTGCTGTAGCGGCCCGAGTCCCCACTGGCGTGGCCACCGTGCCGGAAGGACCTGGGGAGGGAGATGTTGGTGTGAGTTGAATCGTGGCGGGCAACGCTTCTCGCGTGGAGGTGGAGGAGGGCGTAGGCCCGACCTCAAGGCTAGCAGGCGCCGGCAGGCGCGTTGGTGTTGGGGTGGGAGCAGTAGTGGGTGGCGGGGGAGCAGCAGTCGGACGCGGCGGGGGAGCAGCAGTCGGACGCGGCAGGGTAGGTACGGGCCGGGTGGTGGCCGTAGGCTCGTCTACCAGGAAGGAGCGAGCCGGAACAACGGCGGTTGGCTCGGGCGTGGGAGTGGGAGGGGTGGTTGGGCTGACCTCCGGTTCTGCAGTCTCGGTGGAAAGGGTCACGGTTGGTGCGGCCGATGCGGCTGCACCCTCGCGAGCCGCGCTCACGAGCGCGCTTGCCCCCAGAACGTACATCGCCGTAGCCACTAGAAAGACGACGAGGCCCGCGGCGAAACCGGCCGCCTCGGCATTACTCAGCGCATCGAACCAGCCCCACCCCTGATGCACGATACCTGGCCACGCGAATCGCGGGGCGATGAGCCCGTTGCGTCGACGCCAGCGGCCTAGTCGCTTGACCTGGATGCGGTAGCTTGCGGGGAGCCACGTCACTGGACCGGGTCTCCGCCGGCGTCCAGTGGTTGTACCCGCGGCGTCCACGCGAAGTCTGTTTGGTTGCGCCCTTGATATGGCTTCCTCTCGCCGTCCTTGCCGCCCGCGGGCGGAGCGAGTGCAACCCGTGTTACCTCCCCACCCCGCGTGGGTGCCGGCGTTCGTGTTGGAGTGGGCTGCGCCCGCGTGGGGGTGAGCAGCGTGGGTCGGACCGGCGTCGGCGTTCGAGTGGGGGCAGCGGTTGCCGGGGAAGAAGCCGGGGTCGAGCTCGCCGTCGGCTCCGACGGGGGTGTGGGCTCCGGTGTAGCGGTCGCTGCTAGCGTGGGGGTCTCGGTCGCTGTCGGTGTGGGCGTCTCAGTCGCTCTTGGCGTGGGTGTCTGCGTCGCCGTCGGCAAGAAAGTGGGCGAGGCCCGGACCGTAGGGGTCGGGGTCGCCCTCGGAACGGCAGCGGATACCCACCCGAGTCGCCAGAACCCGATGGCGTAGAACGGCAGCGTGGCCACGCAGATGAAGAGCAGGATCACGGCAAGGCCGCGCTGCACTGGCGTGAGCCCGACGTACCACTCCCTCAGTCCTCAGACCTCAGGCCTAAATCCGCACAAGCTTGGCGTATTCGAGCCCTGCCACCGACTGGATGCGGTCCAGAACATCGAGGGGGATCGAGTCGTCGACAGAGATCAGCATGAGGGCGGGCCCCCGAGGCCGCTCGCGCCCAACCTGCATAGAGGAAATGTTGATGTCCGCCTCGCCGAGAAGGGTCCCCACCTTACCAATCATCCCTGGCCGGTCGACGTGCCGTGTCAGGATCACCTGTCCGCCGGTGGGGACTACGCTTACCCAGTACTCGTCGATGCGGACAATGTGCGGAACGCCGTCGATAATAGTCCCCCCGACGAGCGAGTCGGTTCGATCCGTATCAACGCGGACGGTCACAAGGTTGGCGTAGCTCTCTGGCGCGCTGCTCTTCCGCTCGCTGATGCGCAGCCCTCGGTTCCGCGCGACGATAGCCGCATTAACGAGTGTCACCGGCTCCTCGGACACGGGCTCCAGGAGCCCCCGGATCACCGAGGCTTTCAGCGCCGAGGTGTCGTGCTCGGCGATCTCGCCGCTATAGGTGATCTCGATGCTGCGCAGCTGACCCCCCGCTAGCTGCGTCGCTAGGTTCCCGAGCGTCCGGGCAAGATGGGAGTAGGGTGCCAGGACACGGGCGCTCTCCGCGGAAATCGGGGGCGCGTTGACGGCGAAGGGGGCGAGGCGGCCCTCGAGCACGGCCACCACCTGCTCGGCCACCTCGACCGCGACGGTAACCTGTGCTTCTTGCGTGCTCGCCGCGAGGTGGGGAGTGGCGACGACCTTGGGGTGCCGCGCTAACGGGTTGTCGGTGGCGGGCTCTACGGCGAAGACATCGAGCGCCGCGCCTGCGATGGCACCACTGTCGAGAGCAGCGATGAGCGCCGCCTCGTTCACGATCCCCCCGCGAGCGCAGTTTACGACCCAGGCTGTTGGCTTCATCCGTGAGAGCTGGTTGGCCCCGATCAGCCCTTCGGTCTGCACGGTGGCGGGCGTGTGGATCGTGAGGAAATCCGATTCCTTGAGGAGTGTGTCCAGGTCCACGAGCCGCGCGCCGACGCGGTTGGCGTGTTCTTCGGACACCCAGGGATCATGCCCCAAGATCTGCATCTCGAACGCCAGGGCCCGCCTGGCGACTTCGCTACCGATCCGCCCCAGTCCGAGCACGCCCAGAGTCTTCCCTCGGACCTCAACGCCCATGAACTTCGAGCGCTCCCATCGTCCATCCCGCAGGGCAGCGGCGGCCTGCGGGATGTTGCGCGCCGCCGCGAGGATGAGCCCGAGCGTGTGCTCGGCGACTGCAACGGTGTTGCCCGCGGGAGCGTTGACGACGACGATCCCGCGCGCCGTCGCAGCGTCCACATCGATGTTGTCGACGCCGACCCCTGCCCGTCCGATCACCTGGAGCCTGACGCCAGCCGCGATGACCTCCGCGGTGACTTTGGTCTCGCTCCTGACGACGAGCGCCTCATATTCAGGGAGGATGTTGAGGAGCTCGACTGGCGTCAGACCCTGGCGCACATCCACCCGCGCGTGGGCCTCGAGAGCGAGGATGCCATCCTGCGCGATGGGGTCGGTGACCAGGATGGGCACGCAAAGAACCCTTAAGGTTCCGAGGGGGTTGGGATGCCGTCTACGACGCGCCCAAGGTCGCGGAGGACCGCGTCGATGTCCGACTCGGTCACCCAACCGAGATGGCCGATGCGCATGGTCGTGGCCGTCGTCGCGCCCTGCCCCACAGCCACGACTGTGTCGTACTCCTCCTCCAGCTCCCTGGCGATATCCCGTGAATCGATCCCGTCCGGCGTGTAAAAGGCGGTGACCGTGTTAGACGCGTACTCCGGGTCCGCGTACAGGCCGAGGCCTTGAGCTTTGAGCCCATCCCGACAACGCTGGGCCACACGGGCGTGGCGAGCGAAGATCTCGTCGCGGCCCTCAGCTCGCATCATGCGCAGGCTGATGCTGAGCGCGTAGAACACGCTGATGGCTGGCGTCCATGGCGTTTCGCCGTGCTCCAGGTAACGCCGGGCGGCGCCGAAATCCCAGTAGAACCGGGGGAGCGAGGCCCGCTCGTACCGCTGCCAGGCCGCCGGACTGACGGAGACGAAGGCGAGCCCCGGCGGAGCCATCCACCCCTTCTGCGAGCCGCTCAGCACCACGTCGCAGCCCCAGGCATCGGTCTTGACGTCGATCGACCCAACCGAACTGATAGCGTCCACGATGAGCAGCTTCTCTCGCTGTTTCACCGCCCGCGCGATCGGTTCGATGGGGTTGGTGACTCCGGTAGAAGTCTCGTTGTGTGTGACAAGAACGGCGGTGATGGCGGGGTCCGTGTCTAGACGCCTGGCGATCTCGTCCGGGTCGGCTGCGCGCCCGGGTGGGAAATCCACCTTTACGACGTCCACGCCGAACTTGCGAGCGATGTCGGCGAAGCGGTCGCCAAAGTTTCCGATGGAAATGACCATAGCGCGCTCGCCGGCTGAGAGCATATTCACAACAGCCGCCTCCATGGCGCCGGTGCCCGAGCCGGTGAGGATATAGAGATCATTGCTGGTCTGATAGAAGTATTTGAGCTCGGTCGTCACGTCGCCAATGATCCGCGCGAATTCCGGCCCGCGGTGGTTGATCATTTGCTTTTGCTGGGACGCCAGGACCTCGGGAGGAAGCGGCGTCGGGCCGGGCACGCGCAAGTTCATTAAGACCTCCGGAGGACGATCGGTGGGGGCGAGGGAGCGCTCTGGGAAACCATAGAAACCACGCTTGCTGGCTTATATTCTACCGAACAATGCGATATCCGAGCTTCCGAGAGCGGGGCAGTGGCGCGTTCCGATCGGCGGCGAACCACTGACTATCGTTGTGCCGATACAATACGTTGGTTTTTTGGAACACCAGATCGCTCGGTCGGAGGCAGTGCGATGGATCTCTCCTCCAAGATCCGCGTTGTTCCGGATTTTCCGGTGGAGGGCATTTTCTTCCGAGACATCACCACCTTGCTCCAAGACCGGGCCGCCTTCCACGCAGCCATTGGGGAGCTCCACCAACAGGTGCGAGATCTGGCGGCGGATGTCGTCGTCGGAATGGAGTCACGCGGCTTCATCTTCGCCGCGCCTTTGGCCTACCTGCTCGGAGTGGGGCTGGTTCCTGTACGTAAACTGGGAAAGCTCCCGGCGGAGACGCTAAGCACCGAGTACGAGCTGGAGTACGGGACCAATACGCTGGAGATCCACCGAGATGCTATCCAACCTGGGCAGCGAGTCCTGATCGTCGATGACTTGCTCGCCACGGGCGGGACGGTCGCCGCGACCGTGGATCTGGTGCGCCAACTCGGGGGAGTCGTAGTTGGTGCCGCGTTCCTCATCGAGCTCGAAAGCCTGGGAGGCAGGAGTCGCATGGATAGCCATCCGGTGATCAGCCTTCTGAGCTTTTAATCGCGCCATCAGGTCGAGGTCACGCGCCATGCTATACTCGAAACGCCCACCTCTCCCAAAGAGAGGCCTTTTTTGTATCGGAATCCGCGTATGCGAACTATCTTCCGTGACGGTGGCGTCGTAAGGCTCATCGATCAGACGCTTCTGCCGCACGAAGTCGTGGCAGTCGAGTGCCAGACCGACTACGAGCTCTGCGAGGCGATCCGCACTATGCGCATCCGAGGCGCGCCGGCTCTTGGCGTGGCGGCCGCTTACGCTATGGCGCTGGGCGCACAGGCTGCTCCTGACAGAATGGCGGAGTTCCTGCCACACGTCGAGGCCGTCGCCCAACGAATCAAGTCGACGCGACCCACGGCTGCAAACCTTTTCTGGGGAGTCGCGCAGGCAATGGAAGCTGCGGAGGCCGCCGCTCCGAGGGGCGCCGGCGCGGCGCGGGCCGCCCTATGGGAGTTGGCCGACCGGCTTGCGGAAGCCGACGTCCTGAGGAACCAGCAGATGGGGGCTCACGGTGCCGAACTGGTTGCCGACGGAGCCCGGATTCTGACCCACTGCAACGCCGGGTCGCTCGCCACCGTCGACTGGGGCACTGCCGTGGGGGTGGTGCGCTCCGCGCATCGGCAGGGCAAGCGGCTCCATGTCTACGTCGACGAGACGCGTCCGTTCTTGCAGGGCTCGCGGCTCACGGCGTGGGAGCTCGCCCAGGAGGGGGTCCCCTACACCATCATCACGGACAGCATGGCCGGCTACTTCATGGCCAGAGGCGAGATCGACCTGTGCATCGTAGGGGCGGACCGAATCGCCGCATCGGGCGATGTGGCCAACAAGATAGGGACCTACTCGCTCGCCGTCCTGGCAAATGCGCACGGCCTGCCGTTCTACGTGGCAGCGCCGACGTCAACCATCGATCTGGCCACTGAGACAGGCGCCGAGATCCCCATCGAAGAGCGCGATCCTTCCGAGGTCCTCGAGTTCGGCGGCGTTCGGGTTGCTCCGCAGGGTGCCGCCGCGCGGCACCCTGCTTTCGATGTCACCCCCAGCAGGTACGTGAGCGCCATCGTGACGGAGGTCGGCATATTGCGGCCACCCTACGAGCGGGCACTGGAGGAGGCCGTGCACGCTGCTAGCCTCGGACTCCCCAGTGGGACGTCCCTTGGGGGACGGCACGACATCTCGATCGCATCATGAAGGCGAGGGAGTCGGTCGCAGAGATCGGAATCTTTGGCGGGTCGGGATTCTACAGCCTGTTAGAGGATCCCGTCGAGCGAGTCGTCAACACCCCCTACGGTCACACGAGTGACCGGGTGTCGGTTGGCGAGATCGCGGGCCGTCGCGTCGCCTTTATGCCCCGCCATGGGGTCGGTCACCGCTTCCCCGCACACCGTGTCAACTACCGGGCGAACGTGTGGGCCATGTGGAGTCTAGGGGTCAGTCGCATCCTGGGACCGTGCGCTGCCGGCAGCCTCCAGCCGCACGTCCGACCCGGTGATTTCGTGGTCTGCGACCAGTTCGTCGATCGAACGTCGGGGCGGGCCGATACCTTCTACGAGGGACCGATATCCATCCACGTCAGCTCCGCAGATCCGTACTGCCCGGAGCTGCGCCCGCTGGCGGGCGAAGCGGCCCGGCAGGTCGGTATCCCTGTGCACGAGAGGGGTACGGTTGTTGTGATCCAGGGCCCGCGGTTCAGCACCCGGGCGGAAAGCAAGTGGTTCACCAGCATGGGGTGGGAAGTCATCAACATGACACAGTACCCCGAGACGATCCTCGCTCGCGAGCTTGAGATCTGCTACTTGAATATCTCCCTGATCACAGATTGGGATTTGGGTCTGGAGGGGGATGGGAGTGTCCATCCGGTCACAGCGGGGGAGGTGATTCGCGTCTTCAACGGCAACAACGAGAAGCTAAGACGACTCTTCGACACGCTTATCCCTATGATTCCCGACCAGCGAGGCTGCCCTTGCGGCTCTGCACTGGCGGGTGCGACCATCGGTTAGCCAGGCGATGGCCGAACCTTCTCCCGTGCTCGTCGTCGGATCTCTCGGTCTCGACACCGTGAAGACGCCCTTCGGCGAAGCTCGTGACGTGCTGGGGGGGACCTCGTCCTATTTCTCTCTTGCCGCGCGCATCTACACCGAGGTGCGCGTCGTTGCCGTGGTAGGAACCGACTTCCCGACGGACTACCGCGATGTGCTGGCTCGTAGCTCGGTAGACTTGCGCGGGCTGCGCGTTGTAGAGGGGAAGACCTTCCGTTGGTCGGGCCAATACCAGTATGACATGGCCGTTGCTGAGACCCTGGACACACAGCTCAATGTGTTCGCCGACTTCCATCCTGAGCTGCCCGAGGATTATCGGACCACCGACTACGTTTTCCTCGCCAACATCCACCCGTCGTTGCAGTTGGAGGTGCTGGATCAGGTCCGCCTCCCCAAACTCGTTGTGGTGGACTCGATGAATTTCTGGATTCAAAGCAGCAAGCCCTTGCTCACCGAGGTGTTGAGGCGGGCTGATATCGTGCTCCTCAACGACGCGGAGGTGCGCCAGTTCGCCGACACTCCGAACCTTATTGTCGGGGCGAGGGAGATCCTGCGACTCGGCCCGCGGGCGGTAGTCATCAAGAAAGGCGAGCACGGGGCGTTGCTGATCTCGCAGGAAGACGGCGTGTTCGTAGCGCCGGCCTATCCCCAAGAAGATGTTCGCGATCCCACCGGGGCTGGCGACTCATTCGCAGGCGGTTTCCTCGGCTACCTCGCCAGCCGGGACGATCCGACCCCTGCGGCGATTCGGCGCGCCATCATCCATGGAAGCGCGGTCGCGTCGTTCACGGTCGAGGATTTTGGAGTCCGGAGGCTGGAGGCGATCGGCAGCGGCGAAGTGCTGGAGCGCTACGCCGCCTTCCGCAACCTCACGCAGTTCGTGGACGAAGGAGTGTTCGTTGATCAAGCAGTCTGAGCAGCGGGGCTATCTCGAATCATGGAGATGGGCACGTGAGTAATACCTTCATGTCCTCACCAAGACTCTTGTTCACCTCGGAGTCGGTCACCGAGGGGCATCCAGATAAGCTGTGCGACCAGGTCTCCGACGCGATTCTCGACGAGATCCTCGCGCAGGATCCCTTCGGCCGGGTCGCGGCGGAGACGGCGACCACGACCGGAATCGTGGTGGTGATGGGTGAGATCACCACCACGGCTCAGATCGACTTTCAGGACGTGGTCCGTCGGGCTATCAGAGACGCGGGCTACACAGACGCAGCGTTTGGATTCGACTGCGAGACGTGCGCGGTTCTGGTCTCGGTGAAAAAGCAGTCCGGCGACATTGCCATGGGGGTGAACGCCGCCCTCGAGACTAAAGTGGGCCGCGAGTCAGAGGAAGGCGACGAGCTGGGCGCCGGCGACCAGGGAATGATGATCGGCTTCGCCTGCGACGAGACTCCTGAGCTGATGCCTATGCCTATAGCGATGGCCCACCGGCTCACGCGACGTTTGGCAGAGGTGAGGAAGTCGGGACTTCTACCCTGGGTCCGCACCGACGGCAAGTCGCAAGTGACAGTCGAGTACCGCTACGGCAAACCAGAGCGCGCCGACACCGTCGTCATCTCGACGCAGCACGCAGGCTCGGTCACGCACGACCAGATCGAAGCCGAGATCATCGAGCATGTCATCAGGCCCGTGATCTCTCCCGCCATGCTCGATGGAACGCGCTTTCTAGTCAATCCGACCGGCCGTTTCGTCGTGGGTGGGCCGATGGGCGACGCGGGCCTCACCGGTCGCAAGATCATCGTCGACACGTACGGCGGCATGGCACGCCATGGTGGAGGCGCCTTTTCCGGGAAGGACCCGACGAAGGTGGATCGCTCGGGTGCCTACGCCGCACGGTACGTGGCTAAGAACGTTGTCGCGGCCGGGCTCGCCGACCGTATGGAGATCCAGATCGCCTACGCCATCGGTGTCGCCAAGCCCGTGTCCATCATGTGCGAGACGTTCGGCACCAATCATGTCGCGGAGGACGTCATAGACCGGCTTGTCAGGGAATGCTTCGACCTCCGACCGGCCCGCATCCTCCAGGACCTGCGGCTGCGCCGACCGATCTACAAGGCAACGGCAGCCTATGGACACTTCGGCCGCACGGATATCGACGCACCGTGGGAGATGACAGACAAAGTGGTGGAGCTGCGCAGCCGCGCAGGCATCGGCGCAGCGGTCGGCAGCCACTGACCTAGGGCAGCTGACGGAGCAGCGCACGCTAGGAGCGCAGTCCAGTGCACACGAGCAAAGCGCCGCCCGCTCCCGTGGATGCGCGCTTGATGTTCACCGCTCCGTGCACTCTCTGATCACCGGGGTCGGCGGCTTCGTCGGCCAGCACCTCGCCGCTCGGCTCTTGGCTTCCGGGGATACCGTCACGGGGATCGCACGGCGCCCCGTGCTCTGGCGTGCTGGGCAGGGGGACAGGGCGCCGCGCTTCGATCTCATCCTGACTGACCTCACCCATCCGAGCGCTGCGTCTCGAGCGGTCCACGATGCCGCGGCCGACCGGGTTATCCACCTCGCGGCCCAATCATCCGTGAGCGAGTCGTTCATGGACCCGATGGGAACGCTGCACAACAACACCGCTTGTCTGATCAACGTGCTGGAGGCGGTTCGCTCCAGCGGGCACAGGCCGCGCATTCTCGTTGTGAGCTCTGCGGAGGTCTATGGACGCGCTCGGGATGGGCGTCCCATTGATGAGCTTGCCCCTCTTTGCCCCGAGAGCCCGTACGCAGTAAGCAAGGCCGCTCTGGACCTGCTCGGCTATCAGTATCACGTCGCGTATGGTCTGGACATCGTGCGTGTGCGGCCCTTCACACACATCGGTCCGGGCCAGAGCGACCGCTTCGTCGCGGCCAGCTTCGCGCGCCAGATCGTCGAAATCGAGCGCGGGGCGCGAGAGCCAGTGATCGCCGTGGGGAATCTGGAGGCAAAGCGGGACTTCACGGACGTGCGCGATATGGTTGGGGCATACGAGCTCGCGTTGTTGAACGGCGAGTCGGGCGCCGTCTATAACATCGGCCGTGGGGCCGCGGTTTCCATCCAAGCCCTCCTGGAGCAGCTGATCGGCAGCAGCCGCGCGCCGGTAACCGTGCGCGTGGACTCCAGTCGTCTGCGCAGCGCCGATGCGCCGCTGTTGTTGTGCGACGCAACCCAGTTTCGTGAGCGCACCCGATGGGAGGCGCGCATTCCTCTTGAAGTGACGCTGCAGGATATCCTCGACTACTGGCGAGACCAGGCGGTCACGGCGTAACCTCGCTGCGGAGGGCAGCTTTGCGGGTTCTTATCACCGGAATCACGGGTATGGCGGGCAGCCACCTCGCCGAATATCTCCTCCAGGTGCCCGGCGTCGAGATCTTCGGAACGATGCGGTGGCGGAGCCGTCTCGATAATCTGGACGACATCGCGGCGACCGGGCAACTCAATACCATGGACGGGCTGAACATTACGGACACGGCTCAGCTGGGGCGGCACACTGTCAGTGGCGCCGTGAACCTGGTGGAATGCGACCTGTGCGATCCGACGTCGACGCACCAGGTGATCACTGCCATCGCACCCGACCGAATCTTCCATCTGGCGGCCCAGAGCTTTGTGCCCACATCGTGGAACCAGCCCATCCACACGTTGCAGACCAACGTCATCGGCCAGCTCAACCTGTTCGAGGCCGTCAGGCATGCGGGGCTGAAGCCTGAAATCCATGTGGCCGGAAGCAGCGAGCAGTACGGGTTGGTGTACGAGGATGAGGTTCCGATTCGAGAGAGCAATCCGTTCCGGCCGCTAAGCCCCTACGCCGTCAGCAAGATCGCCCAGGAGATGATGGCGTACCAGTACCACCGGAGCTATGGCTTCAACACAGTCGTCACTCGCGGCTTCAACCACACGGGCCCCCGGCGCGGACAGGTGCTCGCGACCTCCTCCTTTGCCAAACAGATCGCGGAGATCGAGGCGGGGCTCCACGATCCCGTGATCGAGACAGGGGATCTGAGCAGCAAACGTGACTGGTCGGATGTTCGTGACGTCGTGCGCGGCTACTGGTTGGCGCTGGAGCACTGCACGCCGGGCGAGGCGTACAACATCGCTTCGGGCCGGCCGGTCGCCGTTGGAGAGATGCTCAACGTACTTCTGGGCCTCAGCTCGCGACCGATTGAAACGCGAGTCGATCCAACGCGGCTCAGGCCGTCCGACGTGAAACTGCTCTGGGGTGATTCAGCCAAGTTCCGGGCTGCGACGGGTTGGGAGCCGACCATCTCGTTCACCCAAACGCTGAGCGACCTGCTGGATTACTGGCGGGAGCGGGTCGCCCGCACCCCTGTCCGGGCCGGACGATAAAGTGAAGGGTAAACTAGAGGCACTAACAAGGATCGAGTTCGGCACCGATGGCTGGCGGGGCATCATAGCCGAGGACTTCACCTTCGACAACGTTCGCGTGTGCGCGCAGGCTGTCGCGGATTACTTGCGGGCCCGGGGACTGGCCGAGCACGGACTCGTGGTCGGTTACGATACGCGATTCGCGTCAGACCGGTTCGCAGGAGCCGTAGCGGAAGTGGCCGCCGCGAACGAGGTCCCCGTCGCCCTCTGCAACGCTCCTGCACCTACTCCCGTCGTCTCATACTCCGTTCTCGATCGGCACGCAGGGGGGGCGGTCATCATCACCGCGAGCCACAATCCGGGAGAGTGGAACGGGTTCAAATACAAGCCGGAGTACGCGGGTTCCGCGTCGCCCGAGGTGGTTGCTGAGCTGGAGGACCGCATCCATGTGCTCCAGCTTGCCGACGGAGCGTCGGTTCGCCGCCTTCCGCTGGCGGCAGCGGAGCAACGCGGACTGATTACGTACATCGACCCTGCCCCGCCGTATCTTGCTCAGGTCGAACGTCTCGTCGACGTAGACCGGCTGCGCAACGCCGGGATCACGGTGGTGGCCGACACGATGCACGGGGCCGGCATCGGCTATTTTCGGCGGATCCTTGAAGGTGGCTCCACGAGGATAGTGGAGATCCGAGATGACCGTAACCCCCTCTTTCCCGGGATGCACAACCCGGAGCCGATAGCCAGAAATCTCAGTGCGCTGGTCCAACGGGTTCGCGCAGAGGGAGCCGATGTAGGTCTAGCCACGGACGGCGACGCCGACCGGATTGGCATCGTCGACGAGCGCGGAGTATTCATCAACTCCCTCGAGACCTACGGCCTCCTCCTGCTCTACCTCCTGGACGTGCGTGGCCGAGTCGGGCCGGCCATCCGTTCACTCACCTCTACCGCTATGGCCGACAGGCTGGGTGCGCGCTACGGCATTCCCATTGTCGAGACGCCCGTGGGATTCAAGTACATTGGGCCGAAGATGATGGAGATTGACGCCATCATGGGTGGCGAGGAGAGTGGCGGCTTTGGGTTCGGCGGACATATCCCTGAGAGGGATGCCATCGTGGCTGGGCTTTATGCGCTCGACCTCATGGTGGTCAGAGGCCGGCCGTTCTCCGGTCTCCTCGACTACCTCGCCGAGCGAGCCGGCCCCTCGTTCTACGAGCGGGAGGACGTGACCTTTGATGCCTCTCAGCGTGAAACGATCCTGCGGCGCGTCGCGGAAGCGCGGCCGACGAGCATCGACGGGGCCCGGGTTGTTTCTGTGAACGAGGACGACGGCAAGAAGTTCGTTCTTGACGATGGATCCTGGCTGCTCATTCGCTTTTCCGGAACGGAGCCGCTCTTGCGGATCTACACGGAGACCACCCGTCAGAACCGGGTAGGCCGGATCCTGGCCCTGGGCCGCGAGATCGCAGGGGTCTAGCGGCGATCTGGTCACTGGAGTGGATGGTTTTGCCTTGAAGCCCGGTGGTGCTGAGATGATCGACCGCATCCAGGAGTTGCCGCGGCAGCTCCTGGATGCCTGGTCGCTCGTCGAAGGGCTCTCTTTGCCAGACCATTACGCGGATGCCGCGAACGTCGTCATCTGTGGCATGGGTGGTTCGGCGATCGGCGGGGACCTTACCCGCACTATGGTCGAGGACCACATTCGGGTCCCTGTCGAAGTCGTCAGGGGCTATGATCTTCCCGCCTTCGTGGGTCCGGACTCGCTCGTTGTGCTCTCCAGCTTCTCCGGAACGACAGAGGAAGTGCTCTCAGCCTGCGATCGGGCGCGCCAGCGCGGCGCGCGCCGTCTCGCCGTGACGACCGGAGGATTGCTCGCCGAGCGGGCAACCGTCGAGGGCTTCCCGTTGGTGCGCTTCTCGTTCGGGGGCCGGCCACGGGAAGCTGTTGGCTACTCCACACTGCTCATGCTCGGAGTTCTTGTGCAGCTTGGCTTCGTCCCCGACGTGAGCGGCGACGTCCGGGACGCCGCCTCCCTCCTCGAGCGCATGGCCACCGAGTTGGGGCCCAGCGCACCGCCAGACCTGAACCGCGCACGGGCACTAGCGTCGTGGCTTCGAGGCCGAATCGGCGTCGTGTACGGCGGCGGCCTTATGGCCGAGGTTGCCCGACGCTGGAAGGGGCAGCTCAACGAGAACGGCAAGGCGTGGGCGTTTTTCGAGCAGCTGCCGGAGCTAAACCACAATGCCGTGCTCGGGTATCGTTTTCCCGATGACTCGGTGGAGCATGTCGCTGTCGTGGTCCTCTCCAGCAGGCTTAATCACCCGAGGATCCGTTTGCGCGAGAAGCTCACCGCCGATCTCCTCGAGTCCTCCAACATTCCGGTGGAGATTGTTGAGGCGCGGGGGGAGTCCTCCTTGGAACAGCTTTTCTCCGCCGTCTACATCGGAGATTTCGTGAGCTACTACCTGGCCCGCGAGAACGAGGTGGACCCCAGTGATAATCGTGCGCTTGATGTCTTGAAAGAGCGGCTGGCCGCGGAGATGCTTCCGGAGGGAGCGTGACAGACGCGCGGGCGGTTACATGTGCCAGGTGCGGGGCCACCGCCCCCGGATTGGCCAGCCCCCCCCTCGCCGGTGATATTGGCCGGCTCGTGTACGAGGGTGTGTGCCAAAGCTGCTGGAACGAGTGGTTCGAGCAGTCCATCAACGTCATCAACCACTACGGGCTAAATCCGGCCCTGCGCGAGCACCGCGCCCAGCTCTACGACGTGATGTGCGAGTTTTTCAATCTGACGTGACTCCTTCGGCAAACTGCTTGGCGGGGACATGAGCCAGGACGACGCCGCGATCAACCGTGCGCCCACCGAAGTGGTCACTGAGCCCACCGCGGACGCTGCAACGCGAGCCGCACCTGGCCAGTACTGGCTGCGGGTGCACGGGTACCCCAGCGATCTCACCATGGAAGTCGTCTACTACGATGATTTTTGCGATCTCAAGGACGGCCGCCTGGCCTCGGATCCACGCAAGAATCTGCACGTTGGCGATGTAATTGTTTACTATGCGGATGGTCCAGCCAGCTTGTATGGAGTTGCAACCATAACAGGCGAGGTCGAAGGGCCGTTTGTGGACGTCCGCCGTGGCCAGCGGTGGATCGTACCAATCCAACGCGAGGCCATCATCCGCGCCATAAGCAAAGCGCCCCATGCCGTGTGGCTGCAGCCTCCCAGTGGTCTGCATTTCATCGACGTTGTGCGCAACTGTACATACATCCGTCTTCCGGACGAGGACGGCCCTTACCTCGTCGATCAGGTGCGCTCGCGCGCCAGCACCCGGGAATAGCGCTGTTGTCTAATCGCCACCCCCTGTTCGTTGCGCGCGAATACGTGCGCCGCGCAGGCCGCTTCTCCGGAATGAGCTCCGGTGAGACCGGCTACATGCTCTGCGCCCTCACGCTGTGCGTGGCCCTGGTGGGCGCCCATGTCTCGGGCGGCCAGCTCGAGCAGGTCGAACGGCAGGACAGGTGGGCTGCGCTGGCGGCGGGTCGCGACGTGACTGAGGATCCGCTCGCGGTCGCCGTCCAGGGCCGAGATATCGTATCCGCCGCCCAGATCCCCAGCGACCGCAACGTGGCGCCGGCGGCCCTTCCGACGTGGGTTCAGGCTGTGCGGAGCACGCGCCTGTGGGCCGATCCCTGGAGTGCCGAGGCTAGCGGCAACGTCCGACAGTGGCAGTTCCTCAGGGTTGTGGGCGCGGAGGGCGCGCGCTTTCGCGTCGAGGGGACTGCCCTCGAAGGCGGAGGCGTGGAGGGATGGATTGACCTGGACGATTGCGGCCTTTCCGGCCCTCCCTCCCAGTGGGTGCACACGGCGCGCTTCGCCACACTCTACGGCGACGCCGCTGGCGAGACCGGGGTCCAGGTTCCCCCTGGTGTCGACCTCATGCTCATCGGCGACACGGCTGCCGATCGTCTGTATGTCTACCGTCACTCCGAGATCGCTTCTGGGCGCACAGACTACGGGTGGGTCGAAGCCGAAGCGGTCGTCCCCAGCGTGGCGCCACCTGATGTCGCTCTACCTTCGCCCGCATTTCGCGCAGTGCCCTTTCGGAGGGCGGGGACGTACCGAGTACGGCTGGGGGATACGCTCGCTTCGATCGCGCAAGCCTTTGGCCTGAAGAGCGAAGAGCTGATCCGACTGAACGGGCTCGACGCGCGAGGGCACCTTCTTGTTGGCCAGCTCCTCCAGATTGGTGACGCTCGCGATGTGGGACGCGCCGAGGGCCCGGGTCCGCGACGGGTCCGTGAGATCTCGCCCGGGTGGATCAGTGCCGAGCACGCAGTCGTCATCGACGCTGACTCGGGCCAAATCCTCTGGGCGCGTGAAGCCAATGTGCCCATTCCCCCCGCCAGTCTGACCAAGATTCTTACCGCCATGGTCGTATTCGACCACGCGAACCTGACGGATCCGGTTACGGTGCAGGTTGACAGCCGGCGAATGCCGGGCAGCACGGTCATGGGACTTCACCCGGGTGACACGCTCACGGTTGAGGATCTGCTCTACGGCATGATGCTCGCGTCAGGCAATGACGCGGCGCTGGCCCTAGCGCATCATGTGGCTGGTACCGCGGAAGCCTTCGCCGGGTTGATGAATGAAAAGGTGCGGTCGCTCGGGCTCACGGGCTCGCACTTCGCTAACCCCCACGGACTCGATGCGCCGGGCCACGTGTCTACAGCATTGGATATGGCCATGCTCGCCAGAGAGGCCATGGGAGTACCGCTATTCCGGGAGCTGTCGGCCGCTCGTGACTACGAGACGCCGCGCGGCCGGGGACACGTGGTATACAACCTGAACCAGCTCCTCTGGCGCTATCAAGGCGCGGACGGGGTCAAGATCGGATACACACCGGCAGCTGGCCGCGCGATTGTGGGGTCCGCCACGCGGGACGGCCGCCGGGTTTACGTTGCCATGATGCGCAGCAACGACATCTACGCGGACAGCACCGCGCTTCTGGACTGGGCGTTCGCGTCGTACAGCTGGCAGTAGGGCTTCGGCTTTACAGGCTTCTAGCTACCTCAACGACGAGGTCTGCTGCTAGCTCTCGGTCGAGCCTGCCACCATTGATCATCAGGTGGTAGTGCTCGGGGGCCTGCCAGTCCGCATGGTACCAGTGGCGAGCGTACCGAGCGCGAGCGCCGTCGAAGTCGCGAACAATGCGTTCGGCTTCCTGCAAAGACACCCCTTGCTCGTTCACCACCGCGCTTGCGCGGATATCAAAGGGAGCAAAGACATGGACGTGGAGCGCGGAAGCGTGGTTGCGAAGAACGAATTGAGCGCCTCGGCCCACGATGACGGCGTTTCCGCTTCTCGCCGCCTCCTGGATGACCTGTTCTATCACCTGGACATAAGCCCGATTGGACAGGTCCGGCACGTCACCCGGCGGCTCAAGGAGATCGGGGGGTGCTGAGGCATCCGGATAGCTCACGCGCAGCGCGTTCACCAACCGGGCAATGATGGTCTCGCCCCGCTCATCGTGCTCGCTCACGATATCTTCGGGGAGCCCAAGCCGCTGCGCGACCTCATGGATGAGCTCGCGGTCCAGCAGGTCTACTCCAAGTCGTTCCGCTGCGAGTTGGGCGATCTCGCCGCCACCACTGGCGTATTGTCGGGAAACCGTGATAATCGGCATCGGTCGGCCTCCGCGAGCCGTATGGCCTATGCCCCCACGCTGACCGGGGCAACGGCCGTGCACCAGGCGCCGTAGGTCGCGCTTTTTCCGCGAATGATCTCATAGTAGAGATCCATCAGCTTGCGAGTGATCGGCCCTGTCCCGCCCGACCCGATGACCCGCCTATCGATTTCGACGACCGGCGTCAGGTGGGCAGCGGTTCCCGTCAGAAACACCTCCTCCGCACCGTAGAGTTCGGACCGGGGGATCTGGCGTTCCACCGCGTCAATGCCCAACTCCCGCCGCGCTACCTCCATCACCGTGTTCCTGGTAATGCCGACAAGGATGCCCTCGGCAGGGGCGGGCGTCACGAGCTGTCCACCCGAGACGGCGAAGATGTTCTCACCGGAGCCCTCGGAGACGTTCCCTTCTTGAGTGAGCATGATCGCTTCGTCGTAGCCGTTATCTGAGGCCTCGGTCTTGGCGAGCGCGTTGTTAACGTAGATGCCCGTCACTTTGGCACGGCCGGGAATTGACGTGTCAGGCACCCGCCGCCAGGACGAAGTGCAGCAGCGAATTCCCTTGTCGGCGTCGAGGTAATCGCCAAACGGGATAACGAAAATATTGACGTCGTCATCCACGTCGTGCAGCCGGGGGCCAATCACTTCCGCTGCCTTGTACGCCAGCGGCCGAACGTACACGTCCTCGAGATACCCGCTTCGGCGCACTAGCTCAACGGTGATCTCGCACAGCTCGTCGACGGTCTCCGGAATCTTGATTCGCAGGATGCGCGCGCTACGCCGCAAGCGCTCAAAGTGGTCGCGCATGCGGAAGAGGTAGATCTGCTCGTGCTCGTCGTTCCAATTCCCGCGGATGCCCTCGAAGCAACCTGTGCCGTAGTTGAGCGCGTGCGTCATGATGCTAACGTTGGCTTCCTCGATGGGAACGATGCGCTTTCGGAAATAGGCGTAGGCGCCCACCCTATTCACCACTCATCGGAGAGATGTGCCCTTTTCTAGCGGCCAGCGGAGGACCAGCCGCGGCGCGTTCGAATCAGGCGGCGGACTTCGCCGGACAGCTGGTCCCAGAGTTGTCGGTTGTTCTCGAACGTAAGCATGCCACCCACGTCGTCGATGGGCACGCTGGCGGCGTCGGCGCCAGCGTGCTCGGCCCATTCCGGGCTATCGGTGACGCGCATCAAATAGTAGACAACCTCACGCGTCCGGCCTTCGACCTCTACAAGAGTCCGCCCGCCGAGCTGGACGATTTCCGCCTGGACACCAGTCTCTTCGCGAACCTCGCGCAGCGCGGCGTGTTCTACTGTCTCCCCTGGGTCGATCCAGCCCTTCGGAAACACCCATTCGCCACGCAAGGTGCGCCGCAGCACTATCCTATCGCGCCAGACGATTATACCGCCGGCTTGCTCGGCTGGCATTGCCTACGGCCGCATGCTGGCTCGGTTCCAGCCTTGGGCCCTGGCCTGGTCGAGCGCGTCATCCGCTGCCGAAATTCTCGTGAGGTCGGGGTCTGGCCCACTCCGCCTGGGCCCCGCGACGCTGATGGTCAGGAGCGCGTGCGCCGACGCGGCGAGGCGAATCCCGCCACTAGAGGCGCCTGGTCGCCGGCGTGGCGACTCGTGGGGGAAGCCCAGAGGCGTCGGTCGCGGAAGCGCCGGTGCTCGCGGCGCCCCGCTCACAAAGACGCGCGCGGGTGCGTTCGAGCGCACGCTCGACAATCACGACCTCGCTGGCAAACGACATCCGCCGGAGCGCCTCCACCTCGGGTACCCACGCAACGAAGTCGTTCTCCCAGTCGTGGTCCTCCATACTTCCACCGAGGGCCTCAAGCAGGTAGAAATGGACCGTTTTGTGGTGGCGGGTGCCCCGCGTCGAGAACCAGTAGGTGATGTCGCCAAGTCGCTCGAGGATTCGCACCGAGAGGCCTGTTTCCTCTCGAACTTCCCGAACGGCCGTCTGCTCGAGCGTTTCGCCAGGGATCGGGGTTCCCTTCGGGATGCTCCAACGCTCGGGGCGAGCACGCCCCACCAAGACAACCTGGAATCCGCCGGCATCCATCTGGGTGATGACGCCGCCCGAGGACACGTCGCGGACCGTCCTCAAACGTCGCCCTCCTGGGGATATACCGCGACATTCTACACTCTTGCCCACCGGAGTTCGGCACCCGGAACCTCGCCCACGTCCCCTGGTTTCTGCGTTAGAAGCGGGCGGCCGACCACTTCTGTACGGTGAACACCACGAGGAACCCGATGATCGCTGCTATGACGCCGAGCACAATGATCCCGCCCCAGTCCATGGGGAAATGCGAGGACCCCGCCATGAAGAGCAGCATAGGGAAGGACAGCGTGAAGTTGGTGCGGGACGCGTAGAGCGCCGCCCGGCCCCAGGAGGGGTCGGGGGCCTGGCCCGCGCGCATCGCTCCGATGATCTTCTTCTGATTTGGCCAGACGAAGACCCACACGTTGAAAAGCATGATCAGGCCCAGAATCATGCCGGTGAAGATGGTCTTGGCGTTGTCGGTTGTCACAACATCCCCGCGTTGCCAGTACATCATCCAGATCAGAACGAGACCGGCGAGGACAGTGACCCATGCCGCGTGGCGAAACCAGGCCAGCACGCGCGTTTGAAGTGGCGGAATGACGGTTGGGCGCACCGAGGCGTCGATCGAAGCCGCAAACCGGACGTTGACGAGGTTCAGGAAATACAAGAGACCAATCCAGGTAATGCCCGCCAGGAAGTGGAACCAACGAAAGAGGAACATGAGGAACGATTGGCTAGCGATATCGGGCATCGAACATTCCCTCCTCAGTTTCTTGGGTGCGCCGACGCATCCTAGCAACGTTGCCGGGCGCTGTCAATTCGAACCCCGACAACGCTTAGATCCTCTCGTTTTGGGCCATGTGTGCGTGCGCTGCGCTTGTCATCGCCCGGTGCTTCCCGTACAGTCGCGCCGGCGGGGGTGCACGCTCCAGTATGCGCCGTACGCGCGGATCCTTACGCAACGGGCCTATTGATTTGCCGCTATCCGTAGCAGAGCGGCGGGGGCCACGAGCGCGTGCACGGCCACCTCGCGTGCCGCGACTCACGCTCAATCCCGCCGAGCTTCGAGCGCTAGCGCTGGGCGCCCTCGTGGCGGCTGCTGTGGCCTTTGCGCATCTCCTGTCAGATCACCTTGGCTTTGTGTCAGGAGCACTGGCCTGTTTGCTGGCGTGCGCGTGGACCGCGCGGCGAATGGACGAGGAGTCGCCGGTATGGTGGACGCTCGCGGCGGCCTTTGGGGGCCTGGGCGCAGGGAGTGTCGCCGGCGGTCTGCTCCAGAGCCGCCCCGGTTCCTCGGGCACCCTGACCTTCGCCGATACCGGTACTCTGGTGTTCGCCATCAGCGCTACGATGGCCTGCATCGCCTGGCCCGAGATCAGGCGCAGCGCCGTGCGATCCAGGGGGACTCTGATCGATGCGCTGACCCTGGCGACCGCCGCCGCGGTGTGGGGATGGTCGGGCTTCCCCCCACTGACGGCGACGCTTCCGTCCGCGGCAACCGCGTCCGTCGCTGGAGCAGGAGCTCTTCTGCTGCCGGCCTTGACCTCGACCGTGGCAGCTCCCCAGTTGGGGCGGCCGCGCCGCTGGTCTGCTCTCGCGATTGGCGGAGGCGCAGCCTGTCTTCTGTTGGTGGAAATGCTCACGAGCCCCGAGCTGGTGGTGCAAGGACCCTGGGCCCGAGCGGCCTGGATCCCAGAGTCGGCCGGCTTCGGGCTGCTGGCTGGCGCCGCGCTCGCGGCCGCTGCGAGGGCAGGGAGGATCGAGTCTTTCAAAGACTCCCTCGCACCGCCCCCTTTCCCGATCCCTGCAATGATCGGGATTCTGGCGTTGGTTGTCGGAGCGCTCGCCCTTGAGCGGTCTGGCCCGCCTATGCCGCTTCTGCTGGTCGCTATAGGGGGGTGTCTTGCGGTGCGAGAGGCGCTCCGAATCGTCGAGCGACGGCAGTCAGTGGAACGCCTCAGCGCGTCACTCGAGCTTGAGGCGCGTTTGAACAGCCTGCAGTCGGATGCTGGGTCGAGCCTCGCGCCGAAGGAAGCACTCCGACGCTCCTGCGCTCTCGCTTCGCAAGTCGTCCGGGCGGACGCAGTGCTCGCCTGGCTCGTCGAGGACGATGCCCTCGTTCTGGTGGCCGCGGCGCCCGAGCGTCGCGAGAGGCTCGTTGGCAGACGCCTCCTCTTGAGCGACTCCGATGCTCTGGCAGTGCGCGTGTTCCGCCGGGGCGAGCCCGAGGCGTGTCTGGTCGCTGCCCCCGAGGCTCGCGCCAACCGTTTCCTGTCTACCTACCTCGAGGCGGACGCCCTCCTGGGTGTGCCCATCGTCCAGGAAATGACGCCCTGTGGATCACTCGTCCTCGTGCGCGAGCAAGGAGGTTCGCCGTTTACGCCATTCGACCAGCAGAAGGCTGTGCTCATCGCGGGCCAGGCGGCGGCAGCCCTCCGCCGGTTCGAGCTGCTTGGCGAGCTCGAGAGCCAGCTTCGGGAAACCACGCTTGTTCCCCGCTTCGCGGAGCAAGCCGTCGCGGCGCGTACAGTTAATGATGTTGCCTGGCACCTGCTGGAATCGATGAGGTCGCAATTCGCGTTCGACCGCGGCTCCGTTTTCCTTGCGGAGGGCGGGTCGCGGGGCGCCCTCACCCCGATCGCCCATTTTCGGAGTCGCAATGAAGGAGACATCCCTTTCAGACAGGATGATCGGCTCAGTGAACCGATACGGTATGGGGGAAATCCCCTCGGCTACGTGGAGCTCCACCGGGCTGGGAATCGAACTTTTGGGCCAGCCGAGACACGAGTCGTGCAGGCGCTCGCCCAGCAGGCCGCGGTCGCCATCCAGAACATCCGTCTGCGAGTGGAGTCCGGCAAGGTGTCCGCGTACCGGGAACTGGACAGGATGAAGACCGAGCTCCTCAATAACGTCTCGCACGACTTGAGAGGCCCGCTTGGCAATATCAAGGGGCACGCGCAAGAGCTTCTGGAGTCCGCGGAAACGATGGATCCGGGCGAGCAAGAGAGCTACCTACGCACCATCGAGGAGGAAGCCGACCGAATCAAAGACCTGCTCGAGCACCTCCTCGATCTGTCCCGACTCGAAGCGGGAGCGGTGCGCCTGGAGCTGGAGCCCGTGAATCTCGCCCGGGCCGTGGACAGAGAGTTGGGCTCGATTGACCGACGACGGCACAGCTTTGAAAACACGGTGCCCTGGGACGCGCTGGTGATGGCGGACTCAAAGCGCTTCAGACAGGTGCTCCGCAACCTCTTGGAGAATGCCGTGAAATACTCACCCGCAGGGGGTGCCATAACAGTGGCAGCCAAGGACACCCAGGCGGAGGTGCTGGTATCGGTATCAGACCAGGGAGTTGGCATTCCGCGCCATCAATGGGACCGTATTTTCCGACCCTACGAACGGGCGGAAAGTGGTAAAGCGGAGATCATCGCAGGAACCGGTCTCGGGCTCGCGATCTGCAAGGGTATCATCGAAGCGCACGGCGGCCGCATTTGGGTCGAAAGCGAGCCGGGCGTCGGTAGCACTTTTTCCTTTACAGTGCCACGAGCTCCCACCCTCCTCGGTGCTACAAGCGATGCGTCGGGCGCCCGGGTCGGCGTGTAGCGCGGATATGGTTCTGTCCCGACACCGGTAGAATCGGAGAAGCAATGCACGCCAAGAGCGCGAGGCCCATGTGCATCGAGATCGCCGACGATGACGCAAAGATGATTCGTCTGGTGCGTCGGAATCTTGAGCAGGCCGGGTACCGCGTCGCAGCTGCGACGGACGGGGTGTCGGCCCTCGATCTGTTCGAGTCCGAGGACCCTGATCTCCTGGTGCTCGACCTCATGATGCCGGGGATGGATGGCTACGAGGTACTCGGCCGCATCCGGGAGTTCAGTTGGACTCCCATCATCATCCTTTCCGGGCGCGACGAAGAGCAAGACATCGTGCGCGGCCTGGAGCTCGGCGCCGACGACTACGTAATCAAGCCTTTCGGCCCGGCGGAGCTGCGCGCCCGAGTCCAGGCTGTCCTCCGCCGAACGAGCTTCACAGCCCAGGATCGAACCCCCGCTGTCCTTCACAACGGCCAGCTGATGATCGACTACGCCCAGCATCTCGTGACCCTTACAGGGCGGGAGGTTCCTGTGACACCCACCGAATACAAGCTTCTCGCCTGCCTCGGGCAGAATCTTGGACGGACACTTACCCAGGAGGACATCCTCCTGCGTGTGTGGGGGAGCGGATACCAGGACGAGGCCCATCTTCTCCGCGTCAACGTCGCCCGCCTTCGTGGCAAGCTCGGCGAGGACGCCGAGTCCACCCGGTACGTAGTCACCCGGCCCGGCGTCGGCTACACGATGCCCCGCGTGGAAAGCGAAGCCGACCGAAACTGACCGATGCGACATAGCATTGTCGTGACGCGTCTGTGATCTGGCCGCACCTGAACGATACGGGGCTGTGACCCTCTTCCTCCGAGAATCGGTGAGTAGACAGAAAGTCGGATCCGCCGGCTGCTCGGGTGGGGAGACGTGGTTATCTCACCAGTTTGGTGGGTAATTGGCTGCCGAAGGGTTCTCCTACCGCATGCGTCCGGCGACGGTCCAGGATACCGGCGCGGTTCGCCAATTAGCCGGCACGACCCTATCGCACCCGGATGGCAAAGGGCGCAGCGAGGGGCACCGGGCAGCTGCGCAACGGGGCGAGCTGCTCCTCCTCGAACGGTACGACGGCAGGCTACGGGATTGGCTCGTGTGCGCCTTCGTCGAATGGCACATCCGTGTCGACGACGTCCTCACGATCCGCGACGTGGGTACGGAGGGCGACAGCCCGCACCCTGGGATGGCAAAGCAGCTACTGATGGAGCTCATGCGCTCGCTCAGGCCCGCCCAGGCCACCATCAAGGTGCGAGCAGACGCAACGGAATGGAACCAAATCATCCGGAGCATCGCGGGCTTTATGCTCGAGGGCACGGAGTACCGGAGGCCTAGCTGGTTCAACGTGTGGCAATGGACGCGAGAGTCGGCGGCAGAGGCCGCTCGCAGTGGGCGTGGGCCGCGCTTCCGACCGTAGTCGGGATGCTGGGGGTGCAGTGATTCGCAACGGAGCACGCAAACACAACGTGTCTGATGGCATCGACCTTTTCCTTCACCACATGGCGAATCAGCGTAGGGCCGCGCCCAATACGGTCTCTGCCTATCACAACGATCTGCGGCAGTTCCTCGAGTACCTCGACTCGGTGCCGCGGGCCAGTTCCAACGGCGGATTGCACGATCCCCGATCGATCGAAGGCCTGGACTCGGGGACTGTGGCGGGCTTCGTGCTCAATCTGCGGGAAAAGCAGTACTCGCAGGCGACAGTGGCCCGGAAAGTAGCAGCAGTTAAGTCCTTCTTCCGCTATGCTGCGGATACAGGGCTCGTCGCGAAAAACCCGGCCGTATCGCTTGGCTCGCCCCAAGTGAGACGATCGGCTCCGCACGCAATCAGCGCCGCCGACGTCGAAGCACTGCTGGACGGAGCAACCCCAGGAGAGGCGCCCGAGCACCTGCGCAACCGTGCCATGATTGCCCTCCTCTACCACACGGGGATGCGTGTGAGCGAGGTGGTTGCTCTGGACCTCCACGACCTGGACCTGGAGCACTCCACAGTCTGCTGCCGAGGGAGGGCAGGGCGCATGCGATCGCTTCCCGTGGACCAAGTTGCGCGCCCGCTACTGGATGCTTATCTGTCAGGGGGACGGCCCTACATGGCCCGCTCCGACGATCGGGAAAAGGACGCCATCTTCCTCAACCATCGAGGGACTCGCCTCACCCGGCAGGGCTTCTGGCTCATCATGAAGGAGCGAGCACGGCGAGCTGGTATTCGCAGCGAGATCACCCCTCACAGCTTGCGGCATTCTTTTGCGCTCCACCAAGTGGGAAAGGGGACTGCGTTGCGCGCGCTGAAGGAACTGCTGGGCCACGTGAACATCTCGACAACCCAGATCTACTCGCACGCCCTTCGCAGAAACCAGGCCCACGCCAAAGGGGCGTGATGATGGCGTTGCTCTAGAGGCGCGGCCGAAAACCGCTCGTGGTGAGCCTGTCGAACCACATGTCCTTCGACAAGCTCAGGATGAGCGGTCTTACCAGGACCTTTTCGACCGCGCCTCCAGGGTAGCGCCCCCTTGGCTACAATCGAGGCATGGCCGAGTCGGCCCGATGCGCTCGAGGTCATCCGTGCCCCAGTTCATCCGTCGGTACCCACTTTCTCTGGCCGTTTGTGTTCTGTCTGTCTGCGTCCTACCGGCCGTCCGCCCGACTGAAGCTAGCCCCGGTGCTCAGCTCTCACCCGATGACACCCTCCGCACAGTCGTGGCGGCAGAACCGGTCCCTCGCGACCTTGCCCTCCTGAGCCGGCAGTACGTCGGACTCGGATCTCCTCCCCGCGTCGTGAACTTCGAAGTCCCCGGCTATTCACGGGGACGGACGGATACCTTCTGGATCGCTCGCCAACGGCCGCCGGAGAATTTCCAGGTCGAGGCCGTGCTGCAGCACGTGGGCCGACGGGCTTACTGGTACGTTCAGCGCGGGTTCCAGGTGTCCGAGGCCGAGCTCGCGCGTAGCGCCGAGGCGTTCGACGACCGCATTTATCCGCTCGTCCGTCGCCTCATCGGCAGTGAGGCCTTCCCAGGGGTAGACAACGACCCGCGTATCACGATGTTCAACGGAGAAACGCCAGGGGTGGCCGGCTACGTCTCTTCCTCAGACGCCTATCCCCGCTCCGTCCACCCGTATTCGAACGAGCGCGAAATCATTTATTTGAACATCCGCGCTCTGGAGGTGGGCGGTCAGAGCTATCTGGCGACGCTGGCGCATGAGTTTACCCACCTGGTGCACTGGAACGTGCACCCTGCCGAGGATACCTGGATTAAGGAGGGGCTCGCGGAAGTGGTGAGCTCTCTCCTTTATCCGAACACACGGCCCGCGTCCCTGAGCCACGCTGCTATGCCGGATCTTCAGCTCACGTCCTGGTCGGACGGCGAGTCAGGATCGGCCCCGGTGACCGCTCACTATGAAGCAGCAAGCTGGTTTCTGCGGTACCTCGTGGACCGTTTTGGCGACGAGGCGCTGTTTTCGCTCGTGACGCGCCATACCCGCGGCACTGCCAGCGTGCAGGGCCTCCTCGCGGAGCGCGGGCTCACGTTCGGAGAGATCTACGACGACTGGCTCGTGGCCAACGTTGTCCAGTCACCAGCAGGTTCAGCTGTGCCGACCTACGTGTTGATTCATCCTGAACCGCCGGTGATGCAGCGGGCCAACGGGCCGGATGCCATCGAGGCGAGCGTGGCGCAGTTCGGGGCGGACTACTACGAGCTACCTCTGTCGCCGGCGCTCGATGTGGAGTTCGCAGGTGCATCCACCGTGCCCCTAATCGCGGCAGCCCCCTACAAGGGAGAAGCGATGTGGTACGGCGGAAGCGCGGACTCCTCCACGGCCACGCTCACGAGGCGCTTCGATCTCGCCGGCTTGCAGAACGCGGAGCTTTCCTTCAGCACGTGGTATGACCTTGAGCGCGGGTATGACTTCGCATACGTGTCGGTATCGACCAACGAGGGGAGGACGTGGACCCTGCTTGAAGGGCCTGGAATGTCGCGGCCGAATCCCACGGGCAACAACCTGGGCATCGGGTACACGGGCCAGAGCGGAGGGTTCCGTCCGCAGTGGCTCCGCGAGTCGATCGACATCAGCCCATTCGTGGGTGGACCGATGTGGCTCAGGTTCAGCCATATCACAGACGACACCATTGTTCGCGAAGGAGTCGCCATCGACGACATCATGATCGAGCCCCTGGGGTACGCCGACGGCGCCGAAGATGCCACGGACTGGCACGGCGAGGGTTGGGCGAGAGTTGGCGCAACGCTGCCTCAACATTGGTCAATGCAGGTCATCGAGTGGATACAGGGAACCCCGTCGGTAGCTCGGATCCCCGTGGACGCCGGCGGGCGGGCCGCATGGTCTGCCCGGGGACGGCAGTTGGATCGTGCAGTACTCATTGTGTCTGCCACCACCCCTGTGACCTTGCAGCGAGCGAGCTACAGCTTGAATATCAGGATGGAGGACTGACAGCCCGAGACTGGGTGGCAATGCCTTTCCTCGGTGCTCGGTCCTGTTATCATCGGCTTGCGTGGTTGCCACGCAGATCTCGTAGAGGAATGAGAAGATGGAAGGGTTGGTGCTGGCGCTGCTGCTCGTAATCGGGGC
>CAYQJS010000031.1:41544-64530 GCA_964417895.1 uncultured Chloroflexota bacterium | reverse complement strand
GGCATGGTGCGGTTGTCGACGGTGTTGGCACCCGAGTGCCCCACGCGAACGACGACCCTCTCCAGCTGGTCAGCCCGTACATCGTGCGCCTTGATCAGCTCGTAGAGGGAGTCCAGCGGCGCCTGGATGGGCGAGCCCACCGACCAGCGCTTGATGTTGGTGCGCATGATCTCGAAGGTTGTTCCAAGCTCGCGCGTGAGCTCCTCAGGCGTGGGGTCACGACCGTAGGCGACGAAGAAGTTGCGTTCGCCGGTGAACGGGTCGTCGACGCCGGTGAAGCCCTGCGCAACCATCACGGCCGCCGTCACGCCGTTGCGAGCCGGCATACCACCGAAGTCGAACGCCTTTTCGACGTGCTCCGTGTCGCGCATCCAGCATGAGACGCCCGAGGCCTGCTGCACCGTGTACGACAGGAGGTGGCGCATGCGGTCGGCGTTCAGCCTCGCCAACGCACCCGCGGCCGCGGCAGCGCCAAACATCGCCCCGAAGCTATGGGTCGAATGCCCATCCGCGCGAAATTGGCTGGCGTTGAGCGACATCGTGAGGCGGCAGCCTATGTCATAGCCCAGCGCCACGGCTCGCAGAAAGGCCATACCGTTGCGCCCCTCCCGCTCGGCCATCGCGAGCGCAGCCGGCACGATGCCGCAGCCCGGGTGCGTCTGGGACGGCGCGTGGGAGTCGTCAGTCTCGTCGGCGTGCGCCAACATGCCGTTGGCGAGGGCAGCGTTCTCGGCCGTCGTTACGAGTCGAGATCCGACGACGCTAGCCTCCTCGCTTCCTCCCCGGCTCCTGACGTAGCCGATGGCCTTGCGGCCTGGCAGCAGCCGCGAGCCCGACACCATCGCGGCGATGGTGTCGAGGACGTGATGCCTGGTCTTCTCCAGCACCGGCGCGGGTAGCGGCCTTCGGAGCGCGGCGGACATGTAGGTGGCGAGGTCGCGCATCAAAGGAGAAACCGCGGGTGTTTTTTCGATCATTGTTGTTGCTCCACCGACTCAGTCATGACGCGAAGCATGGGGCAACCTCCTGGGCGAACAGCCGCATGGAAGCCAGGACCCGCTCCTGCGGTAGTCCGCCGAAATGGAACTTCAGGGCGAGGCGGTCCATGCCTACTTCGTCGATGATCCGCTTCACGTGCTGCCGGCACATCTCCGGGTCGCCGAGGATCGCCCTGCTGCTCTCGACGGCCAGGTCGTAGGTCAGCGGCACCGTCTCCGGTGTGCCTCGCGCCTCGGCGCTGATTCGGCGCCACCTGTTCCAGCACTCTTCAGCCTCATCGCGCGCGCGTTCCTGCGTCTCGCCGACGTAGATCGGAAAGTAGCCCATCACTTCGTGACCATCCTGGGCATGGCCCGCCTCTTCCAGCCCACAGTGATACTCGTCGATGACGCGGCGTGGAGTCGTGAAGTCGGGGTGGTTCCATGGGAGGGTCATCAAGTTGATCCCCTGGCGGCCGACCCACCGAGCGTGCGAAGGATCGCCGCTCACCGGCATCCAGAGCGGAGGGTGCGGCCGCTGCACCGGCCTGGGCATGAGCGTGATGGGGTTGGGGCACTGGTAGTACTTGCCGTTCCAGGAGAAGGCGTCGCCCGCCCAGGCAGTCCGGAGGAGATCGACCTGCTCCTCCAGCTTCTCCTGGGCCGTGGCAGGGTCTGCGCCGAACACGTCGTAGTACTGGATCCCCATGCCGCGGCCCACGCCGACATCGACGCGTCCATCGCTCAGGATGTCGAGTACGGCGGTCTCCTCGGCGATGCGCACCGGGTTGTAGAACGGCAGAATCACCACGGCGATGCCCAGCCGAATTTGTGTCGTGCGTTGTGCGAGCGCGGCGATCAGCAGCTGCGGGCTGGGCAGCATTCCCCCGAAAGCGCGAAAGTGGTGCTCCGTAAACCAGGCGCAGGCGAAGCCCAGCTTCTCCGCCAGGACGACCTGCTCCATCCACTTGGCATAGAGCTGAGGGCCGTCGCCGTCGACTTCGGGCACGTAGCTGTTCAGGACGTAGTAATCGAATTTCATGACCCGGCTGTGAGCGCCTCCAGGACGCGTTCCGCGGTGATCGGACTCGCCATGATCCGCACGCCGGTGGCATCGTAGATCGCGTTGGCGATGGCGCCGCCGACAGCAGTGTTCGTGACCTCCCCGGCCGCCTTGGCGCCGTAGGCGCCCGGGCCGGGATCGCGTGACAGCAGGACCGTGCGGAACCGCGGCGTGTCCATCTGGGTCGGCAGCTTGTACTCGCCCAGGCTCAGCTCTCTGATCTTGCCGTCCTCGTGGGTGAGCTCCTCGGTCATGGCCTGGCCGAGGCCGTAGATGAAACCGCCGTCGAGTTGCCCCTGGTGGGCGACGGGGTTGATGATCGTCCCGACGTCGATGACGGCGACCACGTCGGTGGGCGTGACCCGCCCGGTTTCCGTATCCACCTCGACCTCGACCATGTACGCGTAGAAGTTCACGTCGCCGACGTCGTCGGGGTGGGGCTCGCTCGGGTCGTAGGCGCCGACCGCTTCGACTACCGGTCCCGCCGCGATGCGGGCCGCCACCTCCTCGAACGGCGCACGAAGTTCCGAGTTTCGAGTTCCTGGTTCCGAGGGAAACGCGGAACTCGGAACCCGGAACTGGGAACCGATCTCCTCGGCACTCGGAGCTCGGAACTCGGAACTGCGCACGACGAACTCGTCGTGCACCAGTTGCACCTGGCCGGCGGGCCAGCCCATCACCTCGGCCGCGAGGTCTTCGAGCTTGTCCTTCAAGATCGTGGCGCCGTCGAGCGCGGCGCGCCCCACCATGGTCGTCGTTCGGCTGCCGCCTGCCCCGGCATCCATCCGAGCCTCCGCGGTCGTGCCGTAGCGGACGCGCACCCGCTTCCTATCGACGGACAGGGCTGCCGCCGCCACCCGCTGCAGCACCGTGTGGGAGCCACCGCCCTGATCGGGCGTGCCGTAGAGGGCCTCGACCGTCGAGTCAGGCTGCAAGCGAAACAGGATCTCCGTCTTACCGCCGCCGACGTGGCGATCGCGGAGCGCGATGCCGCGTCCCCTCAACTTCCCCTCTCCCCTCGAAGGGGAGAGGGTTGGGGTGAGGGGGCCCAGCCGTGCAGTCTGGCCCCAGCTCGTCTCGCGGCGGAGGGTTTCCAGTACCTCGGTTGCGCGCGGCCGACTGACGTGCCCGCCGGTGATCGTCGTATCGCCCTCGCGCAGGCAGTTGCGCAAACGAAGCTCCAGCGGGTCCATCCCCAGCTCGCGGGCCAGGTGGTCGATGTGCACCTCGCCCGCGTGCCCACGGTGGAAGGCGCCGGGCGCGCGCATGTTCCCGGAGGGAACAAGGTTCGTGTAGGCCATGTAGGACTCGAGACGGGCGTTGGGGACGCTGTATACGTCCAGACAGCCCATCCCACCCTGGGCGCTTTGCTGTGCGTTCGGTCGCCCGCCACCGTAGGCCCCACCGTTCTGGTAGGCGTGCGATTCGTGCGCGACGATGCGGCCCTCGCGGTTGATGGCAGTCCGGAGGTGGTACTTAGCCGAGTGCTGGGGGTCGCCGCCAGATAACTCGTCGGTGTAGGTCATCACCGCTTTGATGGGCCGCCCCGTCGCACGCGCCAGGAAGGCGCAGGGGAACTCCTCGATGGAGAGGCCCTTGCCGCCGAAGTCGCCGCCGATGAACTGACTGTCCACCACGATGCGATCGCTCGGCATCTCCAGCACTCGGCCGAGCTGCTCGCGAAGGCTAAAGGGCGTCTTGTTGGTGGAGACGACTTGCAGTCGTCCTTTCTCGTCGAACCACACCGCGCAACCGTGGGGCTCGATGTAGCCCTGATGCTGGCGGGGACCGTAGTAGACATCCTCGACGACCAGGTGCGCGTTGGCAAAGATACGCTCGATATCCTCGTCGCCCTTGCGGGACGATGAGTAGCCCTGCATGTTGAGGTGCGGCGGCACGACCCGACGGCCGGCGCTGTTGTAGTAGGCAGCGGCGTCGGGGTGCAGAATCGGCGCATCGGGGCGCACGGCTTCCTCAGCGTCGAACACCGCCGGCAGCTCCTCGTAGGCCACGTCGATGCGGCTGATCGCCTCCTCGACGGCGTCGCGCGTCTCGCCCGCCACGGCGACAACGCGCTCGCCGACGAACCGCACCCGGTCGTAGGCGAGCACCGGCCAGTCGTACAGCGCGCGCCCGAAGAGCCGCGGCCCGATGTCCTGCCCCGTCAGCACTGCGTGGATACCGGGCACCGCCCTGGCGGCCGTGGTGTCGATGGACACAATGCGTGCATGCGGGTGGGGGCTCATCAGGAAGTCGGCCCACAGCATGCCCGGCACGCGCACATCGTTGACGTAGCGGGCCCGGCCGCTGACCTTCAGCGCGCCGTCGACGCGCTCCTCTGGGACCTCGAGGACCGCAATGGCGTCTTCGGTGAGAACGGCGGGAGAGAGGTGCTCGCGCATCTGGCCTCCTGAGGGTGTGCTGAGCCCGTTTCGCAAGCAAAGCTAGCCGAACGCCAACGGCGGCGTCAATCTCATCGAAGCAGCGCGCTAGAGAGGCAAGCGGTCCTCGGGTGTCATCCTGAGCCGCGGGCGAAGGATCTGCCGGCAGATGCTTCGCTGGCGCTCAGCATGACAGACCGCGGTCCTTCGGGTGTCATCCCGAGCCGGCAGCGAAGGATCTCCCGGGACATGCTTCGCTGGCGCGCAGCATGACGGGCAAGGGGCCTTCTCCCTCGGCATGTCACTTGCTGGGGGGAGCGTCTTGCCGGTATCGTGCCGGGACATTCAGTAGGGGCCCGGCATGCCGAGCCCACGGGCGATGCGTGCATCGCCCCTACCGCTAGTCAGAAAGGCGGCGCCGCGTGCAGCGACCCCGAGACATCCGCACGTGCTACGTCTGCGTCCATTACTGGTGCGCCCAAGAGGGGTCGCTGGCGCTCAAAAAGGAGCTCGAGGAGAAGCTCGCCGACCGGTCAGTCGAGATCAGAGAATACGTCTGCCTGGGGTGTTGCCCGAAGGCGCCGAACATCATGCTCTACCCGGAGGGGACCTGGTACACGAAAGTCCAGACTACGGACCTGCCGGACATCGTCGAGCACATCCGGGGAGGCGAGCCGGTCCGGCGCCTGGTGGAGCGGGCCGACCCTGTAGTCCGGGAGCTGATCCTCAGGATGCTCGACCGGCATCCTGTGCGGCGGACTCTGGAGGGTTCGGACGACTAGCCCAGACGGGCGGACGTGAGTCATGGGTTGCGCTCAAACGCCCGGACGCGTTCGCCCAAATCCCTCTCCCAACGCAATGGGAGAGGTTAGGTGAGGGGCCCCCGCCGAACCCTAGTGGGTCAGTTCGCGTGAACGTCAGGGCTACGGTCACCCCCACCCCAACCCTCCCCCGTCGAGGGGGAGGGGGAAAGAACTGGTCCCCTCCCCCCTTGCGGGGGAGGGTGAGGGAAGGGGGTATTGGCCGTGCACGAGAGAACTGACCTTCTAGTATCATCGGCCATCGGGGTCTGCCCTCACCCCACCCCTCTCCCGCTGCGGCAGGAGAGGGAGCCTGCCCGCTCGCTCAACCATTGTTACACTTGCGCCGACGTAGCGCTGCCGAGATCGGGGCCTCAGGGCAGGTCGATTCGCCGGCCCTCGACCGCCGCGTAGTACGCGGCCTCCAGGTACTCCATGTTCTTCACGCCGTCCTGGAACGTGAAGCTCGCCTCGCCGATCTCCCCGCGCACCAACCCGACGAACTCCTCCTCGACCCTCCAGGGGTTGTCGTGTTCGGGCGGTATCGGGACTTGCTTCAGCTCGTCCTCGCCAGCGCGAGCGGCCAGGATGATGTCCCCCCGCTGCTTGCACACCACCGTGCCTTCCGAGCCAAACAGCTCGATGCGGCCCTCCCCGAAGTGCACCGACCAGTTCACCACATTCATCGCAACCGCGCCGCTCGCGGTGTCGGCGATAACGGTCACTTCGTCGGGATACGGGTTACGCACGATTGGCCCGTCGGGCGTCAACGGGCGGTCCGGCGTGAACACCGCCCGCTGGGCGACCACGCTCCTGGCATGGCCAGTCCATTTCGACATCACGTCATAGGAGAGGCCGAGCTGGATCGCGTTGAACTGGCCGTACAGGGCGACATCGTTGCGGCCGGCGCTCAACGGCGTCGTCGGATCGGCGAAGCTGGCGTTCACGTTGAAGCCCTGCACGTGGCGCAGTTGGCCCAGGTAGCCTGACTTCACCAGGTGCTTGACGAACCTGCTGCCCCGAGAAAACGGGGCGGGAGGCACCAGCATGGTGTGGATGCCCCGGCCCCTGGCCTCCTCAGCGTACTCCTGCATATCACGTGCCTCCGCGACACTCGTTGCGATGCGCGTCTGGCACAGCACGTGCTTGCCGGCGTCCAGCGCGGCGAACGTCGCCTCCTTGTGCAGGTACGGAGGCGTCCCGATGAACACTGCGTCCACGTCGCTGTTGGCGACGAGATCCCGGAAGTCCGCGGCAACCTGTGGAATACCGAACTGGGCAGCC
Source organism: uncultured Chloroflexota bacterium (assembly GCA_964417895.1). Classification (GTDB taxonomy): domain Bacteria; phylum Chloroflexota; class UBA6077; order UBA6077; family SHYK01; genus CAYQJS01. Next base: position 58,025 of record CAYQJS010000031.1, on the reverse strand, counting down.
ACTCGCTCGGCGCTAGCCAGGCTGCGGTTGGCGATGACCGTCACCTCGACGTCGGGCAGCTTCTGGAAATTGGGAAGCATCCGGTTCGTCGTGAACGACCCGGCGCCGATGATGCCAATGCGTACGCGTTCCGGCATATCCGTTCCTCCTCTACGAACTGTCACCCTGAGCCGCGCGAAGGGTCTGCGGGCGGTGAAAACGTGGGCTGCTCCTCCCGAGTTGATGCCGATTCCAGATGCTTCGCTTTCGGCTCAGGATGTCAGATTCATCTGTCTTCGGCTCGCCCACGACGCCCGATAACTCAGGTGAGCCCCGCGATAGCCAGCCCGGGCTGTCGTGTTCCGAGTCGCTTCGGGCCCTGCTCCGTCATGACTACGGTGTCGCCCCATGAGCCGCTGTATTGGCGCCCGCCGGCTTCAAGGGAGATCGAGGGTTTGAAGACGAACGCCCAGCCCGGAGAAAACACGGCGTCGTAGTCGGTTTGCTCGCGCCCGCCGGTGACGAGCGGTCCATCGGACCCCAGGCCGCGCCCGTGCATCGCGAGATTCGCCGCGGGATTCGTATACCGAGAGCCCGGCGGCAGGACCTCCGCCCCGTTCGACCTGCAAAACTCATCCATCTCTCCGACGGTGCGGCCGACCTGGAGCGCGTCGAAACAGCGCTGCCAGTAGTCGGCATGCATCGCCTGGACGTCCTTGTAGACGGGGTCGCAGTCCTGGATCGCGATGGGCTGCACACCCTGGGCGTGATAGCCGCCGTAGGCCGCCTCCAGCTCATTCACGATGATGTGCCCCCGCTCGAGGAGCGCGTGGCTCGGCCGGGTCAGCGTCTGTGGATGCGTGCCCGTGCCCCAATGATTGTGGAACGGGAGCTCGCTGCCGCCCATGCAGATCTCGCCGATGGCCGCGCCCCAGACCCGGTAGTCGGGCACACCCGGGCGCGCCACCTCGAGCGCGCGCTGGAATCCCCGGTCCACCAGCTCGGTGCTCTTCGCCAGAAAGGCGATCTCCTCTGCGCTCTTGATGATGCGCAGCTCGTGGAGCGGCGCGGTGAAGTCGATCCACTCGACGTCGGGGAACGCCTGGGTGAGCGCGCGCATGAACCCATGGAGGGCTATGCCCTCCGGAGCGCGGATGTAGTCGTCCAGGCCGACGATGCCGACGCGCTTGCGCGGGAGCGGGACTTCGCGGAGCTTGCCCACGACGCCCGCCCCATAGGCGCGCCGCGCCTCGCGGAGGTCGGTGACCCAGTCTTGCACTCCCCGCCAGCGCGTGCAGCTCGTGGCGACCGCGGCCACCTCGCCCTCCAGCGGAAACACGCAGGCGATGTCGGCATCGCCTCCACCACCGCAGTGGGACAGGTAGCGCGCGTCGGCCTGGAAGTGCGTGGAGTGGCCGGTGTTGTTGGGGGCGATCAGACAGTCGATGTTCGCGCGCTCCATCGCTTGCCGCACGGCGGTCCAGCGGCGGTCGCGCTCGGCGAGCGAGAATCGTGGCTGATCGTAGAGTTGCTCCTCGGGCATGGTTTCACTCCTCCGGGAGGGGTACCGCTTCGCAGGAATCTCTTGGTGGCGATTCTAGCCGAAGCGCATGGTGCGTTGACTCAGCGCCGCCAGCGCGACGCATGTCGGCCGGCTAAGCGATACTATATGGATGATCGCTGCGCGGTAGCGCGCAGCGAGGGCGAGTTGACCCCTCAAAGAGAGGAAGGAGTTGCCCCCATGGCACGGATCGTTCTTGGCATGGCCTCATCCCACGCGCCCCAGCTCGAGATGCCGCCCCACAACTGGCGGGAGTACGGCGACCTCGGCCGAAAGAACCCAGCGCACTGGTACCAGGGCAGCACCTACTCGTTTCCGGAGCTGGCCGCCCTGCGGGCGGCGGACCACTTCGAGCGGGAATGTACCGACGAGAAGTTCCAGGCGCGCTGGGACGCCTGCCAGCGGGCGATTAACCACCTCGGTGAAACGATGGACCGCGTCGCGCCGGACGCGTGCATCATCGTGGGCGACGACCAGCACGAGTCGTTCCAGGACGACAACATGCCCGCGTTCAGCATTTATTACGGCGCGACGGTCGACGATGCGGCTCCCGCCGGGGAGCATCGCGAGCGGCTCGGCGACAAGGTGGTGGGCAAGGTTCCGCCCGGGCGCCTCACGCACCCCACCGATGCGGCGCTGGGACAGTACCTCATCGAGGCGCTGATCGATCGGGAGTTCGACGTCGCCCGGTCGAGCCATCTTCCGGTCGGCCGGCGCGAGGGCGCCATCGGCCACGCCTTCTACTACGTCTATCGCCGGCTGATGAACAACGAGGTCATCCCCCACGTTCCCGTCATGGTCAACACGTACTACCCGCCCAACGCTCCGACGGCGAAACGCTGCTACAAGTTCGGCCAGGCACTCCGCCAGGCCATCGAAGCGTGGGATAGCGACAAGAGCGTGGCCATCGTCGCGTCAGGTGGCCTCAGCCATACGGTGATCGAAGAGGACCTCGACCGCCGTATCATCGACGGGCTCGAGCGCAAGGACGAGCAGAAGCTCACCGACCTGCCCGACGTGCGCTTCCGCGCCGGCACCTCGGAGATCAAGAACTGGATCATCGTGGCGGGTGCGATGGCGGGGGACGGACTCCAGATGAAGCTGGTGGACTACGTGCCCTGCTATCGAACAGAGGCGGGCAACGGCTGCGCCATGGGCTTCGCCGAGTGGCTGTAGGCCGGTCTTGGAAGTCGCTCTTGGCAGGCTGCTGAAAAACCGCTCGCCCTGAGCTCGTCGAAGAGCCCCGGCGTGGTTCGACAGGCTCACGACCAGCGGCACTCTGTCCTGCGACGACAGGCTCACGACCAGCGGCACTCTGTCCTGCGAGGAGCGCTGGCTGCTATGTGCGCAGGATGCGCCCTTGTAAGCCGCCGTGAACTGTCGGCGACGCGCGTGTTCGGCCACTTCGGGATTCGGCGGGGAGGCTCCGGATCCACAGAGGAAATGACGACAGTCCCATTGGACGATGTCACGGGTCGTGGCTCTTCTCTGCCCTCTACACTAATTACCGAGCGTTCTGTGTCTCACTCATTATTGACAGAGAGCGAAGCGGGTGCTGACCTCGGCATCCTCCTCCACGTGGTCGGCGACGAATTTCATCTTGATTACCCTGTCGTTTCGCTTGGCCATCACTCGTCTCCACGCCTGAAGCAGGCGATGATGATCACTGACTGGTCGCAGTGTTAGCCGACCCAGTAAACGCCGCTGGATTTCCCATCACTTAATCCACCCCCTTAATCCACCCCCGCTCTGACGGGTGCCAGACGCCGCTGCTTCCCGCCTGGGATAGAAACGGGTTCCAGAATTCGGCGGCAAGGGCGAAAGCGCCCGACAAGCTGTCTGTCGGCAGAAGCCGCATTTCTCGTGCCAATGACGCGTATGGCTGTGCCCAGGAGTCTGGCGGCTCCGGCAGATGATCGGGAACGGGATGAGTTGCCCGCGCGGCGAACGTCGCCTGGACGCTTTCGTCGAGGCGGTGAGCGTCAACACGTTCGTTTGCCGCAAAGATGGCGATATCAGCGAGGTCCTTGACACGAGTGTTTTCCTGGGCGCGTAGGAGCGTGTACGCGTGTAGCTTTTCGGCCAACTGCTGCGTGACCGGATAAACCGGGAATTCGATTGCCGGGATTCCTGCGAACTCCAACAGTCCGGAGCCTTTGAGAGTCTCGGGTTCGTCAACCAACGCATCCCCGCTCGAGAGATCGAGGTGGAAACGACTCAACTCCCTTCCTGCCACTCGTGCAACCACTGGGACGCTTAAAGAGCCTCCGGGGGCACCTTGCAGCTCTTCAACAACCTCACCGAGCTCGAAACTGAAGTTATCTGGCGGGCTCGTCGCGGTTGCAACCGCCATCCGAAGACGTTCCAGAGCCGCCGCGGGGCTGAGATTAGTTCGCAGATCCACGTCTTTGGTGGAACGAGTCTCAAAGCCGTAGCGAAAATGCAGCCCGAAGCCGCCTTTGAGTACCCACTCTCCGTCTCGGGGGAGTCGCGCTAGCAACCGCTCGAAGGCAATCCGCTGTTGGAGCCGTTGGGGGGGAACACCGGCGTGGGGAGCCTCGTTTTTCAGCCGCTGAAGCAACTGAGCCCTAAAGCCGGCCGGGGTACTACCTCGGGTGCCTACCCGCACCTGCCACTGCCTCCTCAACCAGTTGACGCACGTTGCGCCGATATCTGCTGCCCCGTCGGGCCGCCGCTGCCTGCAGGGTCGGGGCATTAACGAGGCCGCGGGCAAGCGCTTGGTGGATGACCTTATGGATTTGGGTCGGATCCGTCCCGGTCGAAGCCGCGTCAACGATAGATCGCGCTGGCGTGGTCACCTTGACACCATTGTAGTCTTGGACGTCGACCTCGGGGAGTGGCGAGAGATGAACAGCAAACGGAGCAGAAGTTCTGTGAAATGGTCGAGGCACCGTTATGTGGACGCGATTCGGCAGGATGTCGCCGAGATCGTAGAGGGATAGAGCACTCTCGTGTGAGATCGCGCCACGATAGTTAGTCCAGATCCAGGCGAGTGTGTACTCGTCGTCTGGGCTGACGGGCGCTGTTCGAAGACGATAGACGCCGGGTAGGATTCGTTCAAACCGACCGGCCTGGGTGTGGTAGCGCAGCAGAGAGTCGCCGAGCCCATACTCTTCCGCATCACGTCGGTTGAAGTAGCCTCTCTGTTCTAGGGCGAGAGTCTCAAGTCCAATGAGGTTAGTTTGCTTTGGGCCCCGCTTATTGAGTGCCACAATAACTACAATATTCTTGAAGGTATCGTAGCAATAGCGCCCCACACCGGTGATAGCATTTGGAGAGGTGAAGCTACAATAACTGCAATAGAATTACAGGTATTGTAGCTGATTCAGCGCAGTCGCTTATGCGTTTGAAGTACTTCGCCTCAGGGTGGCACGCAACTCTAGTGCCCATATAGCAAATTGGGCAAGAGCTGAGTTTGGACCCAGGCGGCGGCGGTGTTTAGAGTCCGGGGGAGGTAAGACAACACAGAGCGCTGAGGTCCGCGCGTCTTACGGCGACGCGATTTCGTCGCCGACTTTTCGCCCGCGAGGCCGCCCCTCGCCTCAAGCGCGTCGCGGTCTTCAGGCACACGCACGGCCAGCTGAACACGAGGCCGCTGGACAGGCTTTGGAGAGCCGGTAACGAGCAGGTGGCGGTGCGTCCTGACGCAGCGCTCGTCGTAGTCCACCCCCACGTGCGCGCGCACCATTCGGGACAGCAACCCAGCCGTGGGACTCAAAGTCACGGCCCCCGCCAGCACCTGGCGATCGAGAGGCGTGAGCGGGTCGCCCAACTCATGCTGGCGCACGTAGAAACCCCACAACAGGTCCAGCTCGTACGGGAGCCAGGATGCTCGCGTCAGGGATCCAGCGACGGCGGACAGTGCGAAGTAAAAGCCGTGAATTGTGTGCTTGTCCCAGGCGCCTCTGACGTAGTCGTTCCTGCTGGGAAGGATCTTCCAGTTGCGATGGCCGTGGACCCTGAGAAACAAGGACGCGGCATCGCGGAATTGCGCCATCAGTTCGTCATCCCAGGCATGGGTCGACCAGACAGCCAGGTCGGCTCGCATCGCCCGCATGACGTAGCTGAGCTCCTCGTGCGTCCAGCCGAGCGCGGCCTCCATAGCTCGGGTCAGACCAAAGCAGGCGTAAACGCGCGGCGGCTCCTGGCTCGGCTGGCGGTGCTCGCGGCCCACCGCAAGGACGCGCAGGCAGCATTCGGTCTTGAATGCCGCGTCGTTGGCCCGCAGCCGGTCCACGCATTCGAGGCGGTAGCCCGTACGCATGCGGCCCGTGTTACCAGGCCGCAGTTCCGTGAGCGCGGTATCGCTCACGCGCACATCGAGGGGTGCCCCGGGAACGGCGTCAATGTCTGAAGGCAAGACCGTTCCACCTTGCGGCCCAAACACCCCACATATATAGAAAAGCCGTCGGGCCAGGCGGCTGTCTCACTGGCCGCCGCTGTTGGAGCCCGCGATGCCGCGCGCGTTTACTAGCTGGCCGCAGCCAATGCGTCAGATGGGAGGGATAGAGTCCTTCGCGGCGCAGCAGCGCCCCGAGTTGCCCGGGTGGCGATCGTCGCATCCGGTGGCCCTGAGCCACACGGTGATCGAAGAGGATCTGGACCAGCGCATCATCGATGGGCTCGAGCACAAAGACGAGCACAAGCTCACCGACCTGCCCGACGTGCCCTTCCGCGCCGGCACCTCGGAGATCAAGAACTGGGATCATCGTGGCGGGTGCGATGGCGGCGGACGGACTCCAGGTGAAGCTCGTGGACTACGTACCCTGCTATCGGATAGAGGCCGGGAACGGCTGCGCCAAGGGATTTGCCGAGTGGCTCTAGGCTAGAGGGCCAGACGAAACCTTCCTGCGGAGGAGCGAAGCGGGCAGGAACCCGCGCCGTTGGGGACACGCACGGGCGAATAGCCGGAGCCAACAGTCAAACGCGCACGTCAAGCTCTCCGCCAGGGCCGTCCAGCACCAACCTCAGAACTCGCGGGCTGGGCATCCGCACCCGCCGCAAAGTCAGACTGGTCTTGGGCATGAAGATCGGACGAACTCCGTGTTTCGTGTACACCCGTTTTGCCAACGAGCCGAAGTCGGCATCGTGGTCCACAACTTCTGACCCAATGATCGCCACATGCTGGTCCGGAAAACGGGCCTGGAGCTCGTGGGAGTGGTCCAGGAAGAAGCGCCTTGCCTGTTGGTAGTCTGTGGGGAAGCCGTCTGCAGCGCGCTCCCCGGAGGCCGCGGACCGCGCGGGATTGCCGAGGTCGGCTTCGCGGGCGAAATACAGCTCTTCACCCTCCCTTTGCCGGAGGACGAACCGGACGGGCCCGTAAGGCTCAGCGTTTGCTGCTGTGACCCTGATCTGCGTCCGGTAGTCGTGGTTTGGATCGAGATGAAACTCCTGTCCCATCGCCGGAACCGTCCATATCTGCAAGGTGTCCGGCGTGTCGGGTCGTCTTCTGACCACGTCGAAGTAGGTCTCTTCCCCGGGGTTGATACGACAGTCGAAGGTCCCCCCATCCTTCTTGCCGAGCTGCGCCGGCAACACGTCCAAGGGCAGCGGGTTTGGCTCGATGGGGTCGAGAGAGACCACCACGTTCTCAGCGGAGACAGGGCCCGGGTTACGCACGCCGACGCGGTACCAGCCCTGGTCTTCCCACCACATGGGGAACTCGGGTCGGAAGAAAAGCTCGAGAGCCGCCTTCGGGAGGGGCCAAGAATGTGGCTCCACCTTATCGTCAGCCGACGGGCCTCCAAGCTGATGCACAGTGTGCGTGAGATAGTGGTGGAGCCTCGCGCGTAGCTGATCCGGTTCGGTGAAAGCGACTACGAAACCACGCTTCTCGCAATCGGCTCTGTAGCTGCGGAGCTTCTGCAGTTGGACAGGATCGGTATCGCTGGGCAACCGCTCCTCGCAGAAGTAGATTGCCACCGGCTTTCCGCTGTCCCTGACGCGCTGTATTTCTTCCACGGTGCCAGACTCCGCGTCCCCGGTGGGTGTTCCAATCCGAGAGTGGAAGATGGCGATGCAGAGATCGCAGTCGTTAACGATCTGCTCGTTGACAGCTTGCTGGGGCGGTGACCCTGACTGTGGGACAACGTCCCGCTCATGCCTGATCGGAAGGAGCACCACTCCGAGCCGGTCGGAATGCTCACTGTTCCACTGATGCATAACCTCGGACGCCAAGTCCCGGAGGCCCGCCACATCCGATGGGGAGGCGATCAGCACCTTGTAGCGCGTAACCGATCGAGACAAGCCACCTCCCTGGTACGGTCGCAGCACTCAGCGAATGGGCGGCAGAACGCGGCGCGCGCAGCCGCTCGTTATTCTGACACGCTTGAGGCTCCGGGAGCTACGCCTACACCTCGATCTCGATCCCCAGCCCTCCCTCAAGCGCGCGCTCGTAGGCCCAGTTGGCCAGGGCGATGTCGCCCACCCCACCGCGCGAGTCGCGAAACAGATTGACGTCCGACGGCCCGTTGCGGGGCGCGATATCACCTTTCAGGATCGAGCCCAGTTCGACGATGGCGGCCGGGTCGTATCGTCCCTCCTGGACCAGGCGAAACAGCGGCCCCTCGACGTACGGGTGCACGGCGGGACTCGCACTGTCGACCTCTTGCTCGCGGCTCGGCGCCACGAACTGGTCCACGCCCAGAAACACCGACTCTTCCAGCTCGGTGCTCATACCCATGCTGGTCACATGCACCCCCGGGTGCAGATCCGAGTAGGTCAGGACGGCGCCGTATGAGCTGGTGCCCACGACGATGATGTCCGCCCCCGCGATAGCCTCTTCGGGACCATCGCGAGCCGTGACGGGGATGCCGAGCGCCGCGGCGGCGCGCCGGGCAAACGCCGTTCGATGCTCGGGCGTCGGGCTGTAGACGTCAACTCGCTCGATCTGGCGGACGACGGAGAGGCACTGGAGGATGGGGAGGGCGTTCCGTCCGCTCCCCAGCAGGCCAACCGCACGGGCATCGGGCCGCGACAGATAGCGCGCCGCCAGGCCCATCGTAGCGCCGATGCGGAGGTTCGTCGCCCCGGCGACGATGGCCAGCAGCTCCCCCGATTCGGTATCGAACAGCTGAGCCGCGCCCCCGATGCGGATACCCATGCGCCGCAGGCCATAGAGCCCCCCGCCCACGAGTCGGAACGTGGGCCGCTCCGACTTCGACCCGCCGAATGGAGGCATGTGGAAGGTATTGCCCTCGATCTCCTCGATCATGACGCTCTCGAGCGCCTGCATTGCGCGCTCCCAGTCGAGAAAACGCTGGGCCTCGTCGCGTCTCACCAGCAACGCCATGTCGCCGCCTCCGTCTCTCAGAGCGTGGGCGCAGGCAGGATGGGCATGTCGAGCCGGGCCTCGATCGCCGAGCCCAGACTCAACAGCGTGCCTTCATCGAACGGCGCGCCGACAAGCTGAATCCCCACCGGCAGCCGCTCCAGGGTGAGCCCGCACGGCACTGAGATGGCCGGAAAGCCGATGAAGCTCCAGGGGATGCAGTTCGCCGAAAGGACGAGGAAGTACTGCTCGACGTCCTCCGACCGCGGGGCGGTCACCCGGCAGGTCGGCATGGCCAGGGCATCCACCGAGGCCAGAAGCCGGGCCATACGCTCGAGAAACTCGGCGCGGAACCGCTGTGCCTGGAGGTAGTCGGTCGCGGGGATCGTCGCGGCCTCCGTGAGCTGCTCGGCCACGTCCCGCGTGTAGCGATCGTCGCCGCCGGGCAGCAGCGAGTGGTGGTAGGCCAGCGCCTCGCAGCGACTCACGATCAGCCCCGCGGCGTTCGCCATCTCGAAATCGCCGACGGTCGGCTCGGGCACGTCGACAAGCGCCACGCCCGCGTTGCGCAGCGCCCCCACGGCCTGCTCCCAAACCGCCAGCACGCCCGGCTCAACTCCGCGCAGGCCCTCCACGGGGATACCGACACGCAACCCGGCCACGTCGACGTTGCAGAACTGGCGGTAATCTGTCGGAGGGGGAATAGGCTGGTCCCCTCCCCCCTTGCGGGGGAGGGTGAGGGAGGGGGGTGGCCATGCGGGAGGGAACTGACCCAGCAGGACGTTAAACAGCGCTGCCACGTCCTCGGTCGTTCTGGCGATCGGCGCCACGTGGTCCATGCTCCAGGACAGCGTGACCACGCCGCGCGTGGCAACCAGGCCGTAGGTTGGTTTGAAGCCCACGACGCCGCACAGGGCCGCTGGCACCCGTATCGACGCTCGCGTGTCGGTCCCCAGGGACGCCAGGCCCATGCCGGTGGCCACCGCTATGGCCGATCCTCCGCTGGAGCCACCGGGGTCGCGTCCCGTGTCCCACGGGTTGCGGCTCTGCGGCGTGGTCACCCCCAGCGCGAACTCATGGCACGTAGTCTTGCCGATGACGATGGCGCCCGCGGCGCGGAGAAGCGCCACCGCTTCGGCGTCTTCCGGCGGCACAAACCCATCCAGCGTCCGGGAACTGGCGGTCGTCGGCATCCCCGCGACGTGGATCACATCCTTCACGGTAATCGGCACGCCCCACAAGGGGCTGACCGCGGCCCCTTGTGCCCGGAGCCTGTCCTTCTCAGCCGCGTGGCGCAGCGCCTCGTCTTCGGGAAGCAGATACTCGAAAGCATTCACCGAGGCGTTCCAGGAGGCGACCGCTGCATACGCATCGCGCATCAGCTCGACCGCGCTTATAGCGCCTCGGGCGATGCCCTGGGCGGCGCTGAGCAGCGTCGGGATGCCTCGCGCAGCCAGGCGCTCGCTCGCGCTGGCCGTAGCCACCGGTTTCAGCGGACGGTGTTCCTGCTGGCGGCGCGGGGCGGGCTCGAACCTGAACGCCGGCGGCAACGCCGCGTCCGCGACGCGGTATGCTCTGAGGCGCTCGGCCGCGCCGCGGAACTGCTCGAAAGTTTGCACCTCAACCCCAGGACGGACGGTCCGCAAGTCTAGTACAGAATCGTAGAGGTTCGTGACCCCCCACCCCAACCCTCCCCTCAAGGGGGGGTTCTTCCTTTTCCCCGCAAGGAGGGGAGGGGGGATTTCTTTCCTCCCCCACAAGGGGGGTGGGGACCACCTCTTTCCCCCTCCCCCTCGACGGGGGAGGGTTGGGGTGGGGGTGACCGGAGCCCGACATTAATGCGAACTAACCCACCAGCACGGCTCCGCCGGAGCGTTCCTCTGGGATGAAGTACACTAGGGACCCTGTGGGATTTCGTGCAATTCGACGATGCGGCAGGATCTGAAACGGTTTATGGTTTTCAACCTCCTCCAATAGCGCCGAGCGCATAGCTTCAGGGAGCCTGCCCGTGGCCGACCGGATGGCTGGCGCGCTGTGTGCCAGGGCTGATCCCTACGACTATGCGTTCGATCTGGAAAACACGGCCCTTCTTGTCATCGACATGCAGACGGACTTCTGCGGCGTGGGCGGGTACGTGGACAGGATGGGTTACGACCTTTCCCTCACCGCCCGCGCCGTCGCGCCCATCGGGCGCGTGCTGGACGGCGCCCGCGCGGCCGGCCTGGCGGTGATGCATACCCGAGAAGGGCACCGTCCTGATCTCGCCGACTGCCCTCCCAACAAGCTCTGGCGCAGCAAGCGGATAGGTGCGGGCATCGGAGACCCGGGTCCGCTCGGCCGTATCCTCGTCCGCGGCGAACCCGGATGGGAGATCGTGCCCGAGCTCGCGCCTGCGCCCGGCGAGCCTGTGTTCGACAAACCAGGGAAAGGGTCGTTCTACGCGACGGACCTCGAGCTGGTGTTGCGGACCCGCGGGATCACGCACCTCATGCTCGCCGGCATCACCACGGACGTCTGCGTCCACACGACGATGCGTGAGGCCAACGACCGTGGCTTCGAATGCTGTCTGCTGGAGGACTGCACGGGCGCCACGGATTATGGAAACTACGAGGCCGCCATCAAGATGGTGAAGATGCAGGGGGGCGTGTTCGGCACGGTATCGAGCTCGGGGGCCTTCGTGGGTGCGCTGGCCGACGCTCGGGAGTACCCGGAGGGGGAACGATGACGTGGGGTCGGCCGGCGGAGAGAACCGCGTCTTTCTGAGCCTGCGCGGCATCTCCAAGACATTCCCCAATGGGATCGTGGCCAACGACGGGATCGACCTGGACCTCTGGCCTGGCGAAGTGCATGCCATCCTGGGTGAGAACGGGGCGGGCAAGAGCACCCTGGTCAAGACCTTGTATGGGTTCCACCGCCCCGACTCCGGCACCATCGAGCTCGATGGGACGAAGGTCGAGATCCATTCCCCTGATCAGGCGAAGGACCTCGGCGTCGGCATGGTTTTCCAGAGCTTCATGCTGATCCCGAACCTCAGCGTGGTCGAGAACGTTGCGCTCTCCCTGCGGCACGCTCACTTCGTTGTTCGCAAGCGCCAGATTGCCGCTCAAATCACCGAGGTCGCCGCTCGTTATGGCTTCGCTGTCGATCCCTGGGCCATGGTGTGGCAGCTTTCACCCGGCGACGAGCAGAAGGTGGAGATCATCAAGTTGCTGCTCGCCGACGCGCGGGTGCTGATCTTCGATGAGCCGACCAGCGTGCTCGCGCCGCACGAGGTCGAGGGGCTGTACCAGGTGTTCGCGAGGCTGAAAGACGACGGGTACGCGGTCGTCTTCATCACCCATAAGATGCGCGAGGTGCTGGCGTGCGCGGACCGTATCACGGTGCTTCGTCGCGGTCGGGTGGCGGGCACGATCGACCGCTCTGAGGCCACCGAGCGAACGCTCGTGCGCATGATTCTCGGAGACGAGGATGCCGAGCTGAGCGAGGAGGTTGGCGGGCACACCCTGCCCCACGAGAAGCCATTGATCGAGCTGCGGAACGTGGTTGCCCAGGACGACAGAGGCGGGACGGCGCTCAAGGGGGTTTCGCTCGCCGTCGCTCCAGGCGAGATCGTCGGGGTCGCGGGCGTCTCGGGCAGCGGCCAGAAGGAGCTGGGCGATGTCCTGCTGGGGCTCCGGAAGGTGCGGGCCGGATCGGTCGTCCTGGATGGCCAGGATGTCACGCACTGGCCGACTGCTCGATTCCTGCGCGCGGGCGTCGCATGCGTCCCCGAGGACCCAGTGGAGACGGGTATCGTCGGTGGCATGAGCGTACTGGAGAACATGGCGCTCGGCGACGGAGTCGATGGCGGTCGGCCCGGGTGGCTCCCGGTGAACTGGGCGGGGGTGCAGCGCCGTGTCAGCGGGCTCGGCGCCGAATTCAACTTGAGCATGCCCAGGCTGGACGTACCGGTGGAGACCCTCTCCGGCGGCAACGTGCAGCGGCTCGTCTTTGCTCGCGAGCTGTCGCGTCAGCCGCGCCTTCTGATCGCCTATTACCCCACCCACGGGCTTGACGTCGCCGCGACCCATGCCGTGCACCAGGTGCTCCTTGCCTGTCGGGACTCCGGGGCTGCCGTTCTCCTGATCTCTGAGGACCTGGAAGAGCTGACCCAGCTAAGCGACCGCCTGGCCGTCATGTACCACGGGTCGATCGTCGGCGTGATCGCCGCAAAAGACGCAGACCTCACTCACGTTGGGCTGCTGATGACGGGCGGCGGCAACGGCGTGACCCGAGCCTCGGCGTGAGTCTTATGAGCGTGCCGTTGCCGGCGAGCCGATTCCGCGACGATCCATCGCTCCGCTTCATCATGTCGTTGGCGGCGGCCTTCGCGGCGTTCGGGCTGATCCTCCTGGCCCTGGGCAAGAACCCGGTGCAGGCGTACGTCGCCATCTTCCAGGGGTCTTTGGGGGACAGCTACGGCTGGACTGAGATCCTCGTGAAGGTCGTGCCCTTCATCCTCTGCGCGGTGGCGGTGGCAGTGCCTGCTCAGCTGGGACTCATCAACGTTGGGGGGGAGGGGCAGTTCCAGATGGGAGCGCTTCTGGCCACGGCAGTCGCGCTCACGATGGGAGGGCTGCCGGCCCTCGTGCTGCTTCCCTTGCTTCTGCTGGCCGGGGCCGTTGGCGGAGCGGCGTGGGGCGGGATCGCCGGAGCGCTTCGGGCGGGACCCGGGCTGAACGAGACCATCGCCACGCTCCTGATGAACTACATTGCCATTCGGATCGTCGACCACTACACACATGGGCCGTGGAAAGACCCGGGCAGCTTCAACTGGCCTTTCTCTCCCCCGTTCGTGGACGCCGCGCGGCTCCCGACGTTCGGAGACTCCCGGGCCAACGTCGGCTTCGTGCTGGCCCTCATCGCGGTTGGCGCCTTCTTTGTTCTGTTAACGCGGACGCGCTGGGGCCACTGCATGCGAGTGATCGGCGGCAACCCGGAGGCCGCGCGCCGGAGCGGAATCTCGCTCGGCCGGTACCTCTTTGTCGGGATGCTCCTTGGCGGCGGCGCCGCTGGTCTGGCCGGCGTGATCGAGGTCTCGGCAATCCACGGTCGCCTCCAGCCCGGCATTGGCGTTGGCTATGGCTACATCGGATTCCTCGCCAGTTGGCTGGCGGGAGGCCGTCCCCTGGCAATCGTGCCCATGGCCGCGCTCCTCGCGGTCATCGCTGTCGGTGGCGAGGTCCTCCAGATCAGCGTCAACGTACCCGGCTCGACCGTGAACATCCTGATGGCCCTGATCCTATTCTGGGTTTTGGGCACTCGCACGCTCCAGGCCGTCCGAGGGCCGGCCCGTGTTTGAGATCGTCGCCATCGCGGTGCTGACGGGCGCGGTCCGCTCCGGGACATCCGTGCTCTACGGCACCCTGGGGGAGATCATCTCCGAGCGCGCGGGCGTGGTGAACCTCGGCGTCGAGGGCTGCATGCTGATGGGCGCCTGCGCCGGATTCGTCACCGCCGCCATCACCAGGGACCCGCTGCTGGGAATCGCGGCGGCCGGGCTGGCCGGCGGCGCCCTGAGCCTCATTCACGCCTTCCTCTGCATCACCCGGGGCGCGAATCAGCTCGCCAGCGGCCTGGCGACCATGTTCTTCGGGCTCGGGCTGACCGGCCTGATTGGCGCCCCGTACATCAAGGAGAATATCGACGGGCTGAGCCCATGGCCGGTGCCATTTCTGGCCGATCTTCCCTACCTGGGCACGATCCTGTTTCGCCACGACGCGCTCACGTACGCTTCCCTGCTCCTCGCGCTGGCCCTGTGGGCCACGTTGAAATACACCCGCTGGGGGCTCGCCGTCCGCGCCGTGGGAGAGCGCTCGACCGTCGCTTTCGCAGCTGGCCTCCATCCCAGGAAGATCCAGTACGCGGCAGTGGTCGCGGGCGGGATCCTCGCGGGTCTGGGTGGCGCCCAATTGTCCCTCGCGTTCACGCACACGTGGGTGGAGGGAATGACAGCCGGGCGTGGCTTCATCGCGGTGGCCCTCGTCATCTTCTCGATGTGGGACCCGCTGAAGGCCATCGTCGGCGCGGGGCTGTTCGGCGCCGCGGTGGCCTTCCAGTTCCAGCTTCAAACATTGGGCACGCCCATCTCACCCTATATCCTCGACATGTTGCCCTACCTGATCACGCTGGCCGTCCTGCTGATCTGGGGCCAGACCGGCAAGCGAGCAATGCCGGAGGGACTCCGAGCCGTGATGGCCGGCGGCGGCCACGCCCCGATCGTTGGGGGCGCGATCCGTCCTAGCATCGCGAGCGCACCCGCCGGCTGACGCACGCCGCTGGGCGGGGCAGGGCCGCATGACAACATGAGGTTTTGACCATAGTGGAGGTGGTAATGGGCCAGTAACCCGCGCACGCGGGCTTTGTCGATGAGGAGAGGTGGAGGGAGATCGTCCCTCCGGTGCCACGCGATCCTTCCTCCGGGGCCTGAGAGCAAGACCGAGAGCAAAAAGGAGGGTGTCCCATATGAAGACCTTTTGGCGCGTCCCGTCAATTCTGCTCGTGTCCATCATCCTGGGCGTTGCCGCCCTGGCTGCGTGCGCCCCTCAAAGCGCCGCGCCCTCGGGCGCCGGCCCGGCTGCGGGGACGTTCAACGCTCGAAAAGCCATCGACCTGAAAGCCGGCGAGAAGCTCAAGGTCGGCTTCCTTTTCGTCGGTCCGGTCGATGACTTCGGGTACAACTTCGCCGCCAACCAGGGCCGGCTGGCGCTGGAGAAAAACCTGTCCTACGTAGAGACCGTATCGGCCGAAAACGTGCCGGAGAACGCCGAGGCCGAGCGTGTGATGGAGCAGATGATCCGCGGCGGCGCCAAGATCATCTTCCCCACCAGCTACGGCCACCTCGACCCGGCGCTCAACGTCGCCAAGAAGTATCCCGACGTGACGTTCCTGCACCAGGGCGGCCTCAAGAACACCGAGAATGTCGGGACCTATTTCGGGGAGATCTGGCAGGAGGTCTACGCCGCCGGCGTGGCTGCGGGCAAGGAGACGAAGAGCAATAAGCTGGGCTATGTCGTGGCGCATCCAATCCCACAGGTGTTGTTGAACATCAACGCCTTTCAGCTGGGGGCGGCGTCGGTGAATCCGCAGGCGCGAACCACTGTGGTGTTCACGCAGGATTGGTGTAACCCGGCCAAGATCACCGAAGCTGCCAACAGCCTGATCGACCAGGGCGCCGACGTCCTCACCATGCACCAGGACTGCCCGGGGCCGGCGATCCAGGCCGCGGAGCGGCGCGGCGTGATGGTGGTTGGCTATCACGCCGACGCCTCTCCACTGGCGCCGCGCGGCTGGATCACCGGGGCGCGCTGGACGTGGGGTGATCTCTACACAGACCTCGTGAAGCAGATCGTCGAGGGCAAGTACACCAGCCAGCTTTACCGGGCCGGCGTGAAGGATCGCATCGTGGGGCTCTCGCCGTTCGGCCCCAATGTGTCCGCCGACGCGCGGCGGCTTGCATCTGACGCTGAGCGGGCTGTGGCCGACGGCACAAAACACCCATTCGCGGGCCCAGTCAGGGACCAGGGCGGCACAGTCCGCATCGAGGCGGGCAAACGGCCGACGACTGCCGAGCTGGAGACGACCGACTATCTCGTCGAGGGCGTCACCGGG
>CAYQJS010000031.1:0-41534 GCA_964417895.1 uncultured Chloroflexota bacterium | reverse complement strand
GTTGCACAAAATACTCTGCCGCAACTCGGAAGACGTACGATTTGGCCGATTGACTGGTGGGTCAATTTCACGGGGATCGCCTTGCGTCTGGTAGGGGAGGGGCTTGTCCCTTCCCGCCTGACGCCCGCGTTGAGGGCCGCGCGGCGGGGGACAAGCCCCCGCCCTACCGAAACGACAGAACTGACGCAATGGCGGTGTCCATGACAAGTGACCCACTGGTACGCCGAAGCGAATCGCAATACGGCGCATCGGATGGGGGTCTCAGTGAGCGGACTTCTGGAGCAAGCATTCGACGAAGCATCCAAGTTGCCCGAGCCAGAGCAAGAGGCGTTGGGCGCCTGGTTGCTTGAAGAGATCGCGTCAGGGCGACGCTGGCAACGAGCCTTTGCTGAGTCGCCCGGTGTCCTCGCCCGACTCGCCGATGAGGCAAAGGCCGAGCATCGACAGGGGCAAACCGAACCTCTAAATCCAAGCACCTTGTGACTTCGCACACAACAAGACGATTTCGGGAGGCGCTTCGCAGGCTACCCGTCGACGTCCAAAGCAGGCGAGAGAAGCCTACCGGCTTTTCGCGCAGAATCCCTACCATCCCAGCCTAAGGTTCAGGCAAGTACATCCCAGCCTGGAGGTCTACTCGGCGCGGATGAACTCGGACTACCGTGCGGTGGGTACTCGCGACGGCGACGACGTCATTTGGTTCTGGGCCGGATCCCATGCAGACTACGAGCATCTGATTGGGCGCCTTTAGCACGACCGGGACGCAGCTGAGGTCCGCCAATCCGTGCGTCTGAATAGAGGGGGGACGGTGGCCGACCTCAGGCGTCGGAGCTTCCACTCAAAACGCCCAGGAGATCGTCCGACCGCCCCACCCAGCCGAAGATACCGCCCTGAGCCGCGATCATCTGGAGAGCTGCGGTGTGGAACTCGGGGAAGTACGAGCCGACGCAGTCCTCCAGGACCAGGCACTGGTAGCCGCGGTCATTCGCCTCGCGTACGGTCGTATGGACACAGACCTCAGTGGTGACACCGCAGACGATGAGGCTCGCGATCCCTCCGTTTCTCAAGATGGCGTCGAGGTCGGTGGCGTAGAACGCGCCCTTCCCCGGTTTGTCGATTACGGGCTCACCGGGCGCCGGTGTTAGCTCGTCGACGATCCCGTGGCCGTGCTCGCCGCGCACGAGGATGCGTCCCATCGGCCCCGCGTCGCCGATCCGCAGCCCAGGGTGTCCCCGAGCGCGCTTCGACGGCGGGCAATCGGCGAGGTCCGGTCGGTGGCCCTCGCGCGTGTGGACCACGAGCAGACCCCTGGCGCGGACGGCGTCCAGGACGCGGCGTGTGGGGGCCACCACGGCCTGGAGCACGGAGACGTCGTTCCCCAGGGCTTCCCCGAACCCGCCCGGTTCCACGAAGTCCCGCTGCATGTCAATAATGCATAGCGCGGTACGCTCCAGGTCGCACACATATGTATAGGGCTCGGCGCGCACCTCCATCAGAGTTCCCCCGCTCATATCACCCTCCGGTTGGAATGGCCCTTCTTGTGACATCGCGCCGGCCGTAGACTATGCTTCACGAGCAACGTGCACCGAGACAGCGTGGAGGCTAACCGATGGTTGAGACGCTCAGACAACTCTCCCGCGTGGGTCCAGTAATGCTTCTCGCGTTCTTGCTGGCGTGCGCAGCGCCGGTGCCGCGCCAGGCAAGCACCGGGGGAGAGTCCTCCGCCGCGCCGCGCGCGCCCAAGATCATGACCCTCGTGGCCAACGAGGGCTACGTGACCGACTTCCCGGGCGTCATGGGTCGGCGCCCCGGCGGGATCGAATGGATCCTCCATAACTACCTCGTTCTGCGAAACGACCGCGACGAGTTCGTCCCACAGCTCGCCGTCGAGCAGATCTCGGTGGACAAGGGTACGTGGCGCGTCAACGCCGACGGGACGATGGAGACGACCTGGCGGATCCATCCCAACGTCAAGTGGCACGATGGGACGCCCTTCACCAGCGCCGACCTCCTTTTCACCTTCACCGCGTTTAAAGATCCGGAGCTCCCCTCCCGGTTCGGATCGGCGCTGCGCGAGATGGAGTCCGCCTCGGCGCCCGATCCCCAGACGCTGGTGATCCACTGGCGACGGCCGTTGGCGACAGCGAACGAGGCGCCGGCCCTGAATCCCATGCCGAAGCACCTCCTTGAGGAAGCGTATCTCAACGAGAAGGCCAGCTTCGGCAACAACCCCCGGCTCTTGCACCAGTTCGTGGGCCTGGGCCCGTACCGGCTCGTGAACTGGGTGATCGGCTCCCATATCGAGCTCGAGCGCTTCGACGACTACTTCCGAGGCCGCCCGCCCCTCGACCGCGTGGTGATCCGCTTCATGTCGGACCCCAACACGGTAATGGCGAATCTCCTGGCGGGCACCATCGACGTGGCGTCAGGCAACCACGTGGACCTGGACGCCGGTGTCGAGATCAGGCGGCGCTGGGAGGGTACCGGCAGCCAGGTCCGCTTCTCGCCACTGGGAGACCTGCAGCAGATTGAGATCCAGTTCCGCGCCGAGTATGCGCGGCCGCGCAACGGTCTCGTCGAGCGGCCCGTCCGCCAGGCGCTCTTCCACGCGATCGACCGCAAGGCCCTCGTCGAGGCCGCGGCCGCTGGACTCACGCCGGTGGCTGACCACTGGTTCAGCCCGATTCATGCCCTGCGACCCGAGGTCGAGAGCGCTGTGCCGCAATACCCGTACGATCCGGCGCGGGCGCAGCAGCTGCTCGCTCAGGCTGGCTGGGCGCGCGGTCCGGACGGTCTCCTCATCCACGGCGCCAGCGGCGAGCGCTTCGAGCTTCAGGTGTTCATCCAGGAGGAGAAGAGCGAGGAAGACCAGGCCATCGTCGCGGATTACTGGAAGGCCGCCGGCGTGCAGGCGATTCAGAATCGCCTGCCAATACCACGGGACCGCCAGGTCGAGGGCACGCAGCCCGGCGTCATCGTGACCAGCCCCAAGGGCTACGAAGTCCCCTATATCGAGAGCTCGCGCCTCTACTCCGGCAACATCTCGTCGGCCGCGGACCGCTGGACCGGGCGCAACCGGGGCGGCTACTCCAGCGCGCGCGTGGATGCGCTGATCGAGCGGCTGGCCGTCACTATTGACCCCCGAGAGACGGTGCCACTGCACCGCCAGCTTTTGCAGGAAGGTTTGGGCGACGTTGCCCTCATCCCGCTCTACTTCGACGTCGACGCTATCGTTATGCTCAAGGGGGTGAAAGGCCCTATCGGGGGCACCTACGTCGAGTGGAACTTCTTCGAGTGGGACAAGGAATAGGGAGGGCGAGTGGGGCGATGCCGATTCATCAGCGAGGTGAGGTTGCCATCTACTACGAGACGCAGGGAAGCGGGTTTCCGCTGCTCCTCATTGCGCCCGGCGGCACGAGCTCGACCATCAGCTTCTGGAGTCGATCGGCCTTCAACCCGCTGGAGATCTTCTCGCGCGCAGGTTTCTGGGCCATCGCCCTGGACCAGCGGAACACCGGCGGTTCCAGCGGGCCCTTAGAGATGGAAGATCCCTGGGGCAGCTACGCCGACGACCAGCTGGGCCTGATGAGTCATCTGGGCATCGACAGATTCCACGTCCTGGGCTGCTGCATCGGCTGCTCCTTCGCGCTGAGCCTGATCAGGCGCGCCCCGCGGCGCGTAGCGGCCGCGGTGTTGGAGCAGCCCATCGGCATCGATGAGGAGAATCGCGACGTCTTGCCCAGGAACCTCTACGGCCGCTGGGCGAGGGAGCTCGCCGAGAGACGTCCCGATGTGGACGCGGGCGCTGCCGAAGCGTTTGGGATGACGATGTGCACCGGGGACTTCGTGATCAGCGTCTCGCGGGACTTCGTGAAGTCGTGTGCGACGCCCCTGCTCGTGATGCCGGGCAACAACCTGGACCACCCGCGGGCGACTGGCCTCGAGATAGCCGCGCTCGCTCCGAACTCGGAGCTGATCGAGGAATGGAGGTATCCCCCGGAACTGGTACCGCCAGCCGTCGCGCGCATCAAGAGCTTCCTGAAAGCCCACACGCCCGATTAGTTACGGAGAGCGAATCGTGAAGCGGCTCGTAGCGTGGTTCCTGGTTCCGGTGATGCTTCTCGTGGGGTGTCAGCCACAGGGTGGAGGACCTCAAGAGGGCGCCCGCGAGCTGGGCCACGCCGGCGTCAAGCGGATCACGGTCGCGACGATGGAATCCATGGACACCGTCACCCAGAACGACAATCTCACGCCGCTCTTCATGGCCGGGCTCGTCAACTTCGATTCAGAGGGCGAGCCAACCGCCCAGCTCGCCGAACAGGCGCCAACCATCGAAAACGGCCTGTGGAAGCTCTTGCCGGACGGACGAATGGAGACCACGCTGACGATCCGGCCGAATGTCCGATGGCACGACGGCACCCCCTTGACGACCGCCGACCTGGTTTTTGGGGCAGCCGTCGCTCAGCAGTATCCACAGGGCAACTTCGGAACCGCGGCGTTCGCCAATATTGAAACAATGGAGCCGCGGGACCCCCGCACGATCGCCGTGAGCTGGAAGAGGCCCTACGTGCAGGCCAACTGGCTATTCAGCGACCTCTTCGCGCAGCCTTTGCCAAGACACTTGCTGGAGGAGAGCTTCCGCGAGCTCGACAACGCCGCGTTCCTGAACTTGCGCTTTTGGACGAGCCAGTTCGTGGGGAACGGGCCCTTCGTCGTCGATGACTTCGCACCCGGCACCTATCTGCGCCTCAGGGCCTTCGACCAGTACGTCCCCGGGCGCCCGAAGCTGGACGAGATTGAGATCAGGTTCATCACTAACGCCAACACCCTCATGGCCAACATGCTGGCGGGTGAGATCGACCTGACATTGGGCCCAGGTCTGTCGATCGAGCAGTCCTTGAAAGCGCGGGAGGCGTGGCCAGAGGGCGAGGTCATCTATTCGTCCAATTACGAAACGCAGGCGGTCGGCTATCCGCAGTTCGTCAGCCCCAGTCCGCCGATCCTCGCGAACGTCCAGTTTCGGCGGGCGTTGGCCCACGCCATCGACCGCGATGAAATCGTGCAATCGATCCAGGCTGGGGTCGGCGCGGCCGCTAGCGCGCTGGTGGCCCCGACGGGCTCTGAATTCGAGGCCGTGAAGCATGCCATCGCAGACTACCCGTACGACCCACGCAGGGCCGGACAGATCATCGAGGGCCTGGGGGTTTCCAAAGGGACTGATGGCCTCTTCCGCGACTCGGCCGGCCAGGAGCTGGCCGTCCACGCCTGGACGGGGGCCGAAAGCGACACGTACGTGCGGACCACCCTGGCGGTCGTCGACTACTGGCGCCGGGTCGGGGTCGCGGCGGAACCCCGCACCATCCCCGCAACCAGCGACCGCTCGGTCATGCCCTCTCGACCCGGCTTCCAGATAGCGGCGCTCCGGACCCACGTCGATACGCGCTTCCTCAGCTCGGAGACTCCACTCACTGAGAATAACTTCCGAGGCTCGAACCGGGCGCGATACATGAATCGGGACCTGGATGGCCTCATCGATCGTTACTTCGCAACGGTGCCGCGCACCGAACGACTGGGCATCCTGGCGGACATTGTGAGACATCTCTCGGAAAATGTCGTCGTCATCCACCTCTTCTACAATGCAGTCCCACAGATGAAGAGCCAGCGCCTCAAGAACGTGCCGGCTCGGACGGTCAGGGCTCGGGCTCCGGACTCGCACCTATGGGACCTGAGCTGACGAAGTCACGATGGAGGATGCGATGACTTTCCCGAGCGTCACCCCCCACCCTAACCCTCCCCCGCAAGGGGGGAGGGGATCAGTCCAACTGAGGTGCGGCAGGGGTGTCCGAAGGATGCTCCTTGTACCCATACTGCTGCTCACCGCATGCGGCCCGGCGCAGCGCCCGAGCGACGGAGCGGGCATCAGTGTGGCTCAGAGTCAGCCGTCGGCCGCTCCGAAAGTCGTCACAATCGCCATTCAAGGGCAGCCCGCGAGCTTTGATACGGACCTCACGGGGTCCGCGGCGGGCCGCAACCAGGGTGGCGTCACCAACGTCCCGTACATCGCCCACGACCGGCTCATGACGCGGACCGGCCCCCAGAGTTACGAGCCGCGGCTCGTGAGCGAAACGCCCTCCACCGAGAAAGGTACCTGGACCGTCAATCCGGACGGCACTATGGACATGACCTGGAAACTCCGGCCCAACGTCAAGTGGCACGATGGGGCGCCGTTCACCAGTGATGACATGATGTTCACCTTTCAGGTCAGACGCGATCCGGAGCTGCTCCGGCTGACCGGCGGGCGCGGCAGGCCAGAGCTGATGGAGTCCGCCACGGCGCCGGACCCGTTCACGTTCATCGTGCAC
Organism: uncultured Chloroflexota bacterium; assembly: GCA_964417895.1. Taxonomy (GTDB): domain Bacteria; phylum Chloroflexota; class UBA6077; order UBA6077; family SHYK01; genus CAYQJS01. The sequence goes on along the minus strand of CAYQJS010000031.1, from coordinate 35,175 downwards.
TGGTCCCAGGTGTACGTCCTTGCCGGCCTGGGCGACGGCATGGAGCCGTTGCCCAGGCATCTGCTGCGCGACCTGTGGGTGCAGGACAAGGACGGCATGACCCAGAGCCGCTACTTCACGACCGAGTTCGTCGGCCTCGGCGCGTTCAAGCTCGTGCGCTGGGAGCAGGGCTCCCACATGGAGTTCGCCCGCTTCGATGACTACTACCTCGGCCGACCACTGCTCGACCGCGTCATCGTCCGATTCATTCCGGACGGCAATACGATGGTGGCGAGCATCCTGGCCGAGGCCGTCGACGTCGTTCTCCCCACCGGGGTTGACCTGGATGCCGCTCTCGAGGTCCGGCGACGCTGGGAAGGCACGGGGAACCAGGTCCGCTCCGACGTCGTGGGGGGCCTGCACCAACTGGAGATCCAGCATCGACCGGACTACGCGCGCCCCGCGAACGGCTTCCCCAACCGTACGGTGCGCCAGGCGTTCTACCAGGCTATCGATCGCGACACGCTGGCGGACGTGATGGCCCAAGGGCTGGCCCCGTCCGCCGATAGCTGGTACGCGCCCAACGATCCCGTACGAAAAGACGTCGAGGCCTTCATCCCCCAGTTCCCCTATAACCCATTGCGCGCCAGTCAGCTGCTGGAAGGGGAGGGCTGGGCCCGCGGCCCGGACGGGGCCCCTTCGGCAGGCTCAGGGCAGGTCTTGGTCCACCGACCCAGCGGCGAGCGCTTCCAGGTGGAGATCCAGCTCCGGGCGGGCGAGGACCAGCTGAGGGCAGGCTCGATCATCGCCGACGGCTGGCAGGCCATCGGGGCGCGGGTCGACCTGGAGCCGCTCACGCCGGGCACGGCGAACGACGGCCAGTTCATCGCGACGCGCTCCGGCCCGGCCCTCATCAGCCCCGGTGGGTACAACTTCTACGACCGGCGACTTCACTCGCGAGGTATCCCCAGGGCCGAAACGCGGTGGACGGGGAACAATCGGGGCGGATACGCCAATCCCCGCGTCGACGCGATCCTCGATAAACTCGCGGTTATAGTCGATACCCGCGAGCGCATTGGGCTGCACCGTGACCTGCTAAAGGAACAGATGGAGGACGTCGCCCTCATGCCACTCTACTGGGAGGTCCTCCCGATCCTCATGCTCAGGGGCATGATCGGGCCGCGGATGCAGGGAAACGAAGCCACCCCGAACATCTACGAGTGGGACAAACGGTGATTGCGGATTGCGGAGTGCGCCGTGGAGTCCGGCGCGCACCGACGCTTAGCGGGGAGGCGAGATGATGAAGAATGGGTTCAGAGTCTGGGATACCGACACGCATATCCGTCCCTCGCTTGAGACGCTCGATCCGTATTTCGACCCGGCCTTTCGGGCGAGGTTTCCCGAGATCGAGAAGTTCCGGCGGGTCATTGAGAGCGACGAGGAGGGTCAGGTTCCGGGAAGGCACACCTACGCGTTTCCAGGGGCCCAGGCAACTCGGCCGAACCGGCGCACTTTGGGGCAAGCGGCGGGGCCCGATCCGCGAGCCCCCCTGCCCGAGCGGAAATATATGGGCCGCCGCCAGGCGACGCTCGGGGCCATCGACTTCGACGCCGATACGCGGGTCCGCGACATGGATGAAGAAGGCGTCGACGTCCAGGTCATGATTGGCAACGGGCCCAATCCTGCCCTCCTCAACGACGTCGAGCTACAGGTCGGCTTCTTGCGCGCCTACAACCGATATCTCAACGACTTCTGTAGCAGGCATCCGCACCGACTCAAGGCTGTAATCCCCGTGCTTCCTAACGCGGTTGAGGAGGCTACGGCGCAGATCAAGCAGTGGGCGGACTCGGCGTGGATGGTGGGCGTCTATCCCATGATGACCAACGACACCCCCATGGATCATCCAGACATGGACCCGATCTGGGAGGCCGTCAATGAGAACGGCCTGGTCGTGCTGCATCACAGCCAGTACGCGGGGCCGCCGTACTATCCCGCCTATGGCGACCTGTGGAACAACCCGTTTCTCGCGAGGTCGGCGGCTCACCCCTGGGGAGCCATGCGCGCCATTGGCTCTTTCATCGGGGCTGGACTCATGGAGCGCTATACGTCACTGCGCTTCGGCATTCTGGAGTGCGGCTGCGGCTGGCTCCCTTTCTGGAGCCGTCGCCTGGATGATCAAGCCGAGTACGTGGGCTGGGTGCCCAAACTCGAGCACAGGATCGGGGAGCATCTGACAGGCGGGCGGTTCTTCTCGAGCATCGAAATGGCCGAAGGCGAAGACATGATTCAGATGGTCGTCGACTTCATGGGCCCGGGCGTCCTCATGTACGCGTCTGACTACCCGCATTTCGAATGCCGCTTCCCGGACTCCGTCGACTATTTCTTTGGCTGGAAGAGCCTCGGCGACGATCTGCGGCAGCAGCTGCTCTGGGAGAACGCCGTGAGGTTCTATGGTGAGCCGTAGGCGGTTGCGCCAGATACTGTTGCCGTCCTGCCCAGAGGGAGGCCGATATTCCCGTATCCTGACCGGCCGCCGCCGGTCTGTGCCACCACCGTGGGGGCGAGGCACGCCTCGCCCGCCCTCCATCTTGGGGTCACGCGGGTCGGGCATGCCCGACCCCTAGACAAACTACGTCGAGATGCTTACGCGAGGACACAGGACTGAGCGCTGAGGACTGAGGGCTGGGTCCTCAGTCGTTCGGGAGGAAAGATGGGAGCAACAGAGACAGCACTGGCCAGCTTCGTGGCGACTTATCCCACCGACGACGTGCCGTCGGACATCATGCACCTGGCGACGCGGTGCATCATGAACTACTGCGGGGTTGCCCTCTACGGCTCGCTGGATCCGTCCCTCGACATCCTGCTGGGGCTCTTCAAGTCGGAGGGCGCCAGCCCGCACGCCACGATCATCGGGAAGAGCGAGCGGACTTCGTTCCTCAACGCGGCCCTGGCCAACGGCTACAGCGGCCACCTCGAGGACTACGACGACACTCACACCAGCGTCATCCACCCCACATCGCCGATCTTCCCCGCCGCGCTGGCGATCAGCGAGCAGCAGACCGTCAGCGGGAAGAACGTTGTCGCTGCGTACGCCATCGGGGCTGAGGTGGCGTGCCGGGTCGGCTCGCTCATCTCGCAGCACTTCCTGGAGGGGGCAGAGGCCTGGCACATCACCAACACGTGCGGGGTGCTGGGGGCCGCGTCGGCGGCCGGTCGCCTGTTCGGGCTGACCGAGCCCCAGTTGGTCCACGCCCTGGCGGTGGCCGGCACGCAGGCCATGGGCGTCCGCGAAGTATTCGGCTCCATGTGCAAGCCGTTCCATGCCGGCAAGGCCGCGCAGAACGGGCTGCTGGCTGCAACCCTCGTGCAGCGAGGTTTCACGGGCACCGACAACATCTTCACCGGGTCACGCGGTTTCATGGGTGTGATGGCGAAAGACTACGACCTCGAGCAGCTAACCGAGGGTCTCGGCAGCCACTGGGAGCTGCCCGCCGTCGGGCTGAAGCCCTACGCCTGCGGCGCGGGCAACCACGCGCTCATCGACGCGATGCTGGCCCTTCGGAAGCGGGAGGGAGTTACGCCCGAGGCCGTGCAGCACGTCCACGGGTCGCTGCGTCGCTTCGCGCCCAACCTCATCCGCCACCGGCATCCACTGTCCGCCCTCGACACGAAGTTCTCCTACTTCCACGCAATGTCCGTCGCCCTGGTGCACGGAACCGCTCTCCCGGCGCAATTCACTGAGGAGCGCGCGGCGGACCCGGTGCTCCATGCGCTTCGCGACAAGATCGACCTCGTTGAGGACGAGAGCCAGTCCCGCGGCAGCGCGACCGTGACCATGACGCTGACCGATGGCCGGACCTACACCGAGCGCATCGAGCACGCGACGGGCACCCCCGGCAACCCGCTGAGCGACGCGTTTATCGAAGAGAAGTTCAGAGCGCTGGCAGGCGCCGTCCTTCCGGGCGATCGGGTCGAGCGCCTGACGCAGATGCTCTGGGGCATCCAAAAGCTCGATGACACCAGCGCGCTGGCGAAGCTCCTAGCCGCCTCGTGACCCGGCAGTGGCAACCGCCCGTGCCCAGTCCGCCAATCTGCAACCGTCTAGCACAGCTCGACGAAAGTGAGTCATGGGTTGCGCACAAACGCCTGGACGCGTAACCAAATCCCTCTCCCATCACAATGGGAGAGGTTAGGTGAGGGCCCCCTCCCGAACCCTGGTACAAAATCGCCGAAGTTCGTCACCCGCGCGTCAGCCGGGAGCGATCCCTCTCCCATCGCGATGGGAGAGGGGAGGGTGAGGGCAACCCACAAGGCAGGCAAGCATCTCCGCTGGTTCAAAATGCCAGCGGAGGAAGTGCCCTCACCTAACCTCTCCCACTGCGGTGGGAGAGGGATGGATACGGCGGGCGAGGGAGCCCGCCCGCTCGCTCGGCCATCGGTCCTCTTGCGCCGACGTGTACTAGCCGCAATTCTTCTGGCTGCCCTCATGGTGGCCGCGTGCGCTCCGGCTCAGCGTGTAGTCGACGAGGCGGCGCCGCGGCCTTCGGCACCGCCTCAGACGCTCGTGATTGTGGTTCGCGCCGAGCCGCTGACCATTGCCGCCAAGGTGGTTGCGAGCGGAGTAGGCACGTCTCTCGCCACGAGTCAGCGCCTCTTCAACGCGTACCTGGGCATCCTCGACGCCCAGGGAGTCCCGCGGCCTTACCTGGCGGAGACCCTCCCGCAGCTCGACACGGAGACCTGGCGCATCTTTCCCGATGGCCGGATGGAGACGACACACCGGCTCAGGGCGAGCCTTTCCTGGCATGATGGCACCCCGTTGACTGCCCAGGACTTTGTCTTCGCCTGGGAGGTCTACACGGCGCCCCAGGTTGGGATTGCCAGGGCGTCGCCTCAGAACCTCATCGATGAGGTCGTGGCCGCTGATCCGCGGTCCGTCGTCGTTCGCTGGAGGCGGCCTTACCCCAACGCGGCATCGCTCGCCGAAGACGAGTTCCCCCCGTTGCCGCGACACATCCTGCAGGACTCGTTCGAGAGGAACCCGGCGACGATTGCGAACGAGCCCTTCTGGACGCGCGATTTTGTGGGCCTCGGGCCGTACCGTCTCGCGCGCTGGGAGCCCGGGGCTTTCATCGAGGGCGCGGCGTTCGATGGCCACACGCTCGGCAGGCCTCGGATCGAGCGCGTGAAGATCACATTCATCAGCGACACCAGCGCCGCCCTGGCCAATGTCCTGTCCGAAGAGGCGCACTTCACGACGGATTCCTCCATCCGGTTCCAGGAGGGCCTGATTCTGCAGCGGGAATGGTCGCCCCGGAACGGGGGGACCGTCCTGGTGAGGCCCGGAGGCTTCCGCGGCGCTTGGACGCAGCTCCGGCCCGACATCGTCAACCCGCGGGCACTCCTCGATCTCCGCGTGCGGAAGGCGCTCGCCCACAGCGCGAACAGGACGGATCTCAACGACGCCCTCTTCGAAGGCCAGGGGATCATGTCCGAAGCGCCGTTCATTCCGCCTTCGGCCAGCTACTACACCGAAGTGGATCGGGCCATCGCGAAGTACCCTCATGATCCGCGGGCCGCCGAGCAGCTCATGGCGAATGCCGGGTTCACGAAGGGCAGCGACGGGTTCTATGCAAGCGCGACGGAGGGGCGGCTGAGATTCGAGGTGAAAACCCTGGCCGACACGCAGCGCGAGACGGAGATGGCGATCCTCGCGAACGGCTGGCGCAATGCCGGCTTCGACTTCAGCGAAACCACGCTCGTCGCCGCTCGGGCGGGAGACAACGAAGCGCGCGCGACGTTCCCTTCCATCTTCACATATAGCACAACGTCGGGAGAGTATGGGCTGGCCAACATCGTTACCGGCAACATCGGGACGCCGGAGAATCGCTGGATCGGCCCCAACCGTGTCGGTTGGAGTAACGACGAATTCGACCGCCTCTCAGCCGCTTTCTCGGATGCCGTCGCCCCGGCACAACGCATTCGCCACATCGCGGACATGGCCCGGGTGTTCACCGAGGATCTGCCGGCGATTCCTCTCCTCTTCGACCTCGCGACGTTCGCCCACACCGCGTCGCTGCGCGGCCCGGCGCCCGCGGTGGCTGAGACGCCGCTCGCCTGGAATATCCACGAGTGGGAACTGCGCTAGCCGATGGCCATCACTCTCCGAGCGATTGTTCCATGATCGTCGTCCCGTTGTGCACGAGCTTAAGCTCGACGCGAGTGGTACGCGCGAGCGTCGTGAGTGTCCCCCGGCGCTCTCGTGTCTGCCGCACGAGATCAAGGATCTGATCGTCAGAGTTCTCGCTGTCAATGAAGACCGTGTAGACGATCTTGCGGTTGAACAGCGAGATCTCCCCCTCGAGGCGGTCCAATGCCAGGTGCATGAGCGCGGCGGTCTTCACGAGCCAGACGTGGTCAGAGCCCATGATGCCGGCCGCGTAGTACCGCATCGGGGCCGGGCCGGCATCGTGGCCTCCGCTGCTCTTCCTCTCATCCATGATGAAGCTATGGCCCTCCACGGTGGCCCGGAACTGAAGATCGTGGAGGGCTTCGCATTTCACGGTTGTAATAGGTCGTTCGGGTCCGGATCGCGATGCTCGCTCCTCGAGCTGCTCCTGGACGATCTTCTTGAGCGACGGACTGACGTGCAGCATGCTCCCCCCTCTCCGCTAGCCCTCAGTGCCTTCGATGACGATTCCGGTTGCCAGAGCGCAGTGCATCTCAAGTGCTTCCGTGGCTGGCGTCAAGCACCGATAGAATCAGCTCCTGGAGGTCGGCGGGAATGTGGCCGAGCAACCGCTCTGGCGCCGGCCCGCCCTTGATGTGCGTCACAGTGTCGTCGATATCGTCGCGCCGGACGGGGGACAACCAGGTGCCCCGAGGATAGAGAACCATGTTCGGCCCCAGGCCGCAGGCGCCAAGGCAGACCTCTGTCTCCACCTCGATGTCGGAGTCCGCCAGGCGCTCCCTGAGGGCGTCAACCAGCTCCTGCGAACCGTCGACGAGGCAACTGACGTTGACGCAGACGATGCAGGCTCGAATGTCGTCGGGGCGTTCCACAGATGACCTCAGCTAGAGATTGTCCCATTGAAGAAGTTCCAGGTGCACCTCGTTTCTGGGGCTAGGGGCGCGGGAGCGTACGGCTGTCCCCTCCCCCCTTGCGGAGGAGGGTTAGGGAGAGGGGTAGCCCGAGTTCATTTGTACGAACCATATCGACCGGTCTGCTTACGCGGGGGCCTTCTGCAGCTCCTTCGTGGCCTCCAACCCGTCGACACCCTTCGGCAGGACCACGCCGCCCGACCGCACCCGGTAAATCGAGGGATCATCGACGCCAGGGGGCAGCACACCCTGGTCTCGGAGCGCCTCGGCGGCCTGGAGGAGCCTGCGGCGCGTCCGAATGACCATGGCGTCCGAGCTTCCCAGGTGTTCTTTCGTGCGGTCCCAGATGGGCCCCATGCTTTCGGTGATTGCCTGGTCCTCCAGGTTCACGCTCGCGAGGCCGGTATAGCTCCGGCCGCTCCGCTGCGCCTCGCGATCGATCAGATAATCATTCTGCTTGTTCTGCTTGAGGCGAAACCTGCCGAGCCAATCGGACGTCGGCGGCAGCAGCTCGTTGCCGCCGCCACTGGGAACCCCGGCCGCCTGAGAGCCGCCCACGCCGGCTGCCTGGGCACCACCGGCGGGTGTGGTACCCGTGACATTCGACGGCTGCCGGGAGCGCGGGGCGGTGATCACCCAGACCATCGTGTGTTCGTCGTCGACCGGGATCCAGGCGCGCACGAAGATCTGCACTCCGAGCGTCCCGGTGGGGATCATGGTGTAGAAGGGGAAGAGGAAGTGGGCGATGCGCCAGTAGCTCGTGTCCGCTTCCGCTGGTCGATAACCGCCATAGGAGGTGCCGAACGCCGTATCAACCACGTTATACCGAGGTGCGCGATCCGCCACGATGTAGTACTCAAAGCTCCCAGGCGTGGCGCGCTCCGGCTTGAGGGCCCCCATGTGGAGGAACCCGAGATGGCTGGTGTCGATGTCTCCTTCCAGCGCCTGGAGCCAGTTGCACTCCCGGAGGGTCACACCCACGAAATACTCGCCCTCGGCCAGCATATTGGGCTCCAGGTCCGGCAAAGGCGGCGGCGTCTGCCGAGGCCCCATGTAGGTCCAGATCACCCCGCTGCGCTCTACGCACGGGTACGCCGTGGCCTTGATCTTGTCCTTAAAATTGCTCTCTGCTGGCTCGTTTGGCATGTCGACGCATTGGCCGGTCACCCCGTATTTCCACCCGTGGTAGACGCAGCGGATGCCATCCGCCTCGTTCCGGCCGAAGAACAGCGACGCGCCCCGATGCATGCAGGCGTGCTGGATCAGCCCCACGTTGCCAGACGCGGTGCGGAACGCAATAAGGTCCTCGCCCAGAAGCCGCACTCGCAACGGCGGGCTGTCGGGCTCGGATAGCTCGGTCGCGACGAGAGCGGGGATCCAATATTGCCGCATGAGGTTGCCCATCGGTGTACCGAGTCCGACGCGAGAGAGGAGGTCGTTCTCTTCGCGTAACATAGCGTCACCTCCGTTTGATGAGCCGATTGGCACAGCCGGCACTTCGTGGGCCACGACGCCAGCAAGTGTATCACCCACCCGATCAAGAATCGGGACAATATGGGGTGAAGGCTCCGAGGGAAGTGGGATGACTCCTGGCAGGCTGCTGAAAAACCCGCTCGCCCTGAGCTTGTCGAAGGGCCCCAGTTGGTTCGACAAGCTCACTACGAGCGGACCCAACCTTTTTCGGCAGCCCACCGGAGGGCCTCGCCTCGGCCGTACGATTCTGTTCCTTTTTTTCGCTGCGCTGTTGCTCGCTTGTGCGCCCACCGCGCCAGCATTATTAAGGGACGCCGCCGATACCAGTCCCAGGAAGCCAGCGCAGCAGAAGCGCGTTGCAATGGGCATCGGCGCCAACCTCCCCAGCCCCAATCGCTCGATCAACGCCCCGCTCTCCGGCGGCATGGAGATCATGGAGCTGGTCAGCTCCGGCCTCACGGCTCAGGACGAGTACGACCGCACCGTTGCCGTCGTCGCGGAGGCCGTGCCCAGCGTCGAGAACGGCCAGTGGAAGGTGCTGCCGGATGGTCGCATGGAGACGATCTGGCGCCTGCGCGACGGTTTCACCTGGCACGACGGCACCCCGGTTACCGCCGCTGACTACGTTTTCGCCATAGAGGTGACGAGGGACCGGGACATGGCGCCCTTCTACTCCGCCCTGTTTAGCAACAACATCATCAGCGTCGAGTCCCCCGATGCACGTGCGGTGACGGTGACCTGGCGGCAGCCCTACATCCATGCCGACCAGCTCTTTACGACCTTGCGCACGATGCCCAAACACCTGCTCGAGAAGAGCTACCTGGAGAGCAAGGAGGGCTTCAAGGACCTCCCCTACTGGACCACCGACTACGTGAGCAACGGTCCCTACCGCGTCACCACGTGGGAGACCGGCGTCCACGCGGTTCTCGACGCCTTCGATGGCTACAGACTGGGTCGCGCTAAGATCGATCAGATCGAGGTCCGCTTCATCGCGGACACGAACACGATGCTGGCCAACGTGCTCGCGGATGCGCTCGACGTGCTGGTCGGCCCCCGCCACCTCGGATTCGATCAGGCGCTGGAGGCGAAGCAGCGATGGCAGGGTGGATCGGTCATCTTCGGCGCCAACGGTTGGAGCGTGATGCATCCGCAGATGTCGTATGCCAACCCGAAGATCATTCAGGAGAGCGCGCAGTTCCGCCGGGCCATGCTGATGGCCATCGACCGGCAGTCGATGGCCGAGACGCTTCAAGGCGGCCTCGCGCCAGTTGCCCACAGCATGTTCGTGCCGACCGACCCTATGTACGAGCCAACCCTGCCCCGGCTGGTCAAGCACGACTACGATCCGCGACGCGCAGCCCAGATTCTCGAGGAGCTCGGCTACCGAAAGGGCGCCGATGGCGTCTTTGTAGATGCGAGCGGACAGCCCCTCAAGACCGAGATCCGCACGACCTCCGACATCGAGACCACGGTCAAGCAGATGTTCGCGATGTCAGACTCCTGGACGCGGCTCGGCATTCCGACGGACACAGTGGCGATCCCGCCCCAGCGGCAGCAAGACCGCCAGTTCCGCTCGACCTTCCCCGGCTTCGAAGTCCTCCAGGGCGGCCAGGGAGAGAACGGTCTCACTTCCCGCACTATTGCCAATGCCAGGACCGCGCAGAACAACTGGACCGGCGCCGGGGCCACCAACTACTCCAACTACGTCAACCCGGAGCACGACGCGATGATCGCGCGGTTTCTCTCGACGATCCCAAACGACGAGCGGACGCGGGTCGCGGGCGATCTGCTCCACCACCTCTCCGACGAGGTGCTCTACATGGGCATCTACTTCATCGCCCGGCCCACGGTGGTCCGCGATGGCCTGTCGGGCACGGTCGGGCGCGACGCCGGCACCATCGCCACCCACAACGTCATCCAGTGGGACACACGGTAGGGGCAACGAAGCCGGCGCCACTCAGCCGAAAAGAGCGTCCAGGTCGATGGCGACATTGGGAAGGGCAACCGGCTGCACGATGCCGCCAGTGTAGAGCGTCTGCACATACGAGCCGTTCGCCTGCCGGCGCCAGGCCGTTAGCGTGCGCTCGTACGGATGGATGCGCCAGATCTCGATATCACCTCGGCGCTGGTACTCGGGCAGTTTCGAATCGACGTCGTAGTCGCCTGTCGAGGGGGACCAGACTTCCACGACGAGGGGCAGTGGGGCGTCATAAGTCTCTAGCACAAGCCGACCGCGCAGTGGGCGCGCAAGTTCATTCGGGACGACGAAAACGTCGGGGATGTAGTAGCTCTCGGTTGAGCGTCGAACGTGCCCAGTGTTCTGTCTCACGCGGAACGCGCTCCGGTCGAGCTGCTGCATGAGCTGGAACAGCAGGTTCGTGGCGACATCGTTATGCTCGAGGGTCATACCCGGCTTCCTTCGGGGTTGGCCGCAGTGCAGCTCCCAGTGCCCCTCCGGGTCCTCCAGTGCTAGCTTCTCGAAGGTGGGCGCACTCACCGGCATGCTGCGCTCCTGGCCCTGCTGACCTCACCGATTGTAGCGCTTCCTCTACTGGGTGGCCTGGCCGAGCGCGTCCCAGATTGCCTGCGGAATCCGACGATTACTCCGCGCCGCCAGGCGGGCGCGGAACCGCGTTTCGTCCGCCGCGGTGACCTCTTCTTCTATGAAGCCCTGCGCGCCTAGCTCACTCAGCATTGCACGCGTCTCCTCACGGTCCTTACCGATAAACGCCGCAGCGTCCGCCACGCTTACATCTCGCTGACGGAGAATCCAACTGACGAGCTCCCGCGACACTTCCGGTAGGGAGATTACGTCCGACATCGTGCGCGGAGAGGCCTTCTGCACGCGCGATCCCTCCGCCCGGGGCGTGCGTTCTTCAGCCACCGGCCTCGGCCTCCGCGGTGACCCGCTGTGCTACACGCTGTACTTCCCGAGACCAGGGGTGGTCAGGCTCGCGCAGACTGAAAATGCCCCCGCTTCCCAGGCGCGCTACGTCTTCGCTCAGAGGGAAGACGCCGGCGACCGGTACGCCGTATGTCTCCTCCATGCGGCGGGCGAGCGCCGCGAAATCCAGATCCGAGAGTGCCTTGTTCACCAGCAGGAGGAGCTTCGGGACGCGAAGCCTACGGGCGACCTCGACAGTCACGGCCGTACCCTGGTAGTCCTGCTGGTCCGGCCGCAGAATGATCAACAGGACGTCCGAAATAGTGATCGAGAGGAGCGTCTCCTCGTTGATTCCTGGGTGCGTATCGATGAAGAGGTAGTCGAGCTCGAGGCGTTCCACGAGGTCGTGAAACCCCTCGTTGAGGCGCTCGACGTCATAACCCTCCCGCAGCACGCGCGCGATCTCGCCTGCCTTGATGCTCGAGGGCGTGAGAAACACCCTGCCGTTGGGGCCGAGCTGGCCGCTCTCCTCATCGCTGAGGTTCGCGCCGACGTCGTAAGCGGTCTGCTCCATGGCACAGCGACCGTAGAGATAATCGTTGAGGGAGTGCGCCATCGTGTCCGCGTCGAGTCCGAACAGCACGTGGATGCCCGGCGACTGGATATCAGTATCCACGATGCCCACGCGCTTGCCTTGACGAGCGATCGTCACCGCCAGGTTGGCGACGACGTTGGATTTGCCCGTCCCGCCGCGGAACGAGTGCACGGACACGATGATCGCCATGATCCGCTCCTGACTAGGGGTCCGCGCGCGACATGCGAGCCCGCAGCTGCTGTGCCCGCTGCTCCAACCGCTGGAAGTATTCCGTCTCGGTGATCTCGGCCACCTCGCGGGCTTTCTTCGAATGGTCGATTTCGATCCGCAGGTCCTCGACCTGTCGCAAGAGGCGCTGCTCACGCTGATAGACCTCTCGTGCCATGCGCTGGAACACGCGCGCCAGATTGCCCAGCTCATCGGCCCGTGCCGCTGTGCTCGCCAGACTATCGGGATCGAAGGTGTTCGCCTCGACGGCGTGGGCCGCGGCGGACAGACGGGCGACCGGACGCGTGACGCGTCGGGCGAGGAAGATCGAGGCGAAAATACCCACTGCGACTACTATCACTGCGATCGCCCCCGCCAGCTGGAGCTGCACCCCAATGGTTTTGTTGACTTGATCCGTCGGGAACTGCACGTACGCGGCTCCGATCACCGCGTCCTGGTCCCCAATGATGGGCGCCATGACCTTGAGTGTCGGCCCATCGAGATAGCTTGACGTGTTCCTCTGGGCTATCACTGCCCGTAACCTGGACGCATCCGCTTCGCTGAATGACTGGCTCACGGCCTCGCGCGAGCGGGCGCTGAAGTCGAGCGTCGCCAGGTTCGTATCGACGACTCGAATGGCTTCGAGGTTCCCCTGGTTGACGAGCTCGTCGTTGAGGCGGACCAGCCCTGTCTGCTGGCGCAGGCGTTGGATCTGCGGCCCTAATCCCACCTGAACAATCCTAGGCTTGTCGATGCCCGCCACAGCCGCGTACTTGAACACCTGGTCGTCGATCTCCCGTACCCGGGCGAGCTGCACAAACTCACCGAGCTGACCGGTCAGCACCGGCCAGAACTCGGATGCCTGAGGCTGCACCCGCGGGTCCGGGTTGAATTGGAAGTCGATGTCGGGCGCGCTTCTCAGGTAAGCGCGCCCCTGCTCGTCCGTGATCCAGAACTCGTCCAGCACACTGCGATCGACAATGCTGCGCAGGCGAGCGTTGATCTCGGACGGGCTCAGGCCGGCGGCCTCCCCAGCAGCAACGAAATGTGCGGCGATCCTGGCTTCGACGAGCATGTGCTCGCCGATCGTCGCCTCCGAGTCCTTCGCGATGTGCTCGAAAACGTTGGCGGCGATGGAGATGCGTTGCGTGATGCCGATGCCCTGGTCTTCGATGGTATCGAGTAGGGCGCTGCGTCCTCGCCAGCTCAGGGCGGCGGTGGTAGCGACCACCGCGAGGACCAGCAGCGAGATCGTCATGAGCAGTGTCCTGGCTTGCAGGGTCATTCGTTCAGCACCTCCTGCATCGATATCTTGACCCGACCCGGACCCGGGCCGGGCCCCAGGGGCAGGGATACCCTGCCGGCGGACAGCCTCATGTCCACATCGAGTTTAACGGCGCCGGTCTCTACCTCGAGCAGCGCTGGCAGGCCCTCCGAGCTTCCATCGGGCGTGACCCGGTGGGCCCAGACCTTGAGTACTCTCGCGGTCGTGGGCGGGAGCTCGAAGGTCGCCGATCGCAGCGATGCGAACTCGGGGACTTCGCCGCTCGATGCTTCGATCGTGCGTTCGCCCCCCGGATATGCCAGTCGTACGGCGGCTACGGCTGCCGCGCCGGCGGCGACAATGCCGAAACCTGAGCTGGCGCCCCGCCGTAGGTCTTCTCGTAGCTCGACGACCAGGTGAGGTGTGAAAGCGCCGCCGCGAATCATGAAGTACGTCGCAATCAGGCAGCCAACCGCGGCAGTGAGAGCTGCCACCCGGCCGAGGGGCTGTTCCCAGATGAAAACGCCGTGGGCAATGAGAATCACGATATAGAGGGTGAAAACGCCGCCGACGACCAGAGGGTGTCCCACGAACTTGAGAACCAGGCCCGGAATGACCTCGCCTTTCTTCCGGCTTGCGACGATCAAGAGCGCCGGGATGACACCGGCGAAGACAGAGCTGGTCAGGACGCCCGCCACGCCGATTACGCCGGAGAACGAGTCAGTGCCCGTAACGAGCAACCACTCGGCGGCGATGAAGACGGCCGCGATGGGGCTAACTGTGATAAGAAACCGCGCCCGGTCGCCGAGCGAGGCAATCGGCCCTCGCCGTGACGGGGCCGCATTCGAATCCCTCGGTTGGCCCAGAACACCCGCGAGGTCCTCGGTCCATTCTCCCTGGTAGCTGATCGCGGCAAAGGAGGCGATTTGGAGCCGGGTGAAGTCGGGCGACGCATCGAGGACGTTAACGGTGAGGCCAAGGCCGCGCCGTCGTAGCTCTGGAAGCCGCTGAAAGAGAGAGCTCGTATCCCAGCGGCCCGTGACCCCGATGTCCTCGGTGTACGCGCCGGCTCCAAGCTGCACGTCCAGTCGAAAACGCGCCGCGCCGCCCGCCGCGCCGAGATAGGCCAGACCCAACGCGGGATCACCGGGCCGCTCAAGGCGCGGCCGTGCCACGAGCTGGCCGCGGCCGCGTGGCAGGGAGAGGACCGTGTTCGGGCGGGCGGGCAGCCATTCGCGCACGATCCCAGCCGCGAGCAGCAGGCCGCGGAGCGCCGCCAGGCCGGTCAGAAGCAGGACTAACAAGGTGCCGAAAGCCAGGACCACGGGGCCAATCTCCGCCCGCAGGGGCTCGATTATCGTTCCTTTCTGGCCTGCCAGCAGCCCAGGAGCGACCGACCCGGTGACGACCACAATCCAGACACAGAGGGTCACGGTCACCGCGCCGAGCCCCATCAGGCTGCCTGACACGAGTGCACGTCCGCTAGGGTCTCGGGGTAGCACCGCCTTCGCGCACTGCACGATGAGGGCCTCCAGAAAGAAGCTCATGAGGATGACGCCGACTGCGTCCCCGAAGTGGGCTGCCCCGCTGTCGCCCGGAATCCCAGCGACGTAGGTGAGCCGATCAGGATCAAAGTGACCGAGGGACAGGCCGCCGACAATCACGAGCAAGACCGCGATCAGGCCGGCCAATGACACGAGAAGCACGACCGAAAGCGTGAGCGATCCCCGCGCGACCAGCAGCAGTGCGGCAGCGAAGAGCACCGCCGACCAGAACGGCGCCGGGACGGTTGTGAGGTGCAGGAGGGTACGAGGAATTGCGAGCAGGCCTGCCAGAAGGGTCAGCAGCCCTCCGCCCAGCGACGCGAGCGAAAAGACCAACGACCCAGGGACGCCCAGGTAGTCGAGAGCGAGTCGTCCGACGTAAGCGCTGCCGTAGCGCACCACGCCACTGCGCGCCGCCGCCTCGGCGAGGCCGGCTACGGTGACTACGCTGACGAGGGCGGCCGCGATGGTGATCGCGACGCCGGGCAAAGGGCCCAGGCTGGCTACCGCGATCGGCACGACGAGGAGCGCCTGCGGTATCCCGAGCGAGACCGTGAAGATAAAGGCGAACCACAGAGGCGGCAGCGAGAACAGCCACTTGCCCAGCGCAGACCAGCGCCAGCGCAGCTCGTCGCCGAGTTTCAGCTGTGGCGCGTAGATCGTCTCTAGTGGTCGAGTGTAGAGGCGCGCGAAGGCAGCCTGCACTGCCGCTTCGTCGAGTGCAAGCGCGCCGCGGATATTCTGCCCCTGGCGCCGGGTGAAGCGATACTTCTCGCCCAGGAACCGCGCCGTCGCCGCGCGCACCGTGACGTTGTCGGGGAGCAGTTCGCGCCACTCCGGGGCGTAGCGCTCAATGTCCTGGATCGTGGGACGCTTCGGCGGGTCGCGTCCAAGGACAAAGGCGTCGAAGTAGGCGAGGTCGCGTTCGCGCCCCGCTTGCTCCCCGCCGAAGAGATCCTCAGCCTCACTCGACCTGGCGGCGAGGTGGGCCGTGCGGCTCTCGATCAGGAAGAGCAGCCGCCGGGCGCGCCGCGCCGAGAAACCGGCAAGTGCCTCCTCTTCAGAGATGAGGGCATCGGAGCCCGCCGCCTGATCCTGGCCGGTCTCGCTTGCCAGACAAGCCTCCAAGGGCAGTCGGTGCCTGGATTCTACTCCGGTACCATAGCTGCACCCGAGAATGCGAACCGAGCGAGGAGGAGAGAAGACGTGCGCATCGCTTCCGTGCGGCCCAACCAACTGGCCATTGTCAAGGATGGCTCGCTCGTCCTAGTGAGCGAGGTGCTCGTGCAGGACGGCGCACTACCCGCCGGCGCCACGATGATCGACGTGATCGCAGAGTACGATGCGCTCGAGGACACGATCGCTCGCGCGGCGGACCGAGGCACCGTAATCGAACAGGACCCGAAGCGGCTCGGCTCGCCGGTGCCGGCTCCGTCCAAGATCTGGGCGGCGGCCTCCAACTACGCGAGAGGCGGCACCGGCCTGGAACATGCTGCCGGGAGAGGGGCGGCGGCGAGCGTGCCACCGGAGGCTATCCTCGAGATGTGCTTCCTGAAGCCGCCCTCGGCCGTGATCGGCCCCGAGGAGCAGATCATCATCCCCGAAGGTGCAGAGACGATATTTCCCGAGCTGGAGCTCTGCGCCGTCATCGGTAGAGAAGCGAGAAACATTCCGAAGGCGCAAGCGCTGGACGTCGTCTTCGGCTACACCATCATGCTGGACGTGACGGCGCGCAGCCAGGAAACCCCTCAGGGCGGGCTCGTTGCCACTCGGTGCGTCCGCAAAGGCTTCGACACCTTCGCTCCCATCGGGCCGTGGATCACGACGAGGGATGAAATTCCGGACCCGCAGGCACTGCTCATGCGTCTGTGGGTGAACGGCGAGCTGCGGCAATCGGCCACGACGGAGGGGATGATCAACGGCGTCGCCGATCTGGTGAGCTACCTCTCACGGGTGAGCACCCTTCACCCCGGCGACCTGATAACGACTGGCAACCCCGATGCGCCTGCCTTTCAACAGAAGCTGGTCCCGGGAGACACCCTGACGGCGGATATCCAGAGTATCGGCAGCATGAGTCTCTACGTCGGGAGGGCATAGGGGTACCTGTCATTGTTCTGGAATCGTGCCCGGCGCTCCTATTTTCATTGCCTCGTGGTGCCGCGTGCGACATGGACAATTCTGAGTTACTCGTGCCCCGATTTCTCGGGGCGCCACTGTGGCATGAAAACCGCTCATGGTGAGCCTGTCGAACCATGGGCCCGAGGTTGCGCAAGCCCGGGCCCGTCCTTCGACAGGCTCAGGACGAGCGGTACTTTTCAGAGCAGGGGTGGTCCTTGTCATTCTGAGCCCGCAAGCGAAGAATCTGAAGGCGGGTATCGCCCAGTGGCCACCTGCCAATACCCGCCTTCAGACTCCTTCGGCAAGCTCAGGGCGGGCTCTTCGCTATCGCTCAGGGTGACAGCGCTCACAGACTCTGCGGCAGCGTCAGACCCGAGGCACGTCTTCCAGGTCGAGCGTTTCCTCGGCGAACAGGCTTTCGGGCGGGACGAGCCGCTCGGCGAGCCCCTGCTCGTGGACGTAGGTGGTGAGCGCCTCGATGGTCTTCCTGTTCGGCTTGAAGCCGTAGGGCCAGGGGTTGTCGCCGAAGATCTCGCGCTCTTTCTCCAACCAGGCCTGGAGCCAGGTCAGCGTGACCCGTGGCGCACCCGTATCTCCGAGTGATCGGTAGCTGATCCGCTTGGCCCCGCAGAACGCGTCGTAGAGGCTTCGGGCAACCCAGGGGTGCTGCTCGTGGACGCCACGTCGGACGATCACCATGTGCATGATGGGCACGATGCCGGTGCGGCGGAAATAATCAGCTTCCACTTCGGGATAGTTCTGGAACAAGCGGCGCACCTTTGGCGAGCCGCGTTTGATGACGTCCGGGACGCCGGGGGAGATGACCGCGTCCAACTCGCCCGCTTCGAGCAAGCCCCCGAGTGTGGCATCCGTAGGGATGTCCTGGATCTCCACGTCCGTCGGGCGTCGAGTCACCAACGGAACCACGGGCCGGGTATCGTTCAGTCCTCCCAGGTACCAGCGCATCTGGCCGGGCAACACCCCGTAGTCGTGCTGGAGCATTCCGCGGATCCAGACGGCGGCGCTGACGCTGTAATCGGTCGTGCCGACCCGCCGGCCGACCAGATCTTCGGGTCGGGCGATTCCGCTATCCGTGTTGACAAAGATGAAGCTGTGCCGAAACAGGCGCGACGTGAACACGGGGATCCCGACCAGATCGCTGTCGCCGCGCGCCATCGCAGTCGTGTGGCCCGAGAGCGACATCTCGGCGACGTCGAACTCTCCCGCGAGGACGCGCACGAACAAATGGTGGGGGACGTCCACGCGCTCCCAGTCCAGGCGGATGCCTTCGGGGTGGACGGTGCCGTCGACCAGCGCGCGTGTGCGGTCGTAGTCGCCGCAGCCGAAAGTCAAGCGAAGCTCGGTCATATTCTCACCTCTTCAGCGGAGCATGGCGCCAAAGATCACCCCCCACCCCAACCCTCCCCCTCAAGGGGGGACGGGCATCTCCCCGCTCCGTCGGCGGGGCCGACACTCCCGTTACCGCTAACCGCTTCCCTCGCCGATCTTGGTTGCGATCCTCGCTCGCGCGGTGCATGCTACCATGGCGCAAGACTTCGAATGATTGGCGATAGTGGCGACGACGAAAAGCGTGCGCTGACAGGGTGCGCGTTCGTGGAGGTAGGCGATGCTGACCAAGGTAGAGAACGACTTCCTGACTCGTGTCGGTCCCGGTGAGCCGGCGGGCGAGCTGCTCCGCCGCTACTGGCATCCCGTGGCCCCCGTCCAGGAGCTGAGCGACGAGCATCCTACCCGCTTCGTCCGCCTCCTCGGGGAGGACCTGGTCCTGTTCAAGGACAGGAGCGGCGGCGTGGGCCTCCTCGCCGACCATTGCTCGCACCGCAGCGCCTCGCTCCTCTACGGCCGAGTGGAGGAGCGGGGGATATCCTGCGCCTACCACGGCTGGCTGTACGACACCCATGGGAATTGCCTGGAGACACCGGCCGAGCCGGCCGACAGCAAGTTCTACCTCACGGTCAGGCACAAGGCGTACCCGGTGCGGAAGTTCGTCGGGCTCTACTGGGCATATCTGGGGCCGCAACCCGCTCCCGAGATCCCGAGATACGACCTCTGGGTGCGCAAAGACGGGCGGAGGCGCATCATCGTGCACCCGCGGCTCGACTGCAACTGGCTGCAGCCCATGGAAAACTCCGCCGACCCGGCGCACGCGGACATCCTCCACCAGCATCCCGAGCGCGGGCATGGCGCGGCGAACCCGACCCGAGGCTTCGTCGATGACGTCGAGGCCTACGACTTTCGCGAGACCTGGTTCGGCCTGATGAAGAAGCGGGTGCACCAGGAGGTCGGGGGTGAGGAGCACCCGATTCTTTTCCCGAACATCCTGCGCGTCGGCAACACCACGCAAATTCGGGTGCCGATGGACGACACGCACTGCTACGTTGTGTTCGTGCGTTTCCACCCGACGGAGGACGGAAGCCTGGTGGACGAGGAAGAGGACGAGCTTCCCGTCGAGTATCGCGAGCCTTACAAGAACCCGCCCGATGCGCTCTATCCGCACACGATGTTCCGATTCTGGGACCCCACCCAGATCGACAATCAGATTCAGGACTACATGGCGTGGGAGACCCAGGGACAGATCACCAATCGAGCGGTGGAGCACCTGGCGACGTCGGACCGCGGGGTCGTGATGCTCCGCGATATGCTGCGGCGCGAGATCGAGAAAGTACTCCGAGGCGACGACCCCATGGTGGTGATCCGCGACCCCAACCACGCGATGATCGACACCAACCTGGATGAGTCCCTCCGCCACTCGGGGAGGCGACGCACAGCCGCGACGCCTGCCTGAGGCGGCGGTCGCGAAGCCTCGCGCTCGACAACCTCCGCGGAATTCCCGAAGAACACCGGGCGTCGGCTCGTGCCGCGTCCGTCGGCGTATTTGTCCGTAGACCCAGATCGCTTATAGTCACGGTCGCTTGCCGTTCTCTCAAGCGGTAAGCGACTCTACAGATAACGAGGTGATCGGAGTGAGCAAGCGTCTTGCCGCTGGGCTGTTCTGGACCGTCGCACTGTTGCTAGGAGCGGCGCTCCCGGGCCACGCGCAAGAGGCCGCCATCCAGGACGTCCTCGCTCAAGCTGCCCCGATTCCCCCGGCAGCCCGTGGCCCCGCCGTAGATCCAGCAAAGGGCTACCTGGTGCAGGAGATCAACGGCGGGCTGTACTGGGTTACGGACGGCGTCTACCAGGTGATCTTCCTCACCACGGGCCAGGGGGTGATTGCAGTCGACGCGCCTCCAAACCTGGGGGAGCGCCTGCTCGCAGCGATCCGGGAAGTGACTAATGAGCCAATCACGCACCTGATCTACAGCCACGCACACGTGGACCACATCGGCGCGGCGTCGTTGTTCCCGAGCAACGTCACCATCATCGCCCAGGAGGAGACGGCGGCTCTGCTCAGAAGGGCCAACGATCCGCGCAGGCCGATGCCCACCGTTACTTTTTCGAGCGCCCATGTCCTCGAGGTGGGCAGCCAGCGGCTCGAGCTGTCCTACCGCGGGCCAATCCACGAGCCGGGCAACATCTACATCTACGCCCCTCGGCAGAAAGTTCTTAATGTCGTGGACATCGTCTTCCCGGGGTGGGTGCCGTTCAAGCAGCTAGGGCTCGCTACGGATGTGCCTGCCTTTGTGCAGGCGCATGACGACATCCTGGGATTCGACTTCGATGTTTTCGTCGGCGGGCACGTGAGCCGGCTGGGCACCCGGCAAGACGTGGAGATCCAGAAGCAGTACATCAACGATGTGCGCGACAACGCGATGTTCGCGCTCCAGACGGTGGATTTCATGGCCGTCGCGCAGAGGGTTGGCTTCGACAACCCATGGGCCTTGTTCGACGCCTACCTGGGCGAAGTGGCGCGGGTTTGCGCCGAACGAACGATCCCGTCCTGGGTCGGCCGACTCGGCGGAGCCGACGTGTTCACAACGAGTAACTGCGCCGTCTTTGGCGACAGCTTGCGGGTCGACTGAACTCGGCCCCAGGCTTCACAGCCTCGGCCGTGGGCAAGGTGGATGCCTCAGCCTGACCCGCGGTCATGGGGCCCGTTACGGCGAAAGACTACCGGAGCTCCCATTCGTGGGCGTTCCAGGTGTGGGTCGCCTCTTCTGAGCGGCGCTCATGCACGTTGAGGAGGCGGTCGGTGATAAGCGTTGGCTCGACGATGTAAAAGATCCCCATCACCACCAGGTTGTCGGTGAGGTGGTGGAGCGCGTCACCCAGGAACCGCAGTCGCTCCTGGCGTGGGATGGTCGCCAGGTAGCGGTCGATCAGCGAGTCGAGCTCGGGACTCCGGTAGCGCGTCCGGTTGTTGCCCCGGTACGCGTTTTCGGGGAGCGGCGTCTGCGAGCTGTGGAAGCGGACGACGTCGCCCGGCTGGCGAGTGAAATCGAACGCTGCAAACTCAGCGCGCACCTGGCGATCTTGTGAGAGTTGGCGCGGCACGATCACCTGCTCCATGTCCACGCCCACCTGTCGCCAGTAGTCTCCAATCACGGGCATCATCTTCTGGCGCAGGTCGTCGATCGTGCTCTGGATCTTCACCGCGAGTCGCTGCCCTCCCGGGTCGCGCAAGTCGCCATCGGGCGCCCGTTGATAACCCAGGCTCTCCAGCAGCTGGACCGCCTGCCGAGCATCGTACTCGTACCGCACCACACGCCCTTCCACCTCCCGGGCGTCTGCCTCGGTGGGAACGAGCGGCCCGTGGGCTACGGGGCTGAGCCCTGCCTGCAAAGTCTCAGTCATCTGCTGGCGGTCGATCGCATGCAGCAGCGCCCGTCTGAAACGCCGGTCCGACACGATCGCTGGACTCGGATTGAGAAACTGCGGGTACAGCGCCGTGATGGCGGCGAGCGAGGTATCCATCCGCCCCTCGCGCCACAGGGCGCGCGCCTCGAGCGCTTGTTCCAGCGAGAGCCCTCGCCCGAAATTGTACTCCACGGCACCGGCCAGCACGTTGGCTACCAGTACGTTGAAGTCGCCGATAAACCGCACCTCGATCTCATCAACCCTCGGGCGACCGAGGGCGTAGTGATCGTTGGCAACGACGATCAGGTGGCTGTCCCGAACCAACTCGCGCAACCGGAACGGACCGGTCCCGACGAATCCCTCCGCAAAGTAGACCTGCGCCACGAAGTTCGCGCGGTCCTCCACGTAGGCCCGCTCCAACAGGTGCTTCGGCATCGGGAGGACTGACCGGCCTGCCGCGACGCTGGAGAACAGCTCGTCGGCCCTGATGAAAGGCCGCCTCCAGCGAACCACGAACGTCCCGGCGTCCGGCGCCTCGGCTGCCTCAATAGACTCGAATGCGCTGTCGAGCACGATGGCCAGACTCTGATCCTGGGCCACGGCTGCGCTGAACAGGAGGTCGTCCGCCGTGAACGGCGCGCCGTCGTGCCACTGGATTCCCGGCCTCAGCCGCCAGGTTGTCTCCATTCGGCCGTCCGGAAGGAGCCTCCAGAGACCGTTCTCCGCCGAAGGGACCGCCTCGGCCAGTTGCGGGCGCAGCCGACCCTCGCTGTCGGTGATCCCGAGTCCCGCGTTCAGGAGCTCCTGCACCTCACGCAGACCCGCTGTGGATCCCACCCCCGCTGCATCGATCATGGTGCTGACGCTCTGGGGGAAGCCGCGGACGGCCGCGGTAAAGCGCTTCAGCCCCGCGCGTTCGGCGGCGAGGGCATCGGACGGAGACGACTCCGCGCGTGGAGAGGGCGGCGCCCCGCAGCCGGCGACGGCTAGCGCGAGGGCGAAGGCCACCACAATCGACGCACGAGGACGGCGAGTTATGGCCATTCGAGTCGCTCCGCCACCACGGTTGTCATTCTGAGCCATTCAAACATTGTCACCCTGAGCCGAAGGCGAAGGATCTGCCGCCAGATGCTTCGCTCCGCTCAGCATGAAAATACCGCTCGTCCTGAGCCTGTCGAAGGACGAGCCTGGGGGTCGGCAACCTTCGCCTCATGGTTCGACAAGCTCACCATGAGCGGTCTTCATGGGTTCGGGGCGGGCCCAAGGCCCATGACTCGTCAGCCTGACAGCGGGCTCCGAAGGCTACCGCGGCGCCTTGCTGACGTCCAGGAGCACGCCATCCGGGTCCACCAACTGGAGCTGACCGTAGCGGCACCTCGAAAGGAGGCTCAGGCGGATGGCGCCCTCCTCGCTCTTCAACGTGCGGGGAGCGAGGCGAGGCTCGGTCGCCACCAGCCGATCGAGATCCGCCTTGAACGCCTCGATGCTTTCGACTTCGAAACCGATGTGGTCCAGCGCTGGCCGCTCGACGCCGGTGCCGGCGAAGTCCGCGATTCACCACGGAGCTATGACGAACGTCACAGACCCGTCGCTCAGATAGGTGTTGGGGTCGTCCGTGGGCTTCGGCTCCTCCCGGAGGCCGAGAACGTCCTGGTAGAAGGCGGCAACCGTCAACGGGTCCACAGCCCGCAGCACCAGGTGCGTGATATGGCGCGGGTGCCGGTTCTCGATGCCGGGCACGTCGGCGTATACACCCCGGCGGTTCTCCATGCCGGCCTGCGAGAGGTCGAAGACGTTGCCGGCCGGATCATGCATGCCAATCGCGGCGAAAGGCCGGCTTGCCGGCCGTTACAGGTAGTGCACCGTCGGCCAGTTGTCCTCAACGTTGGCGAAGATCCGCTGGACGTCGTCGACCTCGAAGCCGAAATGGTCGAGACCCGCCTGGCGACCGGCCCCTCGCCCGTTGACGTTCATCCCGACGTACCCGTCCGTAACGACATTCCCGTGGTCGCGTTTCATCCCGAAGAGCGCCTCGTAGAACTCGCGGGCGCGCTCGTTCTCATTGCTGCTGATGGCCACGTGCTTGAGTCGAGCCTGCATGGGATCCGCCTCCCTTCGACCTATTTGGTAGTTGGTTTGGCCTATCCTATCACGCAGTCTGCGCGGCTGAAGGAATGGAGAGACCAGCGTGGTTCCAGCGCCGCTGCCCCGCGATAGAATCTCTCCAACGAAAGGTGCCAGAAAGGATCCGCATGAAACGGCTAACCCTGAGTCCTGAATGGTGGCGGGTGAGCGTCGCCCTCGTGATGCTCGTGATCGCTGCCGCCCCCGGAAGCGGTACGCTGCCCACGCAAGTGCGCTACGTCACCGCCGCCACGATCCAGGACCCGCCGCTCTCCGACGCGGACGAGCAATGGGTGCAGCAGGAAGCCGTCAGCATCTGCGACGAGATCAACAGCAGCGACAACAGGGAGGAGTCGTGCGACTTCGGGCCGGAGTCGCTCACGCTCCCCCTGGCCGCGTGCCTGCGCTTCGCGTTCGCCAACACGAGCCTCGACTTGGACACGGCGCGCGCCACCTGTCGGAGCTACGTGCGGAACAGTGGCGGATTCGGGCCAAGAATGGAGTTCCCCGGGGATGAAATCCTCGTAGACGTAAACCAACGCGTCACCGGCCAGATAGCGATCTTTCAGGAAGCTGGCGTGAGCGCCGACGCTCTCGGTCCGTTGGGCGCCGACTTGTGGACCTGCTTGATCACACAGTCGCTGAACCCTGACCCTCTCTCCTCCAATGACACACCGCGCCGTTCGTGTCGTTCAGCCTACGAGTCACCGGACCTTCACTGGGTCGCTGCGCTTACGCAGACGTACAGCGCTGAACTGCTCCAGCGAGGGATCGGAGGGGCCGATGTGTTCGATTTGGAAAACCGGTTCGGAGGCTGCGTCCGGCGCGAGCTGTCATCCGCCGCCGACGGCCGCGGATACTTGGAGGCCGAAGCCTGGCGCGCCATCCCCAATCGTTGCCGTGACGAGCTGGCGGGGAACCTTGTCGTCGGGGGCCCGCCCACAGTCGAATCGCTAAGCTGCACCCCGACGATGGTAGACCGAGGCGGGATGGTCTCCTGCACCGCCACGCTCGGGGGAACGACCGAGATCACGACGCGGCGGTGGCTGGCGCCAGGCGGCGGTCCGGCCGATGGCCGAGGAGAGGGCTTCAGCACCTCCTTCAGCGAGCCTGGCATGCGCGCGATCACGTTCCGCGCCTGTAACGGAACCGACCCGGACGATGACCCTGCGACGAACCGCGCCGCCTGCGTCGAACAGTCCCGTAGTATCGAAGTGCGCAGCACCTCGGCGCCGACGATCGCGTCCGTCTCCTGCAGCCCGCAGTCAGTCGCCCCGAGCGAGCTCGTGACCTGCACCGCGACCATAGATGGGACGGTCACCAGTAGCCGTTGGGTGGCGCTCGACGGGAACCCGTCCGGGGGGGATGGCATGCCGTTCACCACCCGCTTCAGCTCGGCCGGAGGCCACATTATCGTGCTGGCAGCCTGCAACGGGACCCTCTGCGCCACGGTGGAGCAAACGGTGACGGTGACCGGGCCGGCGGCTACGGCGACGCCGACGACACAGACCACCACCCTGTCCGGTACGTTCGCGTTGAACCAGCAGGACGCTAGCGGGGCTTGTTCCTTCTCCCGCGCGCCGCAGACCAATGGAACGATGACGATGACGGTC
The DNA here is from genome assembly GCA_964417895.1 of uncultured Chloroflexota bacterium. GTDB lineage: Bacteria > Chloroflexota > UBA6077 > UBA6077 > SHYK01 > CAYQJS01. The sequence goes on along the minus strand of CAYQJS010000031.1, from coordinate 9,515 downwards.
AACGCTGACGCTGGCACGTTCTCCGCCTCGATGCGGGGCCGCGGCGAAGGCACGCGGAACGCAGTGCGGTGCGATAACGTGACCAAGGATCTACGGTGGAGGGTGGACTACACGGTAACAGTAAGCGGGTCGTTTGACCGTGCCACGGGACGCATTGAGGCCGGCGCCGGGCAACTCCAGGGGACCCAGACCGGCACCTACAGCAACTGCCGCAGGACGGCGACCCCGCCGGCCACGCCGGTCACCACCTGCCCCGCGCCCATAACATACAGTGACAGCTACTCGGACACGATCATTCTCTCTGGCACGATCGGCGCGGCGTCGGGGGTCGCCAGCGGGACTCTCACCGGCAGTGGGACTGCACTGACCACTACCGGTAGCTGGAACGCTTCCCGCTGACGCCTGCACCAGACAAGGAGCGGCGGTGGCAATCCATCCCTCCCGCCGCAGTGCTACACCGGATTTCCCGCCCGCAACCACCTGATGTAGTCCGCCACCGCCTCCGGGATCTCGTACCGGGTCCGGTACCCTGTGTCTTCCATGAGGCGGGTGAGGTCCATGTGGCCATTGGGGCGCCAGCGCGGGCTGCGGCCCTCCTGCATCGGCACTTTCGCGTCGGGGATCAGCTCACGGATGGCGTCCACGATCTCCTGGTTGGTGACCGCCCGGCCTCCGCCCACGTTGTAGATCGCGTGGTTGAGCTTATCGGTCGTGTGGAGGAGCTGGATGCCCAGCGCCACGTTCTTCACGTAGCCCCAGTCCTGCGTATCGCTGGCGAACGGCACTCCTCCCCTGCCCCGGGCGTAGTCGGGCTCCACCCCTGCGACTGCCGCGTGCACCATACGGCTCATGATGTTGGCCAGGGTGTGGTAGAGAGGGCCAACGATGCCACCGAGGCGGAGCATCACCACCTCGATGCCGGTGCGATCGCCCCAATGCATCGCCAGGATCTCCCAGGCTTTCTTGAAAGCCTCGGTGTTGCCGCGCGACTGGGCCGGCAAGTTCATGTCTTCACGGAAAGGGCCCTCCGGCACGCCGGCATAGACCGTCTGCGAGCTGGCGACCGAGATGCGCTTCGCGCCGAACAGGCGCCCCGCCTCGAGCACGTTGATCAGGCCAGCCATGTTCACCCGAAAGTCCTCCGCCGGGGACAGTGCGCCCAGGCCGGGCACCGCCAGGTGACAGATGTCGGTGGCCCCGTGCTTGCGGACCGCGTCGAGCACGTCGTGGTGGCTCGTGACGTCGACCCGCTCGATCTTCACTCGCTTGTTGTATTCGTCCCTGATGAAGTCGGGCTCCCGCCAGGTCTGATACCAGGTGATGGCGACGTCGTCGCCCGCGTCCAGGAACGCCCTCGTCGTGTGCAGCCCTGTGAAGCCCATGCCGCCGGTAATGAGGACTGTCATTCAGGCTTGCCCAGCAGATGCCGTGCTGAGCTCGGGGGCCAGTCGCGGTGCTTGTAGGGAAGTTCCCAGGAGTCGTACTGGCCGCGGCACACCCGGTCGTTCATCGGGTAATCCCAGGCGACCAGCTCGATCTGATTGCCGTCCGGATCGAGGAAATGGACCTCCACCCGCGTGGGCACACCCATTGCTTCCTGGTCGTCTTCGCGGAAGACCATAGCGCTGGGTACCTCCCACTCTTTCAGGTGCTCGACCCACATGTCGACGTCCGCACCGGGGATGGCAAAGCCCCAGTGGGGATTGGTGCTATCGACCGGCAGCCATCCGTAATACTGCCGGACCAGGACGACGTCCACGCCGTCGCACATGTGCACCCGGATCGCGGGGTGGTCCCGCTGCCCAATTTCGACGGCGTCGCGCTGCACGATGTCGCCACCGAGCACCTGAGTGTAGAACAGCTCGGCCTTTGCCAGGTCTCGGACTGGCAAGGTGAAGCGGTCGACGCTGTCCAGATCGACCGATTGTGTTGGTTGGGGATTCGGCCTGGGCATCGCTAGCGCTCCTCGCTCGGCGGCCCGCCGTCTGTTACGGCCGCGCGCCAGTCTCTCCACGGGTAATACTGCAAGGTCGGGTCGAATGCGCCCACCTTGATGGCGGGGCGAAACGGGTAGGCCTCGCACCGCAGCTCGAGCTGGTTCCCATCCGGGTCGCGGAAGTAGAGCGACACGGGCACGGGCGCTCCCTCCCGGGCGTCCTGCCCGGTGGCCAGAACGGTGGCCAGTATGTAGGGCACCTGGGCATCCACCAGCCGGCCGATCATCTCGTCGAGCCTGGCCGCGTCGGAGACGCGGAACGCGCGGTGGGGGAACAGCTGGTCGGGCGCGGGCTGGCCCCACGGCTGCCAGAACGCGTTGATGTGACCTTCGTCGTTGAAGAGCTGAACGTCGAGGTGCGCCCCTCTCCTGCGGCCGCCGCCCTCGTGGCGCCGCCACTCCGGTTCCGTGATCACGGCGCCTCCGAGAACGTCGCAGTAGAACCTTCGGGCAACGTTGAGGTCGCGCACCGGCACGTTGAAGTGGTCGAGGTGCAGGAGGCGCAGATCGCGCTCCGCCGCGCTTCTCGGCTGTGTGTCAGCCATTCCTATCTCCTCCACGGCAGTCTCGGCCGGAGTATACCCTCGCTCAGTTTGCAGCAGTCTGCGCAGCATGGACCGGCGGGAACTGGCGGGCGACGAAGGCCTTCATGACTGCGAGCGCGCGATCCGTTCCCGGGCTGGGCCCCCGCGCAAAGGCATGGTCTTCCGCCGGGAACCATTCGAGATCGATCGATCCACCCGCTGCGCGAAAGGCCTCGGAGAATCGCTCGGGAATCTCGCGCGGGATGGTGCGGTCTGGCACGGGCTGGACGATCAGCGTGGGGGGAAGGAGCGCGGATTCCTTCCGGTCGAGAATGCCCTGAGGATTCCCCTCCCGCATAGCCTCCTCAGTGAGGAAGTAGTCTACAGACGCCTCGGCGTGGTCCAGCTCTTCTCTCTTCTCGTAGAGATAGCGAGCATGGGGGTCGAGGACCGCCCAGAGCATTAACGTGTAGGCGATTGTCGCGTCCACGTCGGGAGCCTCTGGAAGCGAGAGCGCAGCATAGCGTGGATCTTGGGGCTTCATCGCGATGAGCATCAACGTGTGGCCGCCGGCCGAGGTACCGAGTCCGCCAACATGCTCGGGTGATGCGTTGAACTCGCCTGCGTGAGCCTTCGCCCAGCGGATGCCGTAGTGAACGTCCTGCACCTGCGTTGGATACGGGTGGGCAGGGGCACGGCGAAACTCGAACGCCGTCACCACCATGCCAGCCGACGCGATCGCCCGGTCCAGGAGGTGGTTCTGCTTATAGCTGCCCGCGTGCCAGGCCCCGCCATGCACGTCGACCATCAGAGGAAATGGGCCCTCTCCCTCTGGCTGGTAGATGCGGGCAGGAAGTGCTTCGTCTCCGAGCTGCAAATAGATCACGTCGCGCTCGGTGACGGGGTATTGCCGCTCAGGATCGTACGCGAGGCTACCTGGCATTGCTCCCTCCTTGAACCTGCACTCATCGAACTCGCACTCATCGCGGCGACAGCTGACGGAAGGCTGTCCGCCATCTCGTCGGCTGACGCCCGCGGCTCAGGATACCCTGGGGCCTCTGTTGATCGCTCGGAGCTGTCGGCCGAGCGTGCGCCTTGTCCGCCCCCCCAGAACAGAATGGCCTTGGGCGATCCCGAGCCACCATCTGCAAGGGCGGATAGCGCCCGCGGGCCGAACGCTACACTACGTCCCACATTACGCATTTTCCAGCTGCTCTTCGCCTGAACCGGCGAGTGGGCGTCGGGCCCTCCAACCCCCCTTCCGCGCCGCCAGGCCGTAGCCCTGTGGGAGAGCGGAAGGACCGGCAGATCGTCCCCCGGATCTCTCCAATCATTGACATCGTCCGCCAAGCGTGATAGACGTGAGGACTCCACGTGAGGAGGTCGACATGGGGGCGCAGCAATCCGGTGGCGTGGGCGGCTTCGGATCGATTCTGGCGGTGATGATTCTCATTGCCCAGGGCTGCGCGCCCCAGCGCCCTGGCTCCAGCTCGGCTTTCGTTCGCCAGGAATCCCAACCCGCGAGCGCCGGAGGCGGCAACTTCGAAGCTGGAGCGCAGTCCGCCTTGCAGGTCCAGGGCGGCGATCAGATCACGGATAAGACGCTGGTTATCGGTATCGCGTCCGAGGTCCGTGGCTTCTCCAACCTCAACAACATGCAGAACAAGTACGTCGAGGACCTGGTGTTGGGCAACCTGTTCATCCAGGACGAGCAGGGCCGCTGGCACCCGGCCATCGCCGCCGAGGCCCCGAGCCTCGCCAGCGGCACCTGGAAGCTGAACGAAGACGGCACGTCGGACGCCATCTACAAGATCCGCCGCGGCGTCAAGTGGCACGACGGCGTCGAATTCACCGTCCACGACATCGTGTTCTGGTGGACGATCGCAAGGGATAAGGACATCCCCTGGTCCCACGATCGCGTGCAGACGATCAAAGCCATGGAGGTCCTGGACGACTACGCCGTGAAGGCGACTTGGACCATCTGGGAGCCCGAGGGAGACACCATCGACCTACGGCTCATGTGGCCCCTCCCGAGACATATCCTCGAGGAGTCCTACAACACCGACAAGCAGCGCTTCATCAACCACCCGTACTGGAACACCGAGTTCGTCGGGCTGGGGCCCTACAAGGTGGCGCGCTTCGTGCACGGCAGCCACATCGAACTGGTGGCGAACGACGAATACATCCTCGGAAGGCCGCGCATCAAGCATGTGGTGGTGCGCTTCTACCATGACACGAACGTGCTGATCGCTTCGCTCCTGAGTGGCGATGCGCACGCGACCCTGCATGGAGGCACGTCGGAAGGAGCCCTGTCGATGGCCGATGGCATTCTCCTCGGGACGCGCTGGAGCGAGACGCGCGAGGGCAAGGTGCTCTTCAACCCCTATCGCATCGCGCTGCTGGCCGTTCAGTGGAATCCGGAGTTTCAGCGGCCCGCGGCCCTTGCAGACGTGCGCGTGCGCCAGGCGTTGCTGCACGCCATCGACCGGCAGACACTCGTGGAGCAGAAGTTCGGCGGGTTCACCTCCGTGGCCGAGGCATGGGTTCCGCGAGACGACCCGGATTATCCGATGATGGCCGAGGGCCTCACTCGGTACCCATTCGACCCGGGCCGTGCGCAGCAGCTCCTCGCCGAGTCGGGCTGGCAACGCGGGGCGGATGGAATGCTCGCCAATACGAGTGGCGGCAAGTTCGAGCTGGAGTATCGAGCCGTAGGTGTGGACGCCGAGACCACGGCCGCCGCGATTGCCGACTACTGGAAGCGCGTGGGTATCGAGACGCAGCTGAACTTCGTGCCCCGCGCGCGGACAACCGACCACGAGTGGATGGCCAAGTTCCCGGGTGCGCGCAACCATGACATGGTCTCGGTGGCCGTGGGTGGCGCCTCGAGCCGATACACGTGTACGCGGGTTGCCTCCGAGCGAAACAACTGGTTCACCCACACGAGCAATCCCGCGGGGTACTGCACGCCCGAGATGGAACGCTCGTTCAATGCGTTCGAGCGCGCCTTCCCGTTCGACGCGCGCATGGAGCCCTTCCGCGATATGATGCGGATCGCCCTGACGGACCTTCCCTATCTGCCCCTCTACTTCGAGTCCGAGGCGGTGGCGGTACGCTCCGACGTCGTCGGAATCAACCGCGTACCGCCGAAGAATCGGGGTAGGATCGGCATGCACGCGCACACCTGGACGATCCAGTGAGTTGCGGATTGCTGGCGGATTGCGGATTAGGGACGAGAAGGCGCGTTCATTATGTCATCCTGAGCCGCCGGCGAAGGATCTCTCGGCAGATGCTTCGCTGTCGCTCAGCATGACAGTTCTTGGGGGAGGAGCAGTCCATGCCTGAGCAAGCGATCAAGCACAAGGCGAGCAGGCTCACCATGAGAGGGACGGCCCTCGTTGGCGTGGTGCTGTTTCTTGTCCTGGCGTGTGCGCCGGCGCGGCCTGGCGACGGCTCAGCCTTCGTGCGGCAGGATGCCCTCTCGGCGGGCTCGAGCGGCGGCAACTTCGACGTCGGAGCGCAATCCCCGCTCCTGGCGCAGGGCGGCGAGCAGATCACGGACAAGACCCTCGTGATCGGCATCGCCTCGGAAGTGCGTGGTTTCTCGCAGCTCAACAACATGCAGAACAAGTACGTCGAAGACCTGATCCACGGGAACCTGTTCCTCCAGGACGAGCAGGGTCGGTGGTTCCCGGCCATCGCAGCCGAGGCCCCGAGGCTCGACAACGGCACGTGGAAGCTCTTCGACGACGGCACATCCGAGACGATCTACAGGATCAAGCGCGGCGTAAAGTGGCACGATGGTGTCGAGTTCACCGTCCACGACATGATCTTCTTCTGGAAGACCGCCACCGATCACGACATCCCATTTGCCTCCCGCGACCGGTTCGAGCGCATCAGGAACATGGAGGCCCTCGACGACTACACGCTCAGGGCGACCTGGAACCTCTGGGAGGCCGAGGCCGACACCATCGATATGCGCATGATCTACCCGCTGCCCCGGCGCATCCTCGAGGAGTCCTACCGGACCGACAAGCTCCGCTTCATAAACCACCCGTTCTGGAATACCGATTTCATCGGGCTCGGGCCATACAAGCTGGCGCGCCTCGAGTTCGGAAGCCACATGGAGCTTGTAGCTCACGACGACTACATCCTGGGGAGGCCCAGGATCAAGCACATCATGCTGCGGTTCTACGGGGACACCAGGGTGCTGATCTCGGCCCTCCTGAGCGGCGACGTGCACACCACGCTCCATGGCAACGCCGCTGAGGGCGGGCTGACCATGGCCGAGGGAATTCTCCTGGGCAACCGCTGGAGCGGCACGAACGAGGGGAAAGTCATCTTCAACCCGTATCAGATCGCGCTCCTGGCCATCCAGTACTATCCCGAGTTCCAGCGGCCGGCCGCCCTCGCCGATGTGCGGGTGCGCCAAGCGCTGCTTCACGCGATGGACCGCCAGACGCTGGTGCAGGAGAAGTTCGGCGGGTTCACGTCGGTGGCCGAAGCCTGGGTCCCGCCCCAGGACCCGGACTACGCGAAGGTGGCGGAAGGCGCGCCGCGCTACCCATACGACCCCAACCGAGCGCAGCAACTGCTGGCCGACGCCGGCTGGCAGAGGGGCCCCGACGGCATCCTGGTGAACGCGAGCGGGGCGAAGTTCGAGCTGGAGTACCGGGCCATCGGCTCCGAGGCCGAGAGCACGGCCACCGCGGTTGCAGACTTCTGGAAGCAGGTGGGAATCGACACGCAGCTCAACTTCGTGCCGCGCGCCCGGGCCAGCGACGACGAGTGGATGGCCAAGTTCCCGGGCATCCGTAACCACGCGATGGTGTCTTCACCGGTCGGTGGGGCTACGAGCCGGTACTCGTGCGAGCGCGCGCCGTGGCGAACCAACTGGTCCTATCATCGGTCGAATCCTGCGGGCTATTGCACGGAGGAGGTGGAGGCCCTGGACAAGGCCATCGAGGGCGCGTTTCCTTTCGACGCCAAGATCGTGCCCTTCCGCGAAATGATGCTCATCGCCCTGCGCGACCTGCCCTATCTCCCGCTGTACTACGACGCCGAGGTGGCGGCGGTCCGCTCGAACGTGAGCGGGATTAACCGCGTGCCGCCGAAGAACCGCGGCCGCCTCGCGATGAGCTCGCATACCTGGACGATTCAGTGATTCCATCCCCCTCTCCCTCTGGGAGAGGGCGGGGGTGAGGGCGCGTCCCACTGTCCCCTCCCCCCTTGCGGGGGAGGGTTAGGGAGGGGGGCGCCCCCCATCCCAGCCTTCCCCCTCCAGGGGGGAAGGGGCAAGGCACGGAAGGAGGAGCCCATGCCTGAGCAAGCGATCAAGGACAAGACAGCCATCGTCGGGATCGGCTGGACGGCGTTTACCCGCCATTCCGGCACCACGGCGCTGAACCTCGCGCTCGAAGCAAGCCTCAAGGCGATCTTCGACGCCGGCCTCTCGCCAAAACAGATCGACGGGGTGATGACGCATTTCCACAAACACGCCGACACGGCTGCGCCGCGTGAGATGGTGCGGGGGCTCGGCCTCGAGAAGTGCAACTTCGAGGTGTTCAACAACGGGGGAGGGAGCTGGAACTGCTCCGCCGTGATGACGGCGGCCTCGATCGTCCATGCGGGCATCTGCAACTACGTTCTCCTGTACCGAGCGATGAACCGGTACAGCGAGGGACGCGGAACTCGCACCCGCAGAGCCGAGGAGGTCAGTGGAGAAGACCAGTTCAGGACACCGTTCGGCAACCATCACGCGGCGGCGACCTTCGGCCACGTCGCGACCGCGCATATGGCCAAATACGGCACGACGAGCCTGGACTTCGCCCACCTCGCAGTCACCGAGCGCGAGCACGCGCTGCTGAACACCAAGGCCATGATGCGCCCCAAGGGGCCGATCACCATCGACGACCACCAGAACTCGCGCTGGATCGTCTACCCCTTCCGTTTGCTGGACTGCTGCCAGGAGACGGACGGCGCGGTGGCGATGGTCATCACCTCCGCGGAGCGGGCGCGTGACCTCAAGCAAACGCCAGTGTCCATCATGTCCGGCGTCGGAGGCTCGGGCCCGACAAGCGGGCTGTGGGAGACCAACGCGGCCAACGCCGCTCCACTCCTCTACGGAGGGGCGGGGATCACGCCCAAGGACGTCAGCTTCGCCGAGATCTACGACCCCTTCACACTGATGTGCCTGACGCACATCGAGGACTACGGCCTCGTCGAGAAGGGGGAGGTGGGGGCATGGGTACGCGAGGGCCACAACAAGCTTGATGGCTCGTGCCCGGTCAACACGCACGGCGGGCTGCTCTCTGAGGCACACATCCACGGACAGAACCACGTCATTGAGGCGGTGCAGCAGCTCCGTCCCGAAGGCGTAGTGGACGACCTCTGCGAGGGGCCGCATACCTACGATCGGTCGATGTGCCGGCAGGTGCGGAATCCGGAGATCGCCCTGGTGTGCGGCGAAGCGGGCGGCAGCTCGATGCTGCTTCGAAGGGGGTAAGCGGGATGGACACTGCCGTCGAGTATGCGAAACCGGTGCCGACGCCCGACCCCGACACGAAGCCGTTCTGGGACGCGTGCCGAGCACACGAGCTGCGCGCGCAGCGGTGCACAGCATGCGGGCGCTTCCGCTGGCCCCCCCAGGGCGTATGCCCATCCTGCTACTCGTGGGAATTCGAATGGGCGAAGGTACCCGAGACGGGGAAGGTCGTCTCGTACGTCGTGGTGCACTATGTCTCAGTCCCCGCGTTCGCCAGGGATGCGCCCTACGCCATCGCCAACATCACGATTGACGGCACCGACGACAACGTTGTTCTGACCAGCAACGTCATCGAGGTTCCGTGGGAAGAGGTGAAGGTCGGCATGCCGGTGCAAGTCGTCTTCGAGGATGCGACGCCGGAGTGCACGCTGCCAAAGTTTCGGCCGGCCTAGCCTCCCCCCTCTCCCTCTGGGCTCATCCTTATACATAAGTGGTGGCCAAGCTAAGCATG
>CAYQJS010000030.1:17079-64573 GCA_964417895.1 uncultured Chloroflexota bacterium | reverse complement strand
CGCCGCCTCCCTGAGCACCGGTACCACCGACGACTGTAATGATCTGCTCGGCCATGTCCTTCTTCTCTCCTCTTCAACTATTGAACCAGTACGCAATGATCTTCCACGCTCCGTTCGTCTTCCTCAGCACGAAGAACTCTCTCCGCCTCCCGTGAGACTACCTCCCCCCTGGCGCGGGAGGGTTGAGGTGGCGGACCGCCTGGATGCGAGAAAGCCCGCCCAGCGTGCTCAGTCCGCTGAGGTCAACGCCTCAACCGGAACCGGCTGCAGCACCGTCACCGCCAGCACGATGGCCATGAGAACCAGGCCCGCGCTCAGCCCGAACGCGACGTGATAACCGCTCGTGAGGGCAGCGGCGGCGCTCGCTCCCTCGCCCAGCTGCTGGGCGGTACGCCCGGAGGCAAACGCAGCCAGGATGGCCAGCCCCATGGCCCCTCCTGCCTGAGCGGTGGTGTTGATCAGGCCGGACGCCAGCCCCGCGTCGCTGGGCGTCGCGTCGGACATGGCGAGCATCATCAGGGCCGGGAACGCCAGCCCTATCCCCACCCCAACCAAGAGCATCGCGGGCAGCAAATCTCGTGGATACTGCCCATCCACCGGAGCTCGGGTCAACAAACTCAGCGCAGCCACCAGCAGCACCAGACTCGGAATGAGCACCTTCCGCGGTCCGATACGCATGCTGAGCCGCCCGGACAGATCGTACGAAAGCGCCCCGATGATGGCCGCTGCCGGCAAGAACGCCAGGCCGATCTGGAGCGGCCCGTAACCCAATACGCGCTGCAGATACAGGCTCGACATGAAGAACATGCCGAACAGCCCAGCGACCATCAGCACCTGGATCAGGTTGGCTCCCGAGACGTTGCGCGACCGAAAGATGCGGAGCGGCAAAAGGGGCCTGGCCGCCGTAGCCTGGCGGATCAAGAACCCGCCAAACAGCAGTAATGTGGTGACACCCAGCACCAGCGCGGGGCCATTGCCCAGTTCGGCGCCCCCCACGATGGTGTACACACCGAGCATCAAAGCGCTCGTCACCAGGATGGCGCCCACCACGTCTGCCCCTTCTCCAAGGCCGAGTCCTTCATCCATCTCGACCACGCGTACCGCGATGAACGCCGCCACGATTCCGACCGGGACGTTGACGAAGAAGATCCAGTGCCAGTTAATGGCCTCCGTCAGCACCCCACCCAGGAGAAGCCCGATGGACGCCCCCGCCGATGCGGTGAAGCTGTACATCCCGATGGCTCGCGCTCGATCCCCGCGTTCGGGAAACATGGTCACGATCATCCCCAGGATCACGGCTGAGGTCAGCGCGCCTCCCGCCCCCTGCACGAAGCGCCCCACGACCAGCCATTCCTGGCTAATCGACAGCCCGCACAGGGCGGAGGCCACCATGAACACGGTCAACCCGCTCAGGAAAATTCGCTTGCGGCCGATCAGGTCCCCCAGCCGCCCAGCCAGCAGTAAAAGGCCGCCGAACGCGATCAGATAAGCGTTCACCACCCACGCCAGGCTGGCCTGGCTGAACCCGAGCTCCCTCTGAATAGAGGGCAGAGCCACATTCACGATAGTCTGATCGAGCACGATCATCAGCATGCCGGTGCAGAGCACCACCAGGGCAACCCAACGCGAGCTCTTAGTAACCTCGATGTCCTGCAACACGGATTCGTTCTCCCGTTCCGTCGGTTGGCCCGCCCGGCTCGGCCGGTCTCGCCTTCTATCTATACGTAGCGGATTCGTGGCGGTAACAGTGGGCATTTGGATTAGGTCCGTTCTGGCTTCGGCCAGGTGGTATCTGGAGGCAGGATCAAGATTTTGGCCCGACGAAGTTGGCACTACGCGGTCCACGAAGACTCAGGCGGCGACCGGAACGACCTCGGCGGTGGCTTCAGCAGCTTGCTTGCGGCGGGCGGCTATCGCCATGCTTTTCGAGATGGTCACGGAGATACCTATGCCGACGAGCCCGATGGCGAGGATCGGCGCAATCGGCAGGGCGATACCCATGGCCTGGTCAAGCGAATAACGGCCTGGCCCAGCCACAGCGATGCCTAGCGCTGCTAGTCCGAGGACCAGCGGGAACTCCATACCGTTGTTGCTCGCGAAGAAACGTCCCCAATGCATCAATGTGATCGCGGTGGTCATGGCGGCAATCATGCCCAGAGCGCCGAGCGGGCTGAACCAACCCAGCGTCAGCAGCACCCCGCCGCGAAGCTCCGAGAGGCCGGCGAGGCTCGCCCAGAAGAGACCCGGCTTGAGCCCTGTCGTGGCCATGAAGCTGGCCGTAGGTCGGAGGCCATAGCCGCCGAACCAGCCGAAGAGCTTCTGGGCCCCGTGGGCTGCGAGGACGAGGCCCACCACGCCCCGAATGAGTAGAAGTCCGAAATCGATAGACATTGCAGTCCTCTCTATAGCTGGCTCTGCGCTTTCGCAGGCCATCGTCTGAATGGTTAGTCAACAGCTGTCTGGTAAGATACTAAGGTCGTATTTGCCGCCCATCCGCGATCCGGATTGGCGCCGATGATGCCGACATGAATCCTCTTGTCTCCACCCCTGCTCAGGGCGGTCATCTCTTCTCGTTGGTCGGCGCCAGGTTGAGCTTGGCCCAATCGGAAAAGCCGATGAACCCGTCTGGGCAGAGCGCCTTCGCAGCGGCAATCCGCGACTCCCTCTCCGGCCCAAAGTAGAAGCACTGCTCGAAGTACTCGAACGTCTCCCGCACCTCGGGCGCCCCCGGGAACAAGGTGTCGTAGACATCGGCGGGCACCCTCTGCACCTGGACGTCATGGCCCTGCACATTCAGCGTGCTGACGAAGTCGTTCCACGAGTACACGCCGCCGCACACGGCGAGATAGCTCCCGTTGCGAAGCTTGTCGCCGGCGGCCAAGGCCGCAGCGACGGCCCGTCCGACGTCGTTCACGTCACCGGCGTGGATCACCCGCGCCGCTGGATCCATCGGGACCGTCCAGCCGCGTCCTCCATTCGGCAACGGCTGCGGCGCCAGCATGCCCAGGAAGTTTTGAAAGTAGAACGGCGCCTGCACGAACGTATGGCGCGGGAAACCCGCCGCCTCCACCGCGGCATCAATCCGTGCCTTACCCGTGAAGTGCGGAACCTTGAGCCGCCCGCCGCTCAGCTTTTCGCTATCGGGAAGCGTCGACCAGATGAAGTGCTGAACACCGGCAGCCCGCGCCTCCTTCACGGCCGCTTTGCCGATCTCGGTCTCCTTCTGCATCTGCGTGGGGTCCCAGAAATTGGTGACCAGGAAGGCTCCGTGAGCGCCCTCGAAGGCAGCACGCAGGCTGCTCGGCTCGAGCAGATCGCCCTTCACCACCTGGACACCGCGCTTCTTGAGCATCTCGGCCGACTCGCTCGCAGGATTGCGGCTGACAACACGAACTGCATATTGGCCCGAGGCCAGCAACGCGTCGACGACGCCGCCTCCCTGAGCACCGGTACCACCGACGACTGTAATGATCTGCTCGGCCATATCCTTCTTCTCTCCTCTTCAACTATTGATTCAAACGAAACAAGTGGTATTACTCTCTACAATAGTTGTGGAGCGTATTATATTCCGGACAACAGAAATCCATTACACTACCCCGGGGCAACCAATCGAACACGACATTTCGGCCGTGGATTGAGTCAGGCCGGGTCGGCGACGTGGTGAGCGGAGATTGACCATTCTCTGGGACGGCCTGACCCTCTGGGAACTCGCCCGCCAGGAGCTGACCCCCTTACGACAAAAAGCGTGGACCGCGTTCCTCGCGGCGCATAAAGCGCTTGCAGCGATCCTCAGCCGTGAGCTCGAATCAACGTGCGGATTGCCGCTCACCTGGTTCGACGTTCTGGCTCAATTGCATGAGGCGCCGTCCCAGCGCTTCACTATGACCCAGCTCGCCAACGCAATCTTGTTCAGCAAGAGTGGGCTGACGAGGCTAATCGACCGTATGGAGGCGGCCGGGCTCGTCCAGAGGTTGGCGCGCCCGGGCGATAGGCGGAGCCTGCACATCGCGCTCACGGAAGTCGGGGCAAAGAAGCTCGAGCAGGCAGTGCCGATCCACCTGGAGACTGTCAAACGCCATTTCGCGGCACATATTCACGACAGCGAAACGGCAGCCGTTGAGTCGGCGCTGGAGCGCATCGCTATCGCGGCGCGCCCAGAAAGCAGTCTATGAACAAAGAAGCGCCTCGCCCAACGAGCCGACAGGGGGTTCGCCGGCGACCGGACCTGCTGGGCCAAGCTTCGAGTGGCCTAGTCTCCGCTGGCGGCGTGGCAGGACACTCGCGACACGCTGCACATGCGGACGCAAATCATGGGCAAGATCTGGCAACGCATGGTCATAGCGCACAAAGAGCCTAGGAATGGCATGCAGCAGCCTGGTGGCGCCCCCCTCCTTCTTTCAAGTCGACGGCTTCCAAACGGCTCCGCCAACGCGGTTTACTTGCTTCACCATGCAAGCTTGTTGGTAGTTACGTTGGGAGTTACGTGCGCCGAAAGACTGCGACACAAGGCGACGCCGGACGACAAGAAAGGAAGCGCGATCTCTAATTTGCCGAGTAGCCGGGGGCATTGCAGCCCCCGGCTCTCACAGATCCGGACGTGAACCTCTCGGTTCATCCGGCTCGTGCCATCCAACCTTAAGGCCGAACCCCTAACCGCCAGTGCGCGAACAGTGCGGGTTCCTGTGGGTGGACCCGACGAAGGAGCCGATATGCCCGGTTCCGGCTGTTGGAGAGCCGTTTGTATTTGCGCCTCGCCCATCGGGCAAGATGCCCGTCGAGGCCTCGCAGGATAGGGAGGAGCGCGGACCTGCAGATATGTCCGTAGTAGTTGATCCAGCCTTGGACCCGGGAGTTTACCCAGGCCGCTAGCTGGTGCAGGGTCTTGGTCGTCCACCGACAGAGTCGCCACAACCGCATCTCGCGCCGGAGGCGCTTGGCTTCCGTGGGGCTGATGGCGGGGTTGAACCCATCGAAGTACCTGCCGGTTCTGCTCTTGACTCGCCGCGCCCGGAACTCGTAAGAGAGGAACACGAAGCTGGTGTGCTCATGTGAGCCCCACCGCCGTCCGTCCTTGCAGTACACGATGCGCGTCTTGTCGGGGTGCATTTCCAGCTGACACTCCTTCAGCCGACGACCAATCGCTTCCCTCACGTATTCTGCTTGTGGCTTGCTCACGCAATGAACCACACTGTCATCGCAGTACCTCTCGAAGCGGCCCTATCTGGCCGTGTGGTTGGCTAGCAAGACAGTTTTCGGGTTACGTTTTTTCTTTGGCGTTCTCGGGATGCTCAGAATCCCATTGCGCGAGTGCCTGTACCGCACGGTTCAGTGTCAACGCAACGTCGGCGACCGTGCCCTGTAAGTCCTGACGCGTCACGCCGACGTCAGCCTCGCCGATGATCTCAGGGAGCTGCACGCCTAAGCCATTCGCGATTTTCTGCACCGTATCGAGCTGAGGCTCACGCAGTGTCCCACGCCGGTAGCCGGTTATGGTTGCTGGGGCGACGCCGGCCCTCTGAGCCAACTAGGCGACGGTCAAATTTTGCCGCGCTTGCCACGCCCTTACGTTCTCCCCGATGAGCTTCGCGTCCAACCGTCCAACACTCATCCGTAGGTCTCCTCGCCAGGTATGGCGTCCGTGGCGTCAGCGTGGAGGCATTCGGCCCAACCCCTTTCCCCTAGCAATGCGACTCGTTGCTCAAACGCCGATCCCCGGGGTGTCGCCGGACCCTGCAACACGGGCTGGTACAGAAGCGCATTCTACGGGAAGGGACGCCTGAACCAAGTGACCGGGGGACAGGAGATCCGGCCGCCTGTTCCGAGGGCCTGTCTGATGCATTTGCATCAGGCCACGGGTCACCGGACGTCCCGCCAAATCGGAACTCTACACCCTGGCCACCGTGGCTCGGCAGGCGACGGCGCCGGAACGGGCTGACTTATACTCTTGGACAGGGGTAAACACATCCTCTAAGGGCCCGTGGCGCAACGGCAGCGCAGTGGACTTTTAATCCATTGGTTGAGAGTTCGAATCTCTCCGGGCCCACCAATTTTCAGGCACGAAACGAGGGCGCTTTCCCCGTCTCAGCAGGGGCTCCATATCCGGGCGACGACACTTCTGACAACACTGACCTTCAATTTCGCCCCATGAGGAGCTCGCTGACGCGCTCCATCGCCTCGACTTGTGGCCCTGTCAGGACGTCCGTGTAAATCTCCATGGTGGTCGTGATCTGCGAATGGCCCAGGATCTCCATCGCCACCCCGCTAGCAGAGAGTAGCCAATGAGCGTAAGATGCTGAAAATAAGACGGGGGGAGGGCATCATGGCAAGAGAGTATCGGTACGTTTCCGGCGACGGGCACCTTGAGATCAGTCCCGAGCAGTGGCGGCACTGGGTCGCCCCCAAGTATCGGCATCTCGCCCCGCGCGCCATCGAGATGCCCGATGGAAGCACCGGCATCCTGGCGGAGAACAGTGCCATCTATTTGCGCGAGGAGCACAGCCCCGGTGTGGACCCGGAGGACTGGGACCGCGAGAAGCACGTGAACCTGGATGAAATGCCTGGAGGCGGCCCGCCCGAGCAGCGGGTCCGTGAGATGGACCTGGACGGAATCGATGCGGAGATCCTGTTTCCGGGTTCTTCAACGCGCATGTGGGACAAGATCTCCGACAAGAGTGCGATCCCAGCGATCTTCTATGGCTACAACGAGTTCCTCGCCAAGCAGTACTGCGCCGTAGCTCCCGATCGGCTTCTCGCCATGGGTGTGATGCCAACCACCGGCCTCGTTGATGCCATGGCCGAACTGGAGCACTGCGCCAAGCTCGGGCTAAAAGGGATCGTGCTGCGATCCTGGCCCAATGGCTCCACGAAGCTAAAGCCCGAAGACGACCGGTTCTGGGCTGCCGTGACCGAGATGGATATGCCGGTCACGGTGCACGGCCTTCCGACTCCCCGGGGGGGTGAGTATCTGGCGAGCCGCATCTGCATCCCCTTCACCTCCCAGGCCGGCGTCGTCGCTTCCTTCCTTGCGGTCAATGGCGTGTTCGACCGCTTCCCCAAGCTGCAGGTCTACCTTGCCGAGAGCCTGATCTGCTGGGTTCCGGCCTTTTTCGCGAATATGGACGTTTTCTTCAAGAAGTACCGCTTCCAGTACCAGAAAGCAGAAGGCCTCAAGCCTCTGGAGCGCATGCCCAGCGAGATCATCAAGGAGCACTGCCTGTGGGGGTTCATGGATGACCGGTTTGGGCTCGAGCTCCTCATGCTCGGTTACCTACCCGTAGAGAACGCCATCTGGGAGACCGATTTCCCCCATAAGCCTACGGAGTGGCCGCATTCGATGGAGCAAATCGAGCGCATTTTCGCCGGGGTGCCAGAAGCTCAGAAGCGCCAGCTAACGGCGGGGAACGCGATCCGCTACTTTCACCTGGACGCGGCTGAGCCCACGGAAATGAAAGCTGCCGCGGCCCACGCTAGCGCGTAGCCGACCACCCACACGCGATAGGCCAAGCGAGTCAAAGGCTCCCTGGACCTATCGCTGGACTTTTCCCCAACGGAGCTTAGCGTAGGGGTTTCGCCCGCATGTCGGTACGAGACAAAGTCGTCGCCATTACCGGTTCCCATCGCGGCCACGGCCGGTCGATCGCCGTCACCTTTGCCTCGGAAGGGGCCAAGCTTGCCCTCATCGACATTGGGCCCCTCGATCAGACCGCCGCCGAATGTCGGGCCTACGGAGTTGAGGTGCTGACCTTCCAGGTCGACCTGCGGGATCCTCAGCAGGTGAAGTCAGCTATCGACCAGATCCATCAGCACTACGGGCGCATCGACGTCCTCGTGAACGACGCCGGGATCGTGACCCATTTTCGCTACGCCGGCGTCGAGCGCTGGCCGCGGATCGCCGAGATGGAGCCAGACTTCTTCGACAAGGTCATTCGGACCAATCTGATCGGGACCTTCCACACCACTCGCTACACGCTCCCCTACATGGAAGCTCAAGGCGGCGGCCACATCATCAACTTCGGCCAAGGCAGCGTCGGCCACGGAGTCCACGGCGGGCCTCCCGGTGCTACCGTCTACCACACCTCGAAGGTCGCGATCCGCGCCTTCACCCAGGAGGTCGCCTCCGAGGAGCTGGACAAGAACGTTTGCGTTTTGGCCTTCGGCCCTGGCGGCCCCGCCGGCGACGCCACCGACGAGATGACCCCTGAGGAAGTCAGCGAGGCGGCCGCCAAGATCGATATGGACCTGGGGATGCGCGTGGTGTGGGCGGCGGAAGCGCCCATGGAGCTCAGCGGCCGTATGATTCGCGGCCGGGGCGGCAAGCTCGAACTCTCCCCGGACGAAGTTTAGCTAGCTAGGCACGATCCCGCGAAGGTGACGTTCTCCATGTGGGTGAGCGTCACCGCGCGCTCGGCGAGCGGGGCGTTGTCAGGATTCCCACGCAGCATGTGGTAGCGCGCATAGAAGACTTCGAAGTCGCTATCGGCTGAGATGCCGTCCTCGGCGACGACCACCGTGTATCCGCGCTGGGTCGCCGCCCCGGTGGTCCTCAATACGGCGGCGATGGCCGAGCTCCCCACTACAAGCAACGTCGTGACGCCCGCGTTCTTGAGAATCTGGTCGAGGTCGGATTCGTAAAACTTGTCCGGGCCCCGGCTGGTGGGGAACGGTTCCCCTTCTCGGGGGGCAACCTCGGGCATGATTTCCACTGCTCGGCCGGTGTAGACCACCAGGACACCAGCTGAGCGAGCGCGCTCGAGGAGAGCCGCCATCCTAGGCAGACAGGCCAGGCAGTCAGGTCGCCGCGGGCAGTTGCTCTGCTGGATGTCCAGGATCAAGAACGCGGTCGTGGCCGGGGACAGCTCTACCGCGACCGGCTGCGGAATCTGAGGTAGGCAGAGCTGCCGGGCTCAGGCGACCGGGGTGGGCCACTCCCGCAATAGGCGACCGCAGCCGTCGATTTGATAGCTACGCCCGACCTTGTTGAGGATGAACCAGAGCATGGCCGGGTTGCTGGCCACCACGGGACAGGCGAATTCGCTCTCCAGTCGGTCCATAATCTCCAGGGGATCGAGCACCGCACCCTGGAAGTAGACCGCGTCTACCGCGCCGGCCGCCTCGAACGAGGCTTGTGCGAAGGCATGGACTTCCTCTGGAGTCAGGCGCATTGCCTCGTCGATCGCACCGAACGCCGTCGAAGGCGAGACCGCCACGATCGAACGCGCTTCCAGGTGGGCCCTGATTTTCTGATTCGTGGCTGCATCGAATGGGGTCATGAGCAGCACGCGGCGGGCTCCAAAGCTCTTCAGCGCCGCCACGGACGAGGTCATCGCCGTCGCCACCGGCACCTTGATCGCGGCCTGCAGCTTTTGCTGCAGGTCCGGATTGAGGACCTCGGCCGGTGCGCCGCTCACGACGATGCCCTGGCAGCCGCGCTTCTCGACCGTCTGCGCCGAGCGGATGGTGGCTTGCGCGCGGTCTTCCGCGACGTACATGGATCCGCGATCGAGCCCCAGGCCCTCAAAGTCGAACTCGACGTCCCCCGGAATCAGCGCCCGAAACCCCTCGAAGTGCGGACTGGTCGCCCCGCTTGCGCTGATGAACCCGATGCGAACCTTGTTCGTCGCCGCCATGGATCCTCCCCACGCTGTGCTTGGTGCTTGAGCTGTCTTGCCAAAGTGTCTGTCACCTCCCCTAGCCGGGGTGTTCCGCCTATTATCATATGACCGTTCGACGCAGCTAGGGATTAGCGGTTTGGTACGGCGCGTTCGCGTCACCTGACTAGGCGCCATTCATGATCGACATTCACGAGAGCTTTGGCGTTCCTTCAGATTCACGAACTGTCTGGGGGGTCATCTCCGACCCACGGGCGGTCGTGAGCTGCGTGCCCGGCGCTTCGCTCGGGGAGGAACAGGAAGATGGTTCGTTCGACGCGAGCGTGACAGTCAAGTTCGGGCCGGTCAAGGTGTCGTTTCATACCCGGGTGACGCTGGAATTGGACGATGCCGCGATGGTTGGCAACGCCGCTGCCCGCGGCAAGGACAACCAGGGTGGGACGCGCTTTACGTCTACGATGACGTTCGAGGTCACGGACGAGGCCAAATCCGGATCTACCGTGGCCATCGATGGTGAGGTCGAGATTTCCGGCAAGCTGGCCGGGCTGATCGAGAGCGGGGCGTCCATTGTCGTTAAGCGCATGTCCAGCGAGTTCGCGGACAGTCTGGTCAAGCGCTGCGCTGGCGTGACGGGTGCCGCAACCGCCCGGAAGGAGCAGGAGACGGAAGGAGACACAGAATGAAGGTGTACGAGCGGCTGGCCGATGCGTTCGCTGCGGAAGGCACCAGGACCATTTTCGGCATGATGGGCGACGGCAACATGTTCTGGATGCACGCACTCGCCAAGCACGGGGTGAGGATGATCGAGGTCCGCCACGAAGGTGCAGGCCTGGGTATGGCCGACGGATGGGCCCGCGCCACACATCACGTTGGGGTGTGCACGGCCACCTGTGGCCCGGGCGTTTCCCAGCTAGCCACCGCCTTGGTGACAGCCTCGCGGGCCTCATCGGCGCTCGTCGCCTTCGTGGGTGAGTACCCGACGACCGACCAGGAGTACATCCAGCGTTTCGACCAATCTCGCTTCGCCGAGGCTTGCGAAGCCGGGTTCGTCCGCTTGACTTCGGCTGATGTGACGGACGACGTCGTACGTCAGGCGTTTTACCTGGCCAAAACCGAGTCGCGTCCCGTGATGTTGAGCTGCCCGATGGACATCCAACAGAAGGACTACGAGGACGACGAGCCCTACAGGCTTTCGTCTACGTTGTTGCCCAGCGTTACCGTTGCGCCCAACGCAGCGGCTATCGCCCAGGCCGCGGACCTGATCGCGAAGAGCGCGATGCCGGTCGTGCTCGTGGGCCGTGGAGCCATCTGGTCGGGAGCGGGTGAGGCCGTGCTCAGGCTTGCCGAACGCATCGGCGCCGTCATCGCAACCAGCCTTATGGCCAAGAACTGGCTGGCCGAGGCTCCCTATCACGTCGGCATCTCAGGCTTTTACGGCACGCGAACCGCTATGCAGCTGTTCGAGGAAGCCGATGTGGTCATCGGCATTGGGGCTAGCTTGAACCGATACACCACTGAGCACGGCTACATCTATCCCAACGCCAAGTACGTGCAGTTGGACATCAAGCCTCACACCATGATGGGCGACGGCCGCGCCGCCGACGTGTACGTGCATACCGATGCCCGCCTGGGTGTAGAAGCGTTAAAAGCCGAGCTGGATACCCGGTCATACCACAACACCGGTTACCGCACGGCCCAGGTCAAGGACAAGCTGGCTCACCATTTCGAGGATCTCGCCGAGTTCGACATCGAGCCCGGTTTACTCGATCCTCGCGAAGTCTGCCGCGTGCTGGACGATGTCGTGCCCACCGACTTCAATCTCCTGACTGGGAGTGGGGCCAGCGCCGGGTTCACGACCATGATCTGCAACCGGCCGCGGCAACTGGTGATGGCTGCCCACTGGTTCGGCTGCATCGGTCAGTCGCTGCCGGCCGCTATCGGCGCGGTGGCAGCGACCAATCGTCCGACCCTGCTGGTCGACGGCGATGCCAGCACGCTCATGCACCTTGCCGAGCTGGAGACCGCGGTACGCGAGCAGATGCCCCTGCTGACCGTTGTGCTGAACGACCAGGCGCTGGGCTCTGAGTACCATAAGTTCCACGCGCACCAGATGGACGCCGAGCTGGCCACCATCACCACACCGGACCTGGGTGGGGTGATGAGGTCGTTGGGCGGAAAAGGCACGCTGGCTCGCACCATCGAGGAGGTGCGGGTCGCGGCTGATGAGTGGGTCGCCAACCCGGCACCTACGGTCATCGACGCCCGGGTCTCGCGCAAGGTGATCACCTTGCCCTACCGCCGCATGTATTTTGGAAGGGACGAATAAGCTCGAGCCAAAGAGCCAGCGCCGTAGGTGCCGTCGTCGAGAGAGGCGGACGTAGCGGTAGCCCTTGCCCTTGACAATGCTCCGGAGAGGCGCATCCAAAAGGAGTCCCCCGACACTCGTGTGGGGACTTCGCCAACCTATCTGGGTTGTTGTCAAGTCAGCGTCAGCTCAATCAGCCGGTCGGCCCTCGTGAGGCCCTGGAGCCGACCGCAAGCCGAGATCAGCTGGTCGAACTGGGCAGCGGGGATTGGGATACCAGCGACCACCCCCTGAATCCGGCGAGCCTCCTCGTCGAAGTCCCAGATGAATTCGCGGCCGGACCCCTCGCGCGTGTAGCTCTTCCCGTCCTTCGTGTAGATCGTGACCTTCGGCCCAAACAGGGTCTGGGTGTGAGACGGGATCAGCGCGACGCGCGTCATGAGGTCAAGCACCGCTGGCGGATCGCCGCCCTCGCGTCCGGTGCGTAGCATGGGAAACCCTCGCTCGACGACGCCGTAGGCCGAGAAGTAATGCGTGCTTCCCACTCGCGCGAGGCCATCCGTGCCGGGCGTCGGAAAGGCTGGGCTGGGGTACTGCGTCTCCAGCCAGTTCACCACGGCCTCGACGCGCTCGACGTCCTCCGGCTTGATGTCGTTCTCTTCGCAGAGCTTCGCCGTCACGTCGACGTGGGCGATGTTGTACCCCCGAGTAGATCCGATAGAGCGTCTCGAGGAACAGCCAGTCTGCTCCAAGGCCCTCGGTGATCGCGTCGAGGCTCGCTCGCGTCTGGCCTGTAAAGCTATAGGTCAGCTTGCCGGCGTTGTTGCCGGCGTAGGAATGATAGAAGCCGGCCTCCCCCTCGAGGGTGGTCTCGCCCCCGGGGATGCCTTGCTTTGCGATCGCGACCGCCAGCAGGCCGTTGCGCACCGAGGTGCCCTCACGGACGGCCCGTCCGCCGCTTCTCCCGCCCTCGACGTTCCCCGCGGCCAGGCTCACGCAATGGCCGATCGTATCGTTGATCTGGTCTTCGGTCCGCTTCGTCACCTTCGCGGCGGCAATGGCCGCACCAAACGTGGCGAACACGGGTCCGGGGTGGAACCCCCGCGCCATCACGGTCGGGATGAAGTCGGCAGCCATTCGCTCCATAACTTCGTAGGCCGCCGCGATCCCGGTGATGTAGTCCTTACCTGAAGCGCCTTCGACCTCCGCCGCCACGAGGCCCGCCGGGATGATTGCCGTTCCGGGGTGGGTCAGCATGCGGAACGTGTCCCACTTCCCGCCTGCGAGGATCATCTCAGCGTTCACGAAGGCAGCGCCGGCTTTCGTCAGCCTGGTCCCGTCGGCCAGGATGGTGGCCACTCCGCCGGCACCCGCCTCTTCCTCACGCATCAGGTTGAGCGCCTCTTGCGCCGCCGGCATCGAGGCGCCAACGAGCGCCGACGCCAGCGCCTGCAGGGTCACGCCCTTCGCGCGATCGACGACCGCCGGCGGCAGGTCCTCGTAGCGAAGATTCGCGACCCACCGGGCGAGCTGTCGACTCATCGATGCAGGTATGCTCCCCCTCCTTGTCCGGCTCGGCCCAGCCAATGAAACAGTTCGGTTCTTTTCACGTGTCGAGGGCGTGTCTGGGTAAGCCAAAGAATACTGGAACTGCGTGTGGCCGCGGGTAACGAACAAACGCGGGATAGCTTGAGGCGGCGCAAGGGTGCCCCGCGATTTGATGCCCAGAATGATGCCCAATGAGCCAAACTGTCACGGCCGACCGCGAACGTCGGCGCACAGGGGACGACCGGACATCGACGGTAACGCACGGTTGTGGACGGTAACGAGCTGACCGCGACCAACTCTTAATCCATTGGTTGAGAGTTCGAATCTCTCCGGGCCCACCGATTCATTGCCGCCAAATAGAGGTGATGACGATGACCGAACAACCCGCAAGGTTGATTGTTGAGAGCGACCAGCCGCTGATCGGCGTCGTCCTCGAGGAGAACGGACACGAGGTGACGCGCTACTTTGCCGACGAAGCTTCCGCTGATGCGGCGACCTCAAACGTTGTGACCCAGGCCGCGTTGAGAGCAATCGGCGCTTGGAGCGCCTTGGGCTGGGAGGAGATAGAACGGGAGTTGGATCGCATCCGCCATGAGAGTCGTCCAACCCCACCGATCACCGATCTGTGAGGCGTCACCTCCTGGACTCGGCGATTCTGGCCGCCCTCCTCAATAACAGACCAGATGTCGTCCCACTCGTGAGGCCCTGGATGGAGAATCACGAGGCGGCCACAAGCATCCTGGCCTGCGGCGAGGTGATCGAGTACCTCAAGCCGCGCACCGATTTTCCCCGCCGATACCGGCCTTGCGCACACGCCTTCGGGAGATCTGCCCACACTTCCTGACGTACCGGATCATCGAGCGATAAGATAGTTGGCGGAGGCGCCGATCATGAGCCTGTCGATCGAGCCCGAGGCAACCGAGCGAGTTCCACTCACCCCCTCGGCGGACGGGGTCGTGCTCGTAGAAGGCACACGTCTCCCTCTGGACACGGTGGTCGAAGCCTTCAACGCAGGTAAATCCGGAGAGGAGATCGCCCTCAGCTACCCGACGCTTGGGTTGGCAGACCTGTACGCCGTACTCGCCTACTATCTCCGCCACCGTGCGGACGTGGATACCTATGTGGCGGAGCGGAGACGGGACGCCGATGCCCTGCGCGCGCGCATCGAGTCGCACTTTGAGCCGCGAGGCATCCGAGAGCGCCTCCTCGCCCGACGGCCGGCTCAACGGTTGTAGCCGCTACGGGCGCAGATGCTGCGGTATCTCGTGGACGAAAGCGTCCATGGTGACATCGTTCGCGCTGTACTCAGGCGTTAGCCCCACCTCGACCTTGTGCGGATTCAGGATGCCGGCTTGGCCGGAGCCGAGGATCCGACGATCCTCCAATGGGCCGCGGCAGAGGGCCGGGTCGTGCTCACCAGTGACGTGTCGACACTCGTTGGCTATGCCTACGAGCGGGTGCAGTCCGGCCACGCGATGCCGGGCGTTTTCGTGATCGGCCAGGGCATGAGTCTCGGTCCAATCATTGAGGACATTCTGCTCCTTGCAGACGCCCGCCTCGAAGGTGAGTGGGAGGCACAGGTCCGGTACTTGCCGCTGTAACCGTCGGACTCACGGCCGGTTTGATTCGAAGTTTGTGGCAGCCTGAGGCTGTGTATCCCACAGGAGGTAGGCCGTGGCCCGCCTGGCCGTCCACGTGAAGAACGCTGATCGGATGATGACCCGGGCCGAGGCCTCGGATCAGGGGATCGAGTTGGTCGTTGCCGACGGGTGCACAGGCATGATCAGTTTCGGTGACATCCCCGAGATCGGCAGCCTCTCAAATCTCGACGGCA
The DNA here is from genome assembly GCA_964417895.1 of uncultured Chloroflexota bacterium. Lineage (GTDB taxonomy): Bacteria > Chloroflexota > UBA6077 > UBA6077 > SHYK01 > CAYQJS01. Next base: position 49,278 of record CAYQJS010000030.1, on the reverse strand, counting down.
TGGATCTGCCGAACCCGTACGAGGTTGTGCTGCGAAACCGCCGCGGAGAAACCGTTGAGCTTCCATGGGATTTCGCGCGTCACTACTGTGACCCCTCCTACCGTCCTCGAATCGAGAGCGTTGCCGCAGCCGGGCGGTCATCTCTTGGCGACCGCATCCGACGACTCCGTGAGTCCCAAAGGATGACCCAGGAAGAACTCGCGAAAGCCGCCGGAATTGGGCGCGTCACAGTCGTGCGCATCGAAAACGGGGATCGGTCGCCTCGCTTTGCAACGCTGATGACGCTGGCGAAGGCACTCGGCCATGCCACAGCAGACCTACTGGCCAAATTTGTCCGTTCGGTGGCGAATCGGCCGAGCACCTCGCGGAAAGTCGCGACCTACCCCTGCCAGCGGTGTTTGAGGCCCTGGCCTATGCATGCGAGCACCCGGACGAAATGGACGAGATCCGAAGGCGGGACGAAGAGGCTCAGCAATACTCGCTGAGTTTGCTTCCCGAGAATCTGCGTCGCACGTCTGAGAAGACGATCCAAGCTGATGAGCAGGAGTACCAGGAAGCCGTCCGCGACGCGAAGAGGACACGCCTTGCTGGCCTTATATCTTGACGAATGTCTCGAAAAGAAAGACGTGGCCCGCCAGCTTCGAGCGGCGGGCCACTTGGTTTATGTAGCGAACGAGCTCGGGCTGAAGGGGCAGAGCGACGACCAACGGCTGCGAACGGCCACCGATCTCGGCGCTGCAATCGCCACGCAGAATCAACGGGATTTCACGCGGCTCCACCAGCAGTAGCAAGCAGAAGGCCGTCGCCGCGCTGGCATCGGACTAACCCGCCAGCGGCTCAATGTGGGCCTCAAGATCCAGTGTCTCGAGCGCGCCGCTCGGCTGCTGACGCAAGAGACCGCCGCTAACCAGTTGCTACGGTTGGACCAGTTTGCCACCGAGCAAGAAGGGCGCTGCTCTACCTCGCGAGCCTGACTCCACCCGGTTCATGATTGCCCACGGCGCCACTACCCGCAAACGCCACATTCGGAAACTGTGGCTCTTCGGCTCGGTGCTGCGGCAAGGCTTCGGCCCTGATAGTGACGTGGATGTCCTGGTCGAGTTTGACGAAGGCAAGACCCCCGGGCTCGCTTTCTTCGACCTGGAGGAGGAACTGGCAGAGATCATCGGTCGCCCCGTTGATGTGATGACCGAACCGTCGCTCCGAAACCCATTTCTTCGGCACGAGATCCTGGGGACGCGGCGCCTCGTCTATGCAACCTGAGGCCCGCGACCCGACTTTCCTCTGGGATATGCTCGAAACCTGCGGTGCGATCGAGAGGATCACTACTGAAGCCACATGCGAGAGTTGCTCACGGATCGGACCCTGGGGTAATTCCCCAGCTCGACCACCGCGGCGAGTGCCTAGTGGGTCAGTTAGCACGATTGTGACCGTAGCGAAGGGTAGCGTAACGAAATTGAGGCACGCAGTGGAGCAGGCTATTCCAGCCTGCCACGAGAACAGACAGGCTGGGAGACGACGAGGCATGACTCGCGGACGGAAGGATCCGCTCCGACACCTGACGGCCGACGAGCGGACGGAGCTCGAGCGTGTCAGTCGGGCCGGGAGCGAACGGGCCGATCGGGTGGCCCACGCGAAGGCGTTGCTCGCTGTGGCCGATGGGGCGCGGTTCATCGACGCTGCCCGCGTTGCTGGCCGGCGGTCGAGACACGCGGTGGCCCACTTGGTGGTGCGCTTCAACGCAGTCGGGCTCGCTGCACTGGACCGGCAGCACGGCGGCGGCCCGGCCATCCCACACCCCGCTGGGCGCTCCTGGCTGAACATGGCCGAGTCCATCCAGCGTATCGTGGTCCGCGGGGCGCTGGCCGGCCAGCACTCCGAGAGCACGCAAGATATGAAAGAATGGCTCACGGCGACGGTGCGTGGGTGGAACACGGCCCCCACCCCGTTCGCGTGGGGCGGCAAACGGGCCGCGCGGCGTGAGCGCGCCCGCGCGCGTCGCCACGCCCTGGGTGGCTCCGGGGGTACACGCGCCGCCCTATTTGTCGTTGGCGCCGTCACGCTCACGCCTCACCAATTCATGGCTATCATCGTGCTAACTGACCCACTAGCACCGGCGGCCCAGCCCGGCTATCATAGCCGGGAGTTCGTACAGAGGAGGAACCCCGTATGACCGCTGTCCAGATCCCTGCCCCGTTCTCCCTGGCCAAGATCAGTCCGCAGCTAATCCGGAAGGGCAAGACCAGCGACTCGCTCGCGCGGACGGAGACCCTCGGCGTCGGGGTCCAGGTTGTGGCGCCCCTGGAGGGAGAAACCAACCTCCATGCGCACCCCGGCACCGATTCGGCCTGGGTCATCCTGGATGGCGAGGCCGTCTTCTACGGCACCGAGGACGACGTGGAGCTGGGCGTCCTGGGCAAGAACGAGATGATCATGATTCCCGCCGGAGCCCCCTACTGGTTCAAGGCCGGGGGTGACAAGCCCCTGGTGATCCTGCACATCACCGCGCGCACGAAGGACTTTGTGCCGGGCGCGTCGCGCAAGGACTACAAGCCGGCGAGTGAGTGGTACCAGGACCGCACCCATCCGGAGGCCATTCCGGGGGCTTTCTTCGGAGAATAGCGGCTGCTATAGCACTATTACTCCGCGGCCGACGGCGTCGCTCTCGAGGTCTTCATACGCCCGGTTGATGTCGTCCAGGGTGTAGCGTCGCGTGATGAGGCCGTCGATGTTGAGCAGGCCGCGCGAGTACCAGTCGGCGATGCGCGGCATATCCTGGCGGGGCTGGCTCGAGCCGTAGAAACAGCCGCGAATGGTCTTCTCCATGCGGGTGATGGACACAGGCGCGATGGCCGCCGTCTCGCCCAGGGGAGCGATGCCGACGATGACGGCCGTGCCGCGCTTGCGCACCATGTCGACGGCCATCGTGGTGGTTGCGCCACCGCCGTACGCCTCGAACGCGTAGTCGGCGCCGCCGTCGGTGATCTCGTGCACCCGCTTCACGGCGTCCTCGTCCCGCGGGTTGACGGTGTGGGTGGCGCCGAAGCCCGTGGCGAATTCCAGCGCCGACTCCTTGACGTCGACCGCCACGATGGTGGTGGCGCCCGCCAGCCTGGCTCCCTGGATGATGTTGCAACCCACGCCGCCGCAGCCGACGACCGCGACGCGGTCACCGGGACCAACCCGGGCGTTGAACACCGCGGCGCCAACGCCGGTGGTGACGCTGCAGCCGATGAGGGCCATCTGCGGGAAGCCAACCGCGGCGGGAGCCGGGATACAGCCCTCCTGCGGCACGACGGCATACTCGGCGAAGCAGGCCACCTTGCCCATGTGGGCCATGTCCTGCCCCGCCAGCGTGTGCAGCCGCGACGTGTTGTCGAAGAGCTTGCCGGACGTTCGAGCGTGCGCATCGCACAGCTGCGGCCGGCCTGTCTCGCAGAAATAGCAGTGACCGCAGTTGGGCACGAAGCTCAGGATGACGCGGTCGCCCGCTTTGACCATCGTGACGCCCTCGCCCACGGCTTCCACGGTGCCGGACCCCTCGTGGCCGAGCACGGCCGGCATGGCGATCGTCGCCTCACCCTTCTGGAAGTGCAGGTCGCTCCGACAGATGCCGGCTGCGCCAACCTTGACCAGCACTTCCCCTCGTTTGGGCGGGTCCAGCTCCACCGTCTCCACTGAATAGGGTTGTTTCTGGCCATAGAGCACCGCCGCCTTGACGCGCATCTCATCCTCCCCATGGGTGGTCGGTCCCACCGCGCAGCTCGTCGGGCAATAGTCTATCCCGGGCTAGTACAGCGTCGCGCAAAATTCGTGACCCCTGCAGTAGTGGGTGCGTCACCCTCTCCCTCGCCCTCCCCCGTCGAGGGGGAGGGAAGACTGCCCCCTCCCCCCTTGCGGGGGAGGGTTGGGGTGGGGGGTCACGAACTTCGGCGACCGTCTACCAGGTTCAACCCACATACGCCTGGTAGCGCTCGCGCGCCGTGTCGACCACAACGTCGACATCCTCGGGCAGTAAGTAGCGTTGGCCTACCAGCTCCTCCGCCGCGGCACGGACCCGCGCCAGGTAGTCGTCCAGGTCCTTGTAGCGGGCGAGGATGGCGGGCCGTGGGTCGGAGGTCCTGGCTCGTTCCTCCTCCGTGGCGAGAAAGGGGAATGTCGAGCCCAGCATGCTGATGATCTGGCCGGTCCCACCGGTCTCGGGGTCCCGTAGGTTCCAGCCGGTGTACGTCGCGACTGGGACCACCAGATCAGGATGGCGAATGCCCGCCAGCTCGTTACCGTCGGCATCGACCGCGGGGACATAGGTTCGATACGCCTCCCCAATCGTCGCGGGGAAGCTGCCGACTCCCCGCGCTGCGTCGGGCCCCACCTCGACCCTGGGCATGGTCGGTAGCTGTTCCTCCAGGGGCACGGCGATCCCACGGATCCTGCTGAAGCCCTGCAGCGCATCGGCCCGTGTCACGGCGGTACCGTCCGAGAGGTGGGGATAGCTGCTGGCTGGGGGCTCGACTCCGCCGCTCACCCACTGGTCCAGGTTCTCGAGCGCCGCCCTGAGGAGCGGCGCGTAGTCCACGACGTTCGAGGGGTTGGCGCTGCGCGATCCATCCGGCCCCAGGAATTCCGGCGGCATACGTCCGGGTCCGTGCTGCGTGCCAGCAAAGTGATAGAGCCTCACCTCCGTCGGCGGCTCCACGTCACGAACTCCCTCCGGGTCGGTGTGGAGGAGGGAGCAATCGCCGCGCCAGTACTCCGCGGTTGTGTTCGTCTCGACGATGCGGGGCACTCCCCCAACCGCCCGTTGCCGCTCCAGCAGTTGGTCGGTGTGGAAAGGCGGCAAGTGGCCGAAGCTACGGATCGACGAGGACGAGGGCTGGCCGTAGCGGTGATTGAACTCGCCCCGCCGCGCGCCCGCGACGTGAATATTGAGGCCGTCGAACACCTGGCGCCCGGCCTCGTCGACGTTCAGTCCCAGATAGAGGAAGTGGCGGAGGAATCGGCCGCTCTGGGACATGCCGAACCCGTACGTGTGTTGGATCCGCCCGGCGCAGGGGTTCGCTGCCGCCGTGGTGCCGTGGCGCAGGAAGGAAACGGTGTCCCGTACCGCCAGGAGGCCCGTCCCCACCACCGGACAGACGCGGGTCCGGTAGATCACCTCATAGACTCGCCCCGGCTCAAAGCCGCCCTCCAGCCAGATGTGGCGATCGTCGGGCACCGGCCGCCCGTTCTCGTCGCGCGCGAAGCGCCACCGGCTACGGGGAATCACCGTCCGCGGGCCATCCGTCCAGTCCCGCACCGCCAGCTCTGCCTCCGGGTCATCGGTGTCCGCGGCGACGTACGGATGGTGGATCCGGTCGGCGAGCAGGCGATCTCGGTCTCGGTCTACGGGCTGGAACTCGCAGAGCACCTGGCCCTGAATGGGTTGCCCGTCCGCTGCCAGGGCCTGGGGCGCCTCGAACGCCATCAGCCCCGGGCCAGGCACCACGTCCCACTGCCAGCCGCACCAGGCGATGGTCCACCCCCGTCGCATCAGGAATTCGTCGCCCAGGTCGATCTCCTCCGTGGGGACAGCCGGCGACGGGAGGCGGTTGAAGAGGCGCACGGCAACCTTCCGGCCGCGGTTGACGACGTCGAAGAGGAGGCGGCCATTGCCGCGGGTGGGATCGGTGGGCTGGACGAGGCAAAAGTCGCCCTGGAAATGGGCGAGTCCATCGCCCGCCCCCGCCGCCCGGTCGAGGTCAACGATGCAGCGGTTGGCGGGGTGCGCCGGGTCTACAGCGAAGCGGATGGTGCCATCCAGCCGCTCATAGGGCCCCACTCGGCCGAAGGATGCACCGTCGGCCAGGGGCGAACGGGCGCGAAGTTGAAGCTCAACGACGGCCATCGTCGCTAACCTCCCGGGTTTGACTTCCGAGGCCTGATGCAACGAGGAGCGGAGCGGCGGCCTGGCACTGAGGTGGACATTGTTCGCAAGGGGGTGGCTTGCGGTGACGCACCCCCCTCCCTACCCCTCCCCCTCAAGGGGGGAGGGAACTGCCTCGTAGAGACAGTTCCCTTGATCTGCACCCCGAAGGCCAAAGGTATGCTGCGCTCTGAGCCGTGTCAACCGCGGCGCGGGCGGCCAATCCGGAAGTTGACGCCGCCCCACGATAGGTTCACGCGATTCATGCCCCTGGTAAGCTGTGGGGACGGGCACAAAGGAGCAGCGAAATGGTGGGTGCGTCAGACCACAGTGGTTACCGGGGCGGCGCGCGGCTCAATGGTGCTGCGCTGCTCGTTGCAAGCCTGGCCATGGTCCTTGCCTCATGCTCGGCCCCAAGCACTGCCCCGGGCACCGCCCCCCAGAGTGGCGGCACGAGCAGCGGGCCGAAGACGCTGCGCATCGCGTTCAAGGAAGAGCCGGACACCGTCTATGGCGGGTCCGGGGCCGATGCCCGCGAGCATGGCGACCTCTTCAACGCCGGCCTCACCTTCTTCGATGCGAATGGCAACCTCCTGCCGAAGCTCGCGGTCAAGGTCCCGTCGGTCGCCGATGGTGACTGGAAAGCCCTCCCTGACGGCAGCATGGAGGTCACCTGGCAGCTCAAACCGAATCTCAAGTGGCAGGATGGCGCTCCGGTCACCTCCGAGGACTTCGCGTTCTCCATGCGCGTCTTCAGGGACCCGGCGAGCCCCAGGAGCGTCCCGCGCGCCGTGCGCTTCATCGGTGAGGCCCTCACCCCCGATCCCCAGACGCTCGTCCTGCGCTATCCGCAGGTCTTCAATGGTGCCGCGGTGGCCGGCTCTCCCGAGTTCCCTCCGGTGCCGCGCCATTTGCTCCAGGACCTCTACGCGCTAGCCGGCGCCGAGGGGCTCGCCAACAGCCCCATCTGGACCACCCAGTGGGTGGGCCTCGGCCCGTTTCGGATGACGAGCCGCACGTTCGGGAGCCAGATCGAAGCGGCCGCGTTCGACGACTTCGTGTTTGGCCGCCCCAGGGTGGACCGTCTCATCGTCCGATACATCCTAGACGTGAACACATTGGCCGCAAATCTTCTCGCGGGCGACATCGACATGGCGCCCGTCGGATCCCTGGAGGCGGCTCAGGCGGCCGACCTGAAGCGACAATGGGAGTCGTCGGGGGGCGGCACAGTGGGCGTCGTGAAGAACCGCCTGCGGCAGATGCAGCTCCAGTTCCGCGACCCCACGCTCCCCTGGGCCAGCGACGTTCGCGTGCGGCAGGCCATGGCGCACCTGATCGAGCGTCAGGCGCTGGTCGATACTATCATCCACGGCCTCTCAACGGTGGGCGACCTCGCCCTGATGCAGACGGGGCCGGTGTACGCCAGGCTGGAGCAGCGCGGCATCCCCAGATACCCGTTCGACCGTGCTCAGGGTGAGCGCTTGCTGGACGCCGCGGGCTGGCCGCGGGGCTCCGACGGCGTTCGACGCAACGCCGCCGGCACGGTATTGATCCACAATCCGGCCGTCGTGGGCGAATCGGACCTGGCGGAGGGGCTGGTGATCGTGGATGGGTTCAGGGCAGGCGGCATCACCTCCGACCCCGACATCGTCCCCGACAACGCCACGAACGTCGAAGAGCGGCGGGGGATCTCCCACAGCGTCATGCGCAGTGCTTCCCTCGATGACAGCTACTGGGACCGATTCCTCACGTCCCTGATCTCGAGCCCCCAGACGCGGTGGCGCGGCGCCAACACCGGCGGGTACAGCAATCCCAGCTTCGAGCGGCTGTTCGATAGCTGGCGGGTCAGCCTCGATCCTGACGGCCGCACCGAGCGAGAAGCCGACCTCCACAAACAACTGCTCGACGACGTTGCCTACATCCCACTTTTCTACAACGTCGACGTCTTCGCGCACCGCAGGAGCCTGGTGGGCCCGAAGCCGTTCGCGGGTCTGGGACGCAACACGACGATCGACGTCCACACGTGGACATTGGAGTAGCTCCCCGCCCAAAAACTTGATGGGCACGGTACAATCCGCGTTGATCGAAACCGGAAGCGAGGGAGAAGCATGGCGGTGATGAACGTTCCAACCGACAAGCCGTTCTTCGACATGGGCAGAGACGCTGAGAACCCGTTAGGCGGCAGGGGATACAAGTCCCCCTACGAACGCTGGAAGGAGCTGGAAGGTGTCCCCACCTTCCGAGACTACTACGTCAAGAACCTGCTGGGCGTGGAGCTGACTCCCTGGGAGTCACGCGGCGGATCGGCGTTGTTCATCAACCTCGAGGGCAGCCAGGGGTTCAACGATAGCTACGTCTACGAGCTGGCGCCCCGGGAGTCCTCGAACCCCGTCAGGCACATCTACGAGGAGACGGTCTACGTGCTCCGCGGCCAAGGGGCCACGAGCGTGTGGATCGACGAGAACAAGAAGCAGACGTTCGAGTGGCACACGTCTAGCTTCTTCGCCATCCCGCCCAACGCCTGGTACCAGCATTTCAACCTGTCGGGGAGTGAGCCGGCGCGTTACTACGCGATGACTTCGGCTCCTCGGATCATCGATTCGTTCAAGAGCCTCGACTTCGTGTTCAACAATCCCTACCAGTTCCGCGATCGCTTCACCGGGGAGGACGGCTATTTCAAGGAAGCGGAACGGGACGCGCGGGGGAGTTACCGCACCAACTTCGTAGCGGACGTGCTAGGCTCCGCCATCATGGCGGGCACTGCCGGCTACAGCGAGGGACGTGGGCCGGGTGTGCGTAGCAGCGGCTTCACGCTGGTGAACGGCACCATGCACAACCACAGCTCATCCTGGCCAGTGGGCGTGTACAAGAGGGCCCATCGCCACGGGCCCGGCATTAACGTCCTGATCCTCAAGGGCGAGGGTTACACCCTGATGTGGCCCGGGACCTACGAGGAGCCGGCGGTCCGCTGCGACTGGGGCCCGGGCAGCGTCTTCGTACCGGGCGAGGGCTGGTTCCACCAGCACTTCAACACCGGCGCCGAGCCTTGCATGTTCCTGGCGATCGGGTGGGGCAGCGAGAAGCCCAAAGCGGGTGGGGGTGCGTGGTCGTCGGCCAGGACCGGAGACGAGATCTCCTTTGCAGACGAGGATCCAACCATCCATCGCGACTTCGAAGCCGACCTGGCCAGGCACGGCGCAGAGTGCAAGATGGGAGATGTGTCGCCGTACTGCACGGCGAAGTAAACGACCTCTCCCATAAATCGTGGCGACCGGCACACCATGACACGAGCTTGCTCAGCTTCCGCCGGATGCCCCCTCTCCCGAGCCGCTTCGCGGCCCGGCCTCGCCCGCGAGGGGAGAGGCAAATACTCCCTCCCCCCTTGCGGGGGAGAGCTGGGGAGAGGGATCTTGCTTGCTCACCAAACTTGTCTCTCCGAGCATTAGCGCCCTGCTGTTTGCGACCTGACACCTGCCCCCCTACCTCACGTCCCACTCGTGGGCGTTCCAGGCCTGCGTTGTGAACTCGCCGGGCCCGGGGCCGACGTTGAGCAACCGATTGGCGACGAGGACCGGCTGGCCATCGTAGAACAGGCCCATGGCGTTCAGCTGGTCCGAGATGTGGTGGATGATCTGCCCGATGACCTGAATTCGCTCCTGCTGCGGGATGGTGGTGCGATAGCGCTCCAGCAGCGCATCGAGATCGGAATTGATGTAGCGGGCATTGTTGGTGCCGGTGTAGCCACGCTCCGCGGTCCGCGCCTCCGAGCTGTGGAACCGCAACATGCCCCGTAGGTCGTCGGGCTGGCGAAGCAGCTCAACGGCGGGGAAGTTGGCCCGGTACTCGAGGTCAGTCGCGCGCTGCGTGGGGATGACCACGGTTTCTGTCGCGACGCCGGCTCGCTGCCAGTAGTCCGCGACGGCGAACAGCGTCTTCTGGTTGATGTCGGTGGTGATGGTCCGGTATTCGAGCGACAGCCGCTGGCCCGCGGCGTCGCGGAAGATGCCGTCGGGACCTCGACCGTAGCCGAGCCCCTCGATCAGCTGGACGGCGCGGCGTGGATCGTACTCGTAGCGGACGACGCTTCGCTCCTCGATCTCTTGGTACCTGGGCTGGTTTGGACTCAGGATGCTATGGGCCACCTGAACCAGGCCGTACTGCAATGAATCCACCAGCTCCTGGCGATCGATGGCGTGCAGCAGCGCGCGGCGGAAGCGCACGTCGGCGATGATAGCGGGGCTGGGGTTGATGAACTGCGGGTAGATCACGAGCCAGCTCTTCAAGGCGTTCTCCATCCGCCCTTCCCGCCACTGGTCGCGCACCTGCGCCGCCTGTTCGAGGGAGATGCCGCGTCCCAGGGACACCTCCACAGCGCCCGCCAGCACGTTGGCGACCAGGACGTTGGGATCGGGGAAGAACTTCACCTGGATCTCGTCGATCTTCGGTCGGCCCAGCACATAGTCGTCATAGGCCCGCAGGAGCAGATGGCTCCCGCCAACGAGCTCCTGCACTCGGAAGGGGCCGGTGCCCACGAAGTCGATGCTGAAGTACGGGTGCTCGGTGAAGGTCGACTTGCTCTCTGTGTAGGTCCGTTCGAGCAAGTGCCTCGGCATGGGCTGCGCCAGCTGGCGGGTGAACATAGCGTCCGCCTCGATGAACGGCTGTTTCCACTTCACCGTGATCGTTTGCGCATCGGGCGCTTCCACGGCCTCGATGAAGGTGTAGGCGACGTCGCGCAGCACGGCGATCTCCGGATCCGCCACCACCGCGGCGGTGAAGACCAGGTCCTGGGACGAAAACGGTGTTCCATCGTGCCAGCGCGCGTTCGGCTTGATTTTCCAGGTGGTCTCCATCCGCCCATCGGGAAAGAGCCGCCACAGGCCGTTCTCCGCCGAGGGGACAGCCTCGGCTAGCTGCGTACGGAGCACGTCGCGCTCGCCGAAGATGGCGAGGCCCGCGTTGACCAGGTCCTCGATCTGATCGACGCCCGCGACTGTGGCGGGATTCAGTTTCGTGTTGAGCGTCGGCGGGTCGAACTTGATGGCGGCGGTGATGCGCTTCGGCGCCGCGCTTCGGAGTGCCTCCTCGGCTAGCGGGCGCGGGGCTCCGCCAGGGCTCGTCGCGCACGCCGCCACGAGACTCGCGAGCAGGATGATGATGACAGCGCCCAATCTCATGTTGACCGGCCCGCGCCGGCTACCAGCCGGTTTTGCTCTTTAGCGAGCAGTATGCACCCCCGCACCCCACCACTCCCTACGAGGGAGGAGAGGTTGTAGGCGGCAGCAGGTCGCGCTCCCTCAGTCCTCGGTGTTAGTCCACGGGGCGAGTGCTAGTATACGTGCCGCGATGAGCGATCATACGCTGAGGGAAGCGTGGAGAGGATGGCTCCATGATCGATGGAGTTACCGTGCAGGTCCTGGATCTTTCCACAGGGGAGATCATTGCGCGATTAAGTGATGAACAGGTCCAAATGTTGGAAAAGTACCTCGATGCGGAATCTAATGCGAGCACGAACTTTGCCATTTCGTCCGCAACCATTGACGTTCTACGCCAGCAGGGAGCCACGGAGCTCGCCCGGTTGCTCAAAACCGCACTCGGTGGGGCTCTTAACGTCTGGGCTGGCTACGCTCCAATTCCCGGCGCCGGCTGGGGGTATGTGCGGGGACGGCTGCTCCGGTTGGAGACCCAAGCTCCCCTCATCGATTACAAGGTCGAAGCATACGACGAGGATATTGCTCTCGATGACCTCCTGGGTTGGTCTTACGGAGATATGCACGGGGGGTTCGAGCTTCGCTTTGAGGAATCTGACTTCAAAGAGCCAGCTGCATTTGGCATTGAGGGAGACCCCGAGCTGACGCTGCGAATCCTGAACGTCGACAGCGAGGAAGTAGGCTAAGCCCAACAATCTGCCGGTCGCGCACCGCTCGTCACGACGTCGATCTCGCAGCCGTCGGGCCTTTCCCCGTGCTCCCCCTTGGGATCGTCGACCTTCACCCGACCAGCCTGCAGCACGACCGGAACCATGATCGGTTCTGCGGAGCCAAAGAGCCTTCCTTCGTCCGTCTGGCCCCGAAACTGGCGCGCCACGTTCTCGACCCGGCGTTCGAATAGCCTCCCCATCTCCTGTCGGTCCTGCGTGCTGCGCCTCATACCAGCTCACCAACCGACGCAGCGCGGTCTGGTTTCCGAGTGTCTTCTCCGCGTCCCGTCGCTCAGGTTCCACCGTGAGCCGGAACGCGAACACGGGATCGGCCAGGCTGCAGGATGCGTTCCTGCTCAAGCACCAGGTCAGCGGCGATGAGCAGGTTAGTGGCGCGATGGATCGTAGCAGGAAAACTGCCTCATGGGCGTGTTCGTGATCGGCCAGTGCGTGAGCCTCGGTCCAATCGTTCAGGACATTCTGCTAATTGCAGGCGCCAGCCTCGACGGTGAGTCGGAGGCACAGGTCAGCTATCTGCCGGTGAAACCGCACGGCCCACATCGCGGTTTGATGCGAAGTTCGTGGCGGCTACCTCAATGTATCCTTTCTGATACATTGAGGTAGCACTGGATGCCGACAGTCGCCACCGAGGGGCCGTTTCGCTTCGTGCTATACCCGCGCGAGCTGCCCTTTGAGCCGCCACACGTTCACGTGTGGATGGGGAACGAAGACGTCTGCCGCATCGAGCTCAACGGGGGGACCTACATGGACGAGCCGCCGCCAGGGCGCTGGCGAGACATCCTCGATGCCTACAGAAAGCACGCAGACATCATCCGGCAGGAGTGGGATCGTATCCACAGGAGGTAGGCCGTGGCTCGCTTAGCCGTCCACGTGAGGAACGCTGATCGGATGATGACTTGGGCTCGGGCCTCGGATCAGGGGATCGAGCTGGCGTTCGCGGACGGGTGCACAGGCACGATCAGTTTCGGCGACATCCCCGAGATCGGCAGCCTCTCAAATCTCGATGACATGGAACTGCCGAACCCGTACGAGGTCGTGCTGCGAAGCCGGCGAGGGGAAACTGTTGAGCTTCCCTGGGATTTCGCGCGTCACTACTGTGACTCCTCCTACCGTCCTCGAATCGAGACCGTTGCGGCAATCGGGCGGTCATCCCTTGGCGACCGCATCCGACGACTCCGCGAGTCCCAAAGGATGACCCAGGAAGAACTCGCGAAAGCCGCCGGAATTGGGCGGGTCACACTCGTTCGCATCGAGAACGGGGATCGGTCGCCTCGCTATGCAACGCTGATGGAGCTGGCGAAGGCTCTCGGCCATGCCCCGGCGGACCTACTGGCTTGAGTAGGCTGACACCGAACGGAAAAAATCTTCGGGCGCACGAAGAAGAAGCTCGCCGCGACGCTGGGCAAGTGCCTCCGCTCGCCCATCACGGTGCAAGGGTAAACTGCGAGCATGACAGTTACATTTCAGTATCTGGCCAAGAAGGCCGGCTCCGACGACATGGCCATCGCTGGCACCAGCGTACGGGTCTATACGCTTCAAGTGCGCATACGAGATGGGCGAATCTGCCGAGTGCCTCGCGAGAGATCGCGACTTGCCTTTGCCAGCGGTGTTTGAGGCCCTGGCCTATGCACACGAGCACCCCGGCGAAATGGACGAGATCCGAAGGCGGGACGAAGAGGCTCAGCAATACTCGCTGAGTTTGCTTCCCGAGAATCTGCGTTGCACGTCTGAGAAGACGATCCAAGCGCATGAGCAGGAGTACCAGGAAGCCGTCCGCGAAGCGACGAGGGCACGCCTTGCTGGCCCTATATCTTGACGAATGTCTTGAAAAGAAAGACGTGGCCCGCCAGCTCCGAGCGGCGGGCCACTTGGTTTATGTAGCCAACGAGCTCGGGCTGAAGGGGGGGCTGACGCCTGGCTCCCGGATTGAGCTCGGCCATCGCCGCGGCAGGCGGGGTAAACTGACGAAAGGATAGTTTGCCCGTCTGCGCGGATCGGGATGCACCGATGGCGATAACCTTTCGACACCTTGTGATGATGCCCAACGGGGACACCGAGATCGAAAGCACCGGTGTCCGCGTCTATACAGTCCTCGGCCTACGGCAGTCCGGCGACACGCCCGAGGAGATAGCCGACGCCTATCGCCTGCCACTGGGAGCGGTGTATGAGGCGCTGGCGTATGCCGCCGACCACCCGGAGGAAATGGCCGCTATTCGTCAGGCTGAGGCCAAAATGGAGCGCGACTGGCTGATGGGCCTGCCCGAAGAGCTGCGGCGTGGTATCGATTTACCTTGACGACTGCATGGAGGACCATCGTTGGGCCCGCCAGCTTCGCGCGGCGCGCCATTTGGTTATCTGCCCAGCGAACTCGGCGTAAATGTGCTGTCCGGGGTACGGAAGGCGAGGAGGCGGACGACGAGATTATTGCTGGATGGATCCGAGCCCGTTACCCGTCCAGCGCGCAGCAGCTCGACTGAAACAACCTGAACGCCATCTCGCTCGCGACGCGTTTTGGCAACCGCCGGCAAATCCGAGCCGGCTAGGGCGAGAGTCCCGATCGCGGCATGGAAGTCGAGGCGCTCGACAAAGATCTCTTGCAGCCGGCGCGTCGTGTCATCATTAACGCGCGCGAGGAGGTGGCGCTCGTTACCATCATCCAGATCCTTCGCATCATTGAGATCAGCGATCGGCACCTTTACGCTCCTGAGGGCCGAAGCGCGGACCGGCGCACGCAGCCAACTGCCAAACTGGGCAAACCAAGATCAAACCCCAAATCGACGCGATTGTAAGACCGGCGCCTAGCCGCCGGCCAAAGGCTGCTGGAGGCCTTCGGCAACGACGGATGGCCACAATGAGGCACGACGGACGCTTCGCCAATCGAGCGGACGGCCCGCTACTATTCCGCAGCCTTCCCAGCGAGGGGCATTGCGGGGCAGCTAGCCTACGGGACAGGCGACATCCGCCGAAGCGTCGGCTCGCGGGTTCTTGACGATGGCGACGCTGCCGCTACCAGTCGGCCGGCAGAAGGACGTTCTCTACCTCCCCGCAGCAGGCCACCACGTGGTTTTGGGCACGGCGGGAAGCGGGAAGACTACGCTAGCAATGCTGCGGTCTGCCTACCTGGCCGACCCTGGAACCGACCACAGTGGCCGGACGCTGCTAGTCACGTTCAACCGCACGCTGGTTTCGTATCTGAGGTCTCTTGGAGGCGCGCTGCGAGGAGTGCAATTCGAGAACTATCACAAATTTGCTCGGGGTTACTTGGCGAGCCAGGGCCTGATGGCCAGAAACGGGATCACCGGCCCTGACGATCGACAGCGCTTGATTGCTGGAGCCATATCGGACGTCGCCGCCCGCTACCCTGATCATCCGCTCTTTCAACAGGGTGTTGGGTTCTTTTCGGAAGAACTCCAGTGGATCGCCCAGCACGGTATTGACACGCTCGAAGCCTACGTCGAGGCTGAGCGAGTGGGCAGAGCTGGGGCTCGGGTCGAAAGGCAGTCGCGGGGCCTCGTATTTGAGATCTATCAGGCATACGTCTCGCGCAGATCCCAGCGGGGGTGGAGCTACGACTGGGACGATCTCGCCTCGGCGGCGAGACGTACCCTCGACGCGGACGAATCGCCCCGCAGATATCGTCATGTCATTATCGACGAGGGGCAGGACTTTTCCCCCGAGATGATTCGCTCGCTGGCTGGGGCTGTTCCTGAGGAAGGGTCGCTCACATTCTTTGGCGATGTGGCTCAGCAGATTTACGGCCACCGCTTGAGTTGGAGGTCGGCAGGCCTGTCCATCGCAAAGGTCTGGGAGTTCAAGGAAAACTACCGAAACTCAAAGCAGATCGCGAAGCTAGCTCTTGCCATCTCGGCCATGCCTTACTTCAAAGGCGTCCCGGATCTGGTGGAGCCTAACCCGCCCACGGCCGATGCGCCACAGCCGGTTCTCGTGATCTTCGAGAACCAGCAGGAAGAGGTGGACTTGGTCGTCGGACAGGCAGCCGAAGCATCGAGGAGCCAGCGAGTGGCTGTTCTGCTGAGGCGCCGGGTCGACGAGGCATTACTCAAGGAGCGCCTCCCGTCCAACTCTGTCCGGCTGGACAGTAACCTTGCCAGCTGGAGAACCGATCCGGGCGTTTGGTATGGGACGTATCACGCCGCCAAGGGCCTGGAGTTCGACACGGTAATACTGCCGTTCCTTTCCAGCGAGCGCATGCCAGACCCTGAGGACGTGACAGCATTCAGCTTCGAAGAGGCCTGCGCTCGCAACGGAAAACTGCTCTATGTGGGTGTGACCCGCGCCAAGACCCGGCTTATCATGACCTGTACCGGGGAACGGACGCCCTTGCTCCCGGATTCCGCCGAGCTCTTCCAGACCCTCACCAGATGATCGAGGCGATCCGAAGCGAGGCCGATGAGCGAGGCATCACCCGTCTGTGCCACTTCACCCCTTCCAGGAATTTGGCACAGATAGCTACAGGAAAGACCGGGATTCTGGCTACGAAGAATCTCGAGCGAGACGAGCGAAGCGTATACACTCCGACTGACCTGGAGCGGCTTGATGGCTTCACGAGTCACATCTGCTGTTCGATCGAGTATCCGAACGCATGGTACTTCGACCAGGCCCGGGCGAAGGAGCCCTTGTTCCGGGACTGGGTGGTCCTGCTGATTGCTCCCCATTATTTATGGGAGCCAGGCACCTTGTTTTGTCCGCGCAATGCATCTGCGGGGCAGGGGCGCTACGTGGGCAGCGGCGAAGAGGCATTTCGATCCTTGTATGCCGAATCCACCTCTGGAGCAGGCGACCGGACGTTTGTGCGCTCCTCAAGGCATCTCCGATGTTGCCCTACCGATGAGCAGGCGGAGGTGCTCGTGCCTGACCAAATTGCGCTTAGAGCCGTTCTCGCTGTCGCCGTTGCGAGCGAGCAACAGGCTAAGAATGAACGCGCTCGGTTTAGGCTTATGGGTGTTGACGAGCGTGCATTCAAGTTCGTAATAGCCACTGCCTTCTTCGACAAGTACCGCCTGAGCGCGTGCATTCGAACTGGGTCTCGCCCTACCGAAGAGCCTTGGACCGGATCGGGAGGTTAGGCTATGGGACAGGTCGATCGTGGCCTTCTGTCTCACAAGACAACGGGCGCTTTTCTGGGTGCGGCGGTTGGCGACGCGCTAGGCTGGCCCTTCGAGGACCGGTCAAGAAGAGTTGGAAGGACGCCCCCACCGCGAAGGGCATCGTTCTTGGAATGGACCCGCCGCACTGGAGGGCGCTACTTCGCCCACACGGAAATTGTCCTTCCCGGCGAATACAGCGATGACACCCAACTTCTGCTTTGCTGCGCGAGAAGCATATTGGCTAGCAAATCCTCGTGGAACTATCTAGCCGTCAATGAACTCCCCGTCTGGCTTCTCTATGAGCGGGGCGCGGGCAGTGCCAGCAAGAGGGCTGCCAACTCTTGGCTTGCCGGTCGTCCGCCGTGGTCCTCCGAGCATCAACTGACTGACCGTCGGGCCTACCTGCAGGCTGGAGGCAACGGGGTCGCGATGCGAGTCATGCCCCACGCCATGGCAGGCGTCGGCGAGTCCACTTTTGAGCCCATCGCACAAAGGATCTTGGCTGATGGGGTTGTCACGCACGGTCACCCGAGAGCGTTAGTTGGCGCCCAAGCATTCGGATTCGCGATCTGGTGGGCACTCAGGAACGCTGGGAGCCTTCGGTATGGCGAGCTCCTTGACGCCGTTCTCGGCGAGGCAGCTTCGTGGTCTCGATTTTCTGTGCCGGACCAGGCCTGGCCGACGTGGCGGGACACTGCCACAGAGCTCCTGCCCGGGCAATACGAAGACATCTGGGTGGACACAGTAACGGAGATGATCAGGCTCCTAGAGGGGTGCCAAGCAGGGGTTGAGCAGGGAGCCCTGTCTTCCGACAGCGAGGTGCTGCGGGGGCTAGGGGCTTTCGATAAGAAGGTTAATGGAGCAGGAACGGTGACAGCCGCCGCCGCTCTGTTTCTCGCGTCTAGGTTTGCTGCGGATCCGGTCCACGGCCTGCTCGAGGCCGCCTTCGCGGAAGGCGCAGACACGGACACGCTCGCCTCCATGACGGCGTCAGTGCTGGGGTCCATACACGGCCCCGAATGGCTCGGGCACCTAGCGGAGGAGGTTCAGGACAGCAACTACGTTGCAACGATAGCTGAACAGCTTGTCAATTCCACAGCCCCCGATGACGCGTCCGACCGGACACCACGGTCCAAGCCAACGCGCGCAGCGATGGAAGCAACGATCCTCGGGCTGGAGCGGAACGGCCTGGAGGCCCCAGCTGATTTGCCCGACGGGAGACGGGCTGACGTCAAGGAGATGCAGGAAGAACGGCTCAAGACTGCCATCGTTCGTCGCTGGCAGCTAAGAACCCAGGACGGTCAGACTCTCTACATTAAAAAGATTTCCCGGATGGGGAATGGTGAGTCGGCACCATCCTTGCCGCAGCCGAAGCAGAAGGAGCTGTTCGCGGGCGAGTTGAGGACGCGGGCAACAAGGTTCGGTATTCGCCTGCCGGTCCGAGATCTCGAACGAATGCGCGCGTTCTACGTGGAAGAACTAGGCCTGGCACCGTCGAAGGACACCCAAGGTCTCGTGGTGATAGCTGGTGTGCTCTCTCTTGTTGCATCGGCCACGCCGCCTTCCGATCGCACGAGCTTCGACGGCCCAGCGCTGAGCGGTCCTGGCGCAGTTCTCTATCTAGAAACCCCGGCCTTTGACCAGGTCTACAAGAGGGTCGTCGGGATGCAGCCATCCATCAGCATCCGCGACGCTGGCCGGGGCCACAAGTATTTCCGCTGTCGCGATCCTGAGGGCAATGAGATCGAAGTCTATGAGCAGGTCCGGGATTAGCGGTTGCTCAGGCACACATGGCTGTCAAGGGCGTTATCTAGATGAGGTGCCGTCTTGACATCAACCGTGACATCAACGTGGGCGAATTTCTGGCGGCCCGAGCGTTCGTCCACGCACAAATGCGTTCCTAATTACTGTCTTTGCGCGCCTATGAGCGGCAACTTTTTAATCCATTGGTTGACGGTTCGAATCCCTCCGGGCCCACCGGCGTTTCGTCCTTGAATCGAGCGATCCGTGGGGCGAGTCGGCAGTCTAGGAGCGGCAGGTAGCTCACTCCGCTAACCCAACTTCCGGTGCGCCAGGGTAAGCCTGGACAGGGGGGATGAGATGTAAGCATCGCGGAAACCCTGTATTGGAACCCAGCGGGTAACCAATCCCGCCCGGCAAAGCTTGGCCAGCAGCCGGAAGCGAGTCTTGCGCCATTCTGGGGCAACCCAGGGGCGAAGCGTAGACAGCGAGTGTCCAGGCCGTGTGATGGAGCCCCGAAAGGGGTTTGTCGTGGGAGCCGACGTTGTCGGAAAGTGACGGAAGGCCGCACCGAAGCGCCGTATTGGCCTGGCGTGGAGGTCCCACCGGGGTCGGAGAGCAGGGCATGGGCACAGGGGGTTCCCCAGGAACCTGGGAGACCCTGCCGTTCCCGCGGAGGACTACCGGAGTGGGGAGACCGGTTCACCAAACCCCTGGCCCGTGGCGAGCAGCGTTTCGGCAGGCACGGGAGCGAGAAAGCGAGCGCACAGCGGTACCGTCAAACGAGGGAAGCCGAAGTGAGGCGGGAAGGGCGGCAGGGAGTCGGAGCGTCTCATAGTACCGAAGAAGCGGGGGAACCGACCCGAGGGACCCCGTGGAGGGAAGGGGGCGCCGGATCATGGAACTGCTGAGGGGACAGATGTCGGACACGCTGAGGACCGAAAGCATCTCAACACGACAGCAGCAGATAGCGGGCATGGCGCGGCAGGCGCCGGAGCTGAGCTTCACCTCGCTCAACCACTACCTGGACCTGGACTGGCTGCGCGAAGCCTATCGGCGCACGCGGAAGGACGGAGCGGTAGGAGTGGACGGGCAGACTGCGGAGGTCTATGCGGAGCACCTGGAGGAGAACCTGCAGGACCTGCTGGACCGCGCCAAGTCCGGCCGCTACCGAGCCCCGGCAGTGAGGCGAGCGCACATCCCGAAGGGCGATGGGACGAAGACCCGAGCGATAGGGATCCCGACGTTCGAGGACAAGATCCTCCAACGGGCGGTGGCGATGGTGTTGGAGCCGATCTACGAGCAGGACTTTCGGGACTGCTCGTACGGGTTTCGGCCTGGGCGGTCGGCGCACCAGGCGCTGGGGGCGTTGCGGGACCAGTCGATGGCGCACGGTGGTGGGTGGATTGTGGAGGTGGATATCCAGGGTTTCTTCGACACTCTGGGGAAAGCCCAGCTTCGGGAGTTTCTGCGGCGCAGGGTGCGAGATGGGGTCATCCTCCGACTGATTGGGAAATGGCTGAACGCGGGGGTCTTGGAGGACGGGGCCACGTGGTACCCCGAGGCTGGGGCCCAGCAGGGCGGGGTGATCTCGCCCCTGCTGTCGAACGTCTACCTCCACGAGGTCATGGACGTGTGGTTCGAACAGGAGGTCCGTCCCCGGCTTAAGGGGTGGGCGTGCCTGGTCCGTTACGCCGATGATCTCGCGCTTGGCTTCGCCTATGAGGGAGACGCGCGGCGCGTTCTGGACGTGCTGCCGAAGCGATTCGGGAAGTACGGACTGACGCTACACCCGGAGAAGACCAGGTTGCTCGATTTCCGCAAGCCGGCGGCGACCGACCCGTCGGGCAGGCCAGGGCCGGGGACGTTCGACTTCCTGGGCTTTACCCACTACTGGGCCAAGTCCCGCAAGGGGAACTGGGTGATCAAGCAGAAGACGGCCAAGGACCGATTCAGCCGAGCGGCCCAGCGGATCGGCGAGTGGTGTCGGGAGCACCGGCACGAGAAGGTACGCGACCAGCATGCGGCCCTGGTAGTGAAGCTGCGTGGGCACTACGGGTACTACGGGATCACCGGGAACTCGCAGATGCTCTCACGGTTTCGGACCGAGGCGGCCCGTCGCTGGCGGTACTGGCTGAATCGTCGATCCCAACGGGGGAAATGGAACTGGGAACGGTTTGGGCGGATGCTGGCCTTTCGGCCCTTGCCGCCGGCCATCCCTGTCCACTCCACCTACCGTCTCGTAGCAAATCCGTGATCTGAGGAGCCGGATGCCTTAATTGGGCACGTCCGGATCTGCCGGGGGGCCTGGGCGGGCGACCGCCCGGGTCTACCCGACCACTTGACACATTATTAGGCACGATTTTTGGCTGTTCGTCACTACAAATTCTTTTCCTCCCCGAATCGGGGGGCTTCTTGGTGCTCAACCGAACGTGCAAAGCCATTATACCGTAGATAGGGGGCTAACAATCAACTTTACTATAATACTTTCGTCACTATTTACTTTACTGCCGTAACTACCATGCATTTAGGATGCGCCAATCTTGCTCAGCGTTCACAGCTGCTTCTGCGCTTCCAGAGGGCGCGGAAGTTGGGCTAACGCCGGATCCTCACTTGAACGACCAGCGTGCCGAGCCCGCCGCCGCACGACGATCTCCACGTCTCGGTGCAGCGTTTGGTTAAGGAGGAACCGCAGCAGCCGTTCGGATCTCGATTTCTTCCGCCAGCATCGATCTCTCGTCGGGGCCTACGTCGGCCGTACCGCCTCCTTGCCAGCCCTTCGCTCAGAAACGCGGCGCTCGCGCTCCGCGGTCGATTCGAAGGTTGGATCGAGGTGGAAGTAGCGGACGACGTTGCCTGCAAGCATCAGTCGCTTCTCGTCCTCGGGCACTCCCACGAAGTTCCGCTCGATCACTTCCACCGAATACGGCCAGTCCGAGGGCGCGTGCGGCATGTCGCTGCCCCACATCACCCTGTCGACACCGACGTCGTGACGGACCTTCACGCCGTACGGGTTGTCCATGAATCCCCAGTGGAAGTTGCGCCGGACATAGGCGCTCGGCGGCTCGTCCAGCGGCTTGAGACCTTGCTCCCGCTCCATCCAGAAGCGGTGCCGCGCCCACAGCACGTCCATCTGGTCGAGGAAGTTCGGAACCCACCCAATCTGGTTCTCGGCCATGTAGATCTGAAGGTCGGGAAACCGCTCGAAGACTCCATCGATGACCAGCTTCGCGACCGTCGTCGCGCCCTTGACACCGTAGGTGCAGATGCGGCGAGCGAGGTCCGCGCCGCCGCCCGCGCGCGAGGGGTCGGCGTCGCTGCCCTGGCCGATTTCATCGTGGATGCTCACCGGCATTCCGATGCTGAGAGCCGCCGCCCAGAACTTGTCGTCCTCGAGCTCCGGATGCAGGCTGCCATTCGGGAACGCGCTGACGGCGATGCCCTTCAGTCCGAGCCTCGCGCAATGCTCCAGTTCGGCGATGGCGCCATCCACGCCGCGCTCTGGAATGACCCCGAGGGCTATCAGGCGGTCCGGCGCAACCGCGCAGTACTCCTCCGCGAGCCAATGGTTGTAGGCGCTCACGACGGCGTGGTATGCCTCGTCGTCCTCTTTGATACGGTTCCACGCCTTGCGCACAGGTCCGTACAGGATCTCCGCGTCCACCCCGTCCATATCCTGCTCGTGAAGGCGCTGCTCGGGCGGACCCGCTCCTGGGGTCTTGTCCAACCGCTCCAAGGTCCGGCGCCACTGGTCGTAAGGGATCCCCGCCTTGAGCGCATCGACAGAACAACGGGGCAAGGGCTGTCCGCCCTCCCAATATTCTTTGGCGTCGTTTCCCTCCCTGGCCGCGTCAGAAAGACGCAGATCCTGAGGCAAACCGTCGCGGTATCTCTCAGGGACTCGGTGTTGCCAGCGGTACGGCAGGACCTCCAGGTGCGAATCGCCTGAGATGACGCTGTACGGTACGCGCATGTTGCATGCCTCCCCTTACGAAGCCCACCGAGTTCGCGCTGCCGTTCGGCACATTACCTGGGCAAGGGCGAGAGCGTCAAATGGGATCGAGGCAGCGATGTCTGTCACGGTTTAGTCGGTCGGGGCCACTCTTCAGTCGATCTCCCACGCGTGCACGTTCCAAGTGCTCACTGGCTGCCAGGGGGGCACCAGCCCCGGGCCGCGCAGGCCTTTGCGCCAGGAAGCGACGTTGGTCGAGAGGTCGTAGTAGAGGTGAATGTTGGGGACATCCCTGGCTTCGAGTTGCAGCATCTCGGCGAGAAGCGCCTGGCGGGACTGCTCTTGGAGCGTGACGTTGAAGCGGGCGGCTAACTCGTCCAGGGCCGGGTTGCTGTAGCCGCCGTAGTTGTTACCCTCTCCCCAGTTCCTGGCCTGCGTACCGATCTCGCTGCTGGTCATCTTCGCCATCGGGTCGGGCGCGATGCCGAAGTTGCCGGCATAGAGCCCGGTGAACAGGTTCCGTTGCTCCCGCTTCACGCTGCTCGGTGCCGCGTCGAGGATCGAGAACGCCGTGGCCCGCGCGCCTGCGTCGTTCAGCATCCCGACGAGGATCTCACCCTCGAGGATGCTGTCCGATTTGCCGGTGAAGCGGACCTCGATGGCGAACGGCTCGCCGGCCAGCGACCGATAGACCCCGTCGCCGCCGCGATTCCAGCCGGCATCAGCCATGAGCTGCTGCGCTCGCGCCGAATCGAAGCGATAGCGTGGGAACCCACGTTGCTCCAGGAGCTGGTAGGCGGGGTCTTCCGGCAGGATGTGCGTGTCGGCGGGGCGCGTCAGCCCGTAGCGGAAGTCGTCCGCCAGACTCTGCTTGTCGATCATGTGCGCGATCGCCTGGCGCACGCGCAAGTCTCTAGCCCATGGGGCCGCGGTCTCCCGGAACTGGAACGTCAGGTAGCGGGTCCCGTCCATGATGGGGAGCACTACGCCGGTGCCGTCGGTCTCCCACTGCTTTCTGAGCGTGAGCATGTGCTCCCAGCGGAAGGTTCCCATCGGCGCCATGTCCACGTCGCCCGAAAGCTGGGCAGCCAGCAACGAGGTCTCACTGCCGTAGTAGCGGAATATGATCCGCCCGATCCTGGGCGGGCCCAGGAAGTACCCGTCGAACGCAGCGCCTTCCGTCAAGGTGCCGGGCTGCCAGTCCACCAGGCGATAGGGCCCCAGGCCCACGAACTCCCTCGTCCAATACGGGTTGTTGAGGAAGGCGGTCTTGTCCCCCTGCTCGTACGCCTCCTGCAGGATGTGCCGTGGAACGGCGGCGAAGTCCGCGGGCCCTGCCACGTTCGCGAGGATGTGAGTCCCCCTGAAGCTCACGACCAGCGTGTGCGGGTCCGTGGCATCGAGCTGCGAGATGAGCCGCGTCTGGGGCGCCCTGACGGCGGGAAGCGCGTCGTCCTTCATCACGCGCACGCCGAACGCGTAGTCCTCGGCGGTCAGCGCCGTCCCATCGTGCCAGCGCACGTCGGGGCGCAGCCTCCACGTCAGCTCCATGCGGCCGTCGGCGAACACTTTCCAATCGCCATTTTCGAGGGAAGGAACGCGCTGAGCGACCTGCGGGATCAGCCTGCTTTCGGAGTCGTAGACGGTCAGCCCGGCGTGGAAGCTGTGAAGCAGCTCGGCGGGGCCGGTGCTGTTTAGAAACAGGATGCCCTGGCGCGGCTCGGAGCCCTGAATCAGCCCGAGCTGCAGGATCCGGGCAGGCCCCGGCTTCGCGACGACCGCGCCGCCTTCAGTAGAGCGAGCCATCGGTGCCGGCGCGCAGCTCGCCACCAGCAGGGCGATTACTGCAAGCACCGGAAGACCTCCGGCGCGGTGGGGTTGATGGGTCTTGCTGGGCCTCATGATCCTCCCCTGGCCTCGCCTGTCATTCCGAGCCCCCTAGGGCGAAGAATCTCGGGTTGGTTACGACCCTCAGGAGGGTCCTTCGCTTTGTGGGATGACATGATCCGCGCGCTGACACGCCGCTTCACGGCACCTGAAGCGGCCAGCGCTCCCCGGTGGCTGCCGTATACAGCGGAAGGACCAGCTGGTACTCGATATCCAGTCGATTGCGGAAGGCCCTGGCCGCCGTGAGCTGTCGCTCTGTAGTGCAGGCCCAGTAGGCTAGCGCCTCCTCCTCCCAGGGAATGTCGTTCGTCACATCCTCGACGTAGTTGGTGAAGAACTCGAGATGCTCATCGGCGATGTCGTAGTGCTTCTTCAAGGCGGCACGAGCGTCGCCCATGACCTCCTTGCCAAGCAAGTCGGCGGCGTAGAAGCTCGCTATGCCGTCGAGCCAGCTCCATTCCCACCAGCGGGCATACACACAGAGCGCTGTAGTCGCGAAGTACGAGCGAGTGAACATCTTCCACGACTTGATCTCGTCGCGGGTCAAGCCCAGCCCTTCACCGAACCGAAGCCACAGCTCCTCGTAGGAGGGCGTCGTCCAGCCGGTCAGGTCGTTGACGACGTCCTTGCCCTCGACGTTCACGAGCTTCTTCAGGACACTGGTGCGTACCTTCTCGTCGTTCGTCTTGGCGAAGATCGCACCCGTGCTGAAGTACGACCCGTGGTCCCAGTAATAGTACAGGTCCTTGACCCACAGCTCGAGAAACTCGCGCTTGACCGTGCCGTCCCGGAGCGCCTGGAAGAACGGAGGCGGCTCCGGGTACTTGTGCTGCCGCTGCCGGTGCAGAAGCTCGAGGAACTGCGGACCTGGGAGTCTCGGCTTCTCGAGGTCCTCAGGGCCATACGGCGGCTGGTGCACGAGGCCTAAAGCCGCCTGGACTGGATCTGCTGGATCCTGAGGATGAACGCCTTGCGCATCTCCTCCTGGAGCTCCGGCGTGTCGCAGAAGTCGCGGATGACTTCGGCGTCGAAGGTTGCATGGTCGAGGTCCACGTCGGCGTGCAGTACGTCGCGCATCATCACGCGGTCGACGTTCTCGATGCCCATGGCGGTATAGGCGTCGCGCGCCTCATCCATCTGCTTGAGGCGCTGCTCGCGGCTGCTCGGAATCAGCTTCTCTCCCTCGCTCACCAAGCCGGCGCCGATCCCCAGCGGCCAGGCTTCGTTCCGGAGAAGGTGTTCCCACCACCCGTTCAGGACAATCCGCTCAGGAGACGGGTCCTCCTTCGCCAGTTGCTGGATCTCCTGGTCGGTGATCCCGAACTCGTGGGATGCCCAGTGGTCTAGCTTGGTGTGGGCGGGCCACTTCCCGCCGAAGATGTCCTCTCCGGCCTCGTCGATCGTCTTGCGGAGCTGCTTCCGGCGAACCTCCGGCACGGGACATTTTAGGTAGCGCTCCCGCTCGGTGTTCGTTGCGTCGCCGCCGCCGCGATGCGCCCGGCGTCTGGCGGCGGCCACAGCCGCTTTGTCGCCCACGGGCCTGTGGTCCCGGAGCGGGTTCCCGTCCAGCACGTCCTGGCGAATCTCTTCCAGCTCATCGAGGAACGCTTCCCCTGGGACCAGGCCTCTCGCGGTTCCGGTTCCCGTCGCAGCCATTGACTTCTCTCCCTCAGAGCAGTGCCACCCGCTTCTAGCACGAAGGGAATGCACGTGTCAATCGCAACGCCTTTCAATTAGCGGCCGTTTGACTGGCGGCCGGGCGTGTGATATCTGAGCGCACGCGAGACGCAGCCAGCGTAGACAGTAGTGGAGGAGGATGACAGTGCTCACCAAAGAAGAAAACGAGCGACTGAGCCGAGTTGGCCGAGGCACGCCGATGGGCGAGCTGCTCCGCCGCTACTGGTACCCAATCGCGGTCGACTCCGAGCTGGCCGAGGAGCCGGTCAAGAAAGTGAGGCTCCTGGGGGAGGACCTGGTCCTCTATCGCGACCGCGGCGACCGGCTTGGCCTGATCGCCGAGGCCTGCACCCACTGGGGCATTTCCATGGTGTACGGCATCCCCGAGGATGAGGGGCTGCGCTGCCCCTACCATGGCTGGCGGTTCGATCATACCGGCCGCTGCCTCGAGCAGCCCCTCGAGGATCGCCTGGTGTCGGGTAGCACGTTCCGCGACTCGTGCGCGACGACGGCCTACCCCGTCCAGGAGCTGAGCGGCCTGATCTTCGCCTACATGGGCCCGACGCCAGCCCCGCTCCTTCCCAGGTGGGAGCTGCTCGTTAAGGAGGGCATGGTCCACTCGGTGAGCCGGATGGTGGCGCCGTGCAACTGGCTCCAGTGCATCGGCAACCAGCTGAATGAGACACACCAGGAGTGGCTTCACGGCCGCTTCGGCAACTACGTCCTCGACCGTGTCGGGCGGACAGACCTCCAACAAACCTTTGACCGGGCTCTCCCTGGCTATGAGTTCGAGCCATTTGAGTGGGGCGTGCGCCGCCATCGGTCGGATGGCGGCGAGGAGGCGGCGCCGATTCTATTCCCCGCCATCACATCGGGCGGGCGGCTGATGTATCGCATCCCGATGGACGACACGAACACGCTCATCCTGACGTATCAGCTGCACAAACCGCCGGCCGGAGTCGATCTCAGACAGGAGACAGTACCGCTGTATGAGCTGCCCTCGTCGGGGCTCGACGAGCGAGGGCACCCGACGTGGTCGATGCTCGAGAACAGCGCGCAGGACCGGCTCATGTGGTACGCCCAGGGCGCGATTCCCGACCGGACGCAGGAGCACCTCGGTCCGGCTGACAACGGAGTCGTCGTCTACCGAGCGCTGCTGGAAGAAAACATGCAGAAGGTGGCGCGAGGCGAGGACCCCATCGGCGTGATCCGCGATCCGGCGCAGAACGACCGAATCAAGCTTCCCGGGGAGCCCGCGGACGTCGGTCGGGTGAGGGCCGAGCGCCGCCCGGGCGACCGCGCGTTCGAGGGCGCGAACGATGGCTTCAATCCTGTTCTCAGGGAGCTGCGGCTTCTGGCCGCGGCTCGGGCGGGCGCCGGCCGTGAGTAGGCTGCCGCCTGACGAAGCACGGAGACTGCTGGGCTTGCCGGTCACACGCCGCCGCTTCATCGCCGGCTCCGCTGCTGCCGCCGCTGGCCTCGTCACCTATGGGTGTATTCCCACGAGCGGTCCCGCCAGCTCTACGGATGGAGGCGCTGCCGCGCCGGCGCCGGATCGGTCCGCGCAAGCGACGGTCCGCATCGGGTACGCGGGCGAGCAGGCCGTTGGCGTTCCCAACCTTCGTGGCACGCCCTCCGGCGGGCCCACGGCTGGCACCTGTCACGCTGGCCTGTGCGGCATCGACCGCAACTTCAGTGTCAACCCGCTGCTCGCCGAGCGGCTACCCTCCATCGAAGACGGAACGTGGGTCCTGAGCTCCAACGGCACCATGCAGGTGACCTGGCGTCTTCGCCGCAACGCGATCTGGCACGACGGGCGTCCGTTCACGAGCCGCGACGTTCGGTTCAGCTGGGAGTTCAACAACGACACGTCGCTGCCGCTCGTGCGGAACCCCATTCATACGAATGTGACGGCTATGGACACGCCCGATGACCATACGGTAGTCATGCACTGGCGTCTGCTGAACAAGTACGCAAACTCCATCACAAACTCGGACATGTTCGTCTTCCCGGAGCACATCGTGCGCCCCCTGTGGGAGACGCGCGACCCCGACCAGATCTTCTCCCAGGGCTTCTTCCAGCACCAGTTTGTCGGCCTCGGCCCGTACACCATCGACCAGTGGAACATCGACGAGACGATAGTGCTTAAGGCTTTCCCGGGTTACTTCATGGGCCCGCCAAAGATCGGGACCATCGTGATCCACCGCGCCGAGAGCACACTGGGGCTCGTCACGCTCCTGCTCGCCGGCACGATCCAGATGAACGACGCGGGCAACCTCGGCTTCACCGACGGCGTCACGGTCCAGGAGCAGTGGGAGGCCAGCGGGACTGGGATGGTTCACAACACGCCAACCGGCGCGGAGCGACTCCTGTTGCCGCCCGATAACCCGCTCTTCAAGGACGTCCGTGTGCGGCGGGCGCTGCTGCACGCCATCGATCGGGATCAGCTGAACGCGACGTTCTTCCAGGGCAAGGCGATCGTGGCGCACCACGTCCTCCACCCGAAAGAGCTGGGCGCGGACGCTGCCGAGCGAACCATCACCCGGTACTCCTTTGACCCGCGGCGGGCGCTCGGCCTCATGGAGGAGGCTGGGTGGCGACGCGGCAGCGACGGTGTGCTGGCTGACGCCGAGGGACGGCGTTTCGAGATGAGCTACCGAGCGCTGACCGACGACGCGGAGCAAATTCGGATTCAGGGGGCAGTGACGGACTTCTGGCGGGACATCGGCGTCCGCGCCATATTCGACAACGTTCCGACCCGCGTGCACCGTGATCCGAGAACTTCCGGGACGTACCAGGGTGTGACGGCGACCCACTCCGGCGGAACGGTCGCGGGCCTGTTCCGCCGCTGGCACTCATCCTACGCGCCGCGCGAGGAGACTCGCTTCATCGGCGACAACAGCGCCCGCTGGAACAACCCTGAGGCCGATCGGCTCCTCGAGCAGCTCGAGGGAACGATCGACCAGGCCGAGACGGAGCGGCTTCTCGGGCAATTCGCGAAGGTCTTTACGGATGACCTGCCGACGCTGCCGCTGTTCTACAACATCGACGTGGTCGCCATTCACGGGAACCTGAAGAATGCCTGGCCGCGCCCGAACTCGTCCGGCCCGAACTCGTCGATCTGGGGTTGCTACCAATGGGAGTGGGCCTAGCCGGCGACTTCTGGCCCCCCATCGATTCTGTCACCTGTCGCGACGACCGCTGAACTACTGCGACGTCGCCCAAATTCGCGACCCCTGGATTCGGCGGGTACGTCACCCCCTCCCTCACCCTCCCCCGTCGAGGGGGAGGGAAGAAAACCCCCTCCCCCCTTGCGGGGCAGGGTTGGGGTGTGGGTCGCGAACTTCTGCGATTCCGTATTACTCACTTTTGGAGGTGGCTCGCCCTTACGACACCGCACTGAGGACGGCCGCGACCTTTTGGCGCTCCTCGGCCTCGGCCTGGGATAGGACTTGCTCCACGGTCGGCAAGGCATTGCCTGGGTCTCTGCTCAGAAGACCGTCCGGAACCCCGAGCAGCATCCCCTCCAGCGTCCCACGTGCGATCTCTGCGTGCCCGAGGAGCATTGCCGCTTCACCCTGGTGGCAGCCGAGCGCACTCAGCGTTTTCTGCACCTGGACGGTGTGCTGACGCTCGTGCATCGCACGGCGGTGCAACATGAATCGGACGTCCACTGTAAGGCCCGCCCAGGTCGTCGGCGCGGCCAGCTCATTCGAGGTGAAGGGAGCCGCAAGGGCGACGATCTCGTCTCTGACCGCCTCCACCGCCTCCAGTACATCGTCGAGATTGCCTGGGAGGGGTGGGCCGAGCGCACCGGGGCCGCGTTCCGGATCCGGCCTCTCCAGCGCAAGGGGCTCTGCGCTCCGGAGGCGCTCGACTGCGTACGTCGCATCCGCGACGAAACGCCTCTCGTTGTTCGCCACGTGCTGCAGTGCCTGCCGCACGCCCCATTCGTCGCGCGCAGGTTGCCGATCCAGCTGATCATCGTCGACGCCCACGAGAGCGGCTCGCAGGTACCCCCGCGATGCCGCCAGGCTGGCCAGGATGCGCTGGGCGTCGGTCGGCCACCACTCGAGCGCGGCGAAGATGCCTCCCAGCGTGGCGCAGCGGCGGTCGTCATCCTCGGCCAGTCGGAGGAGCGTCGCGCGCACGTCTGCTCGCTGATCGATCTCCACACGGGCTGTCAATTGTGCCTCGCTGAGCCCGCTCAGGGATCGTACTGTATGGCGGCGCTGCTCGCGAAACTCCCGGAGGTGTCCGAGGATAGCGGTCATAAAGGTCCTCCTGTTTGCGATTCTCGCCCCGGTCCCGGTAAGTGGCGCAGTCCGCGCAGGTCTCCACATCACCGTGCAGAGGGACCAGGATCTCTCCCTCGACGAGAAGCCACTCGGGATCTGGGCGCCATGGAGCAACTGGCCGATAGTGGTGGAATGCTTTCGCGTCCACAACTCCATCGGCGTCAGTGTATTCATTCAGTCTGCTCATTGTTTCCGGCGGATGCCTACCGCTCGCAGGAGTCGAGTAGGATCGAGTGACGGGTCGAACCAGCTCGCCCCGTTCCGCCCGTTCCTCGTATTGACCACTGTTGAAGAGCACGCGTAGCATCCAGAATCAAACCTGGCGGCGCGGCAAGCTAAGCCCCTCGAGGTTCACATGTCACTCACAGCGCAACTTGAATCCGTAATCCGCTCCTACGCCAGTGCGGATACCAGCCTGGAACGGCTCCAGGTCTGGCTGGATACGCACGTCCAAGATACTGCCGACTCCGCCGACCTGGCCGCAGTCGAGCTGTCCGACAGAGTTTGGATTCTCTTGGGCGAGCTTGGCTATGGTGAGCGCACCGAAGAATCCGTCCGGTCCGAACTCAGTCAGTTGCTCTCAGTCAGAGCCCGCTAGTAAGGCCTGCCGGGGCCACCATCCCCGCCACTCTGATTTTCACCCCTCTCTCCTCCGCAGAGTATCCTTTGCTGTCAATCGTCGATGACGCGGACCCTTGAATCAAGGGAGGAGGTAGCCATGGCGGAGCACATCAACGGGCCCCTGCACTGGGAGCAATTGGGGAAGTTCGGACGCCCCGTCGCCTTCGTGCACCCGAATCCGATGGACCACACCTGCTGGCTGTACCAGATGGCGCATCTCTCCACGTGGTTCCGGTGCATCGGCATCGACCTGCCGGGATACGGCCGGTCGCCCACCGCACAGCCCGGCCTGACCATGCCGGATGTGGCGCAGGCGTGCTGGGAGGCCCTGGACCAGGTCACGCGAGAGCCTGCCATCATCGTCGGAGAATCGGTGGGCTCCAACGTTGTCTGTCACATGGCCAACTTGCGCCCCGACCAGACGCTGGCCGTCGTGATGTCGGGCGCTGGTTACCGCGCCGGCCGGAAGCAGTTCGCCGAAACACGCATCCCCCAATACCAGCAATTCGGCGTTGGCTTCCGCCGGGAGCACGCTTTCGCGGACTGGAGCCCCGCCTTTCGCGAGACGGCAATGGCCGAGTACTTCGCCGACATTTTCGCCGAGCGAAATCCCTGGGCCGACGCCGATACCATCGTCGAGATGTTCGGAGCGCTCAACGAACCCGACCCTGACTGGCTGCACCCCGGAGTCAAGGCGCCGACGTTGATCATCACCGGCAGCGAGGACAACGCCCACGAGCGCTCCTTCGCCTTGCAGGAGCGCATTGCCGGCTGCGAGCTCGTCACTATGGAAGGCGCCGGCCACTCGTGCAACATGGAACGGCCCTGGGAATGGGACCGGTACTTCCTCGCCTTCGTGGCGAAGCACGGGCTGGTCGAGGCCCAGCCGCAGGCTGCGGCAGCAGCGCCGTAGCTCGGCTCAGCGTCACTGGCCTGAAGGCTGTCACCCTGAGCGACAGCGAAGGGTCTGATGCCAGATGCTTCGCCCGCGGCTCAGCATGACAGGGTTACCCGTCCGCCAGATGCTTCGCCCGCGGCTCAGCATGACAGTGTTACCCGTCCCGCCAGATGCT
>CAYQJS010000030.1:0-16979 GCA_964417895.1 uncultured Chloroflexota bacterium | reverse complement strand
GCGGCTCAGCATGACAGTGTTACCCGTCCCGCCAGATGCTTCGCCCGCGGCTCAGCATGGCAGGGTTACCCGTCCCCCCAGATGCTTCGCCCGCGGCTCAGCATGACAGTGTTACCCGTCCCGCCAGATGCTTCGCCCGCGGCTCAGCATGACAGTGTTCGACTGTCCGCGTCGCGCCAAGCGTAGCGGGATAGTCAAGATGACAACCGAGGCTGGCCGCGGCATCCGAGGGTCTGGCACCATAGCCGCATGGCCACCCCTATGCTCAACTACGCCGACTGGGAGCTCACGCCCGAGCAGCGCATGATCCAGTCGGTCGTCCGCGAGTTCGTCGAGCGCGAGGCGCTTCCCCTCATACCTGGCTGCTTCGAAGAGGGGCGCTTCCCGCGCGAGCTGGTGCCCCGCATGGCCGAGCTGGGCCTGCTCGGGCCGGCAATCCCACAGTACGGAGCCGGCGTCGACTACACGAGCTATGGGCTCATCTGCCAGGAACTGGAGCGCGGCGACTCAGCGCTCCGCTCCTTCGCGTCGGTGCAGAGCAGCCTCTGCATGTTCCCCATCGCAACCTTCGGATCGGAAGAGCAGAAGGCGCGCTATCTGCCCGCCATGCAGCGCGGCGAGGTCATCGGTTGCTTCGGTCTCACCGAACCCGACCACGGCAGCGACCCCAGCGCCATGGAGACGCGCGCCGTGCGCGACAGCGACGGCTCCTGGGTCCTGAACGGGACGAAGATGTGGATCACGAACGGCGGCATCGCCGACCTGGCGGTCGTCTGGGCAAAGGCGAGGGACGGCGACGCCGAGGTAATCCGCGGCTTCCTCGTGGAGACCGACCGCGCCGGCTTCACCGCCAATGATGTAAAGCACAAGCTGTCGATGCGGGCGTCGGTCACGTCCGAGCTGGTCCTCGAGGACTGCCGTGTTCCGGCCGACGCGGTCCTCCCCGGGGTGCGCGGGCTGCGCGGGCCGCTATCGTGCCTGACAGAGGCCCGCTTCGCGCTAGCTTTCGGCGTGCTCGGTGCGGCCATGGCCTGCTACGAGACCGCCCTCGCCTATGCTGGCGTGCGGGAACAGTTCGGAAGGCCCATCGGCGGCTTCCAGCTCACTCAGGCAAAGCTGGTTGACGCGCTCCAGGCCATCACCCAGGGGCAACTCCTCGCGTACCAGATAGGGCGCCTCAAGGACAGTGGGCGGCTGCGGTCCGCACAGGTGAGCCTGGCGAAGCGGGCGAACTGCGCGATGGCGCTGGACGTCGCGCGCTCCATGCGGAGCATTCTCGCCGGTAATGGCATCAGCCTGGAGTACCCGATCCTCCGGCATGCGGTGAACCTGGAGGCAGCCTACACCCTTGAGGGCACCCACGAGATCCACACGCTCGTGGTCGGCCAGGACATCACGGGCGCGTCCGCCTTCGGCGGGTGACGAGTTCCGAGTCGTGAGCTGTGAGTGCTGACGGGGTAGGCCTCGCGCCTCCCATCTCCCCGCCCCCGCTAAATACGGCCAGTCGCGGCCAGGAACAACACTCCTGAGCCTGCTACTACCCGATAGGCCACAAAAGGCAACAAGCTGCGCACGCGGAGGTAGGCCAGGAGGAAGCGGATGCAGGCATAGCCGGAGATTGCGGCGGCCGCGATGCCCACCGCCAGCGCTGCCAGCTCCGAGGCGGGCAGCCCGCGCTGCGCAAGGTCCAGCGATTGTTTCGCAATCGCCCCTGCGATGATGGGGGTGCTCAGAAGGAACGAGAAGCGTGCGGCCGCCGCGCGCGTCAAGCCCAGGCTCAGGCCCACGGCGATGGTGCTCCCACTGCGGGACACTCCCGGAACGAGCGCAAGCGCCTGGCCCACGCCGATGGCGAGCGCTCCCGCCGGCCCCAGGGAGTACTCGTCTCGGACCCGGCGACTGACCCAGTCGATCAGGGCAAGCAGGATGCCGACCCCAACCATCGCGGCGCCGACCACGACCGGCGAGCGTAGCGCGGTCTCGACCTGCTTCTCGAACAGTACGCCCGCGACGACCCCCGGAATGGTGCCGAGTAGCAGCAGCCAGGCCAGGCGAGCTTGGCCGTCGTGCACCGAGCGGTCCTTCAAGCCCACCAGCGCTGCGCGTGCGAGCCCAATCCAGTCTCGCCAGAAGACGGCAAGGAGGGCGGCGAGAGTTCCCAGGTGGAGCGCCGCGTCGAACTCGAGGCTGTTCAGCGTGTTGTCCGTCCAGCCGAACACGGCCGGGACGAGGATCAGGTGGCCCGTGCTGCTGACAGGAAGGAACTCCGTCAGTCCCTGGACGACGCCGAGCACCGCCGCCTGCCAGATCTCGGATGTCATTGTTCTCCTCACCATGCTGAAGGATTGTCACAATAGAAGGGGCGAGGCACGCCTCGCCCGCTTCGTGTCGGAAGTAAGCGGGTCGGGCATGCCTCGCCCGCCTCGGGTCGAGGGTACGCGGGTCAGGCATGCCTGACCCCTACCAAGGGGTGGTATCCCGCGCGCTTGCGGGCCAGCGGGGCCCTGTTCCTCGCTCCGAGACGCTCCTAGGTTTCCCCGCTCGGCGTTACCGCGCCCATCGCTTTCAGGGAGTCGCGGACGGCGGCCATCTGTAGCACCGTGCTGCGCGCGGCGTTGGCGAGCCGCGCCCATTTCCCCCACTCCGGCGCCCCGCGCCGCTGGTTGGCCTGCTCCCGGGCGACCTTGTGCAGCTCAATAATCGCCCGGTTCGCAACGGCGGCCAGATCAATGATGGCCCGCTCGGGGGCAGCGTCAGCAAGCTCGCGAACCGCTCGATCGATGGTCCCGACGGTCAACCGCTCGCCCTCCATATTTGACCTCCTCGTGACTCGTGATGCCACTAGCGTGAGCGCGCTGTGACCCCCCGTCGCCTAGGATGACACTCCAATCTGTTAGGCGGTGCCAAACGTGGTCGATGGTCTCACAATCCTCGTGCTTGTCCTTCTATTTCTGGCCGCAGCGCTGATTGAACGTCCCTCCCGGCGGGCGGGATAAGAACTTCCGTCTCTGCCGCCTGCCCCCGGGCTTCCGTCCGGGCTTCCGCCTGGGCTTCCGGACGATGTGGCAGGGTGGCCGAAAGGCCCGCTATCGCGCCCTCGACTTCGTGGACGGCGGGCCAGCGCCCCAGGCCGCCCGCGATGACCACCCGTGGCCCGCGCGGCGCCCAGCGGTTGGGGTCCGTCGTGCCGAAGATGGCGACCGTGGGAACACGGAGGCGGGCTCCGAGGTGGCAGACCCCCGAGTCGTTGCCCACCAGGAGCAGGCTCGCCGCGAGCGCGCTCGCGAGCTCGCCCACGCTCTGAGGCCGCATGATCGGCACCTCAGCCGGTGCCATCCGCGCCGCGACAGCGCTCACCGCCTCCGCATCCGCCGGCCCCTCGAGCAGGGCCACCGGCCGGCCCTGCCTGCGCAGCGCTACGGCCAGTTCGCCAAAGCGCTCGGCGGGCCAGTTCTTCCGGGCGGCGCCGCTCCCCGGATGGAGCAGGACCCGATGCGGGCCATCATCCGCGCCGCCGTCACGGATCGGGGCCAAGAGGAGCGCGGGACCCCCGCAGAAGGGCCCCGCGCCCGCCGCGGCAAGCGTGTCCACGAGGTAGTCTGCCACGTGCACGGGGGCCGACGGCTCGGACGGCCGGCAAATCACACTGCTGGCCCCCGACGCACGAAAGGCCGCCGCGATGCGGCTGCCGCCGGCGAGCCAAAGGACAACGATCTGCGCCCCGTGCCACGCCGGCGCCACCTGTGGCTGTTGGCGGAAGAGGTCGGTCACCTCAGCTCCATCGAACGACGAGACCACGTCCACCAGACCGGCGGCCCGAAGCAAGGCCCCAGCCTCGTGGTTCCCCACAAGCTCAAGAGTTGAGGCGGGATATCGACTCTTGAGCGCGAGGAGCGCGTCGGCGGCCACGATAGTATCGCCCAGTGCTCCGGGCCGGAAGACCACGATGCG
The DNA here is from genome assembly GCA_964417895.1 of uncultured Chloroflexota bacterium. Lineage (GTDB taxonomy): Bacteria > Chloroflexota > UBA6077 > UBA6077 > SHYK01 > CAYQJS01. Next base: position 13,028 of record CAYQJS010000030.1, on the reverse strand, counting down.
ATCGCTTGCCACGGGGACAGGGTACAGGAGACAGAAGACAAGGGACACGGGCCCCTGTCCCCTGTCCGCTGCAACCTGTACCCTGTCCCCTATGAACGACGAGCGACTGGCGCTGATCGTGAAGAGCGACACATTCGAGGACCTTCTGCTGGCGCTCAGTTTCGCCGGCATCGCGGCAAGTGCCGGTACAGCCGTGGCCATGTTCTTCACTAACCGCGCTGCCCGACGGCTCAAGACGGACGGTTTCTCAGACGTCGAGCAGGCTGCCGACGCCGTGGGAGCGGCGTTCATCACCGGCGCGCAAGCCTTGGGGTTCACCGACCTTCTTGCGATGCTGCGCGAGGTGAAGGCGAGCGGGCGGGTTCGCGTGTTCCTCTGCTCGCGCGGTGCCCGGATCTGGGACATCGACGCCGATTCAATGCTCCCGGAGGTGGACAGCGTCATGGGAACGGCCACGTTCCTGCTGGAGGAAGCCCGCCGTGCCAGGACAGTTCTCACCATCTAAGGCGGACAGGCCCACTCCCTTCAGTGAAGCGCGCCGGGAGGGAGCGCCCTCACCCAAAGGGCGAGGGGATTGCAGAACACTGATAGGCTCTACCGAGCTCGCCCGGGGGCGAGTCCCACGATAGACCCCAGCACGCCACCGAACGTGGCGCCCACGATGGTTGGCACCGCGACGAAGGCGATGCCCGGGATCCCGGGGGGGAGTGCGTTCGGCTGAACGTAAGCAGTCGCCAGGACGAGAAAGCCGAGGACTGCTCCCGTCGCGGCCCCCAGCGCGAGGCCCCTCGCGGCGGCGCCCTCGTAATGGGCCACAACCTCTGGAGTGTCCACCGGACCGGCGGATGGAAACTCGTCAGCTGCTATGTCACCTAGCGGCCCATACATGGCGCCCAGTGTGACGCCATAGCCGAGGTGCAGGATCAGGTTGCCAATGGCCGGCAACGGACCCGCCCCGATGGCCCCGCCAAGGAACCCGCCCCCAACGAGCGGCAGGAAGACGACCAGCGACAGCGCCCAGGGAATCAACGAGAACGTCGTCCCCCGAAGCCAACCGGGACCCAGCAGGTGGGGCTCAAAGTAGTAGGCGTACAGCGCGGCCCAAACGATACCCAGCGCCAGGTGGAGCGCTCCCGCCGCGTAAAGGCTGCTAGCCGCGATGTCGAGCACCTGGTTGTTGGTGAGGGCGTCGATCCATTCCCGGAAGGAGGCGGCACCCCTGCGGTCGGCCAATTGGACGGCGCCGACGATGCGCGCCAGACCATAGGCGGCGAAGAAGAGGATGGACATCGCGGCCGTCGCGATGAAGCCGGAAAGGATGGCTCGGGACAGCCACCCGGCGGCTGGCCGCTGAGGACGAGTCGATTCGGCACGCATGGCGCCACCTCCGCATTCCCTGCGACGCCCTTGTGGGGAGCGACCGTGTCGACCTGTGCAAACCAGCGCCACGGCGCGCTGCGCCGTACGGGCTACTGACAGTCTAGCACGCTCGCTGTGCGTTGAATCGGGTGTGCTGAAGCGTCGACGCTCTACTAACCTGAAAATGTCCAACCAACCCGCCCCTTCTTTCCTGGGGGCTTCGCCCCCAGCCCCCGCCAGGACGGACGCGGTTTTCATCGCCGGATGACGCGGCGACGCCGCACGATGCCTAACCTGAAAATACCCCCTCCCCCCTTGCGGGGGAGGGTTGGGGTGGGGGGTAATCTTTCACTGGCCAGTGGTGCCCGCCAGGGCATGGAAGCCTAAAGAGCGTGCGACGCCATGGGCTTCGAGGCGCGCACGAATGCGCTGACCACATGGCCCGAGGATGCGTCGGTCGTGCCGCACGATGCGCCGCAGCACCCTATGTCTTCCGCGAGAGCACCAGCGTCGTAGACGCGCGTCAGCTCAATCGCAACATCGCGGAAGCCAGCGTCGGCCAGCAGTCGGCGATACTCCGCCTCTTCGAGGGCGCCGGCGACGCAGCCCACCCACGCTTCCATGTCGTGGCGCAGCTCGGGAGGCAGCGCGCCTTGCACGACCATGTCCGAGACCGCGAAGCGGCCGCCTGGCTTGAGCACGCGAAAAGCCTCGCGAATGACCTGCGCCTTGTCGGCGGAGAGGTTGATGACGCAGTTCGAGATGATGACGTCCACGGCGTCGTCGGCGAGGGGGACCTCCTCGATGTGGCCCTTGAGGAACGCAACGTTGGTAGCGCCCTGCTTCGCGCGGTTCCCCTCTGCCAGGGTGAGCATTGGATCCGTCATGTCGAGCCCGTAGACGAAGCCGCTGGGCCCGACCCGCTGAGCAGCCAGCAGCACGTCGATGCCTCCCCCGCTTCCCAGGTCGAGGACGATCTCGCCCGGGGCGAGTGACGCCAGCGCTGTCGGGTTTCCGCACCCCAGCGACGCAGCGACCGCCTCGGCGGGGAGCAGCCTCGTCTCTTCGCCGGTGTAGAGGTTCTGGTTCACCGGACCACAGTCGGGACCGCAACAGGCGCCCGCACCGCCCTCGATCACCGACAGCGCCCGCTCGGCGTACTTCGCCCGCACCGCGTCCCGGAGCGCCTCAGCACTTGGGTTGGCCTGCATGGTGTTCCTCCCTAACATCGACATCTGTCTATATCTCCTTGCAAATAAAAACCGGGCTACCGAGCGGCGACGAGCGGCCGCGGCATGAGTCTCTCGAGCGCCGCGCGCACGCGTTCCAGGCCGCCCGGATCCGCCGCGTAATAGGCCCATACGCCGCGCCGCGCGACGGTGACAAGGTCAGCGTCGCGCAAGACCCTGAGATGGTGGGAGATGGTCGGCTGGCTGACGGCGAAGGCCTCCGTGATATGGCAAACGCAGATGGGTTCGGGCTGGGCGGCGATCAGGCGGAAGATGTCCAGACGCGTAGGGTCCGCCAGCGCGCGGAACGCGTCGAGAAGAGGGTCCCGCTCGTCAGTCCGAATAGCAGCAAGGTCGGGCGACGAACAGCAGCCGGCCTGATCAACCGCACGCATGTCCCAGAGTATACGCGATATATCGACGGCAGTCTATGTTTAATCCAGATTGCGGCCGCTTGATGGCGCCCCACCGTGCGGCGCAAGCCATGCACTTCAGCGTTGCGATGCGACCCTACGGTCGAAAGCGAGGATGGGCTATCCCAGGCGTCGTCATGCGGAAGGCGTATACCGAGCTGCGCGCCGTCACGAACAGAGTTCTGAGGTCATCGCCGCCGAACGTCAGGTTGGCCGGGGCCTCGGGCGTGGGGATGATCCCCAGCCGCGCGCCGTCCTGGGCGAACACCCATATGCCACCGGCACCCGCGCAATACACCCGTCCCTCGACGTCGACCCGCACCCCATCCGGGGCTTTGTCCGCGTCGTCTGATGACATGTCGGCGAAGATGCGCCGGCGCACTAGACCGCCATCCGCGTTGACCTCGAGCGCGTGGATGTACGCCACCTGGCGGGAGTTGGCTACGTAGAGAACCCGCTCGTCCGGTGAGAATGCCAGGCCGTTGGGAGATTCGCATTCGGCGACGAGCGCGATGCCTGTGTCGGGCCTTACCCGATAGACGCCGTTGAACGATAGCTCGCGTTCGGCGGGAGGAACGCGCCCGCCAGCCGGATCGGTGAAATAGATACTGCCGTCCGATCGGCAGGTAACGTCGTTCGGTCGATGGAGGCGTTTGCCATCGAACCGATCGGCGAGAACGTCGACTCCGCCATCGTCCCTGATACGCGTAACACGCCGCCGGGCGCCCTCACACATCACGATCCGGCCTTCGAGATCAAACGTCAGGCCGTTGCCCTCGCCGGTGTCCCCGCGCGCGACCACCGGCTCGTCGCCCGGCCTCAGCCGGTAGAGCAAGCTTCGACGGTTGTCGACGAAATAGAGGAACCCGCCATTCGGCTCCCAGAGGGGTCCCTCGGTGTTGACGAACCCGGTCGCCACGCGCTCAGCGTATGGACTCTCGAGGATCCCTGAAAGATCATCAGCCATAGCCGCTAGGGTACCGCACTCGCCCGCTGAGGGCTAGCCACGGGCGTGTAGGAATTTGTCGACAGTTTCCCTGTGCTTAGTGGGCATGGCTTTGTCCAACTCCCAGTCCCGCCTGGCAGCAGCGGACGTCGTCCTCTTCCGTGGGGCTCCCGGCCACCCCGATGCCGCCAATGACCAGGGCGTTTTCGGTGATCGGCAGACCCCCAGGGGCCACCATCATGCGGCCGTGGGTGGAGACGACCAGGCTGCGGAACCAGGGGCGCCGACTCTCAGCGCGCATCGCGTGAGTGGCAAGCTGGAAGCTGGCGGCTGTGTACGCCTTGTTGAGGGCGATCTCTGAAGTCCACCATTTGGCGCCGTCCATGGCTGCCACCACGATGGGGGCGCCAGCCCGATCGACAACGGCCACCGAGACGGCCGCGTTGATCTCCACCGCGTAGTCCTGGGCGGCGCGCACCATCTGGAACGCCGTGTCCAGCGACACGGGCGCCACCGCGGCCTTGTTTTTGCGAAAGAAGCTGGCGTTGATCTCGATCCATGGCAGGTACTGCTCGGGAAGCTTCCAGTCAACCGCGATCGCGTTCACCGGGCAGACGATCTCGCATTGCTCGCACTCGATGCACACGTCCGGATCGATGTAGTACTGCGACGCGTCCGGCTGGGTGTGGATACAGGCAACCGGACACACCTCGACGCACGATCCGTCGAGCGTGCACAGCTCCGTGATCACATAGCTCATGCGTGGCGACCCTCCATGCGCTTCCGCGGGCTCAGAATTGTCCATGCCGCCGGGCGGCACCACGAACGATGAAAATGCGGGAGCGCCCTCACCCTAACCCTCTCCCAGAGGCGAGGGGATTTTCGGAAGAATGACAGAGGACTCGCCCTGTCGCACCGCCTTATGCCTCTCCATCCGGCGCCAACGGAAGATCCGTGTGGACCACCTCATCCGCTACGTGAATGCGTGCCCCGCGCGCCGGCACGAGTTTTCCCTCTGCGTTCAGGGTACCCAGACCCGCGGCCGCGGCCAACCGCTGCTCGTCGGCGGGCTTCTGGTTGGTCGCGCGGCAGCCCATCTCCCTGATGTAGGCGGCCAGCGTAAAGGTCACGAATCGTCCGTCACGCACCGATACCTGGCCGCCCACCCCGGCCGCCGTGCGTGGATCGTAGGCGGCCTTGACGGCGCACACGATCGCGAACGGGTAGCTCTCAGACTCGGTCGCGTCGTCGGACCCCGCGTCCCTGAGGCGCACGATTCCGATCCGCTCGGCTCCCAGGAAGGCGGCGAGCTCCCTCAGGTGCGCAGCTGTGATCTCGGGTGAATGAAGGTCGACCCGGGTGGGGTTGACGGCGCCGCCGGCCGCGTGCCGCAGCACCTCCTGCGCGGCGTTACGGGGATCGCTCGCAGGTCGATTGATGAAAGCATCCCAGTATGGATCCTTCGCCGCGGCCCCTGGCCATGGGATCCGCAGCGGCCCCAGGCGTAGCGCCATTACGCGCCGTCGCGCTTCACGAAGCGGTTCGTGTTCTCTTTGAGCGGGTAGTAGTACCCGAAGTCGCCGGACACGCCTCGCGACTGGCCATGCTCTTCGTGGTCGGCCGTGCAGCCCTCGATCGTGCAGGCATGCTCGCCGGGTTTGATGCCCGAGTCGTAACCCATCCAGCGCACCCGCTTTTGCCGCACTACGCCCCAGAAGCGGTCGTCGATCGCCTTGAGAGCCCGGACGACCAGCCCGCGCGCCGAGATCGGCGTCGCTTGCAGGGACTTGATCGCCATGGTTCGCCACCAGGTGTTCGGTTTGGTGTATGGGCACACGGCGACGCAGGTGAGGCAGTCTTCCCAGAACTGGTGCACGTAGGGGCGAAGGCGATAGCAGGTGAGCCAGTTGATCTTGTACTTCTCGATCCCGTTGTAGACCACCTTGTCGCCGACCGTGATGCTGTTCGTAGGACAGGTGTTCGCGCATTTGCGGCAGACTTTGCAGAAGTCCTCGACGCCGATATCGATCGGCCGGCCGGGCGCCAGCGGCAAGTCGGTCATGAGGGTGCCGGTCATATTGACCCGGGCGCCGAACTTCTCGGTGATGATCATCCCGTTCCGCCCCAGCTCGCCGACGCCGGCGGCGAGGGCTGCCGCCTGGCCGTGCGCCACGCCGCGCAGCGCCGAGTAGCCTAGCTCCTTGATGTAGCCCTCGAGGCTCTTGAGCATCAGCCCCGCCTTCTGCTGGGAGGTGTGGTACGCGGCATCACCAATATGGTGGCGGTGGGCCTGGATTTTGTCGTGATCCCACGCGGTGGTGGCGACGATGACGTAAGGGTACTTGCGGCACATCTCGTCGAGGGGCTCAGGCTCACCCCCACCTACCGCCGTGCCTTCGTCGCTGATCTGCCCGGCATTCAGCATAGTGGGATGTGCCCGCGCGACGCCTACCACGTCGGCGCCGAAGAAGTGGGCCACTCGCTTGATGTGGCGGGTCATAGCCTCCGGATCGTCTACTGCTACGCGCTCGGAATTGATTTCGCCCTTGGGCCCGCGATTGATCCACTGGGCGATGACGTTCTTGGGGTCGGCCGCGTGGTTCGCCCCTCCCGTGACCCGCGCGAGCGGATCGGCCGAGACTCGGTTGCGATAGTGCGAAAACATGATGGGGCCCAGCTCGCCGCGGGCGTTCTTGGCGTGTGGGCCATCGCTCGGTTTGACGTTGATGACCGGCCCGACTATGTGGACCGTGCGGCCCAGGTCTGGCGGGGCGGCAAACTCGCCGTCCCACTTCCCGGGCTCACCCTGAGTCAACGGCTCCGTCAACAGGCGATCGCCTGGCATCGGACGCTGGGTGGTCGCTGCCATGTGACTCCTCCTCCTCGGGCCGGTTAGCCGCTCATCTCGTGCGAAGTATAGCCCGCTACCGCTCCCAGTACAGCCGATGCACGTTGGCAGCGAGCCCGTTGTCCCCGAAGGTCGTCTCATCCATCCCCTTGAGGCCGGCCCGCACTACGTGGATGTTGGCGTGGAAGTAGAGCGGGATGGTGGGAACCTCTTCGGAGACGATCTTGAAGAGCTGCGTGAGCACATCCAGACGCCTCCCACGATCGATGGTGACGTCGTGATCGACTGCCAGCTGGTGGGTGAGCGGGTTGACGTAGCTCCCGCGGTTCTCACCAGCCCAGCGGCTTGCCGGCGTAGGCATGTCGTCCATGCGCCAGTTCAGCAGCTCGCCCAATCGGCCCGGCGCATGCTGGTGCATCTCGGCGCCCGAGAAGGCTGTCCGATACTCCCGATCGCTCTGCCGCGATCGGGGGACGACGTTCAAATCGGACGCGATGCCGATTGCGCTCCAGGCGTCTGCCGCGATCTGGGCCTCGTTCGCGCTCTGGGCGCCTTCGGTAGTCTGCACTGTAAAGCTCAAAGGCCGGCCGCCCTGATCCCGCACGGCGCCGTCAACGCCCCTGGTCCAGCCGGCCTGGGCGAGCAGTTGGGCAGCCCGGCTTGGGTCATAGGGATATTTTGCGATTGCCTGGTCGATTCGGGTGAACGCCGCCTCGCCGGGCACCACGAAGGTGTCGGCGGGAGTCGTGATCCCGAAGTGCAGGGCCTGGGTCATGAGCGCCCGATCGAGCGCGTGGACCAGCGCCCGCCGCACAAGCGCATCACGCGCGGCGGGCGCCGACGGATCGCGGAACTGGATAGAGGCCGCGCGCATGCGGGCGGAGGGCCTCGTCTCGACGGTCCCCTCGCCCCGCGCCCCGAGCTCTTGCTTGAGGACCATCGCCTCCTCGTAGCCGAGAAGCGTGCCAAGCGGCAGGTCCATTGTTCCGGCCAGCACCCCGGCTATGGCCTGCTGGCCGCCGGCCACGAAGTGCACGTAGAGCTCCTCGATTCGGGGGGCGCCGAGCGCGTACTGCGCGAACGCGGTGCCTTTCACGTGGGAGCCGGGCACGAATTCCGCCAGCCGATACGGCCCGAGGCCCACCCACTCGGTGGTCCAGTACGCGCTGTTCACGAACCGCTGGGGGTCCTGGAGGAATGGCCCGAGGATGTGCTTCGGAAGCGGCTCCTGCGCGTAGCCGTCCGCAGAGATGAACAGCCCGCTCCAGCGGATTCGGAACGTCTGTGGGTCGATGGCCTCGATCACCTCGATGAGCTGCTCGGGGCTCCGATGCTCTGCCGGCAGGCCCGGGCTCATGATGGCCTGCCAGGTAAAGATGACGTCGTCCGTGGTGAAGGGCGCACCGTCATGCCAGGTGAGGCCCGACCGCAGGCGGTAGGTGGTCTCCATGCGGTTGTCGGGCAGCACCTGCCAGGTGCCGGCCTCAAGCGACGGGAGATCCGCGACAAGCCGCGGTACGGAGGTGCGCCCCGCCTCGGCGTCAACAAGAGCGGCTCCGAACAGCAAGGCGTATGAGCCGACCGCCGAGAAGGTAGAGAACCGCGTGCCGCCCAGGGCGGGGGGCTCGTAAATCGTGGTGTACAGCGGCCGCCCCGGCACACTGAGCTGCGCTGGCGCCTGAGTCGTCGTTTGTGGACTGCTGGGTGCCGCGCAGGCCGCCAGGCCGAGCGCAAGGGCCAGCCACGCCGTTCCGCGCAATCGCCTGTCCATAGCCTCTCCCGCAGAGCCGCTTAACCAGTGAGCCTCCTCGCGAGGACAGCCCATGGCAAGCCGTTGGATCGGGATACATTAAACCCGGCATAGACGGGAATGTCTAGACCGACCGCGGGCCTTCGGCCTCCGCCAGAATCATCGTGAGGTCGCGCACGCGCGTCAGGCTTTCCAGGTCCCAGCAGGCGCGCTCCAACCGCTGCGCCGCATCGTCGCTCAGGAGCCCTCCTGTGTTGTCGTGGAACTTCGCTACGAGGTCGACGTCATCCATCGACGGGTGATAGTCTCGCCCACCTTCGACCACCTGGCCGCGGGCCTCGATCGGTTCGATGGCATGACATGGGTTGTGACGCGTTCCCAGCCGACTTGTCCCAGTCTATTGAGCACGTCGATCTCTTTCCGCCAGTACCGGGTCTCGGCGTCGTGGGCGAGGAAATCCGAGGTGAATACTCTTCGGCCCTCTTCCCATTCTTGCTGCTCGGGGTCCAAACGGAGTTTCCACCACTCGAGAAACAATCCGTCTTTGTCCCGTTTGACCGTAACGGTGGAACCTGGTGACATCGCAAGAACTCGAAGATACTCCCACTTTGCCATAAATGCCTCCCGCTCGATCGAGATAATTGCCTATCGGGTGGTAGTCAACGCCCATCCGCAGGGAACCTGGCGTGGAACGTTCACGAGTGAGATTTGCGGTTGTGAGGCCCGGGACCTCAGCAGCGTGCCTTCCAAGCAGGCTGTCGCCGGTTCGAATCCGGTCTCCCGCTCCAGCGCACAGGCATGAACGGCAGGACGTGCCACTGAGATATCTGCATAGTTATGCATAGGTCTCTCAAATGGCGCTCCGGAAGTAATTAACCGGCGACAACCTGCCTACAGCGGTTTTCTTTGTCCCGCGGACAATGAATTTCATGTCCGAGGGAACCACAATGCCTTCCAACAAGCGCGCCCGGTGGCAGGATTTGGACCATTCCGACGAGCTTCTGCTCGAGTATGTTGTCGGCCGGAACACCACCCAGACACTCGGCCCTATCCCTGAATTCCTCGCCAAGAAAGCAGCTGAGCAAGAACCCAAGACCCACGAGTGGTATCGGGATTCGCTCACCCAGCTCTGGCGATTCCTCGAACAGGAAGGGCTGACGAAGGTCGGCGACTTCTCCGAGCACGCCGTGAATCGGTTCCGATCGCAGCTCCGCGCCAATGGTGCCTCCGACAACACCGTTGCCAACCGGCTCCGGGCCATAAAGGTGTTTGCACGCTGGATGGGCGTGAAGGGCTGGACCGACGGCATCTCCTCGCCGACCTCAAGGCGCCTCAGTCAACCAAGCCGCACTTCGACCTGATCCCGGACGACGTGAGAACGGCGCTCTTTGCCCTCTACGACTACGACACGTTCCTCGGTTCGCGGAACCTTGCCATCCTCGCAGTGCTATCTGATACCGGCCTACCCCGGGAAGAGGTGGCCAATCTTGTCCAGAAGAACGTGGGCCTCGACGCCCATACTCTTCGCGTTTTCTCGGACAAAACAGAGGAATGGCGCTACGTTCCACTAACCGATGAAGCGGCCTCTCTGATTCGGAATTACGTCAAGTGGCGGGACCGCTATTTCTCGCGCCCGTCGCGACGAGCTCGAGGTGAAGCGTCGCAGAGACGAATAGAGGCACGCCATGTTCAGTCGAGCAATCTGTTTCTTACCTGGGACGGAAGGGGACTACCGCCCCAGGGCCTGGCGGAAATCCTCACCCGCGCCCGCAGGAAGCTCGGCTACCGTATCCACGCCCATCTGTTTCGTCACGACTGGATCACACGCAAGGCGCTTGATGGCGAGAGCCCATCCGTCGTTAAGCGATGGGCGGGCCACAAATCGTACTTCATGACGGATTACTACTTCGGATTGGCAGAAGACATGCTGGGGGCGATCCAACCGAAGAGTTCTGTACTGAGTGCAGTACCCCTTCCTGGGATGGTGCCGACGCGCGGTCGACCGCGAAAGGTGCGACTTTGACGGAACGGAGAACACGGAAAGGCCTGTAACAAACCGGGTGGCTCAGCTACGGCTGAGCCACCAGACATCGGAGACAGCTAACAAGGTCGAAGGACCTTCCGGGTGTAAACCTTGGCGAGGACTGTCAGGCTGGGCGTGCCCCGATCCGGCACGTAGACGTCTACAGGCAGGCGCCTATCTGCCGGATCTGAGTGAAGCGGCGTAACGGGTGCGGGTCGCGCGACGAAGATCGATCGTCTGGCCGTTCAAACTAGGGTCTCGGCGGAGCGGGCAGCGAGGAGGTCGCGGAAGAAAGAATCGCGAGAGCGGACCCAAATCGACAGTCGCGGAATAGATAGGGGAGGTTTCGCTATGGTCGCCCAGCAGGAGAGAGTCGAGACACGACGACTAAACGTCGGCGTTATCGGGGTCGGAGTCGGAGGCCTGGAGATCATCCGCGCGATGGTCCAGCAGTCTGAGATCCTCAACCTGATGGCGGGCTGCGATGTGGTGCCAGTGACCCTGGAACGCTTCAAGGAGCGGTTCCCGGAGGCCAGGACCTACACCGACGTAAACAAGCTGTGCGAGGATCCGGACCTGGACGCGGTGTACATCGCGTCACCGAATCGGTTCCACGCCGAGCATGCCATCACGGCCGCGCGCCACGGCAAGCACGTGATGGTCGAGAAGCCGATGGCGATCTCGCTCAAAGAGACCGAGCAGATGGTCGAGGAGTGCGAGAAGGCCGGGGTGCAGATGGTCTGTGCCCATACCGCGAGCTACGGCATCCACTACCGGACGATGCGCAAGATCATCGAATCCGGCGAGCTGGGCAAGGTGCGAGCGATCACTATGCTGTCCTACACGGACTGGATGCTGCGCCCGCGCTCCCCTGATGAGCTCGACTTCAACCAGGGCGGCGGCGTTCCCTACCGCCAGGGGCCGCACCAGCTGGACACGGTGCGCCTGCTTGGTGGCGGCATGATGAAGAGCGTGCGGGCGACGACCGGCCAGTGGATGCCGGAACGCCCGATCCCGGGTTATTACAACGGCCACTTCATGTTCGAGGACGGCACGGTCGCCACGGCCATCCACAACGGCTACGGCTACTTCCTCCTGGGCGAAGTGAACGGCCCGCGGTCCGGCCGAGGCGACATGGAGAATCTGGTCAAGATCCGCCAGGCTATGAAGGCCGGCACCCGCAACGAGGCCGAGGACAAGCAGGACCTGCGCATCGGCGGGGCCGTGGAGTCCCAGAGTTTTGCCGCTGCCCAGGGCAGACAGGATCCAGGATACCGAGCCGGGGAGGGAGGAGAGCGCGCAGGAGATCCGAATGATCGAACCGGCCTCAACGATACGGGCGACCCCGGCTCCCTGCTTGTGACCTGCGAGCGCGGCGACATGCGGGTCGGCCGGGAGGGCACCGTCTGGATCTACGACGACAATGGCTTCCGCGTGGTGAAGGGCGTCTCCAGCGTACACTCGCGCGGCGAGATCCACGAAATGTACGATGCGGTGGTGCACGGTAAGCCGGTGTTCCACTCCGGCAAATGGGGAATGGGAACGGCCGAGGCGATCTTCGGGATGATCGAGTCGTCCCAGACCGGCAAGGAGGTCCAGCTCACCCACCAGAGTCGGATGCATCCGGACTACGACAAAGACCTGAAGGTCGAGCTGGTATCTTCCTCGACCAAGTAGCACCAATCGCAACTGACGCGATGCCAAAGTAAGCGAGCCACTTGGTTAGGAGACTTGGAGATGCCAATGGGATGGGCGGCACTCGAGCAGTGGGGTCATGACGTCGCTCGCATCGAACCGCTCGCTGGCGGAGTCGCCAACGACGTGTGGAGCGTGCGCGTCAACGGGCACCTCGCGGTCGGCCGTCTTGGCGCGAGGAGCGATGCCGATCTCGCGTGGGAGACCGGGCTGCTCCAACACCTCGACCATGAAGGCCTGACCGTGCCGGTGCCGATCCCGACCACGGACGGCCGGCTGTTCGCCGACGGTGTGGTGGTGATGACCTACGTGGAGGGCGGACCGCCCGAGACGGAGGCCGACTGGCGTCGCGTGGCCGACACGCTCCGCCAGCTGCATCGGTTGACGCGGGGCTGGCCGCAGCGCCCCGGCTGGCGACCGTCGACCGGCCGGCTGCACGCCGAGACCGGGACGAAGATCGACCTCGGCGCGATGCCGCCCGAGGCCGTTGCCCGGTGCCGAGCAGCGTGGGCGCGGCTCGTCGGACGTCGGACTTGCGTAGTCCACGGCAACCCCAACAACCCCGGCAACGTCCGGATGACCGCGGATCGAGTCGCGCTGATCGACTGGGACGAATCGCACGTCGACGTCCCCGACCTCGACCTGGTGCTGCCCCATAACGCCGCCGGTTTCGACGCCGCCGCGTACGATATCGCTGCGCAAGCGTCGGCCGCATGGGAAGCCGCCGTCTGCTGGGACGACGAGTACGCAGTCAAGCGGCTCGCC
>CAYQJS010000029.1:29727-64884 GCA_964417895.1 uncultured Chloroflexota bacterium | reverse complement strand
TGCATCACAACTGCTCGACAGACTTATGTATAACGATGAGCCCTCTGGGAGAGGGCAGGGGTGAGGGCGTGCCCCGCTGTCCCCCGCGCGGGGAGACCGTGAGCGCGCCTGTCTTCCCCGGGGGGGTTAGGAAGCGCGCCTGTCCCCCGGAGGGAGATTAGGGAGCGCGCCTGTCCCCCTCCCCCCTTGAGGGGAGGTTCGGGAGCGCGCCTGTCCCCTCCCCCCTTGAGGGGGAGGGTTAGGGAGGGGGGTAGTCCAGGCTCATCTCAAAAAAGATAGCGATCAGAGTGACCGCTTAAAAGGAGGAAAACAATGCCAGGAGCGCTGGACGGGGTACGAGTCGTCGACTTCACGCATGCCCTGAACGGGCCGTTCTGCACGATGCTGCTGGGCCACCTAGGCGCCCAGGTCATCAAGGTCGAACCGCCCAGCGGCGACGGCTTCCGCCGCTCGTGGATGAGGCCCGAGGACCCGCGCGACGGCTATGAGTTCCTGTGGGTCAACACCAACAAGAAGAGCATCATCATCGACCTGAGGACGGAGCGGGGAATCGACGTGGCCCAGCGCATCATCGCGGTATCCGACGTGCTGGTGGAGAACTATCAGAAAGGAACAATGGAGCGCTTCGGGCTCGATTACGAGGCCGTGCGGAAGATCAATCCCCGGCTCATCTACGCCTGCTCGCGTGGCTATGGGGAGACGGGGCCCTACTCCCCGTATGGCTCGAACGCCGGCGTGAACAACGGGATGGCTGGCTGGACCCACTCGGCGTGGGAGCTCAACGGCGCCTGGGGGAGCAAGGCGCTGGGCATCGGCGACGAGGCCGGTGGGGTCAGCATGGCTGTCGGCATCCTCGGCGCGCTGTACGCCCGGGGGCAGACCGGTGAGGGCCAGAAGATCGAGGTCGCCATGCAGGAGGCGGTGCTGGGCTTCATGGTCAGCACCTTCCACGAGCATTTCACCGGCAACAAAGTTGGCGGGCCGCCGACGCAGGTCAGCGACGGCTACTTCACCCTGCGCGCGCCCGAGATGAGCGACGCAACGTGGGAGAAGCTGGCCGCCGTCATGGGGCGCGAGGAGGACCTGCGCGACGACTCGCGCTTCGGGACCGCCGAGGCAAGGCGCAAGAACGCGCGCGAGCTGGATCGGATTGTCAAGGAGTGGGCACGGGACAAGACGCGCGATGAGCTGTGGGTGGGCCTGCGCGACCTCGGATATTTCGGGGCGCCGGTGCTCTCCCTCGAGGAGGTGATGGTGGACCCGCATGTCAAGGAGCGCGGCGCCTTCATCCAGCGCGAGCATCCGACCAACGGCGAGATCACGCTCCTGGCGCCCTGGATTCACATGTCAGGCACGCCGGCGGCTATCAACGAGGTGGCGCCCACGAGGGGTCAGCACACGGACTGGGTGCTGCGGGACGTGCTCGGCCTGAACCCTGAAGACGTGGCCGAGCTGCGGGCGGAGAACGTGGTCAAGTAGCAACGCATATGATTCCATCGTGCGGCGCCAAATTGTAGGTGCTGGGATAACGGGCCGCAGCGCAGCCTGGTAGCGCACCTGAATGGGGTCTAGTGTGGTAGCCTTTTCAAATCGGGCCGGCCCGACCAGTAAAGCCCACTTTCTGAACGGAAGGGCGCTTTGTAATGCCATTCGACACAATTCTCGTGCCGGGGGATTCAAGCAATCAGCCACCGCGAGGTCGCTCAAAATGAGATTTCGGCGGAAAGCAGCTCTCGCACCAGCAAGGGCAACTGCGCGCGCATCGATGATGTCCCGTTTTCACCCCAAGGGCACGTGTTGGCTCCTCCTAATGCTCCTCCTGGGCGCCTGCCAGGCCCCAGCGCCGCGGAGCGATGAGAGCGGTGAGGCGGCGCTGGGAGCGGCCGGCCCACGCGGCACCATCAAGATCGGCTGGGCCCTGGAGCCAGAGAACCTCAACCCCAAGATGATCACCGGCTCCGGCGTCGGCGAGTTCATGTGGGTGTTCAACTCCTTCCTCACCTACTACGACTTCCAGGGCAACTCCCACCCGATGCTCGCCGCCGCCGTGCCGTCGCGTGATCGGGGCGACTGGGTCGTCAACACCGACGGCACCATGGTCACGACGTACCGACTCCGGCCCAACGCGCGCTGGCACGACGGTGCCCCCATCACCGCCCACGACTTCGTCTTCGCCTACCAGGTCTACATGGACGCCGATCAACCCATCATCCATCGCGAGCCCGAGCCGCTCATCGCGTCGGTGGAGGTGGCAGACGACCACACGCTTGTCGTTAGGTGGAAGGCTCTGTACGTGAGGGCCAACCAGCTCGGCTACCGCGAGCTGAACCCGCTGCCGAAGCACCTCCTCGAGGAGAAGTACCGCACCAACCGGGCCAACTTTACCGTGGGAGAGGAGTGGACCACGGCGTTCGTGGGCAGTGGCCCGTTCCGCCTCGAGCAGTGGAACCGGGGCACAAACATGATCGCGCGGGCTAACCTGGACTGGGCGCTCGGGCCGCCGAAGCTCGCCACCCTCGACATCCGCTTCGTCACCGACAACAGCGTACTACTCGCGAACCTCCTCTCCGGCGAGATCGACGTGACGAGCTCACCCGGCGTGCGTGCCTCGGAGGCGGTGGTGGCGCGCGACCAATGGGTGGCCAGAGGCGAGGGCTACCTGCTCACCTGGGCCACGCGGTTGGCTTTCATGGACTTTCAGTTCCGCGAGGTCCCTGGCTGGAACCGCGCCATCACCGATCTGCGCGTCCGACAGGGGCTGCTCCACGCCATCGACCGCCCGAACCTCGCGGAGGCGGTCACACTGGGGCTTGCCGGGCCCGCCGACGTCTTCATGGCGCCGACTGACGCCATCTTCCCGGAGGCCGATCGGTCCATCCGCAAGTACCCCTACGACCCGGCGCGCGCTCAGGCGCTGTTCGCCGAGGCAGGCTGGCGTCCGCAGCCCGGTGGCGTCCTGGCCGGCCCCGGCGGCCAGACGCTCGACATGGACGTGATGGCCAGTACGAGCCAGGAGCGGCCGGCCACGATCGTTGCAGACAACTGGAAGTCGGTCGGCGTGAGCTCCAGTCTCTCGATCCTGGCGGCGGCCCGCGAGCGCGACCGCGAATACCGGGCCAGCTTCCCGGGAGCGCAGCTCAACGGTCGCAGCATCTCGATGGACAACTTCCACTTCGTGTCCGCACAGGTCCCCAAGCCCGAGACCGGCTACGTGGAGCTGAACCGCGGGAGCTTCTTCGACCCCGAGATCGACCGACTGCACGCGCTGGCTATGACCTCGCTGGACGAGCCGGACCGAAATCGAGCCCTTGTCCAACTGCTTACCCGCATGGCAGAGCTGGCCGCGTACGCGCCGCTGCACTACCAGACCGAGGTGATCCTGGCCAAGCACCGCGTACGTGGCCCGATTGGCAACTACGGACCCCAGATCGGCAATAGCTGGAACATCCACGAGTGGGAAGTGACTGAATAGCGGCCACCGGCAGTGATCGCGGCGTGGGTCCCATCCTGGCCGAGGAGATCGACCTGCCTGCTAGGGAGGCTGCGTTGCCCCTGCGCCCGGCCCGTGCCATACTGCCCGGCACGGCACGGTTCCCGTGGGGGAGCGGGTGTTCGCGTTTTGACCAGAGGAGGCGAGCCAATGAAGCCAACGCTGTCGGCGATGCCCTTCGTGCTGATGCTGGCGCTTGTGGGGTCGGCGTGCGCCCCGGCGACGCGCCCAGGCGTATCGGATACCCAGAGCCAACCCCCCGCGACCAGGAAGCAGGTCGTAGCCTCGATGTTTGGCCAGCCGGCCGGGCTGCATCAGGAGCTGACTAATCCCACGCCCAGCTCGGGGAGCGTGCCCGGGCTGGGTGAGTTCTACACCCTGCTCAATGGGGCGATCAGCTACCTCGACACCGACAATGTTCGCCAGGCCTGGTTCGTGGAGGCGATCCCCACGGTGGATAACGGGCTGTGGCAGGTCTTCCCAGACGGCCGCATGGAGACTACCTGGCGCCTCAAGCCCGGCATCAAGTGGCATGATGGCACACCCTTGACCGCCGATGACCTGCGTTTCACCGTCGACGTGTACCGCGACCGCGAGATCGAAATCGTCGTCGTGCCAGCCTTGGCGCTCGTTACGGGGATCGACGTTCGAGACCCGCTGACGGCGGTCGTGCAGTGGCGAGGCCTGTTCATCGGCGCGGACGTCTTCTTCAGCTCGACTTCTCCTCGGGTGCCCACAATGTGGCCGCTGCCGAGGCACATCCTGGAGCAGCCCTTCCAGGAAAACAAGGGTGGCTTCTTCGGCCTACCGTACTGGCGAGAGGCATTCGTGGGCGCCGGCCCGTTCAGGATGCTGGATTGGGTCGAAGGAAGCCATGCTTTGCTAGCCGCCAACGACGAGTACGTTATGGGCCGGCCCCGGGTCGACCAGATCGAAATGCGGTTCTTCGTCGATCGTGGTGCGCTGAAGGCTGCTCTACTCGCCGGGGCGGTTCACGTCCATATGGGCAGGGGCCTCAACGTGGAAGACGTACTCCAGATCCAGAGCAACAGCCAGGACGTGAAGGTCCAGCTGGGCGGAACGCTGGCCGGTGTCCTTCCCATCTATCCGCAGTTCATTGACCCCGATCCCTCGATTGTCGCCAACGTCCAGTTCCGACGAGCGGCGCTGATGGCCATCGACCGCCAGGAGCTGACCGATGCTCTCAACAACGGGCTGGGCCCGATCGCGCACTCCTGGGTGCAAGCGGACCAGCCCGAGGGCCGAGCCATCGAGGGACGCATCGTTCGCTACCCGTATGACCCCCGGGCTGCGGCGCAAATGATCGAAGCTCTGGGATACAGCAAAGGCGCCGATGGCTTCTTTCGCGCGGGGGACGGGACCAAGCTCTCCATCGGGCTGCTCACGCACGAGCAGAACTCGTTCCACGTGCCCACGGCTCTGTCGGTCCAGACCCACTGGCAGCGACTCGGCCTGGATGTGCAGCTCGACATCCTGCCCGTGCCGCGGGCGACCGATCTGAGGGCCCGGGCCCTCTTTCCTTCCTTCATTCTGCTCAGCAAAGGGGTTATCGCGGGGCCAGATGGCTACTTTACCCGGAGCGCCATTCCGCTCCCGCAGAACAATTTCTTCGGCGGCAACGCTTCCCGATACGGGTCCGCGGAGATGGACGGACTGATCGAGCGGTATGTGAGGACCATCCCATTTCCGGAGCGCGTGGCTATTCTGGGCGATATGGTCCATCTACAGTCTGACCAGGTCCACATGCTCCCGCTGTTCTTCCAGGGAGGCGCCTTCGTCCTGGGCTCCCCTCGGCTCAAGAACGTGCTGGGCGGCCATGTGTGGAATGCTCACCTTTGGGACTTGGACTAGATTCGCGATTGACAAGCCTCGAGCGGGCCGGTTCTATAAGCGCGGGAAACGAGGGAGGGGTCACTATGACGAAAGCAAGAATCCAGCAGATTAGGACCGCGGCGTACGATCCTGCAAAGTTGGCCGATTTCTACTGCGATGTCTTCGGCATGAAGGTCGTGTTGCAACGTCCCGACGATGGTGTGTTCCTGACAGACGGCCACGTCAATCTGGCCATCCTCAAAGCGGGGGTGAAGGGGGAGAGATTTCGACCGGAGGGATTACAGGGAATCGGTTTCCTGGTTGACGATCTGGAGGAGATAGAAGCTCTCGCCCCGAAGTATGGCGCGATAGCGGGGCCAGTCAGACGACAGCGCTCCGATGAAGAATACGCCGAGGCCGAGCTGCTGGACCCCATTGGAATCAGTGTCGAGCTCTCAGAACGAGGGTTCGGCATCGACGTGCCACAAGACACCACTAAAGCCTTCTTCCCTACGGACCCGTGGGCACCGCGCGCTGAGACGAAGCCAAAGATTCAGCACGTTGCAACTGGCCCTTATCACCAGGAGCAAATCGTCGACTTCTACTGCAATGTGTTTGGCATGCAAGTGGTGTACAGCAGGAGCCCGCACGTTGAGGACAACAATAGGCCGGGGGGCATCTTTCTAACCGATGGCCGTATTAACTTCGCATGCAATGTCCCGAGTATCCGCCGCGGCGGCGGGCTCACTCGGGAGGGATTCAGCCATATCGGATTCTTCGTCGATGATGCGGAGGAGATCTACCGGCGGGCGGAGGAAGCGGGAGCGCTGGGCGCCTACCCGACACCCTCTGGGGTGTACGCCGAGGGCCACATCCTGGATCCGATCGGCGTGCGGGTCGACGTTGCACAAGGCGGTTTTGCTATCCGGCCGCCTGACGACGTGCAAGCGTTTCAGGGCCACGACGCGCGGGTAGGGCGCGTCGTCACTTCCTTTGTCACCAGCTCCGAGGAAGAGAGGCAAAGAATCGTCGGCGGCTTCAAGAAATCCTGAGGGCAACCGTGGGGACGGCGCCGTGAATCGCGACCACGCACGAAGCGGTCGCCAGTGGGTCAGATGTCACGTGCATGGCCTATTCGTCCGGTAGGGGAGGGGCTTGTCCCCTCCCGCCCCACGCAGGCGTTCAGCCAGCCGAGCGGCGGTCCGCAGGCGCGGACCGCCCTACCGGAACGACGATAAGGAGGTTCGGAAGTGATAGCGATGCCTATGGGTCGAAGCCTGGCCGCATTCGCGCTCATCTCCTTGCTGACGGCATGTGCTCCGGCGGTGCAACGCGACGTCTCCAGCAGATCTGCTCCTGAAGCCGCCGCGCCCAAGAAGCTTCTTACCGTCGCGATCCCCGGACAGCCTCCCTCGCCGAGCCTGGGTCTTATTGGCGCCAGTATCCCGGGGGATTCAGGTCATCGACACCTCCCACCTCTGACGCACGATGGCCTCACGGTCGAATGGCAGCCGGGTTTCCATCAGGGCCAGCTCGCCGTCGCCCTTCCCTCGATCGAAGACGGCTCCTGGCGTCTCAATCCGGACGGCTCGATGGACGTTACGTGGCACCTGCATATCAACGCGAAATGGCACGACGGCACGCCGTTCACCTCGGCTGATCTGGTGTTCAGCTTCTCGGTTTATGCGGACCCTGCCTACCCCAATCAGGGTGAGGCCGGGAAGCTGATGGAGTCGGTGAGCGCGCCTGATCCTTCCACCTTTGTGGTCCACTGGAAGTCCCAGTACTTTATGGCCGACCGGCAAGCACCCGGCGGCGCCATATTGCCAATGCACTTGCTCGGCGATCTTTATCGGGCCGGCGACAGAACCGCGCTGGACAATCACGAGTATTTCCGCTCAGAGTTCGTGGGGCTTGGGCCCTACCGTCTGGTCCACTGGGAGGAAGGCTCGCACGTCCAGGTCGAGCGCTTCGAGGACTACTACAAGGGCCGACCGGCGATCGACACGATCATCATCCGGTTCGTCCCGGACACCAATGCGATGATAGCCAACATCCTCGCGGGAGCGGTCGACGTGGCCCTACCGCCACTCGGCGTGGAGGCTGCTCTCGAAGTCAAGAAGCGGTGGGAGGGAACGGGCAATCTCGTGACGGTCGGCTCCAGCGGGAAGCTAGTCGTCCTGGACCCCCAGCTCCGTCCCGACAAAGCGCAACCGCGCAACGGCTTCCCCAACACCCTGGTGCGCCAGGCGTTCTACCATGCGCTAGACCGTCAGCAGTTGGCTGACTTGATGTCTTCGGGGCTGTCGCCAGTGGCCGACAGCTACATTCCACCGGAAGATGCTCTTTACAAAGAGGCGGAAGATTCCATTCCGCAGTTTCCTTACGACATCGGCCGGGCGCAACGGCTGCTCGCCCAAGCAGGATGGATTCGTGGCCCCGACGGCGTGCTCGTACACGAGCGCGACGGTGAGAGGTTCCAGACGGAGGTGGCCGGTGCTCAGGGGGGCGACAGGGAGCGCGCGCTGAGTGTGATAGCCGCTGGGTGGAAGGACATTGGGGCAGACACGCGCGTCAATCTCCTCCCAGCTGCCATCGCGGGGAGCTACGAGTGGAGTGTCTCACGGCCGGGCTTCTACTTCACGAGGCCAGGCTGGGAGGCCTTTATGGACAATCGGCTGCACACGAGAGAGATCGCGTCGGCGGAGAACCGGTATCAGGGGAACAACAGGACCGGATTCTCGAACCAGAGGGTCGATGAGCTCCTGGACCGGCTCCGGGTCACGATGAATCCACGCGAACGGCTGCCGTTACAGCGGGACCTGGTGCGGGAACAGGTTGGCGACGTCGGCATGTTCTGGCTGTACTGGGAGGTAGCTCCCATACTGATGGTGAAAGGAGTGAAAGGGCCGCGGCTCGTAAACAACACAGGAACGGTGAACGTGTTCGAGTGGAATCGGGAGTAAGAGAAGGTCTGTGTCATGCTGAGCGACAGCGAAGCATCTGAAGGCGCGTACTGGCAGGTGGCCAAAGGGCGATACCCGACTTCAGATTCTTCGCCTGCGGGCTCAGAATGACAGATTCGAAATCTAAGAAAAGGAGCGATCCCATAAATGGCAGATCCAGTTCTGAGGTTTGAGTATCCCGGACCGCATGTCGACGATGGACGGGGCGACCCGGGGAGGAAGCATTTCTACCTTTTCAAGACCGACCGGGCCGTCAGCGAGATCCAGATCTTCGACAAGGGTGTTAAGAACAGCCTCCATTTCCATGCGGCTGAAGATGGCGCTTGGATCGTTTTGGGGGGCAAGGCCATCTTCTACGGCGAAGGCGACAAGATCATGGGTGAGCTGGAGCAATTCCAGGGCCTTCTCATCCCCGCTGGGACGAAGTACTGGTTCGAAAGCACGGGCGACGAGCCCCTTCAGATCCTCAGAGTGGACTACCGGGTGGGCGAAGCCGCGCAGAACCCGGCAGGGGCCTCTGGCTTCCAGGTGCTGGACTCATACGGAGCGACACGGTGGAGCGCATATGCCGACGAACAGCACCAATCTGCCGTTGCTCAGCGCGGCTAACCTCGCTCTGGAGGGGATCGCATGGTGAAAGATGCAGGCACGCGGGTCGTGAACCTCGTTGGGTCGGTGGGGGCGTACGACTTCTGGTTGGACTCCCAGGACGTCCCCGTCTACCGGGACTATTACGTCAAGGATCTTCGCGCCCTGGAACGGGGCTGGTGGTCGCTGCGCGGGTGTCCTGCCGCCATCCTCAACCTGGTGGGCTACCAGGGCATCACCGAGTCCCGAGTGCTCGAGATTCCGCCGGGACAAACGATACCCCCCTTTCGTATGGCCCTCGAAGAGGTCATCTACGTGGCGGAAGGAAACGGGCTCGCCACGGTGTGGGCCGAAGGGCACCCGAAGGTCACGTTCGAGTGGCAAAAGCACAGCCTGTTCCGCATCCCGAACAACTACTTCTACCAGCTGAGCAACACGCGGGGGAACCAACCGGCCCTGACGCTACACATCAGCTATCTACCATTGGCCATGTCCATTAACCCGAACCCCGACGCCTTCTTCAGCAACCCCTACGTGAACACCGGCGAGCTGTATGAGGCCGACGGGAGTTTCTATTCCGCCGAGGCGAGGGCCGTTCGTGCGGAGCGCCGCGTGAGTGGGCTCGAGAGCCGGTCCGAGACCTGGTATGCGAACTTCTTCCCCGACCTGACCTTGTGGGACAAACTGGAAGCCTACGGGGGAGCGGGCCGCATGGCCTATAGCGGTGGCATCCAGTTCCCGAACTCCGCCGTGCGGAGCGGCCTGATGGTCCTCCCCTCCCGCAGGTACCGGGCGGCCCATCGCCACGGACCAGGCGTGACCATCGTGGGGATTCAGCAGGCCGAGGGCTTCATCATCATGTGGCCCGAGGGCGCGGCCCGCGAAGACTATGTGATTGCCCCCTGGCAGGAGGGGTCGGTATTCGTACCCCCGAACCAGTGGTACCACATGCACGTGAACACGGGCCCCGCCGAGAACCGGCAGCTGCGGATCTTTCCGCCCCGACCTCTGCGCTATGGGGTGATGTGGGGCAACGCTCCGGATCTGCGGCAGGTGATTCCGTTCGTCCGAGAAGAGCCATGGATCCGCCAGATGTTCGAGGAGGAGCTGGCCAGGAAAGGCCTGACCTCCTTGATGCCCGCGGCAGGCTACACCGACCCGAACTTCGAGTGGGACGAGGATTTCCTGAAGGACGATTGACGCCACCCGGCCGGCGGGACAGGAGGCGATTGTGACCTATGGGGCGACGAGGCTATCGATGCTCGCGGGCGCACTGCTGATTCTGGCTGGCTGTGCCCCGGGCCCACAGGCCACGCAACAAGGCGCGGCCGCTGGAACACCGCAAGCTCCGAAAGTACTGACCATCGCCGACTTTGCCGAGCCCGCGAGCATCTTCGGATTCAACGGCAAATCAGACGGCGGCGCAGGGGTAGCGGGAGGGCTGACCCACGACTTGCTGGTGCAAGAGGACGGGCTGCGCGTGGGGCACGCGAGCCTGGCCGTCGAGCTCCCTTCGGTGGGGCGAGGCACCTGGCGGGTGAACCCCGACGGGTCGATGGACGTTGAGTGGAAGCTCAAGCCGGGCTTGAAGTGGCACGACGGCGCGCCGTTCACCAGCGACGACATGATGTTTACGCTGACGCTCAACCGGGACCGCGAGCTGCCCAACGCCGATGTCGGGGTCGCCCGGCGGATGGAGTCGGGCACGAACCCCGACCCCCTCACTTTTATCGTCCACTGGTCGACGGTCGACATCCTGGGCAGCGCGGCCACTGCGCTCCAGCCCTTGCCCCGACACCTCATGGAAGACCTCTATCGGCGGGACAAGGACGCCTTCCTCAACAGCCCACTGTTTCGCGAGCAGTTCGTAGGCCTGGGTCCTTACCAGCTGACGCGGTGGGCGCAAGGCTCGTTCATCGAGGTGACCCGCTTCGATGGCTACCATCGGGGCGCGCCGCCGCTCGAGAAGGTGATCGTCCGCTACTTCAGCGACGCGAACACCGCCCTCGCGAACATCCAGGCCGGGTCGGTCGACGTCATCATGCCGAAGGTGCTCGAACCAGACGTGGTGCTCGCGGTTCGCAGCCAGGTGGAGAACCGAGGCATCCAGCTCCGCTTCGAGCCGCTGCCGCGCATGGCGCAGATCGAGCCCATGAGGCGGCCAGAGTTCGCACGACCCGTGAACGGATTGCCGGATGTCCTTGTTCGCAAAGCGCTCTCGCACGCCATCGACCGCGCGGCTCTCACCGAGGTGGCCACTGGTGGCCTCGCCCCCGCGGCCGATAGCTGGTTCGACCCCACAGACCCGCTGCGTCCCCAGCTCGAATCATCGATCGTCAAGTACCCCTATGACCCGGCGCGCGCGCTCGAGCTCCTTGCGCAAGGAGGCTGGACGCGCGGCGGCGATGGCATCCCTTCGGCAGGCTCAGGGCAGGCTCTGGTCCACACCAGCGGGGAGCGGTTTGACGTGGAGCTATGGGCCAACCCCCAGACGTCCAACGCCGTCGGCAACATTCTGGTCGACGGCTGGAGGCGGGTGGGCGTGAACGCCACCTTCTACCCCATGCCGCCGGCGGTGTTCGAGGACCGGGTGCAGTCGGTCCGGCGGCCCGGCCCCCTGCTCTCGAACGTCAACACGCCGCTGAACGGCCGAGACGTGGCGGCCCGATACGACGGCCGCGAGCTGGCGTCGGAGGCCAACCGCTGGACTGGCCGCAACCGCTCCGGCTATCAGAATCCGCGGACCGATGCGCTTTACGACCTGCTTGGCAGCACCATCGACCCACGCGCTCGCCTTCCGCTGCTCCAGGAACAGATCCACATCTTCACTTCGGACGTGGTCCACATACCGCTTTACTGGGAGCCCGGGAACACCATGGCCGTCAAAGGCGTAAAGGCGGACATCCACCCCGGCAACGGAAGCTACCGAACGGATTTGTGGGACAGAGAGTGAGTCTGATTGTTAGAAATATGGCGCACCTGCCCCCCGGTCCATGATGGACCAGGCGTCCTCCACCAATTCCCCTCTTACGCAATAAAGACGGTCATACAGATTCACTGTGGGATCGCAATGCGGAATGATGAAGCGCAGTCTATCGCCAAGCTGGATGTCTTGGGTGGGATTGCGGAGAGTCAGACGCCCGTGCTCGTCGCCGGCAAACTCAAAGGTGACGCCACTCAGGGCGAGCGGCTCTGGTCCGAAGGCTCGATCGGTGGCAAAGGCTTTGAGCCCAGCATCAACGACCGCCTTGCGGCCCGAACGGTGAACAACCGTTGACAGGACCGACAGAGCAGGCGAGAAATCATCATAAACTGCGCCGCTGGTCCCGCCAATCTGTCGGTAATCGACGTCCATGAACACATAGGAGCCGGCCTGCAGTTCGGTTACTCCCTCGATTTCGGCGTCGATATTGTAAGTTCCGGTACTTGCGCCGCTCAGGATTTCCACATTGTGTCCATGTTTTGAGAGCAGCTCCCGCGTGGCCACGGCCTGCGCCATTGCCCGTCGAGAGCTCGCAACGCGATCCTCGAAACCGGTTACATGGGCGACGTGCCCTGCGTAAGCGCAAATTCCCTTCAACGCCAGGTGTTGTGCCCGCCCGATGCTTTCTGCCAGTTGCAGCGCCGGCTCTCCCGGCAGAATCCCTGTTCGGGTTTGTCCTACGTCCAGGTCGATCAGGACGGGAATCCGAATTCCGGCCGACGCTGCCGCGCGCTGCAACTCCCCCACGTTACTCGCATCGTCGACGACCACCATCGTGTCAGGGGCGTCAGAAAGGAGGTGGATCAACCGCGAGATCTTCGGTTCTCCCACCATTTCCGCTGTGATGAGAAGGCCTCGGATTCCGGCGCGCGCCATCAGCTCTGCTTCCGCAATCGTGGCGACACAGATCCCGATCGCGCCCTTTCCCAGTTGACGGCGAGCGACTTCTACGGACTTGTGCGTCTTCGCATGCGGGCGCAGAGCAATGCCTCTCTGACGCACAAAGAGACTCATCTTGTCGAGATTGAATTCGAAGCGATCCAAATCGATCAGGAGACACGGAGTCGGAAGATCGCGGATGTTGTTCACGGGCCTCTAAACCCCGATAACCTGCTGCATTCGGGGGTCTACAGGCGTCCCATTCTTCGCGCATTCCTCCAGGAATATCCGCTTCAGGTCAGCCAGCGTCTCGGGCGGGAGGTCCGCGAAGGATATCTGCTGGCCCCGGGGATCCAGGCGCGTGCTCACCGTGGTGAACTCATGGGCGCGGGTCACCATGTTCTTTCGGCTGCTCATCTTCAGCGCGATGTAGCGGGCCGACTCGCGGCTGGTCACGTTGTGCCCGTGCCACCACCACAGCGGTGGGACGATGAGGGTGCCGGGTCCCCAGTCCTCCTTCTGCTTGGTGTTCTCCCCGCCATCCGGCCACAGGATCGAGTAGCCTTCGCCCTTCAGCCACAGCACATGCGACGCCGGCCCGTGGCGGTGGACGCTGGTGAAGGTGCCGCCCGGCGCCTCCCAGATGTGCGCGCCCAGCACGCCGTCGGCCAGCTCGAACTGGTAGCCGGCTCGGCCCTCGCTGATGTTGCGGTCGGTCTCGGGATTGAACTTGCGCGTTTCGTCTCTAGGCCGCTCGAAGACCGTGTTGATGTCCGGCCAGAGGTTCGCGAAGTAGGCGTTGCCCGCGCCGCTCACCCCGGGAATCCGCTCGTAGACGCGACTCTTCACCTCGGCGTTGAAGTAGTCCTGTTCCTGGTCGAAGCGGTCCGTAAAGCGGAACGGGTTGTCGAAGATGAAGTCGTCGTTACGGATGAAGTTCATCATCGTGGGCGCCGTGGTGAGCGCGAGGTAGCGAGCGGACTCCGTGCCGGAGACGTTGAAGTGCTGGTGGTACGCGTTCAGCGGGATCGCAAAGAGGCTCCCCGACCCCCACTCGAAGGTCCGCTTCTTGTCCTCGTCGTACCAGACCGACGTGCTGCCTCGGCCGGTCAGGACGTAGATCAGCTCCTCGTAGAGGTGCCGCTGCGGGTTGAGCTTCTTCGTTGGCGGGATCTCCTGGACGTACGCTGCCGCCCGCTCACCGCTGCCGTCCAGCTGGATGTGCACCGCGTAGCCCTCGGTGCGCGGCCAATGGCGCAGCCGCGCGGTGAAGACGTTGTCCACCTGGTGGCCGCGAATCAACTCCAAGCCCTCGCGGGCCACCCAGTCCTCGTAATGGAAGCGATGCCACCAGCGTTCCGGGGCGTGCATGCGTCGCCCTTCCTATTCGAGGTCCCACAGGTGCGCGTTGCGGGAATAGCTCCCGAGCTCCACTGCGCCATCGCCGCCCTCGGTGTCGTTGAGCGCCCGCACGCCCTTCCGAACGCCGAGGTAGTGGACGTTGTAGGCGACCGGTAGGAGCGGCACCTCGGCCGCTACATACTCGCCGATCGACCTCATCGCCTGGAACTGCTCCCGCACCGAGATCGTGTTTTCCAGCGTGTGGATGAGGCTGTCCAGCCGGGGATCGTCGTACCCGGCGCGGCCGCCGACCCAGCGGCTCTCAGTGGTCGCCGGTGGGCCCCGGAGCTTGCTGATATACGACCCGGAACTGAGCTCCCAGCCCGGATACGTCGAGCGGTACTCGCGGTTCGACGTGAAGGCCGGCGGAACGATCAGCTCGTCCACCTCGATCCCGATCGCACGCCACAGGCCGGCCACCGCGGCACCTTCCCGGTCGGAGCCCGGAGTCGCGGTGATGGGGATGCGCAGAATCCGACCATCGGAGGCATGTCGCGGCTTTCCGTCGGGTCCGGACGTCCAACCCGCCTCTGCCAGCACGGCCCTCGCGCGCGCGGGATCGTAGCCGTACGGGCGGAAGATATCTCTGGCAGCTTCGTACAACGGGTCGTTGCGGAGCAGCGCGGTGTATGCGGCGGCCTCGGGCGTGCCGGAGAAGACCTGCGCCAGCTCCTCACGGTTCAGTGCGTGCGAAAGCGCTATGCGCACGCGCTTGTCCATCAGGGCTGGCTCCGCGAGGTACGCCGGCCGAAACTGCGGAGTGAGAACTCGGATGTTGCTCGGCATCGGATGCACCCTGCCGTCACCGCTGGACCTCCAACGGTCGATCAGCTGAAGCGCCTCGTCGCCCTCCACGGTACTCTCGAGGAACAGGTGGAGGTCGCCGCTCAGGACGCTCGCGAAGAGCGCATTGGAGTTCAGGAACACCTGGATCCGGATAGCATCCAACTGGGGTCGTCCGCGGAAGTATCCATCATAGGCCTGGAACGCGATCGTTCCGTTGGGGTCGAACGCCGTTACTCTGAAGGGACCGAGGTGAACGTACTCCGAGGTCCAGTAGGGATGGAGCATGACGTCATCGACGTTGCCGCTCGCCCGGAACCGTTCGTACGCCGGACCCAGGATGTGCTGGGGGAGTGGCCAGAACGCGCCAAGACCGTGGGAGACGGCCTGGAAGTAAGGAGTCTTGAGGACGGCTACGAACGTGTGGTCATCCGGGGTTTCGACCGATGACGTCCGCTCGGGGATTGTTTCACCGGTGTTGCGCGGAAGCCCCTCATCCTGGAGCAGCCGAGTGGAAAAGACGAGGTCCCGCGCGGTGAAGGGTACGCCATCCTGCCACGTGACGCCCTGCCGGATCGCCCACACGACCCGCATCCGCCCGTCGGGGAGCAAGGTAACGCTCCCGTCATCCAGGGTGGGTACCTGCTCGGCCAACAGGCCGACTCTCTGGCGAGTCGTGGCCTCGGTGGTGAGCAGACCATTGGAGTGGATCTCGCTGAGTCCGAGCCAGCCGCCGGTGGGAGACGTGCCGCCGAACCCGAGACTGAAGCCCGGCACCGCGTTGAGCACCGGAACGGTGATGGCCTTGGTGCGCGGCGCGCCGACCTCGCGTGAGGGCGAGGACACACTGGCAGCGGGGCCGCAGGCGGCCGTCAGGAGCGTGAACGCGAGAAGGCTAGCGACGGTCCCTTTCAGCACGAGTGCTCCTCCTCGAAGGGCAGGTTCGCGACAAACGTCGGCGTGAGCCAAAGGCGAAGAATCTGTTCCTCATGGGCGGCGGATCCTTCGCTCAGCTGCTCTCAATTGTCACGCTGAGCACACCGAAAGGTCGGCTATTGCCAAAACGGGCCGCAGATTCGCCGCTCGATACCGATCCCAGATGCTTCGCCTGCGGCTCAGCATGACATGTTCACCTGTATGTGGCGCGCGCAACGCATGACAACTCAGGATGACATCCCTACACCCCGATCAGCTGGCGCATCCGCGGGTGGACCTCCGTGCCCTTCCTACCGCACTCCTCCAGAAAGATGCGCGTCAGCTCCTCCAGCGTCTCCTCCGACAGATCCGCGAACGACGTCGACTGCCCGCCGGGGTGCTCACGGGTGCTGACCGTCGTGAGCTCGTGGGTGCGGCTCACCATGTTTTTGCGGCTGCTGAGCTTCAGAGCGATGTATCGCCCCGACTCCTGGCTCGTGACCGTGTGGCTATGCCACCACCAGTTTGGTGGCACGATCATCGTGCCCGGCCCCCAGTCCTCTTTGATCTTGTTCGCCTCGCCCCCATCCGGCCAGAGAATTGAGTAGCCCTCGCCTTTGAGCCAGATGACGTGCGCCGCGGGCCCGTGGCGGTGGACGCTGGTGAACGTGCCGCCCGGCGCCTCCCAGATGTGGGAGCCCAGCACGCCGTTGGCCAGCTCGAAGGAGTAGCCGCCTCCGCCCTCGCTGATCCCGCGGTCGATCTCCGGATTGAAGCTGCGCTCCTCCTTCTTCGGCCGGTCGAAGACCTTGTAGACGTCCGCCCACAGGTTGCTGAAGTGGACCTCGTTCTGCCGGCCGCCCTGGACGCGTGACATCACACGTGACTTCACCTCGGCGTTGAAGTAGTCCTGCTCCTGGTCGAAGCGGTCGGTGAAGCGAAACGGGTTGTTGAAGATGAAGTCGTCATTGCGGATGAAGTTCATCATCGTCGGCGCCGTGGTGAGCGCGATGTACCGAGCGGGCTCCGTGCCCGAGACGTTGAAGTGCTGGTAGGTCGCGTTGAGGGGGATGGCGAACAGGCTCCCCGGCCCCCACTCGAAGGTCCGCTTCCTGTCCTCGTCGTACCAGACTTCCGTGCTGCCCCGTCCCTTCAGGACGAAGACCAGCTCCTCGTACACGTGCCGCTGCGGGTTGAGTTTCTTGGTCGGCGGGATTTCCTGGACATAGCACGCCGCCTGCTCGCTTGCGCCATCGAGCTGGATCTGCACCGCGTAGCCCTCGGTGCGCGGCCAGTGGCGCAGCGGTACGGTGAAAACGTCGTCCACCCGATGGCCGCGAATCAGCTCGAGGCCCTCGCGCGCTACCCAGTCTTCGTAGTGGAAGCGATGCCACCAGCGCTCGGGATCCTGCATGTGTTGCCCCCTTCTGCCGTTTTCGAGCTGGCGCCAGTCTACTCGACGGTACATTGACCGACCGAGGCGGCCGAGCCAATAATTGCGCGCACATGGGGCCGTGTCAAGCGCGGCCTGGGAGCGGAAGCGAGCATGCATTTTTCCGAGCGGATCGAAGTGCCCGTCGCTCCCAGCGAGGTGTGGAGCTTCGTGTGGCAGGTGGAGCGCACGGCGGCCTGCCTGCCCGGGTGCGTGGGCGTGACCGAAGTCGAGCGCGACCGCCGCTATACGGCGCGCATCGAGGATCACATCGGGCCATACAAAGTTGCCTTCGATATGGACGTGGAGATCGAGGAGGTCGAGCCGCCGGTGCGTATCCGCTTCAGCGGCAACGGCACCGACAAGCGGCTCGGCGCCTCACAACGCGCCTCGGTGCGCGTGGAGCTGCACGACGTGGGCCCGTCGCAGACGACCATCGCCATCGACGCCGACGTCGAAGTACTGGGCAAGATCGCGACGCTCGGCCAGTTCGCCATCAAGCGGAAGGCCGGCGAGATCGTGAAGCAGTTCGCTCGGAACCTCCAAGCTGCGCTGCGGCCGGCCGCGCCTGAGGCGCAGCGTGCTTAGGCCGTTCCAGCTCGTGCAGCCCAGTACGGCGCGCGAAGCGTGTGCGGAGCTGGGCCGCCTCGGCGAGGTGGCCAAGATCTATGCTGGCGGAGCCGAGCTGCTGCTGCTCATGCGGCACGGCGTCGTCGAGGCTGACTACCTCGTCGACGTCAAAAACCTCCCGGGGCTTCGCGCGTTGCGGCAAGACGGGGATGAAGTGCGCATCGGCGCGGCGGTCACCCATCGGACGCTGGAGTACAGCGCGCTGATACGGGAGCGACTGCCCGTGCTGGCCGAGGCCGAAACCCATATCGGCAACATCCGCGTGCGGACCCAGGGGACACTGGGCGGCAACCTCTGCTTCGCAGATCCGCATGCGGATCCCGCCACGGCGCTCCTCATCCACCAGGCGTCAGTCACCGTGGCTGGCCGATCGGGCGAGCGCGTGCTGTCCCTGGACGAGTTCCTGGTGGGGACCTATGAGACGGCCCTCGCGCCGGACGAGCTGCTGACCGAAGTGGCCGTACTTCCGCTCCCGTCCGGGTGGCGCGGCGCGTTTCAGCGGCTGGAGCAGTTCTATCGCCCAACAGTCAACGTGGCGGCCGCGATCGTCATGGACGACGGCCACATCGCCGGGGCCAGGCTCGCCGTCGGTTGCGTCGGACCGCGCGCGTTGCGACTGCCTCGTCTCGAAGAGGCGGTAGCGGGCTTGAGCGTCGAGGAGGCCCGCCGCGCAATCGCCGATTCCAGGCGCTACCTGGAGGAGACGCTGGAACCCGTCGGAGACCTGCTGGGCTCCGTCCCGTACAAGTTGCACATCACCTCGGTACTGCTGGCGCGTGCCTTGGGCCAGGCGGCGGGTGGTAGGGAGATCGGCGATGGCTGAGGAGGAGCGCGTCACCACGCTGCAGATGATCGACGTGGCGCTCGTCGTCAACGGCCAGCCCTGGGCGGGCGCCGTGCCTGTGGAGGAAGTGCTGCTTGAGACACTGCGAGAGCGCATCGGCCTGACGGGCACGAAGCGCTCCTGCGAGTCCGAGGTATGCGGCGCCTGCACTGTGCTGGTGAATGAAGAGCCGGTCAGCTCGTGCTCCTACCTTAGCTTCGAGGCCAACGGCACCGAGGTGACTACCGTCGAGGGCCTGGCCGCCGGGGATGAGCTCTCCCCGCTGCAAGAGGCCTTCGTCCGAAATGTGGCTGCGCAGTGCGGCTACTGCACGCCGGGCCAGCTTATGGCGGCGACGGCGCTCCTCGCTCGCGATCCCTCGCCCAGCTATGCAGACATCCAGCACTGGATGAGCGGCAACATCTGCCGCTGCGGCTGCTATCCCGCGATCGCCACCGCGATCCAGGAGGCCGCCGCCGAAATGTTGAAACGCCAGCGGGGGTCGTGAGCCTGCTCTCGCCTAGCCGACGAGGCGATCGAGCCCCACTGGGCCAAGGGCTCTCCGTCGGCGGAGATCTTCTGGAACCGGTGGCTGGCGGTCTCCGCCACGTAGAGCTTCTACCCTCCCCGGCCCTCTCTCAAGTGATATCCCAAAGGTGGGCGTTGAACGCCTTGGAAACGAAGCTCGACGGGGTGATGTCTCGCAGCCGCTTACTCATCAAGGTGAACTGGGGGTTGTAGTAGTAGCCCATCCAATAGACCCGCTCGGTGTGGTAGCGCACCATCGCGCGCAGGGCCTGAGTGCGCTCGTTCCTCGGGACGGTGGAGAAGAACCGTCCGAGCAATCGGTCGAGCTCCGCGTCCATGATCCGCGCGGTATTGCTGCCTGCGAACCGGTTCTCTGAGACGGGCGCCATGGAGCTGTGGAAGTAGGTGTGCAGCGAGCGATAGTCTCCGCCGCCGCCTCTGGTTAGGAAAGCGGGGAACTGTGCCCGCTCGGCCCGGTCCATACCGGGAGGCGCCAGGTAGGGCTCGACATCGAACCCGGCTCGTTTCCAGTAGTCCGAGGCAACCAGCATTCCGCGCACACGGTTCGTGGGATCGCCGCTGGTCGCCCAGTTCTGGAACGCGAGCGGCTGCCCCGCGGCGTCTTGCCAGATGCCGGTGGGGCCCCTGCGATATCCCAGTTCCTCCAGGAGCTGCGCCGTCTTTCGAGGGTCATACTCGTAGCGGACTACGGCGTCCTGGACCTGCTCGAACTCGGCCATCGCCGGCGTCACCTGCGTGTGGGACACCCCAGACCAGTCAGCCATGATGGTAGCCGCCATCTCCTCTCGGTCGAGCGCGTGAAGCAGAGCGGCACGAAATCGGCGGTCAATGATCACCGGCAAGGCGGGGCTGAGCATCTGAGGAAACATGGCAACTGTGTCGCCGTGGTACGGGCTCACAACAACCTGGCCCTCGTCCCAGGACTCTCGCAGCTGCGCGGCCTGGTCTGGAGCGATGCTGATGCCCACTGTCATCTGGACCTCTCGAGACTGCAGGCTCACGACCATGACGGACGAGTCGGCGATGTACCGAAGCTCGACCTCGTCCACCTTCGGTCGGCCGAGGACATAGCCATCGAACGCTTCGAAACCGAAGTGGCTTCCGCGAACGAACTCCTTCAGTCGGAAAGGTCCTGCTCCCACGAAGCCGTCGGTCCAGTAGGGATGGTTCAAGAACTGGGTCTTATCGGTTTGGTAGGGCTGCTCCAGCAGATGTCGGGGAAGCAGCCGCATGGGGGAGGCGAGCATGTTGGCGGCCAGGATATAGGGCTCCTTCCACGAGACGACGAGCGTGAGCGCATCAAGTGCGGTAACACCCTCTATCGCTGCATAGCCCGCATCGACCGGCAGGCCGACCTCAGGGTCTTGCTCGATCGCCGCGGTGAAGACGATGTCCTCAGCCGTGACCGGCGCGCCATCGTGCCAGCGGACGTCCGGTCGCAGCTTCCACATGATCTGCATTCGGCCGTCGGGCTGCAGTTGCCAGAGCCCGTTCTCTAGGGATGGTACCCTCTCGGCGAGCTGAGGATGCAGCTGCGTCTGCGCGTCTTCCTGGGCGAGGCCGGCATGAACGATCTGCTCGGTCCACTTGTGGCGGAGGGAGGGCAGCTCTGCCTGGGCCGTGTACACGGCGGTGATGCGTTTCTTGAGCCCGGCTGCCTCGGGCCCTGTTCCTCCCGAGCCGATAGACGCCGGAGCGGCGCATGCCGGGCCCACAACGACGAGCATGAATGCAGCGACGCCAGTTAATCTCCAGGACAAACCCCACCTCCTTGAAGCCAAGGGTGTCATTCTGAAGCCAAGGCTGAAGAATCCGCGGCCACCGGCACGGATCCTCGCTGACGCTGGGATGACACGGCGTTTTTCGCGGCCACTTCGGGCGGTTTACCCCGCATCAAAGCTTGAGCGCCCGGGCGAGATTCCCGCCCAGGATCTTGGCCTTGTCCTCCTCGCTCAGCCGCGGCCGGTCGAGGATGTCAGTGGGTGCGTTCGGGAGCATTCGGAATTCGGCGTGCGGGAAGTCGCTACCCAGCACGAAGTTATCACTCCCATACGCCTCGACCAGCTGCTCCACAGGCTCCAATTTCTCGATGGCCGTGAGGCAATGTTGCTTGATCAGCTCGCTGGGCAGCGTGCTGGTGCGCGAGCATGGCCGCTCGATGTAGAAGGAGCGGTCGCAGCCGAGCATGGCATACGTCATCCATCCCGCCCCAGCCTCGAAGAAGAGGAACCGGAGGTTGGGAAACTCGTCCAGGACGCCCCCGAGCGTAAGGGCAGCGCACGCCACCGCATAGTCAAGGCCGAAGCCCAGATAGGTGCCGATGTGAAGGCGGTGGTAGCGCTCGGTGCCCACCATCGGGTAGCTGCTGGTGTGATCAAACATCCCGCGGGGGCTTCCGCAGCCCTGGGTGTTGTTGTGGACGATACAGGCCATATCGAGGCTGTTGACCGCGTCCCAGAAGGGATAGAGCTCGTAGGTGTCCAGGTTGTGGTCCATCCAGCTGCCACAAATGGTCACTGCCCGTAGGCCGAGTCCGCGGGCCCGCTCCAGCTCCTTGACCGACGCGTCGATGTCGTCCCAGGGGACGCTCGCCTGGGCGATAAAGCGGTCGGGGTACTTGTTCTGGATCTCGGCCGCGGCGTTGTTGTAGAGCTGCGCCAGGGCCGCGCGAAGCCAGGCCGGACGTCCGGGCGGCTGCAGGGGAGTCGGCAAAGCCCTCTGAGTGTTCAGGAGCTGCATGTCGAAGCCCCGCTGGTCCATCTCCTTGATGCGGGCCTCTGGGTCCCGACCGGGGTCTCCCTCTGGGCTTTTTGTGGCCCGGCCGACGTCTCTGCCCTGTACTCGGGCAGTCACGCCCTGAGGATCGACGAAACGCTCCGCGTCCCGCCACATCATGTCCTGTGCTTCCTTGAGCTGGGCCCTGGGGAGAAGAGCTCGAAGCTGCTGATAGTCAATGGTCAAGTTGAAATGGGTGTCGGCATCGATGATCCGGGTTTTGGTTGCTATAGCCATGGTTTCATCCCTCGCTAAATCTTGGCTGCCGATTCACCAGCCTTCGCGCACCGTTTCCCAGGTCGAGAGACAGTCCTCCAGGTGGAAGAAGTCGACCACGTTCCCGCAAACCATCTTGTACGTCTCGTCTTCGGGCACGCCAGCGAAGTTCTTCTCGACGATCGCCATCGATTCGGGCCAGTTGGATTCCTGGTGAGGGAAGTCGCTCGCCCAGATCAGGCCGTCTACCCCGAGACGATGACGAACCTCGACTCCGAAGCGATCGGTCTCAAACCCCCAGTAGATGTGCTCACGCATGTATTCGCTGGGATGCCGCTGCAAAGGAGGAACACCCTGGATCCGTTCCGCTAGAGACCAGTGCCGCTCGTAGCGCTCGTCGGCCTGCTCGTAACAGAAGGGAATCCACCCGATCTGGTTTTCGGCGAAGTCTATGCGGAGGGTCGGGAATCGATCGAAGACACGCGCGAAGATGAGCTGGATGGCGTTGACTGCCCCCAGACGGCAGAACTTGTTGTTGGTGACCTGTTCCACGATGCGGTCCTGCGGGTGATCCGATTCAAGCGGGTACTCGAACAGCAGCTGCGCTCGACTGCCGCTGCGATCCAGCTGTACGTGCACCGTGACCGGCATGCGCATTGCCAGGGCGGCCGCCCAGAATCTGTCATCCTCCGGTGTCGGATGGCCGCGCCCGCTCGGGAAAGTCCCCAGCACCACCGCTCGGATGCCCAGATTCGCGCAGTGCTCCATCTCGGCGATGCAGTCGTCCACTCCCGTCCACGGGAGCACGCCGATTCCAACGAGCCGCTTCGGATTCACGCTGCAGTAATCTTGGGCGAGCCAGGTGTTGTATCCGCGCACGACGGCAAGATACGCTTCGTCCTCCTCGACGATCGCGCGCCACGTCCTGGGCCCGTGTACGGCCGGGAACAGCACCTCAGCCGCCAGCCTGTCCGCGTCTTGCTCGTCGATCCGCTGCTGGGCTGGCCCTGTCCCCGATTCCTCCTCGTAGCCCGGTCCGGTCACCTTGTCGGTGTCCTTCCAGCGTCCGAGGGAAAGCGGGCACGGTCGGCCCGCGAAGGGTCCCCGAAACTTCTCAGGAACGCGGTCGATCCAGTACTTCCAATCGACCTCGAGATGCGAGTCGCCTGAGACCCTAGGGTGGTTCAGTTCCATCGCCATTCCCCCTTTGGACGTACTACTTCAAATCCCAGAGATGGGCGTCCCAGCCATGCGCATAGGTGCTGCTCGTCGTCACATTGATCAGGCGGTTGCTCACGCCATTGCTGTACGGGTTGTAATAGACGCCGATAGTGATTGCGTTCTGCGTCATGTGCAGCACTGCCTGCTCAAGCAGAAGTTCGCGCTCGGCTTTGGGGACGGTCGCAATGGCACGATCGATAAGGCTGTCCAGTTCTTCGTTGATGTAGCGGGGGCCGTTGCCACCGCGGAAGCGGTTCTCGGGCGTCCGTACTCGTGAGGAGTGAAAGTAGCTGAACAGGCCAGCAATCGGTCCGGCGGCGATCCCTGCCGTACGTGTCGCCGGCCAGGTGTGGACGTACTCGTCGCCTCTCCCATGGTTGGCAGGCAGCATCACCAGCGTAGTTGGAATCCCAAATGCCTTCCAATCCGCCTCGCTGGCGATGGTCGCTTGAACGCGGATCTCCTCCTCCTGGACGCCCCGGACCTCAAAGGTATCCATTCGGCGTCCGATAGCGTCTTGACAGATTCCTTCGGAGCTCTTCGTCCAACCCATCTCCTCCATGAGCTGGTTCGCGCGCCGAAGGTCATACTCGTATTTGACCGCTATCTCGTGAGCTCGTGGGTGGAGACCACCAACGACGGCGTGCGCAGGGGGGGAAGTGCCCGCCAGAAAAGTGTCCGCCAGGCCCTGCCGGTTGAAAGCGTGCATCAACGCCTGACGAAGTCGAACGTCGGACAGGAGCGGCGGGGTAGGGTTGATGTGTTGGTAAAAGATGCCCACCGAGCTGGCGAGGGCAGGACTGGTGACTCCTTTCCCATCTGCCCAGCGCGCGCTGAGCTCACGGACCTGCTCGGGCGAGATGCTCTGT
Organism: uncultured Chloroflexota bacterium; assembly: GCA_964417895.1. Lineage (GTDB taxonomy): Bacteria > Chloroflexota > UBA6077 > UBA6077 > SHYK01 > CAYQJS01. Next base: position 40,531 of record CAYQJS010000029.1, on the reverse strand, counting down.
CCCAGAGACAGATGGACCTCGTTGGCGAGCAGGTTTACCAGCAGGGTATTGGGATCGGAAATGAATCTGACCTCGATAGTGTCGAGCTTCGGTCGGCCCAGCACGTAGCCATCGAACGCGTCGAGCACCACGTGGCTATCGGGTCTCCATTCGCGCACTTTGAATGGTCCCGCGTGGACGAACTCGACGTTGAAATACGGGTGAGCGTAGAAGTGTTCCTTTGGCGTTTGGCTGTAGATTGGCTCCACCAGGTGCCGAGGGAGCAGGTGGAACAGGCCGGTCCTCAAGCCGGTCGGGAAGGAGGTGGCGGCGTAGTACGCCTGCGTCCAGGTAACAACGACTGTCTGGGGATCCGGAGCCGTGACGCTCTCGATGTGGGTGCTCCAGAGCGAATCAACCACATGGTCCAATTGCTTGTCTTGAGCGACAGTTGTGCCGAACACGTAATCTGCCGACGTCACTGGTGTGCCATCGTGCCAGCGGGCATCCGACCGGATCTTGTAGGTCAGCTCCATGCTTCCGTCGCCGGACAGTTTCCAGAGGCCGTTTTCAAGAGTTGGGAGGTCGGCGAGCTGGGAGTGCGGCTCTCCAAAGATGTCCAATCGGAGCAGCCCGCCCATGTTGAGCTCGGCGATTCGGTCGGCCCCGTTCTCCATCATGTTGGGCAGGTTCGGCTTGAGAAACGCGGCCACTACGTGCTTCCTGGCGGCCGGCTCTCCTTGAGCCGGGGGGCTTGGACTGCCTGGCCCCGACGGGGCGCATGCGGCCAGCAGGAACAGCGTACCTACGAGCACCCAGCCAATAAATCGAACCCCTTTCACCCTCACCTCTATCAACCTCCAGCAAAGTCCCATTGCTCGGCATTCCATCCCTCCGTCCAGTTAGGGCCGCGGCCGGTGATGTTCTTGAACCGGTTGCCGACCGCCACGTGGTTGGTCGTGTAGGTGAGCGGCAGCACAACGAGCTGGTCGCCAAAATGCTGGACGATTCGACGCAGCACGTCCATTCGCTCCGAGCGCGGGATCGTGACGGAGAAGCTGTCGAGAAGCTGGTCGTACTCCGGATTGCTGTAGCGAGTGCGATTCTGGCCCAGCCAATTCGTCTCCGGCCGGGGTGTCTGACGGCTATGGAAATTGGCGAAGCTCTCCGACGGGAGTCCGAACCCCAGGATCTCGAAGCCAGGCCGCGTGTGCCGATACTCGCGGTCGGCAACCCGCTGCTGGCCATACACGATCTCGTCGATATTGAAGCCGGACTTACGCCAGAAATCGGCGACTATCGCCGCTGCCTTCACTTGCGTGTCGAGCTGATTATTAGTGCGGGCCTCGATCGTCAGCCGCTGCCGCGACGTGTCGACCAACATGCCGTCGGGCCCAGGTGTGTATCCCAGGTCGCTCATGAGCTGTGCCGCTATCCGAGTATCGTACGGGTAACGCGGGATGGCTGACTCGATGTCCTTGAAATCCCGCTCGATCGGCGCGATCGCGGCATCGGCCACCTGGGTCTTGCCGTACAGCAGCTCGTCCACGATGACCTGTCGGTTGATGGCATGCTGGAGCGCACGTCGGAGCCGCACGTCCAGGAGGAGGGCCGGGCTGGGGTTGATGAACTGTGGCATGGCCACCAGCCATCCGCCAGGGCTGAATACGACGGTGCCATCGCGCCAGGACTGCTGGATCTGAAGCGCCTGGTCAATCGACAGGCGAGCGCCGAGGGTAACCTCCGCGCTGCCCGAAAGCAGAGTCGTGATCAGCACGTTTGCATCTGGCGTGAATCTCACTTCCCAAATATCGATCTTGGCTCGACCGAGGACGTAGCGGTCGTTGGCGTCTAGAATCAGGTGGCTACCACGCACGAGCTCTCGCAGCTTGTAGGGGCCCGTCCCAACAAAGTCCTCACCCCAGTACGGATGGTCTCGAAGCGCTGCTTTGTTCTCGTTGTACGGCGCCTCGAGGAGGTGCCTGGGAAGCGGCAGCCCGCGCTCGCGCGTGAACAGCGTATCGGCGCCGACGAAGGGGCCCTTCCAGGTGACAACGAATGTCGCGGCATCTGGTGCGGCCGTGCTCTCGATCATCGTGTAGATCACGTTGGAGAAGTCTGGGAGCTGAACGTCGTTTCCTGTCAGCGCCGTGAAGACGAGGTCGGCGGAGGTGAAGGGCGTGCCGTCATGCCAGACGGCCCCCGGTCGGATCTTCCAGGTCGTTTCCATCCGGCCATCGGGCAGGATCTTCCACAGCCCGTTCTCCAGACTGGGCACGGCCTCTGCGAGCTGCGGACGCAGGGCCCCCTCCCGATCGAAGTTGGCTGTGCCCGCGTTCACCATCTCCTCGAGAACGTCGAGGCCGGGCACCGACCCGATAGAAGGATTGAACCGACCGGCGAAGTGGGACGGATCGCCCATGATGACCGCCGTCGCACGCCGGGGCGTAGTCGAGACACGGGCACTTGCGTCGGCCGGCAGCTCGGAGCTCCCCCGAGGGCCTGGTTGACACCCCACGAGCAGCACGACCATAGCCAGTCCCAGGACGCTTCGCAGGTAAGTGATCGTCAGCATCGTTCCCTCCCGTCCCGCCCTCCTGTCCCCTCCCCCCTCGCGGGGGAAGGCTAGGGAGAGGGGGCGTCTTCCCCTTCCAGTGCGAAAAGCATTGCCTCCTCCACGCACTCCAGTTCTTGCAGCACCATATTGTTCCAGAATCTCAGAACGCGAAATCCTTCAGCCGCCAGCCAGGCGTCGCGCTTGCGGTCCCTCGTCGAGGCCAGATGCTGACCTCCATCGACCTCTACTACCAGCCGCTGCTCGAAACACAATACGTGCCGAGCTTATGAAACGGAGTCCTAGCTGCAACGATGTTACCAACTCTGCCGGTGTGGCGGCGTCATAGACTGGACAGTCTCCCACGACATGCTAGCAAGCCTTGCCTCTAGCGGCGAGCGCCGCGAAGGCTGGCTACAATGTGACAACGCAGCCAGAGATGCGCATGCCGACGGACGACCAGTCTCAGAGGGGCGACCCGGAGCATAGCGGGCGGCGGGCGATCCTACCGTCGTGGGCGCTCGTGATCCACAGCGTCGATTACGCCAGCATCCCCTACGTGGAGACCTGCCTGCTCAACACAGTGCGCGCGCTGAGCCCGGAGCGCGCGACTGAGATAACGTACGAAGCGCACGTGCACAGCAGGGCCCGCGTGGTCACCTGCCCGCTCGAGCTGGCGGAGTTCTACCGCGAACGTCTGGAGAGCCTCGTGCTGCGCGCGAGCATCGAGAGAGCATAGTGAGAGGAGTAGCGATGGAGACTACAGCCCCGACACGGACACGGATGGCGCGCCCGACCACCTACGAGCAGTGGGTGGCGGACCAGGGTGTTCCCACGATTCGCGGCATCTATGCCCACCTGAACGAGGCCGATCTCGTGCCGTGGGAGCGGATCGGCGGCAACGCTGTGTTCGTCTGTCTCGCGGGGGCCGAGCAGGCCTACCAGGACGGCTACGTGTGTGAGATCCCGCCGGGACGGCAGCTGAAGCCTCAGCGGCACTTATACGAGGAGACCGCCTACGTCCTGAGCGGGCGTGGCGCAACGACGTTGTGGTACGACGAGGGCCGCAAGCAGACCTTCGAGTGGCAGACCGGCAGCCTGTTCGCGGTGCCGCCCAACGCGTGGTACCAGCATTTCAACCTGTCCGGCGACGAGCCCGCCCGCTACTATGGGGTGACAGATGCCCCGCTCGTGATGGACCTCTTCCACAATCTTGATTTCGTCTTCGGCAACGACTTCCGCTTCTCGGATCGCTACGGCGGTGAAGAAGGGCACTTCAGCGGACGCGGCGACTTCATCGCTGGCGGACACGTCTGGGAGACGAACTTCGTGGCCGACGTTCGCTCGTTCGAGCTAAAGGATCAGCCGCAGCGTGGCGGGGGCACGAACATCCACTTCGAGCTCGGCAACTCCACGTTGATCGCACACATCTCGGAGTTCCCGATAGGCACCTATAAGAAGGCCCACCGCCACGGGGCGGGCGCGAACGTCATCATCGTCAGTGGCACGGGGTACACACTGCATTGGACCGAGGCCGGCAACTACGAGCGTATCGACTGGCGGCCAGGCACAACCTTCGTGCCCGAGGACATGGCGTGGCACCAGCACTTCAACACGGGTCAGGAGCCGGCGCGCTACCTGGCCATCCGCTGGGGTGCGGGCAAATACCGCTTCTTTCGCCCGGTCGATAACGGATCTAGCCGGGACGTCAACGAGGGCGGCAATCAGATCGAGTACCGTGACGAGGAGCCCGGGATCTACGAAACGTACCGCGAGGAGTGCGCCAGGCACGACGTGACACCCGACATGGACCGCTTGTTCCAACGAGGCGGCAGGGTGGCCGCTGCCCAACGGCCAGCCCGCCCCGGCGGGTGAGCTATGAGTGGATCGCCAATATGTAGAGGGAAGCGGTAGTATCGCGACAAAAGATCGGTGCTCACAAGAAAAGGGGGATTGGTCAATGACCGAAACCGCGTTGATCGCCGGGAGTGAATTGGGTCTGTATCTGCTCCGGAGCCAGGATGGCGGCAAGTCGTGGGGCCAACCAGAGGCCGCCATCCCGGACGTCGAGATGGCGGAAGTGAAGGCCGCTCCCGATGGCACTGTCTATGTGGGAACCCGCGGCCGCGGCATTCTGCGGAGCAGCAACGGACTTCGATCGTGGGAGCAGGTGGAGACGCCGCCAACGATGCAGAAGGTGCGTGCACTCTCCATCACGGCGGACCGCTTTCTCGCCGGCACCGAGTCGGTGCCTTCTCCCGCTGGCGTGTTCGAATGGGAGGACCAGGAACAGTGGCGGCAGCTCGGCAATCTGGCGGACTGCTCAGCCGCGAGCGAGTGGTGGTACCCGCGGTCAGATGTCGGCGTCCACGTGCGGCACCTGGCCAGGGACCCGCATGCGAACGACCGGATCTACGCGGCCGTGCAGGTCGGCGGCGTGGCGATCAGCCCAGATGGTGGAAGCACCTGGTACGACCGCAGAAACCTCGACCTGGACGTGCACATGATCGAGCCCGATCCCAAGCGACCCGGTCTCGTTTATGCCGGCACTGGCGGCGGGGGCATGTACCGCAGCACGGATCATGGAGAGAACTGGGAGTGCATCTCTGAGGGATGCGGCACCTTCGTGGTCCAGTTCGCCATAGACCCGAGCGACAACGATCGGCTCTATCTGGGCACCGGCCGGGCCGGGGCGCAGGGAGGACGAGGCGAAGTTTGGCGATCGGACGACAGCGGCTCCACCTGGCGGAAGCTGCGGGGCGGCCTGCCCGAGGAGCTCGGCTGCAGAATCGGTTCGATGCACATCGACCCCGAGTCGCCAGATGATGTGTTCTTCAGCTGCGACCTCCCGCGCAAGGGGCCCGATAGCGGTGTGTACCACAGCCCCGACCGAGGGGAGACGTGGCGCCGTATTGCGGACCTGCCTCAGGTGGTCGCTCTGCTCAGCGTCCGACTCTAGCGGGTCGCTTCGCGTGAACATGGACGTTACCCCTCTCCCTAACCCTCCCCCGCAAGGGCGGAGGGAACCAGTTCTCTTCCCCCTTCCCCCTCGACGGGGGAGGGGTGGGGTGAGGGTGACCGTGATCCCATCCATGGGAACTGACCCACTAGTACTGTCATCCTGAGCCGCGGGCGAAGAGCCTGCCCGGAGGTTGTCGAAGGGATCTGCCGGGAGATGCTTCGCTGTCGCTCAGCATGACAGCGAATCTGAAGGAGGAGCCGCAATGCTATCCAAGGAGCTCAATGATCTGCTGCTTCACGTCGGCTCTGGCACGCCAGGCGGCGAGTTCTTGCGTCGGTACTGGTGGCCCGTCGGCCTTTCGCAAGACAGCAAGCCCGGGGGCCAGCCCAAGCAGATCAAGGTCATGGGTGAAGACCTGGTCCTGTTCCGCGACCAGAGTGGCACGCCCGGGCTCGTGGGACTGCATTGCTCTCACCGATTAGTGTCTCTTGCGTATGGTCGCGTCGAGGATGGCGGCATTCGCTGTCCCATGCACGGCTGGGTGTACGACGTGCACGGGAAATGCCTCGAGCAGCCGGCCGAGCCAGACGAAACGTTCAGGGACCGCATCCAGCACCCGGCTTACCCGTGCCAGGACCTCGGGGGGCTGATCTTCACCTACATGGGGCCCCCGGACCGGAAGCCGTTGCTGCCCAACTACGAGGCGCTCGCGCGGACGGACGGCACACGCCAGGTGACCTGGTATCCCATCGGCGGCAATTACGCGCAGCACGTCGAGGGTGCCCTGGACACAGTTCACGGCGCGTATCTCCACAACGGCGCATGGTCCCGAGAGAAGCATGTGCTCGCCCAGCTGCCGAAGCCGAAGATCGACTTCGCCGAGACCGAATACGGCCTCTGGCAACGAGGCGACAAGTCGCACGCCGGCGGCGGTCTGAGCTTGATCTACACCTACTTCATCATGCCAGCCGGCTTCCTGCGCGTCGGCGGTGGTGATCGGGGTGGCGACACGGAAATCGACAAGAACCAGTCCTGGTACACGCCGGTGGATGATGGCAGCTGCGTTCGTCACCAGGTATCGTTCGCGGCCAGCAAGCTGGACGGCAGCGCGCGCCAGTGGCCGCCCGATGGCCAGGTGATGTACCCGGGCCCGGAGACGGACTACGGGCGAGACTACGACAACATCGACTCGATCTCGGGCGTGTCTCCAAAGCCACACGAAAACTTCCGGGCCCAGGACACTCTCGCAAACCAGACGCAGGGGATGCCGATCGTGGATCGGACCGCCGAACGCCTGGGAGCGCACGACCAGCCCTTAGTGGCGATGCGCATGATGATCCTCAAAGGGATCTCCGACGTGCAGAAGGGATTGGACCCGAAGCACATCATCCGGGACGCCGAGGAGAACGAGATCGTTTACATTCGCGGGACGGCCGAGGGCGCCGATCCACTGGAGTACTTCGCCAGGGAGCGCGAGGCGCTGGGGATCAGCTAAAGGCCGTTCAGCGTAGCTCCCACAGGTGGGCGTTCCGCGTGTACGTCCCATGATCGTTGCCGCCGCCGCGATAGTCCTCCATCGCCTTCAGCCGCTTTACCGCGCCCACGTGATACGCCGCGTAGTACACCGGGAAAGCCGGAAGCTCGCTGACGTAGAACTCTGCGATTGCTCGGAAAGTTCGGAATTGATCCTCGGGCGAGAGAGAGCTGCGGAACGCGGCGAGGAGCTCAGTACCGCGCGCGCTCTCGTAACCGTTCCGGTTCCCGACCCAGCGGGTCGCCGGGCTCGCCGCTGGCCCCTCGACATCCGCGATCATGCCCTCGGGGCCGCGTCCTGCCGTGGTCGTCTCCGAGCCGGGGTACGTCGCGCGATGTTCCGCACTGCGGGTCAACCCACTTGGAATGATCGACTCTTCGGTGACCATGCCAACGGCTCGCCAGTTGTCGGCGATGATCCCTATCTCGATTTCCCGGTCTCTGCCTGGCGTGCCGGTGATCGGGGCCCGAAACGTGCGGCCGTCGGACGCGTGGCGCAGTAGACCGTCCGACCCACGAATCCAGCCAGCCTCGGCCAGCAGTTCCTGGGCACGCCGCGGGTTGTAGGCGAATGGCTGGAAGATGTCCCTACCAGCCTCGTGGGTGCTCTCACCAGGAGCGCTCAGATGGTTGAGGGCAAGCTCGCGGAGGCCGCCCTGCAATACCTCGGCCATTGACTCCCTATCGAGCGCGGTGAACATCGCGGCGCGCACTCGCCGGTCGGTCACCACGCTCGGCTCTACCTGGTAGGCCGGGCGTAGTTGAGGGGACACTTCTCGCCCGTTGCCGCGGGGTGCGTACACCGTACCGTCCCCGTTCTGCTCCCACAGTTTCTTCAGGTCAAAGCCCTGGTTGGGCGCAAGGGTGTTCTCGTGGAACACGTCCACGTGGCCTGTGAGCAGGTTAGCGAACAACGTGTCGGAGTCGGTGAAGACCTGCACGTAGATCGTGTCCAGCTTCGGCCGGCCTAGAAAGTAGCTCTCGTGCGCATCAAACCTGCTGATCCCCGCGGGGTCGAAGGATGTGAGGCGGAACGCTCCCAAGTGGACGTAATCGTATCCCCAGTACGGCAGGTTGATGAGGGCTTGTACGTCGTGGTCGTTCTCGAAGCGCTCGAGGTTTGGCCCCAGAAGGTGGCGGGGCAGCGGCCAGATGGAATCCAGCCCCATCAAGTTTGCCCGGTAGTACGAGGCTGCAAACGTGATGACGAACGTATGGTCATCCGGGGCGTCCACTGATTCGATCGATCGCATGATGGTCTTGTTCCCGAACGGGATGTCCGGGTTACTGGCGAACCGGTGGGTAAACAGCAGGTCCCGGGACGTGAACGAAGTGCCATCGTGCCAGGTGACTCCTTGCCGAAGCGGCCAAACGATCCGCATCTTTCCGTCCGGCAGCAGGGTGATGCCGTTTTCCAGAGTTGGGAGCTGCGCCGCGAGGCGCGGCACCGTCGCGGAGCTATCGTCCGCGGTGCTCACCAGCGAGGCCGAGTGGATGTCGATGAATCGGTGTTGCTGCGAGCTCGAGCCTATGTACGCCAGGCTCGGGACAGGGTTCAAGACCGCCAGCGTGACGGCCCCGCCGCGTCGGGCTTCTCGCGCCGCGCCTGGGCCCTGCGTGGTGGTCGTCGAAGCGGGGCCGGCGCAAGCTGACAGCAGCAGCCCAAGGCACATGGCGAAGGCGGCCAGGAAACGTACGCGACCAGGATTCACGGCTTCCTCCTCTCTCTTAGCAGGCTGCCAAAAAAGGTTGGGTTCCGCTCGCCGTGAGCCTGTCCTTCGACAAGCTCAGGATGAGCGGGGTGTCGCTCGTGGTGAGCCTGTCGAACCACAAGCTCAGGGTGAGCGGGTTTTTCAGCAGCCCCTCAGTCCTCAAAGGCGCCCAGCGCTCGCAGCACCTTTTCAGGAGTGAACGGGATCGAGGTCAGCCGCACCCCGATGGCATCTGCGATGGCGTTCCCGATCGCCGGCGACGGCACAGGAGGCCCGGAGTTGCCGATCCCCTTCGAGCCGAACGGACCCGGGCCATCGCCGTTCTCGAGCATCATGGTGACGAATTTTTCAGGCATGTCTTTCATGAGGGGCAGGCGGTACTGGAAGGCATCGGCGTTGAGGAGCTGACCCTCTTCGTAGTGCAGCTCTTCGGTGAGGGTAGCTCCGATGCCCATGATCACCCCGCTCTCGAGTTGCCCGGCGGCCGAACGGTAGTGCAGTACCTTTCCCGCATCGACTGCGATGGCAAACTGCAGCAGCCGCAGCTCGCCGGTCTCCCGGTCGACTTCGATCTCGACCGCCGCGGCGGAGGGTGCCCAGTGGTCGTGAGCGCCGTACTCGTTCTCCCGGATCTCACCCCGGACGTTAGCCCCTCGACTGTTGATGTGCTCCACCCCCGTGGCTCGGACTACTTCTCCGAACGTGTAGCTTTGACCGTCGCGAGTGACCAGGCCACCCACCACGGTCCACTCTTCGGAAGGACCACCGAACACCAGACCGGCGGCCACGGCCAATGCCTGCTTGACCTCCTCGCAAGCGTTGTGCACGGCGCTCCCCATCTGGATCGTGGTACGCTGCGAGCTGGTCCCAGGGAACTCCAGCTCGTTGGCGGTATCTGGCGCACCGACGACGATGCGGCTCTGCGGAATCTCCAGCGTGCGGGACGCCACAACGGCGATCATGGTGAACTCGCCAGCCCCTACCTCGGGCGCATTGTGGGAGATCGAGACGACACCGTCTGCGTCGACTGAGGCGAGAGCGGTCGCCTGGCCCATGCCGGAGCCCCGCCGCATCGAGATCGCCAGCCCTCTCCCGCGCGAAACGCGCTCGCCAGGCTCGTGGGGCGTCGGGGTCCGGCCATCCCAGCCGATCGCCTCGGTCGCCTGCCTGATCAGATCTTCCATATCGGCGTCCATCGGGAGTATCCGCGCGGGCGCAACACGCCCCTCGCGCTTCCAGGTTTCGGTGGGGAGTCGCTCGCCGCGCACCAGGAGATTCTTCAAGCGGAGATCCAGCGGGTTGATCCCCATGCGCCGAGCCACATCGTCAAGCATCGAATCGATGGCGAAGCTGGGCTGGTTCTTCCCGGTATTGCGGAAGACTCCAGCTGGCACTTTGTTCGTGTAGGCGGCATGGGCGCGCACCCGAAAGTTGGGAATACGATAGGCGCCCCACGCCGCGGTCACCGAGTTTCCCGTCGCCACGCGAGCCTGCGTAAGGTAAGCGCCCGTGTTGATGGCGAAGTATTCGTCCATAGCGGTGATGGTGCCATCGGATTTGAGGCCGATGGTGATAGTGATGTCGAATGCGTGACGCGCCGTCGTTCGGAACGACTCCTCCCCGGAGACGCGGAGCTTCACCGGCCGCTGCACCTTGCGCGCGACGGCGATCCCGGCCAGCAGCTCCGGAGTGACATGGCGCGATCCAAAGTTGCCACCGACGTAGGGCACTCGCGACCGGATTTTCTCCTTGGGCCAACCGAACACGCTGTTTGCGGTGTTGATGATCTCGAAGGGCGTATTCGTCGGCGCCCAAACGTCGATGGTGTCGGTCGAGAAGTCCACGACAAAAGACGAGGCGGGCTCCATCGGGTGCTGATAAATCGTCGGACACGAGTACGTTTCGGTAAAGACGACATCGGCTGCGCCTAGCCCGGCTTGCACATCGCCCCATTCCCAGACGTCCGAGAGCGCGAGATTACTGTCCAGGTCCTCATGGATCAGGGCAGCTTCCGGCCTCAGCGCCTCCTGTGCGCTGAAGATGGGGGGAAGAACCTCGTAATCG
>CAYQJS010000029.1:5618-29717 GCA_964417895.1 uncultured Chloroflexota bacterium | reverse complement strand
TACCAACTCCGCAGCGAGCCGGGCCGTGCGCTCATCTTCCGCGACCACCAGACCCACAAGATCGCCATCGAAGCGGACGTGGTCCGCGGCGATGAACTGCTGCTTCCAGTTCGATGGCGCGCCTCTGATCTCGAACTGAGCGACGTTGCCGCTGTGCATGACGGCGACCACGCCAGGAAGCCTCTCCGCGCGAGAGGCATCGATGGAGTTGATCTTCGCGTGTGAGTACGGGCTCTGTATCGCGGCAGCGTACAGCGTCCCAGGCGGTTCGGCCATGTCCTCGAGGAACACCGCTTGCCCCGTCACCTTGTCGCGGATGTCAACCCGAGGCTGGTCTTCCCATTCTCGTGTGGTCGGGGCGCTGGATGGTCCTTTCACGACGTCCTCCTGGTTCAACGTGTCATTCTGAGCCGCGAGGCGAAGAATCTGAAGTCGGGTATTGCCCCGTGGCCATCTGCCAGTTCCCGCCTTCAGATGCTTCGCTATCGCTCAGCATGACACGCGCTACGAGATATAGCCACGGCCTCGCCAGAATTGCTCCGCCGCCGGGTGCAGCGGGACAGTCAGCGGGGCGTCTATCGCGTCGATGCACATTCGGTCCAGAGGCAGCGGCCCTTCGCCCTGCCAGGGGATGCGGTCCTTCCGCTCCTCCAGCGCTTCGCAAATATCGTGGACCATCTCGTCGGGCACGTCCGCGCGCACGAAAACCGGCCAGCCACTGAAGTCGAGGGTAGCAACGTCCACGACAGCAGCGACTTCGGGATACAGCTCGGGGTTGACTCGTGCACGGCGAAAACCCATGCTTTCGAGGCGCTGCAGAAGCGGCTCGTCGAAGTTCATGAAGCGCATGCCGATCGCGTGGGCGGAGGGCGCCCAGCGGTTGACCGCTTCGTCGAAGATCGCGTCAAACTCGCCCTGCGCCACCTGGCGCGTTTCGTTCTCCGTCGGGATGCTCGAATGCCGGTGCACCTCGCCGCCCCAGGAAACGATGTCGTCCAACGAAACCCCTACCGCTTTGAGCACCTCGGCGATGTAGACGTGGTCCGAATGGTCGGGCTGGGCCCGCACCGATACCCTCAGCGGATAGCGCTTGGCTTTGATGTCCTCGAACCGCTCGATGCCCGTGCGCTCGTGGATGGCAAACAGGAACTGGTCGTCCGACGGGATGACGGTGATCGTGCGAACGGGGATCGGCTCTTTGAACGGACCCGCCCCGTTGTAGGCCAGGGCCAGCAGCTCGGCCGGGTTGATGATGGCCATCTGGACCTCGCCGCGGGCAACTTCCTCGAACACACTCGGGGCGTCGCTTCCGAAGATGCCGAACTCCCAGGGATTGTTCGCTCCCTGGCGACGCATGGTGATTCGCGCCTGCGGCGGCACGCCGCGCTTGCCGACGAGCTCGGAGGCCACCTCGAGGACCAGCCGCGATCGGGTTGTCGAAGGCGTGGCCCACGTACTAGTCCGCTGCGTACTCACTCGTGCCATGGCAACTCCCTTCGGCGAACCGTCCTCCCGGAGCTCTCCGCGCTCAGCCGCGACTGCGCTCCCCGAAGTCGCGCTGACCCGCTATATTGGCACCCGCCCGAACCACGGTCAAGGGAATAGAGTAAGCTGCGTCCTCAAAGAGAGGTGAGCCAGATGCTTCTTCAGGGCAAGGTCGCGCTCGTAACCGACATCGGCTCTGCCGGCGGAGGAGCGATCGTACGTCGCTTCGTCAAAGAGGGCGCTCGAGTAGCCGCGTGCCCCGCTGGAGGTGCGCAACGGACTGGCCCAGAGGCGGAATCCGGGGAGATTCCGCCCGAGGTACTCGTCCTCGAAGGTGACGCCTGCGCTCCCGGCGAGGCCCAACGAATCGTGGACGCGGTGGCCGAGCGGTTCGGGCGGCTCGACATTGTCGTGAACCACGGCGCTGGAGGCCGGATCGTCGGCACGATCCTCGATGTGTCGCGGGAGGGGTTCGACGAAGGGGTTAACGGCGACATATGGAGCGTGATAGCGCTCTCATCCGCGGCTATCCCACTCATGGTGAAGGGCGGCGGGGGCTCGATCGTAAACATCACGTCGATCGGGCGGGTCGGACTGAAGGGCCGTCCGTTGCGGGCAGCGAACGCCGGGGCGGTGAGCACCCTGACCCTCTCGATGGCGCTCGACCACGGGGAACAGGGCATTCGCGTGAACGCGCTCCTGCTCGGTCCTACACAAACCTCCGAGCCGCCGGCCGATCCTGAGGCGCGCAAGGCGCTGCTGAGCCGGTTCCGTGGACACGCGCCGATGGGAACTCTCCACACCGCTGAAGACGTAGCCGCCGCGGCGCTGTTTCTGGCCTCCGATGAATCGCGCCGAATCACGGGCGCCCTGCTCCCGGTTGACGCCGGTCGATCGTTGCCGAGCTTTTGAGAGACGACGCCGTGGCTGTTTCCAGTCCCTTCCAGACGATCGGGAAGCCCGTACCCCGTGTGGAAGGCGTGGAGAAGGTCACCGGCCAGGCCATCTATGGGGCCGACGTCACGCCTCCCGGTACGCTTTGGGCGACGTCGGTCCGCAGTCCTTACGCCCATGCCCGTATTGTGTCCATCGATACGACACGCGCTCGGCGCCTTCCCGGGGTTCGGGCGATTCTGACCGCCGCCGACCTGCCCCGCAAGCTGATTGGCCGTTCTCTCCGGGACATGCCGATCCTGGCAGTGGACCGTGTGCGTTTCGCCGGAGAGCCCGTCGCAGTGATCGCCGCGGACGACCTCGAGACCGCTGACGAAGCCGCTCTGCTGGTCGAGGTTGAGTACGAGGAGCTAACACCCAACTTCGACCCGGTAGCTGCCATCCAGCCGGGCGCACCGCTGCTCCATCCCAATGCCCACTTGTACAAAGGGTTTCACGCCGGGATTCCGAAAGATATCCCGAACGTTTGCGGTTACCGCCTCCGCCAACAGGGCGACGTCGAGGCTGGCTTCGCCGAGTCGGACCTTGTGCTCGAACATACCTTCCGGACGCAGCTTTCCCATCAGGGCTACATCGAGCCCCACGCTTGCACCGTGGCGATCGACCAGCATGGCCGAGTGCAGGTGTGGGCGACTCACAAGCTTCCTTACACGCTGCGAGAACAGCTCGCGGAAGCGACTGACAGGCCGGAGAGTGACTTCCTCATTCACCGGACATCGGTCGGAGGTGATTTCGGCTCCAAGGGCGCCCCGTTCGATGTGCCAGCGGCCTACCATCTCGCGCTGACTACAGGCCGGGCGATCAAGTTCGTCGCGCCCTCTCACGTAGATCTGACAGCGATGTCCCACCGCCACCCCTCGGTCATCACGATTCGCAGCGGGGTGAAGCGCGATGGGCGAATCCTTGCCCGATGGGCGAGGATCATCTTCAACACGGGGGCGTACGGGACCCTCAAGCCGGTAGCGGATGGCATGCTCAACGGCGTAGACCACGGCGGCGGTCCCTACGAGATACCGAACGTCTTCATCGAGGGATTCTGTGTCTATACCAACTTGCCACCTTCGGGCTTCATGCGCGCGCCGGGACATCCGCAGGTTCTATTCGCCGTCGAATCACACATGGATATGCTCGCCAAAGAGCTGGGTATCGAGCGCCTCGACTTCCGTCTGCGCAACGTCGTGCGGAACAACCCCGACGGCAGCGCGTCTCGCGCGGCCGAGGCTCTGAGCACGGCCGCTCAGGCCATCGACTGGGGCCAGGCGGGAGGCACGAGGCGTGAGGCGCGAGTGGAACGAGACGACGACCACTCATCGCTCACGCCTCACGGCTCACGCCTCGTCGGCCGCGGTCTGGTGCTCGCCGCACGAGGCACCGGCGCAGGGGAGGGAACCGGCGACGTCACACTCAGTCCGGATGGCACCGTCACGGTGGTTACCGGTGTCACAGACAATGGGACCGGCGCGCCCACGGTGGTCGCGCAGATCGTGGCGGAGGTCCTCGGAATCCCGTTCGAGCGCATACGGCTCGTGCGCGGCGACACGGATGCGCTCCCGACCGACATTGGCTCCGCCTCCGACCGCATGACCAACGTTGCGGGCCACGCGGTGATGGCCGCAGCGGAGCAGCTGATCCAGCAGCTGACTCCATTAGCAGCGAAGTATCTGAGCGCCCCATCCGCCCACTGGCAGAGTGGAAGCTGGACCGCTGACGATGGGCGGCGCGTATCGCTGGAGGAGCTTGCGGCAGAGGGCGTCACGGCGGGAGACCCCATGGCCCACGCACGCGTCACACTGGCTCAGCCCGTGAACCGCGACCGTGCGGCTGTCGCTCAAGCCGCCGAGGTCGAGGTGGATCTGGAGACTGGCCAGGTTCGCGTGCGCAAGTTCGCCACGGTCCATGAGGTGGGGACGATCATCAATGAGCTCGGCTTCCAGGGCCAGATCGACGGTGGTTTCGTGCAGGGACTGGGATATGGACTCAGCGAGGAGTTGCTGGTCGACGAGCACGGCAGGTTGGCCAACGCGAACCTGGGCGCGTACAAGATGCCGACCATCTGCGACGTTCCGCTCCTCACGACGACCAACATCCCGGTCGGCACCGGGCCCGGCCCATTCAACGCCAAGGGCATCGGAGAACTGCCCCTGATACCAGTCGCAGGCGCCATCGCGAACGCGGTGGCCGATGCGATCGGAGCCCACACCTTTCAGCTCCCTATCGCTCCCGAGCGCGTACTGGAGGCCCTTGACCAGAAACGAGAGGCAGAAGCGTGACGGCCCTCAGGCCCAGCGCCCTTCGATTCGCGGCCGGGGTGGCCCTAGTTTGCGCCCTGCTGCTGAGCGCGTGTGTGGGCCCCAGTCCCTCGACAACGGACGCGGGAGAGCGGTCCCCGCGACAGCCCGCCCGCACAAAAACCCTGGCGCTCGGCATCAGCACGACCGTGAAGACGCTTGGGATGATTTCCGAGGGGACGCCGACAGGAGGGTGGGGGTCCATCGAAGAGATCTATGACGAGGCCCTCGTCAGCACCGCCAAGACCTTTACCCTCGTCGGGCGACTCGCGGAGCGGGTCCCCTCTGTCGAGGACGGCACGGTGTCCATCCTGCCTGACGGGCAAATGCGCGTCGCCTTCAACCTGCGCCGGGGAGTAACGTGGCACGACGGTGCGCCGTTCACCGCGCACGACCTCGCTTTTTCTCACAGGCCGCTGGTGGAATACGGAGCCTCCGGCAACGACGCGACCAGGGGAATGACCTCGGTTGTGGCTGCCGACGACCATACGGCCGTGTTCACGTATCAGGCGCCCCACTACCTGGGCAGCGTGCTCGTCGCCCGCAGGTTCCTGCCGATGCCGCGACACATCCTGGAGCCGGTCTACCGAGAAGCAGTCACTACAGGCGTTCCGGACCCGTTCGTCAATCATCCCTACTGGACGAGCGAGTACGTGCACCTGGGGCCGTTCCGCCTGACGGCGTTCGATCCAGGCACGAGCATGCGATTCGAGGCGTATGACCGCTACTTCCAGGGGCGTCCGAAGATCGACGTCGTCATCGTACGCTCGTTCGCCAACCCCCAAGCGCTTTTTGCCGAGCTGCTCGCCGGCACAGTGCAGATGTTCATGGACGGCGCACTGAGCGAGGAGCTGGGACAACAGCTCGTCGAACGCTGGCGCGACGGTGCAGGCGAGGTCCACATCCGCCCGGGTGGGCTCCGGACGATCTATCCCCAGCATCGTCCGGAGTACCAGGCCGAACCCGCGAACCTCGATCCACGGGTGAGAGGGGCCCTGTATCGGGCGCTCGACCGCGATGGCCTCGCCGCGGCGCGGGCCAGCACGTCCATCGGCGCATGGTCGATCCTTTCGCCGCAGCATCTCCACTACGAAGCAGTGAAAGACGGCTTGCGCGTCTACGCGTACGATCCCCAGCGAGCCAGGGCTGACCTGGCCGCGCTCGGGTGGACGCCCGGACCAGACGGCATCCTCCGTCATAACGTCGACGGGCGGAGGTTTCACACCCACCTGTCGGTCACAACGGGCGATAACTTCTGGGAGCTGCCCGTGTACTCCGACTTCTGGCGGCGGATCGGCCTCGAGGTGGAGGAGATCCCGATTCCAGGCCCGCTGCAACGGGACGGCCAGCATCGAGCCACCTACCCCGGCTACGAAGCGAGCTCCGGAGCCCAGGGCGATAACATTCTGGGCCGCCTGCAGGGGGCGGCGGCCGCTCCGGAAAACCGTTGGGGCGGGAACCGCTGCGGCTGCGCGACACCGGAATCCGAGGCGCTGCTAAACCGCTACTTCACGTCGCTCGCTCAGAGCGAGCAGGCCGCCGCCTATAAGGCCATCAGCGAGTACGTGGTGCAGACCCTCAACATCATGCCCGTGTATTTCTCCACCGACTTTCTCGGACGGGCGAGGGGCGTCATCGCCTTCGACGACGTCGACGGCTCGCTGTCCAGCCCGAGCCAATCCGGCACCTTCAGCCGGCACTCGTATCTTTGGGACGTCGAATAGCAGGAGGAGCCATCATGGAGCAGGCGCGCTGCGGAAGGGAGTGTCCCCAGTGGTGAACCCCCAGGTCAACATGCTGTGCAGCTCGATGTCCCACATGACGCTGCTCTACGTGTGGCGCGACTCCGGTGTGACTCGCCCACACGGCTTCGAGCTCCGAATCGACATCACGGGAGTCAAGATCCCGGGGCAGCGGGTCATCAAGCACGATGAGCGAGCCCCATTGCTCCTGGATGGCACCTACGACGTTCTGAGCGGGCTCCACATTGAGCCGTACTACTATCGCGCCAAGGGCGACAAGCGGTTCGTGTACCTGGCTCAGGCGCAGAACGACTGGGACGATCGCATGATCGCCACGCAGGAAGTGAGGTCCCCCAGTGACCTGAACGGCAAGAAGGTCATCATCACGGCCACCGCACCTTGCGTGTTCGGCAATCTCAAGCATTCGCTGGAGCTCGGTGGCGCTGATCTCGACACTATCGAGTGGGTCCGAGTCGGTCGCAGCGATGGGGGCGGCTATCGGTCAGCCGTGGAGGCGGTCGCGCGGGGCGAGGCTCCCGCGGCGGCAGTGGATCCTCCGTTTGACCGGCAGGGCGAAAAGCAAGGACTGCACAAGCTCGAGATCCCGGCGATCCCGGTGATTCACAACGCGACCATGTGCGCCAACCGTGATTGGGTCGCAGCGAACGAGGAGACAACGCATGCGTTTCTCCGCTCTATGATCGACGCCATCCACTTCTTCAAGACCGAGAAGCAGAAGTCCTGCGAGATCATGGAGCGGACCATCGCGCGACATATCGAGGTCTCGAGCGCCGACGAAATCGAGCATCTGTGGACGACGTGGGCCGCTCTGCTCAGTCCGAAGCCGTTCCCGCATCCGCTGGCAGTGTGGAACGTCTACAACCTGGACGTTGCCCACAATCCCGAGGCTAACTTCGTCGGTCCGTTCGAGATCTGGGACACCAGCATCCTGCGTGATATCGACGATAGCGGCTATATCGACGAGCTGTACGGAGGGCCCCAAGCTGCCGCTGGCCCGCCGGTGAACATCGCCATATGAATGACGCCTGGTGTCACCCTGAGCGACAGCGAAGGGTCTGAGGGCGGTGAAAACGCTGGCTGCAGGCTCACCGCTCGGCGCCTCCCCCAGATTCTTCGCCTACGGCTCAGAATGACAACCGATGAGGAGAGGACACCATGCCATTTGAAGACTTGCGTCAGTTCCTGGATGCGTGCGAGGAGATTGGGGAGCTTCGTATCGTCGAAGGCGCCGATTGGGACCTCGAGATCGGTACCCTCGCCGAGCTGAACTTCGAGCGCAACGGGCCATGCCTCCTCTTCGACAGCATCAAGGGGTATCCGCCCGGCTACCGTATTGCTTGCAATGTCCAGGACACGCAGACGCGTGCGCTCCTCTCCGTCGGGCTCCCCATCGATCTCGACCGCGAGGCGGCCGAGAAGGCTTGGAGCGACAAGATCGGGGCCTGTCGCCCACTACCCCCCGTAGAAGTCCAGGATGGGCCGATTCTGGAGAACGCATTCTACGGCGACGACGTCGACCTCCTGAAGTTTCCAACCCCACGCTGGCATGAAAACGATGGCGACGCCCGCTACCTCGGCACGGGCTGCTCAGTGGTCCTGCGCGACCCCGATACGGACGAGATCAAGCTCGGGTGCTACCGGATACAGGTTCACGACCGCAATACCGTTGGCCTCTATATCACCCCAAACAAGAGGGGCGCGATCATCCGCCAGAAATATTGGGACCGCGGAGCGAGCTGCCCGGTGGCGGTGAGCATCGGCCACGATCCGCTGGTCTTCCTCGGGGGAGGCGGAATGCTGACCCGAGGCGGACGCCAGAAGGACTATGGGGTTCTCGGTTACTACAAAGGCTCGCCCTACCGCGTGATTCGGGAGGAGGTAACGGGCCTGCCGATACCCGCCACCGCGGAGATCGTGATCGCAGGCGAGTGCCCGCCTCCTTCGGTCGAGGCGCACGACGAAGGCCCGTTCGGCGAGTGGACCGGCTACTATGGGTCCGCCACTCGACCCGAGCCTATCATCCGCGTCAAGGCCCTCTACCACCGAACGGACCCCATCATCTTCGGCTGCCCACCGGTTAAGAACGGGATCAGTCACTTCGCCCTCACGACAGGGCCACGGGCGACAATCGAACGCCTCAAGCAACAGGGAGTCGAGGAGGTGCTCGACGTCTACCAGCTCGCGAAGCCTGGGGTACTGGTCGTGCAGATCAGGCAGCGATACCCGGGGCACGCCCTGAAGGCCGGCCTCGCCCTCGCAGGTGGCTACATGGGACGCTTCGTTGTGGTCGTCGACGAAGACATCAACCCACGAGACCCAGCGGACGTCTTGTGGGCGATGGGGACGCGGTGCGACCCCGCGACCACGATCAACGTGCTCAACGGCACGATGGGGAGTGCGCTCGATCCACGCATTCCCCCCGATAAGAAGGCACGGGGGGACTACACGGCGTCACAGGCGATCATTCTCGCGTGCAAGCCGTACGACTGGATCGATGAGTTTCCGAAGACGAACATTGCCAGCCCCGAGCTCCGTGCTCAGGTAGTTGCGAAATGGAAGGAGCTGTTCTGAGGTAGAGTAGGAAGGCGTTCATGGCGAGCCGAGAGCCTGCCCCGAGCGCCAACTCCGCTCATGGTGAGCTTGTCGAACCATGAGCCCGAGGTTGCGCAAGCCCGGGCCCGTCCTTCGACAGGCTCAGGACGAGCGGTCCTTCTGGGCCGTGAGGCGGGGTAAACTTCGACCGTCTGAGCCGCTCACAGGGAGGTATTGATGTTAACCAAGGAAATGAACGATCTGCTCACCCACGTCGGGCCCGGTACGCCCGGAGGGGAGTACATGCGCCGCTACTGGCACCCGGTGAGCATGTCGAGCCAGCTCACTCCTGGGGGCCAGCCCAGAGAGATCCGTATCCTCGGGGAGGATCTCGTCCTCTTCCGAGATCGCGACAACAAACCCGGCCTGCTCGGCGTCCACTGCTCCCACCGATTAGTGTCCCTCGCCTATGGGCGGGTCGAAGATGGCGGAATCCGCTGTCCCATGCACGGCTGGCTGTACGACGTCGCCGGGCGCTGCCTCGAGCAGCCAGCCGAGCCGGACGAAACGTTTAAGGACCACATTCGGCACCCAGCGTATCCGTGTCAGGAGCTGGGGGGCCTCGTCTTCACGTACATGGGGCCGCCCGACAGAATGCCACTTCTTCCCCGATATGAAGCCCTCGTGCGAACAGATGGCACCCGCCGATGCGAGTGGTACGACGCCAATGGCGGCTATCTGCAGCACCTCGAGGGTGCGCTCGACACCATTCACGCGGCGTATCTCCACATGGCGAACTGGTCCCAGAAGAAGCACGAGCTGGCATCCCAGCCCAAGCCGAAGGTGGACATCGCCGAGATCGACTACGGAGTGTGGTCGCGAATCTACAAGTCGCACCCGGGCGCGGTGATGGGGACCATCTTCTCCCATTTCATCATGCCCACGGGTTTCCTGCTGCAGAGTGGACGCGACTACGACACCGTTCGGAACGATGGCGGCCAGGCCCGCGACATGGGGAGGGAGCGACCCCGGAACGACATTGCGAAGGCCCACACCTGGTATGTGCCCGTCGACGACGGTCACTGCAAGCGCTTCCGAGTGAATTTCGCCCCGTTCAACCCGGACGGCACGCCCGTCCAGCGACCCCCGGACGGCGAGCTGGTACACCCGAGGGCAGATCAGGACTATGGCCGAGACTACGAGAACATGGACTCGATCACGGGTATCGACCCGACCAAATCCGCCACGTTCCGCTCACAGGACACCATGGCGAACGAGACGCAGGGCTTCCCTGTGATGGACCGCAGCCTCGAGCACCTGGGAGCGCACGATCAGCCGCTCACGGCGACGCGGCTGACTATCCTGAAGGCGATCGCCGACGTGCAGAAGGGGCTGGACCCGAAGCACATCATTCGGGACCCGGCACAGAACGAGATCGTCTACATCCGAGGCAACGACCCGCAGGAGTATTTCAACGCCGATCTCGGCCAGGTAGCCGCCGGGCGGTCCTGAGCCGGCTGGATGAAGCCGGCCCCCTTCTACTATCACGCGCCGTCCTCGCTTAACGCAGCTCTCGAGCTGCTGCGGGACCTTCGTGACGATGATGCGAAGGTTCTCGCGGGCGGTCAGAGCTTGATGCCCATGCTCAACATGCGTCTGGCGCGGACCAATCACCTCGTCGACATCAATGGGCTGCACGAGCTGGACTACGTGCGCGAGGAGCAGGGCGGGCTAGTCATCGGGGCGCTCACCCGCCACCGTACCGTCGAGCGCTCAGCAGAGGTTGCGCGCCGGACCCCGCTTCTCACTGAGGCCATGCCCCAGGTCGGGGACAGGCAGGTGCGCTTTCGGGGCACGTTCGGTGGCAGCTTGGCGCACGCGGATCCGGCCGCTGAGCTGCCGACCATCGCGACCGCGCTGGACGCTGAGATGGTGGTAGGGAGCCAATCGGGGATGCGTACAGTACCCGCCTCGGATTTCTTTCTGTCGTTCCTCACGACAGCGCTTGAAGCCGACGAGCTTCTCGTGGAGATTCGCTTCCCCGCACTCCAAACCGGCTCGGGCTGTGCGTTTCTGGAGCTAAGTCGCCAGCTTGGCACCTATGCCATCGTCTCTGCCGCGGCAGTCGTGACGATTGAAGACGGAGGGATCGCCGACGCACGGCTCGCGCTGGGTGGGGTCGGCGCCACACCGATTCGCGCGCGCCGCGCGGAAGCAGCGCTCCGCGGCCAGCGGCCGACAACCGAGGCATTCATGGAGGCGGGCCGGCTTGCCGGTGACGATACCGACCCGGCAGCCGACGTGCACGGCAGCGTGGCGTACCGCAAGGAGATGGCCACGGTTTACGCGCGGCGCGCGCTGACAACCGCGGCTGACCGGGCAATGGCCAGCTCATCGCAAGCCCTCCCGCTCGACGGGGGAGGGCACGGGAAGGGGTGAGTCGGTATATGAGCGAGCCGCTGGTGGCTCGTCCCCCGAAAGCGGCTGTCAGCATGCGGTTGAACGGCGTTGCATGCGAGCGCTACGTGGAGCCGCGTCGGCTGCTCTCTGACTTCATTCGGCACGATATAGGCCTCACCGGTACCCATGTGGGCTGTGAACATGGCGTCTGTGGTGCGTGCACGGTGATCGTCGATGGGCAGCTTGTGAAATCTTGCCTGATGCTGGCCGTTCAAGCGCGGGGCGCTGATGTCCTGACGGTCGAGGGGCTGGCGACCGACGCCGGCCTGCATCCGATACAGCAGGCCTTCCACGAGCACCACGCACTCCAGTGCGGGTTCTGCACGCCGGGCATGCTCTTGGCGGCGCTGTCACTCCTCGAAGAGAACCCGAATCCGACCGACGAAGAAATCAAAGTCGGCATGGACGGCAACATCTGCCGCTGTACCGGCTACTACAACATCGTCGCGGCCATAAGGGCGGCCGCGACCGCTATGAGGCACCCGGTCTAGCGATCGTCCCAATCACCCACCTGACTCGTTTCGGTGGGCCTCCTGCAGGACCCAGGTGTTGCCATCAGGATCGCTGAAATCGGCGAACGAGCCGTACTCGGCATGAGCCGGATCGACGCCCGGCTTCCATTCGCCCGCCTCGCGATCGAAGTGCCGGATGTCGCTGACCACGAGGCCGCGGCCGATGAGCTCCGCGCGAGCCGCCTCGATGTCGAGGACGACCAGGTGTGTACCGCGGTAGGAGCCCGGCGCCGCATCCGTGATCCCCTTCCCAATGGTGATCGAGCACGCCGAGCCCGGCGGCGTCAGCTGAACGACGCGAAACTCGTCGTTCGGCTGGTGGTCGACGTCCAGGGTGAAGCCGCACTTCTCGACGTAGAACGCCTTGGCCCGGTCGATGTCGGTCACGGGGATCAGCACGAGTTCAAGCTTGAAATCCATGATGCAGCCTCCTTTGTGCTTACCTTCGTGTTATCTGAGCCCACGAAAACTCATCGGTGACGCGATGAGCAAGGCCGGGGGCTGCAGCCCCCGGCCTTGAAAACACAGAGCGAGGCTCCGTCGCGGCGCTCAGCAGCTCGAGCTATGGGCGAACAGGTGGGCCCCTCCGATTTGTCTGAAGGGCTTCGCGTAGTGTTCCTGCACGCTCGCCGGTTCTTCCTGCACCAGCTCATCGATGAAGCCGGACAGGTCCAGTTCTCTCAGGTAGTGCATGTCCCACAGGGCGAAGGGGTTGGCGTCTCTGGCCTCGGCGTAGCGCATACGGCTCAGCTCCCATGCGTTTAGCACGCCCTCCGGCGACGGGTAGGGCTTGATCGGCGACCGCGTGATCGACTCGATCCTGCCCCCCTGCTGGCTGTACGGCCTCGTGTCCTTCACGTCCAGGAAGCGTTGCGCCTGTTCGGGATTGACGCGAGTGAAGTGGATCGTCTCGACCATAGCCCGAACCAGCCGCTCGGCCAGGCCTTCCTTCTTGCTGAGCGCCTCGTAGCTGGTCGTAATCGTGGTGCCGTTGACCATCGGCAACTCCGGCAGGTCGAGGACGTGGAGGTCCGGGGCGGCGTCTGGGCGGATTCGGCCGGCGAACGCGGCATCAGCCTTGCCGGTCCGCACGGCGTCGATCAGCTTGGCCTGCAGCTCCTGGGCAGCTCCTCGCTCGCCGGCCTCACCCACCTCGATCCATTCGGCTTCACCTTCGGCGTAGCCTTGCCGCATGATGTCGATGATGTGGTTGAGGCGGTCGTGGCTGGCGATCCCGAGGCTACCGATCAGGTTTGTGTCGGCGATGCGGAGCCCCTTTGCCCTGAACTCAGCCAGCGAGGCCACCGGTTCTCGGGTGATTACCCGGTTCAAGACTGCGTTGCTCGGGGAAGCTAGGCAGACGATGGGCGCGCCCCGGGCAACCCACATGTACGGCGTAATGTGGTTGCCACAGATCAAGTCGATCTTCCCTGAGAACAGGGCCTCCTCGGCTGCTCGGGGATCGTCTGTCCCCTCCAGGTAGGTGAGCTTCAACCCCAGCTTCGGCAGGATTCCGGCTTTGTCGGCCACCTCCCAGAACTGGGAGTGTCCGGCCCGAAACATCGCCCTAAGCTCCTGCGGTGGGTACTCTTGCACAGCGCTCCTCCATTCGTTATTGCTCGCTAGCCAACTCGAGCACGGCGTTATCCGCGCCCAGCCTGAATCGCGCGGAGCACCAGCTCCGGCGGCATGTGGGAGTCCACAATCCGACCACCCAGATGGTAGATGGCGTCCTCCACCGCGTTGGCGATGCATGCCATGGCGGGGATCACGCCACCCTCGGCCATGCCTTTCGCGCCGAGGTCCGTGTACGGAGAAGGACATTCTATGTGGCCAAGATCCAGCGGCGGGATGTCGCTGAACCGTGACGGCAAGTAGTCCATGAAAGTGCCGGTCAGGAGCTGGCCATTCTCGTCGTAGACGAACTTCTCCGTCAGTGCCCATCCGATCCCGTGGATCGTCCCGCCCATGACCTGCCCTTCCACGATCATCGGGTTGATGATCTTGCCACAATCCTCCCACGACAGGTAGCGCAAGACGTTCACTTGACCCGTCTCGGGATCGACCTCGACGACGGCCCCCTGACAGACCACGGCGTACGTCGCGGAACCAGAGCTACCTCCACGCCTGCCGCTCGGCGGCTGCCACATGTACGTGGCATGCAGCGCAACGTCCGTCTCCCCAAAGTCGGCGGGCGACCTCTGGACCTTGCGCGCGATCTCCGCGAGGCTGATACTCCGCTCCGGCCCGCCCGGCGCGACCAGCTTCCCGTCGCGGAATACGATCTCTCTCGGGTCCGCATCCAGCACGTTGGCGGCCATCTCAGCCAGTCGATCCGCAAGCTTCTTCGCCGCTCCATGCGCCGCCGGCGCCCCGGTCGCGGAGAACTTGGACGCGTAGGTGCCGGACACGTTGGTGTACGACATCGTGCGTGAGTCGAGCTGGACGGTCACATGGACAGTGCTCGGGTCCACGTCGAAGCGGTCCGCGACGATCTGGGCGATTGTCGTCTCATGTCCCTGGCCCTGGGCCAGCGTCGGCGTCTGCACCATCAATCGGCCGTCGGGGCTCAGCATGATCTCGGCGACGTCGATGGCCATGGGGCCGCCGCCTTCGACCGACGTCGCGAATCCAATCCCGAGCAACCGACCCTGGGCCCGCGCCTCTGCTTGCTCCCGGCGCGCGGCGTCGTAATCCATCGCCTCTTTGAGCTTCCGCATCAGGGCCGGCGGGTCCCCACTGTCGTAGAGCACGCGCGTGGGTGTCATGTACGGGTACGCCTCCGGCGGGATGAAGTTCTTCATGCGGATCTCCGCCGTGTCCATCCCCAGCTCGCGGGCGAGTCGGTCGATCATGCGCTCCAGCCCGAATGTCGGCTGCACCCGGCCATATCCCCGGTTGGACGCCACCGGCACCTTGTTCGTCAGCACGGCATGGCACTCGTAGCGCAGACTCTTGATGCGATACGGCCCAAAGACGGTCGTCAGCGTGCTGGGTCCCCGCGGCTCATTGACTGCGACGTACGCGCCCTGGTCGTCGATGGTGCGCATCTTCATGCCGAGAATGGTGCCATCGCGCTTCGCGGCCAATTCCACCCACGCAATCCGCCCCATCCCGTGGTGGCTCGCGGCCAGATGCTCGAGGCGATCCTCCGTCCACCTGACCGGCCGACCGACCTTTCGGGCAAGGACGGCAACCAGCACCGCGCGTTGATGCACCCACGCCTTGATTCCAAAGCTGCCGCCCACGTCCGGAACGATGAGACGCACGTCCGCCTGTCCAACACGCAGCGTCCGGGCCGCGATCTCGAATCGCCCGAGATTCCCGAGGTTGACCCACATGGTGATCTCGCCGGTGGTCGGGTCGTGGCTTGCGATCGCGGCCAGCCCCTCGAGGGGCACTCCGCTGTGCCGATGGACCACCAGGCGCTCGCCGACCACGACCTCGGCCTCGGCAAAAGCGGCGTCGACGTCGCCATACTCGTAGACTTCGTTGAGCACCTCGTTCCCGCCGGCCGCCTCCGGGTGCAGTACCGGTTGGTCCGCGTCGGCCGCGCGCTCCGGATCGGACACGACGGGAAGGGGTTCATACTCGACGTCGATGGCGTCCAGTGCGTCTTCGGCGATGTAGCGGTCCTCGGCCGCCACGATCGCCACGATGTCCCCCACGTACCGCACGCGATCCGTCGCGATGTAGTACCACTCGCCACCCGCCGGATACGTCGTAGCTCGAGCAGGCTCGATCAGCGGCACGACATCCGCCCCGGTGATCACCCCATGGACTCCCGGGATCTCGAGCGCCCGCGAGTAGTCGATGTGCTTGATCAGGGCATGTGCATACGGGCTCCGCAGCATCGCGGCCTCGAGCAAACCGGGCATTCGGATGTCGTCGACGTACTGCGCCCGACCGGTGAGGAACCGGGAATCCTCGTTGCGGAGCACTGATTGTCCAAGCCAGGAGCGACGCGGAGGCGAAGCCGTCATATCTCCTCCTCAACAGGCTGATTACACCCCGGGCGGTACTTCGCTGTAAAGCTTGCGCTTTGCCGCCAGGCACAGTACAAGTTGGCGGTAAGCCGCGAGGAGGAGCCCTCGGTGCACCCCGAATTACCTCGTACCGCTCGGCGGAAGTGAATCATGGGTTGCCCTCAAACGCCCGGACACTTTCAACCAAATCCCTCTCCCATCGCAATGGGAGAGGTTAGGTGAGGGCCCCTTGCCGAACCCCTATCATCATCGGCCGTCGAGGTCTGCCCTCACCCCACCCTCTCCCGCTGCGGCAGGAGAGGGATCCTGCCGCTCGCCCAGCCATCGGCGCTCCTGTACCGGCGTGTACTAGCCGCGGAAACCCCGGGGCCTGTGGGGGACTGGAGCCCAGAGACCCTCGGTACTGGCGTCTCCCGACCCGAGCGGCGTGCTCGCTCGTTCTCGTGCTCCTTATCCTGGCCGCCGCTTGCGCCCCATCGCCGGCGCCAGGCGCGCCGGGGAGCGAGGGCGCCGCGCAGCGCGTCTCGAAGACCATCGTCATCAGCACGCTGAACCAGGTGGTTGGCTTCGGCCCGATGGCCGGCCCATCGCCGGCCGGCGGATGGGGGCCTGTAGCGGAGATTCATTCCAACGGCCTGTTCACGACCGAGCCCACATCGCGGCGGGTGATCGGCCTCCTCGCCGAAAAGGTGCCCTCATTGGACGACGGGACCATTTCTCTGCTCCCTGACGGACGGATGCGGGTGGCCTTCCCGCTGCGCAAGGACGTGACCTGGCACGACGGTACCGCGTTCACCGCCCATGATCTCGCGTTTTCTGTCAAGCTACTCCAGGATAGCAGCCTCCCGAGTCGCACAATCGAGGTGGCACGCGAGATCGGCGGGGTGGAAACGCCGCAGGACCACACGTTCGTCGCCTACTTCAAGGCCCCCTATTATGAGGCCGTGTCCCACGGCATCACTCGGTTCTGGCCGTTGCCCCAGCACATCTTGGACCCGGTATACGAACGGTATCGCGCGAGTGCGGACGCTCAGGAGATGATCAATCATCCCTACTGGACTTCCGAGTACGTGCACCTCGGGCCCTTCCAGCTCGTGTCCTGGGACCCCAGCCGGGAGATCCTCTTTCAGGCCTACCGAGGCTATTTTCGCGGCGAGCCCAGGGTCGACACCATCCGGGTCCAGATCTTCCTGGACCGCAACGCGCAGATGGCGGGGCTCCTGGCCGGGACGAGCGATGTGTTCTTCGAGAACACCCTCGATCTAGAGCAAGCAGCACATCTCGGCGACCGCTGGAAGGCCGACGCCGGGGGCGTGATGTTTCTGAAGCCCAGCAACATCCGCATCCTCGTTCCGCAGTACCGTCCCGCGTACCAGACCGAGCCGGCGAACCTCGACCCGCGCGTTCGTGCTGCGCTGTACCACGCGCTAGACCGCGAGGAGCTCGCCGAAGGGCTACAGGTGGGGCACCGCGAGTCTGCCGCCTGGGGGCATCTGCTGCCGAGCGACCCCCTCTTTGAGGCCGGCAAGGATGCGTTCCGCGCCTACTGGTACGATCCGGGGCGCGCGCGGGCCATCTTGCAGGACGCGGGGTGGACTCCTGGACCCGACGGGATCCTGCGGCATGCATCCGATGGGCGGCGCTACCGCAATGCCATCACCGGGCCGCCGGACTTCACGCGGGAGATCTCCGCCTTCGCCGGCTACTGGCGGCAGATCGGGATCGAGGTCGAGGAGCAGCCCCTGCCACCCGCCCAGGTGCGGGACCCCCAGGTGCGAGCCACCTATGCCAGCTGGCAAACCACGGCTGGCAGCTGGAACATGATCCAGGGCACGCCCGCCAGCGCTGAGACACGATGGGCCGGGGGGCGGAGTGGACACGACGACGCCCGCTTCGAGGCCATGATCAAGACGTTCGAGAACACCATCGTGGAACGCGAGCGGTTCGAGGCGATCAAGGCCATCGGCGAGTACATGGCCCGTGACGTGCTGATCATTGCGCTTTTCTACACAATCGAGTACATCGGGGTGCGCAAGGGGGTAAGGGCCTTCCAGATGGACCACGAGGGCGGGTACAGCGCGTCGAGCGTCGGGACCTACGCCCGCAACGCCCACCTCTGGGATTTGGAGTAGACACAAGTGTCACCCTGAGCCGCAGCGAAGGGTCTGAAGGCGGGTACTGGCGGGCGTCCACGGGGCGATACCCGAACTTCAGATTCTTCGCCTGCGGCTCAGAATGACAGGCGGCGAAAGCGTCGAGAGGTAGATAACCGTGCAGGACCCGGATCGCTGGTGGCATCGATTTCACTTCGAGGATTGGGTGGCGCGCGAAGGCCTGGAGCTGATCCGCGGCCACCGCGTCGAGAACGTCTTCACCGTGCCACTTCGTCACTGGCCGCGCACCGACGGATACGCCGTCCAGATCGAGCTGGACGGCGCATCCGAGCAGGCGGCTGCATACGTCCAGGAGATACTGCCGGCGCGGAAGCTCAATCCGATGCGACATGTCTACGAGGAGCTGGTCTTCGTGCTGAGCGGGCGGGGCAGCACGTCCGTCTGGTACGACGAAAATAAGAAGCGCAGCTTCGAGTGGGGGCCGTGGAGCCTGTTCGCCATCCCGCTGAACGCGTCGTACCAGCATTTCAACGTGTCGGGGACCGAGCCGGCTCGCTACATCGCGCTCACGACCGCCCCGACGATGATGAACTTCATCCGCAACGACGATTTCATCTTCAAGAACGACTTTCGGTTCACCGACCGCTTCGACCAGGAGCAAGACTACTTCAACCAGGAAGCAAAGGCTCGAATCTACAAGCGTGTGCCCGGGGTCAGCGGCGAAGGCAACGCCTACTTCGCCAACTTCTGGCCAGACGTGCAGAGGATCTTCGATCGGCCGCGCGGGGAGCGCACTCGCGACTTCAACCCGGAGACGGACCGACGGCTCACAGACGGTGAGAGGGGCGGTTACCAGTTCGAGCCGGCCAATGGGGTGCTGGGCTCGCATATTGCGGTGACGCCAGGCGGGAGCTTCACCAGCGTCCACCGTCATGGGCCCGCAGCACACGTGCTGTGGCTGCAGGGCGAGGGCTACTCGATCCTGTGGCCAGACGGCGGGGAAAAGAACAAGGTCAAGGAGGATTGGCAACCCGGCACCCTTATCGTGCCGCCCAACTGGTGGTGGCATGGGCACTGCGTAACGAGCCGCCAGGACGGGCGCTTCATCGCGTTGAAGCTCAGCAGTCGCAAGAACATGGTGACCCGCACCCACGAGCTCACCACGGTGAGCCGCCGACAACACCCCAATGGCCAGTCGATCGGCTTCGCGGACCTTCCGCCCGAGACCCTGGCGGAGCTGAAGCAGATCTTCCTCGACGAATGCGCCATGAAGGGCACGCCATTGGACCCAAGGATGAACCGAATCTTCGAGCAACTGGAGGTTTGACGTGGATTGTTCGCCAACCGCTCGTGGTGATCCGAGAGCCTGCCCTGAGCGAAACCGAAGGGAACCACGGACCCGAAGTGCGTCAAGGTTCGGAGCGACGGGCTCGCCCTTCGACAGGCTCAGCGTGAGCGGTTGGGAACCTGCCGAGGCGCTCCATGAATGACGGAGGGTTTAGCGTCGTGACTCCGGTAACGGCCGTCAAACCCGCTCAGGCTGAGCTTGTCGAAGCCGCGTGCGTCGACAAGCTCAGGACGAGCGGCCCGCTCATGGTGAGCCTGTCGAACCACAAGCTCAGGACGCGCGGGCCCCTTATCGCCCTCCTGGTGCTTGTCGTCATCGGGGCTGGCTGTGCCCCATCCAACCCGACAGGCCCGGCAGGCAGCGGCTCGACGCCGCCTCCTCGCACGAAGTCCCTCACGATCCCGGTGCTCAACGTGGTCGGCGGGTTCAGCCCGATCGGGTACGGTTTCAGCACGCCGACGGGCGGCCACGATGGCATCACCGAGATGCACTCACACGGTCTGCTTACCTCCCCGCCGAAGACGCGGGACCGCATCGGGCTCCTGGCCGAGAAAGTGCCGTCCCTGGATGATGGCAGCGTCGTGCTTCCGTCAGAGGGCGGAATGCGGGTCGCGTGGTCGCTTCGCAAGGATGTCACCTGGCAGGACGGCGCCCCCTTCACTGCTCAGGACCTCGCCTTTACGGTGCGGTTGTTCCGGGATGAGGGGATCCCTCGGCCGGCCGGGACCCAGATCCCCTCGCGGATCGTGTCGGTCGAGACACCGGATGACCACACGTTCGTGGCGACCTTCAGGACGCCATACTACGGGGCCATCTCTCACAGCATCGCGCAGTTCTGGCCGATGCCGAGGCACATCCTGGGCCCTGTCTACGAGACGTACCTGGCGAGCGGGAACCCCGAAGACGTGCTAACGCATCGCTACTGGCGCGATGAGTACGTCCACCTGGGGCCGTTCCGGGTTGCATCTTTCGATCCGGCGGGACAGATCGTGTTCCAGAAGTACCCCGGCTACTTCCGCGGCTCACCGAAGATCGACACCATTCGGGTGCAGATCTTTCTTGACGAGAGCGCATTGTTCGCCGCCCTGCTCGCGGGCACCCTGGACCTGTACTTCGAGAGCACAATCGAGCTGGAGCAAAGCGTCCTCCTCGGCGAGCGCTGGAAGGAGACGGGCGAAGGCATGCTCTACACGGCGCCGAGCAACGTCAAGATCCTCACGCCGCAACACCGACCGGCCTATCAGGAACAGCCGGCCAACTTGGACCCGCGGGCGCGGATAGCGCTCTCCCATGCTCTCGACCGTGAAGCACTATCGGAAGCCTTACAGGCGGGAAGGCGCGAGCTGGCCGCGTACGGGTTGCTGCCGGCCAGCGACCCGCTTCAGGTGGCAGTGCGGGACACGTTTCGGGCGCATGCCTACAATCCCGACCGCGCGAAATCTCTTCTGGCCGAGCTGGGGTGGAATTTGGGGACTGATGGACGGCAGCGGAATGCCTCCACTGGCGCCGTCTTCCGAACGGCGCTCATCGGCACGCCGGGCGGCGAGCGCGAGGTCGCCGCGGTCGCCTCCTACTGGCGGGCGATCGGCCTTGAGATCGATGAGCAGTTGGTTCCCGCGGCTCTGACGAGCAACCCCGAGACGCGTGCAACCTATAAGGGCTGGGAGCTCAGCACCAATAACTGGACCCGCGTGGTGGGCCCGCCCGCCACGGCCGAGACTCGGTGGGTAGGAGGTCGCAGCGGATACAACAATCCCGTCATAGACGCTCTCGCCGAAAGGGTTCAGGGCACGCTCTCGGAGTCCGAGCAACTCGCGGCTATGCGGGAGGTCAACGACTTCTACGTCCGCGAGGCCCCTCTGCTGCCGTTCATGTACAACTTCCATTTCATTGGCGTTCGCAAGGGAGTGAACGTTTTTCACGACGACCGCGAGGGCGGATACCCGGGCACGAACTTCTACGGAAGCCATTCGCGCAACGCCCATCTCTGGGACCTGGACTAAAGAGCTATGTCATTCTGAGCCGAAGGCGAAGAATCTGAAGTCGGGTATTCACCCGCGGCCACGCGCCAGCACCCGACTTCAGATCCCTTCGGCAAGCTCTTCGGCCTGCGGCTTCCGGATGACAAGGTTTGGGCTCAGAATGACATGCGAAAAGGGAGCTATCCGTGGCATATGAACGGGATTTGACGCATGCTGAGGCGAGGGCGATCATCGATCGTGCCCTCGCCAAAGCGAGGGAGCTGAGGCAGGCAGGAGCCTTCGCCGTTCTCGACGCGGGAGGAAACCTCATCTGCCTGTCGCGGATGGGAGAGGCGCCGATGAGCGCCGCCTGGGTTGCCCGCGCCAAGGCGTACGTCTCCGCGACGCAGCGGGCGCCCAGCTCGAGCATCGCGACGGCCTGGCAGCAGGCGCCGGCATTGTTCGTGGCGGCCCAGCGGATGGCGCGGGATGAGGTCTTCCCGGAGCCTGGCGCGATGCCTATCAGGAGAAGCGGTCGGGTGGTGGGAGCCGTGGCGGCTGGAGGCATCGGCCCCTGGACGGAGATCCCGGGCATGGACGCCACGTTACTCATGGCCGACGGCGTGCAGGCCAATGCTGAGGACCTCATCATCGCTCACGCGCTGCGGATCCGCTACGAGCCCCAGCACTCGGAACTTGAGGGGGCGCGGGTGGTCGGTCCCCGGGTCGAAGAGCGCGTCGATGACCTGCCCCATAGCCTGGATACAGCGCGGCGGTACGCGGATGCTGTGATCGAAGCCGGCCGCGAGCGAGGACAGCACCATTTCGCAGTCGTCGTGCTCGACGAGGTTGGGCAGATCATGCAGGTGGACCGGCTCGATGGCGGGACGATGATGTCACCCGACGTCGCGGAGGCCAAGGCGAGCACGGCTCTCAACTTCCTCTCGCCCAGCCGCGGGGCCGTGCGCCTCACGCCGCAGGTACAGGCCGGACTCCGTTCGTTCGTGCGCACCAGACTTCACTTCGTCGGAGGCGGTGTTCCGATCGTGCGGGAGGGGTATGTCGTGGGCGCCATCGGCATAAGCCACGGCGGCGGCACAGAATCAGAGCACGAGCTGGCCTGCATGGGGATCGCTAGGGTCGAAGGAAGCCCGCCACAGTTTGGGGAACCCGAGTCGGATAGTCACTCCGCTCGGCAATTGAGCGGCTAATA
Organism: uncultured Chloroflexota bacterium; assembly: GCA_964417895.1. GTDB lineage: Bacteria > Chloroflexota > UBA6077 > UBA6077 > SHYK01 > CAYQJS01. Next base: position 7,101 of record CAYQJS010000029.1, on the reverse strand, counting down.
GTCCTCGATGGAAAGCAGCTCGATCGACCGCTCCCCCAGAGTCCGATAGCCGCTTTCCGTCACGACGACGCTCGTGCCTCCGATCATGACGTCATCGTTCGGCGCCATGACGGCCGGCGAGATGCTGTAGACCATCCCGCTCCGCAGGTCGTAGTCGGACCTGTCGTTCCAGGGGGCGCCCTCGCGGCTGGGTCGCTCGGGCACGTCGATTCCGTAGGGGTGCAGGTCCGTCGCGCCTGTGGGACGGAAGCCAGTCTCGGCCACCGCGTCTCTGTACGCGGCGCCGAGGTCGCTGTGCCGTGCGCCGGGCCTGACGTGCTTCAACACGGTGTCGCTGAGAAAGCGCACGGCCTCGGCCATCTCGCGCTGGAGCGCGCTCGGTGGCCCGAAGCGAATCTCCTGGTCACTATGACCTGCGTATCCGCCGTACCTGGCGAGCCCGGTGAGAATCGCGACGTCGCCCGGCTCGATAACCCGCCCCAGGCTCAGCTCCTGCACCACGTGCTGGCGAATCGCGATCGGCCCACAGCTGGCCACCAGTGTGGAACTGAGGTCGCCGCCCGCTTCCCACATGGCCCTGGTTCCCTCGTGAATGAATTTGACGGCCAACATCCCGGGACGGACCTGCTCGCACACTGCCTTGATCGCAGAATCGAACAGGCGATTGGCCTGCTCGATCATGGCGACCTCTTCGCCACTCTTGATGGCACGGACGTTGGCGAAGATGTCGGACACGTCGACGAAATGCGCGGATGGGAACGCCGACTGCAGCTCGGCATAGAAGACATGGCTCAGGCCACCCTGCCCCAGCACATTGGCGAGGCCGAGGCCGATGACACCTTTTTCGAGCCGAAGCTCCCGGATCCGCTCGACCAAGGCTGACGCGTCATTTCCTTGCCGCAGGTCCTCCACCCAACCCTGGATTTGGTGCAACGCATCCGGGGGGATGTCGACGAGGTTGCGCCAGTGCAGGGTGACGGTCGGCGGCGCTTCGTCGGTCGGGAGCAGGCCGAGGCGCTCGCCCAGTATCCCATTGGTGAGGTAGAAGAGATTGCTCGCGCACACTATGGCGCAGTCGACGCCGCGGTCCTTGAGAGCCTCGCGGAGGAGCGCGTATCGGCGGTCTCGCTCGCCGATCGATAGGTGGCGCGCCAAGCTCTGCATGATGCTGTTTTGAGTCCCAGTACCATTCGTGGATGTCGCGGGTTGTGTATGCCGCCGCCTGGACCAGCCGGTGCTTCGGGGCCCTTGCGATTGGCTTCGTGGGCGTAGACATGCGAATGGTAGCAGAGAAAAGATCGTCGGAGCTCTGATTTCAGGATCTTCGCCATCTCGCTGTTCAGACGGACAATCGCTGAGCGCCGATGGCCATAACGAACGGGTCAGTCAGAAAGCGGGTATAATCCAGCGGTCCGCGCCTGAAACAGGCACAGAGGACCGGGCCGTAGCGCAGTCTGGTAGCGCACCTGAATGGGGTTCAGGT
>CAYQJS010000029.1:0-5608 GCA_964417895.1 uncultured Chloroflexota bacterium | reverse complement strand
GGGCCGGCCCGACCAAGTGCGCAAGCCAGTGAGCAGCACTGTTAAGGCTCACTGGCCTCTTTATTTGACGCCAGGCGACCTCGCTAGCTCGATTCGAGCAGCATCGCGTCCACAACGATGGGCCTGGCTCTCTAGCCGATCACAGCCATGGACGCGCGTTGCACATGGATGAGCGAACGCCGAGAGCCGGGTCGTGCGCCCGGGGTTGGAACAGTATGCGCCCGACGAAGGTCGTCCGGACCAGGTTGTCCAATTGGTGTAAGAGCCTGGCCGAAGCAGCCAGGGAAGGGTCGTGAGCCCTACGCTTCGCCCGCCTCGGTGGGCGACCAGTCGGACGACCAGGCGCTATGTCCATCGGGACGCAGCTTCAGCCAGACCTTGCCGCCTTCGTCGATGGGATCGTGTCGGTCACCATAGACCACGATGGTGCCTTGCCCATCGACCTCGACCTGGTACTCGATGCGTTCCCCGACGAACAGCGCCGCATGCGCGGCGCCGGCGATCATGCCCGACGGCACCTGGGAGGATGTCGCCGGCATGATCTCCACGTCCTCGGGCCGGACTCCGATGTAGACCGACTGGACCGTCTTGACGGCCTCCGGATTGTAGGTGCGGCCGAACACGATGCAGTCCGGGGCGCCATCTACGGCGATGGCTATCTGCCCCGATGGATTGCTCGTCTGCACTTTTCCCTTGAACAACAGCGTTTTCCCAACAAAGTCCCGTACGAATTCGTTGGCCGGCTCCTCGTACAACAGGCGCGGGTGACCCTGCTGTTGGACCACGCCGAAGTTCATGAGCGCGATTCGGTTCGACAGGCTGAGGGCCTCGATCTGGTCGTGCGTCACGAACAGCACGGCGATGTTCAGCCGTTTCTGCAGCAGCTTCACCTCGATGCGCATCTGCTCTCGCAGCTTGGCGTCCAGGTTGCTGAAAGGCTCATCCAGGAGCAACACCCGCGGCTCGGTGACCAGCGCCCGTGCGAGCGCCACCCGTTGTTGCTGCCCGCCACTGAGAAGGGGCCCTGGCCGCTTCTCGAACCCGGCCATCCCGACCAGTTCCAGTGCTTGCTGCACGCGCGGCTTGATTTCGCTGCGCGGGAACTTTCGTGCCTTCAGCGGGAAGGCAACGTTCTCTTCCACAGTCATATGGGGCCAGATGGCATAGGCCTGGAAGACCATGCCTACGTTGCGCTTCTCCGGGGGCAGGGAGAAGCGGCGGCTCGTAACCACCACCGCTCGGTCCCCAAAGTAGATTGATCCCTGGTCGGCTTCCTCGAGCCCCGCAACCATGCGCAGCGTCGTGCTCTTGCCGCAGCCGCTGGGGCCCAGCAAGGTCACGACCTCCCCGTGATTCACATCGAGAGAAAGGTCTTTGACTGCAGGCTGCGCCCCGCCGGGGTACGTCTTCCAGAGGCCTTCGAGCCGCATAGCCGCCTCGGACTTCGCATCCGAGACAACGTTGCCCCTGCCCTGGATATCGGGTGCGTGCCTCGGGATCGGCGCGGCGCTGCTAGACAATGGCGATCATCTGAAGGCGCGGCATGAGCTGTCCCCGGCCCAGGTCCCACTCGACGTACTTGAAGCGGACGTCCTCGTTGGCAACGCCGAGCTCGGTCCACCTGTTCTCGACGGCCACGCGGTGTTCTTTGTTGTGCAGAGAAACGACCGCCTGCCCTCCGCGATATTATTGCGGGTGCCGCCCGGCGCGCCAATCCACAGCCCGCGTCTCGTAAGGGGAAAGGCCAATGAGCAGGCTCGGGCGCAATGATCCCTGCCCATGCGGAAGCGGCCGAAAGTACAAGCACTGCTGCCTTAATAAGCCCAACCCGACCGCCAGGCTTCAGCTGGTCCTTCGCCACGCGGCAGAGGCCCGCGAACCGCTGCACGCCTTCGCGGCTGAGCCGCGATTCCAGGCGCTGATGACTGCCGCGTGGTTTCGCTTCACTGAGGCGCGCGGCCTCAACGACGGGCCCGAATCCGAGGCCGAGCGGACGCGCTTCCTCGATTGGTTCCAGCTCCTTTACCACCTCCCCAGTGGCGAAACGCTGCTCGAGTCCTTCCTCCGCGAACACGGCCGTCGGCTCCTGCCCCGCCACCGAGCGATCCTCGAGGGCTGGCGTCGCTGCTCGCCGGGTGTCTACCAGGTCCTCGACGTTCTCCCCACGGGCGCGCGGCTCGGCGACATCTTCCGCGGCGGCGAGATCGATGTGCTGAGCGCCACCCTCCAGGAGCAGATCGTCCGCTGGGACCTCATCATTGGAAACGTGATCGAGACCGAGGAGGCGGCGACGCTGTCCGGCGCCGTAATCACGCTCGGCCCCCACGCGCTCGATCCCTTGCGCAAGTTTGCCCAGGGCGAGCTGCGCCGATATCGCCGCAAGGCGCGAGGCGCAGGTTGGGACCAGTTCCTGCGCGATCGATTCGACCGGCTCAACGAATTCGTGGACCGGCAGCGTCCACCGTCTCTCGTCACGCCAGAAGGCGACGCAATCTCCTTTGCTACGGCTCGATACGACGTGACCGATCCCCAGACGCTCGCCCCTGCGATCCGCACACTTCCTGATATCGAGGCGTACGATCCCGACCCGGAGGAGCCCACCGTGCGAGCCTACGACTGGTCCGAGACCGTGGACGTTGAGCCCCCGCGTCCCTTCAGCACACCGCCACTGCCCGGATTCGAAGGGCATCCTCGTCGCTCGTTGGGCTTCATCGAGTGGCGCGGCGACCATCTCAGCTTGCAATGCCTCTCCGAGGAAAGGCTCCGGCGCGGAAAGGCGCTCCTGGCGGAGCTGGGCGAGTGCGTCCGGCACCGAGCCGACAGTCTGCAGAGTGTCGAGCAATCCCTGGCCGAGCGGGGGGACGTGAAGCGGCCGGAGCGGACGATCCCGCCAGAGCTCGAAGCGGGGATCGTCGGCAAATACTACGAGCATCACTATGCCAGCTGGCCGGACGAGCCGCTCCCGGCGCTCGACGGGAAAACGCCACGGCAGGCGATCCGTACGACGCAGGGACGCGCTATCGTCGAGAACCTCCTTCGCGAATTCGAGAACGGCGCCGAGCGCCTGCGCCGCGAGGGGCGCCCAGCGTACGATTTCTCCAAGCTCCGGGTCGCGCTCGGACTGACGGGCTGGGGCACGAGCTCCGCGGCCGCCTCCCGCCTGGTCGAGGCATCTCCAGGGCCACAAGCATCCGGTCCGCGGGCGGAACCTGAGGACAGGAAAGCAGGCGCCCAGACCGTCGCGGCGACAGCCCCTGCGCCTCCCGCTTCAGGCCCCGGGCTGTGGGTCGGAGCGCCTCCTGAGCGCGAGGCGGACATTCGTGCGGCTACGGACGCCGCCTGGGCGTTCACCGATGCCCTCAATGCGTACGACGAGTCATTGATCGGCCCACTCTTCGTGCCCGGGCGCCTCCCCGATGTTCTCCTGAACACGTTCGGCCTCGATGCCCTCATCGCCGTCAGCGGCTGGGCTGATGAGGCACGCCCGGAGGTCCGCGTGGCGAGACTGCTGATCGTGGAGGCAGGCACCATCGCCATCGAGTTGGAGCATTTCGAAGAGGAGGGGTCTGCGCCGCCATTCCCCCTGACGCTCACGATGCAACGCTATCGCAGCCGATGGCGGGTGGAGCGGCTCCTGCCTGCCCACGCGGGCGAGCCACTCGATTTGGCCATCTTGCCCTTCCACCTCACAGAGCTGCTCCTGGGGCTGGTAACGCTCGACCCCCTTCCAGCCGCGGTCCGCGACCCGGTCGAGGACATCTTGCTCCGCACACTTCCGCAAACCTCGGCCAACCTCCTCGAACAAGGCACGGCGCTTCGCATCTGGCGTGATTTCGTGCGTCGATACACTCGGGGCGCTGGCATGGCCCCGGGCCACGAGCATGCGTGGGCCGCCGCTGTCGAGTACACCGTGCGGGTGCTCGAGTCCATGGAGGGATCTCAGAAGGCGGTGGGGGAGATTTACGGGTTATCTGCCGGCACGCTTGCCCGATACGCGAAGCAGGTCGAGACGGTGCTGGGCTTGGAGCACCATGATCCGCGTTACGCGATCGCGCCGGACGAGGGGGAAAGGAGCATGGCGGCGGTCATGCGATCCATCACCGGCAGGCGCCGCTTGCGCTTCGGAGCCGGTCGCGGCAGCAGGGGCTACTTCCGCTGAGGCGGCGCCGATTCTCCGCGCCGGCTTCGCGATTTCGAGCGCCCGGAAGTTGAAGTCCACCAACGACCGTGATAATCTCCCTGCATCCCCTGTAGGCCCGGCAGCGGGCCCACGCGGATCCAGATTGGGGAGATCCCCAAGAAATGGGAACCCCCAGCCGGATCCTTCACTGGGGACCGCACGATTCATTTCTATAGGAGGCACGATGGTCGCCAAAGCTCCGCCCACGGCACAGGTTTTCTCCCTCAAGACGCCGCTCCTCTCGGAGGGCCGAACGAATAGAGCGCTCGCTGAGACTGACCTGCTGAAGCTCCGCGTCAAGGTTTACGCCGAGGGCGGCGAAAACGGACTGCACCGGCACCTCGACGAGGACCACTCCTTCGTCATCCTGCAGGGCCAGGCCACCTTCCACGACGAGACCGGCACCGCCACCGTGGTCAATAAGTATGAGGGGATTCTGCTGCCGCGGGGCGCGTACTACTACTTCCAGAGCACAGGGGACGAGAACCTGGTGCTGCTCCGGGTCGGCGCCGGACGAAAGCCCGAGGGTGGCTACCGATTGGGAACCAACGGGCGGCCCCTCACCCGCGAGGAGAACAAGCATATCGATGGCACCCCGGTCCCGGGCAGGTTCTTCGGCGAGTAGATTCGGCTTGGGGTGGGATGCCGGACGCGGGCCTGACAAGTCGACGTTCGCGCCGCGCGCTCGCAAATGCGGAGGAGCAGGAACGATGAGCATTTTAGAACGGACCTACGGCCGGTCAGGCGCCGCGCCGGTCGATGAGCTTCTCATCTCAGCGGACTCCCACATCATCGAGCCCGAAGGCCTCTGGCAGAAGAACCTGCCGCCGGCCTTCCGGGACCGCGCCCCCGCGTTCGGCGGCCGCAGGCGCGGGGATCACCCCGGCGCCATGGAGAAGACAGAACGGGTCAATGAGATGGCTGCGGACGGCGTCAGCGCGGAAGTTCTCTACCCCACCCATGGGCTGAGGGCCCTGAGCCTGGACGACCCCGAGCTGGAGCAGGCCTGCGCTCGGGTCTACAACGACTGGATCATCGACTACTGCGGGGCCGCGCCGGACCGCCTCATCGGCCTCGCCATGCTCTCTGTGTACAACGTCGAGCACGCCGTCCTGGAGATGGAGCGGTGTCGGGAGGCAGGGCTCCGCGGATCGGTCATCTGGCAGGTCCCCCCTCCGGAGATTCCCTTCACCTCGGACCACTACGACCCCTTCTGGGCAGCGGCCCAGGACATGGGTATGCCCGTCAACCTTCACATCCTCAGCGGCCACGGGTACAACAAGCGCCGCGCTCTCATTCAAGGGGCCGCGGGGCAAGGGGCCGCGGGGCAAGGGGCCGCGGGGCAGGGGGCTGCGGGGCAGGGGGCCGCGGGGCAGGGGGCCGCGGGGCCGGGGGCCGGGAGGCAAGGCGACCGCGGGATCGAGCAAG
>CAYQJS010000028.1:57102-65304 GCA_964417895.1 uncultured Chloroflexota bacterium | reverse complement strand
CTCGCACCTGCTGGCGGGCAACACGCGCTTCGTCAACGCCATCGTCGCGGCAGCCGAGGCGCGAGGGGCGCGAATCACTGCCGTCTATACGGATTCGCTCCGGGACGGCGCAGATGCGGCATCGCTGCCGGCCGCTCTTCGCTATTTCGTCGAAGACGGCGCTCCCACTATCGATGTGTTGATTGCCACGACCAGCTTCGCGCTCGGTTCAGGGGGTGCGGCGGACGACCCCTTCTCCCAGCTCGGCGTACCCGTGATCCAGGCGGTCACGGCCTCGGGGCGCCGCGAGCAATGGGCCGCCTCCCAGCGCGGCCTGGCCCCCGTCGACACCGCGATGAACGTCGCGATCCCCGAGCTAGACGGACGCATCATCGGCGTGCCCATCTCGTTCAAGAATGCAGTCCCTCACGCTGGCCCGCCGCCAGGAGCGGACGGGGCAGCGACGGCCATGGCCGCGGTGGAGTACGCGCCCGAGCCGGACCGCGTCGAACGCGTCGTCGGCCTGGCCCTGCGGCTGGCGGCGCTCCGCCACAAGGCCAATGCCGCGAAGCGTATTGCCTTCGTGCTCACGGACTACAACGCGAAAGCCTCACGTGTGGGCGCAGCGGTGGGCCTCGACACCCCCGCTTCGCTCCTCGCAGCCCTGGGAGCGATGCAGCGAGCGGGCTACGCCGTCGAGGGTTTGCCGGCGTCGGGCGACGAGCTGCTGCACATGCTGATCGACCGCGGCACGTACGATCGGGAGACGCTAACTGCGAGCCAGCTCGCCCAGAGCGTCGCGCATGTGGCGCGCGATCGGTATACGGCGTGGCTCGAAGCCCTGCCCGAGCGCAATCGTGAGGCCATGGCGAAGCAGTGGGGCGCCCCCCCGGGTAGCTACTACGTCGACCCAGGCGGAGGGTTGGCCCTCGCCGGCCTCACCTTCGGCAACGTGTTCGTTGCTATCCAGCCACCCAGGGGCTACGGCATGGATTCAGCCGCCATCTACCACACCCCGGACCTCGTTCCGCCCCACCCGTATTACGCCCTGTATCGATGGCTCGCGACGCCACAGGACGACGGCGGCTGGGGCGCCGACGCGATCGTCCACGTCGGAAAACACGGCACGCTGGAGTGGCTCCCGGGGAAGGGCGTTGGGCTGTCGGCCGAGTGCTACCCGGACCTGTTCCTGGGCGATATGCCGCTGGTTTACCCGTTCATCATCAACAACCCGGGTGAGGGGGCGCAGGCCAAGCGGCGGACCCATGCGGTGATCATCGATCACCTCACGCCGCCGATGACCACGGCAGATGGCTACGGGGAGATCGAGGAGCTCGCTCGACTCGTCGACGAGTACTATCAGCTCGAGCAGCTCGACCCCAGTAAGTTGCCGCTCTTGCAGCGCCAGATCTGGGACCTCATCGTCCGCGCCCGCCTCGACGGTGACCTGGCGCAGCTGATGAACCGCGACTCCGCGACGCACGCGCACACCTGGGACCCTCAGTTCCACGAGGACGGCGTGCCCTACACCATCTCGGACCTGGGGGCTCGCGACTTTGCCCACCTTATCGAGAACGTCAACGGCTATTTGTGCGAGCTGACCTCGGCGCAGATCAGGGACGGCCTCCACACGCTGGGCCAGGCACCGACGGGAGAACAGCTGGTCGAAACGCTCTTTAGCCTGGTTCGCCTGGCGAACCTTGACATCCCCAGCCTCCGCGCCGGCGTGGCGGAATGGTTCGCCCTCGATCTCGACGCCGTTCTGGACGATCTCGGCGCCCGGCTCGCCCCGGAGACGTCGGCGAGCGTCGCCGCCCTCGGGCGAGCGTGCGACCGTAGCCTCGCGACCAACGCCGACGTTCTCGAAGCTATCGACGCGGTATGTCAGCGCCTCCTGTCATCTCTCGCGGACAGCGGGTTTTCGACGTCGTTCATCGACGGAGTTATAGACGACGCCCTCACCCCAACCCTCTCCCAGAGGGAGAGGGGGGCGGCCCGAATGCCTCTCCCCCTGGGAGGGGCCGGCGCGGCCGCCCTTCGCACGGCCGCGCCGGGTGAGGGCGCATCCCCCCAGTCCTCGCTCTTCCGGACGCTGGGTTTTGTCTGCGAGGAGTTGGCTCCCAACCTGGCGAGGACCGAGGACGAGATCACAAACCTGCTCCGAGCGCTGAACGGAGCGCACGTACCCGCGGGCCCGAGCGGCGCTCCGACGCGGGGGATGGCGCAGGTGCTCCCCACGGGCCGCAACTTCTTCAGCGTCGATCCTCGCGGGCTTCCCAGCGCCGCAGCCTGGGCCGTGGGGCAGCAGCTCGCCGACGACCTGATCGCCCGCTACGTGGAGGACGAGGGCGGCTACCCGGAGAGCGTCGGCATCTCCATCTGGGGAACAAGCTGCATGCGCACCCACGGGGACGACGTTGCGGAGGCGCTCGCCCTCATCGGAGCACGTCCGCGCTGGCAATCGGAAAGCCGTCGGCTGGTGGGATTCGACGTCATCCCCCTCCAGGAGCTGGGGAGGCCGCGCGTCGACGTAGTGTGCCGCATCTCCGGCTTTTTCCGCGACGCATTTCCCGACCTCATCGGCATCATGGACCGAGCCTTTCACGCCGTTGCCGATCTGGACGAGCCGCTGGAGCAGAACGCCGTGCGGCGACACTGGCTCGCAGAGCGCGCCCGACTGGAGGCAGCCGGGGCGGACCCGCATGAGGCCGCGGAGCGCGCGGCCTACCGCGTCTTCGGATCGCCCCCGGGCGCCTACGGCGCCGGCATCCTGCCGCTCATCGACGAGCGCAACTGGAGGGACGACGCCGACTTCGCGGAGGTCTACGTCAACTGGGGCGGCTATGCATACACGGGCGACGCCTACGGCGTCGATGCCCGCGCCGAGTTCCGCGGCGCCCTGGCCGGCGTCCAGGCGGCAGTGAAGAACCAGGACAACCGTGAGCACGACATTTTCGACTCGGACGACTACTTCCAGTACCACGGGGGGATGATCGCTACCATTCGTGCGCTCGCCGGCCGCAACCCACGACGCTATTTCGGGGACAGCGCCGACCCGCAGCGTACGAGGGTGCGCTCTCTCAAAGAGGAGGCCTTGCGCGTCTTCCGCTCGCGCGTCGTGAACCCTAAGTGGATCGCGTCCATCCAGCGTCACGGCTACAAGGGCGCCCTCGAGCTGGCGGCCACCGTGGACTTCCTCTTTGGCTACGACGCAACGTCCGATGTCGTCGAGGACTGGATGTATGAGCGCCTGGCGCAGAGCTACGCTATTGACGCATCTATGCAGGAGTTCTTCCGGCAGAGCAACCCATGGGCGCTGCGCGACATTGCCTCCCGTTTGCTGGAAGCCATGGATCGAGGCCTGTGGTCCGCGCCGTCGCGGGAGATGCGGCAGGAGCTGGAGGCTGCGTATCTCGCGGCCGAGGCGGACGTAGAGGCTCGGCCAAAGCAGAAGTAGGGCAAATGGAACGAGTTGGTCACGGTGGCCTATCTCGGGTATGACTAGGAGAAGCCTCGCCGGTTCACCAGGGGTCAGCGAGCAGCGCCGCACCGCATCTATCGAGGTGCACACAATGACGCGGATACAGCAGTTCACTGCGCTTATCGAGCGCGAGGGGGACGGTTACGTCTCCCTTTGTCCGGAGCTCGACATAGCCAGCCAGGGCGACACCATCGAGGAGTCGCGGCGGAATCTCATAGAAGCCCTGGAGCTCTTTTTCGAGTCGGCAAGTCCGTCCGAGATCCAGGAGCGCCTGCACCCCGAGGTCTACGTGACACGCCTGGAAATCGCCGTTGGGTAGACATCGTGAGCTTCGAATCGGTACCTTGCAGTCGATCATTCGGCAATCTGGACTACCACGCGCACTGTTCGAGGAGGAATAAGCCTGGCGTGAAACGGAGAATCATTCTGGTGACCGTAGCTGCGTTGCTCGCGGCGTGTTCCAGCGGGCCCGACAACTCGGGCTACCGGCAACGCCCGGCCGGTCAGACGGCGGCTGGAGGATCGGTGGCCTCGTCTGGGCAGGATACCGACTTCAACGCGCCCGGTATCCCCCAGGTGCGCGGAGAGGTCCAGACAACCGCCAGCGGTCTCCGGTTTATCGACGAGCGGCCGGGCAACGGACCGTGGCCGCAGATGGGCCAGAACGTCCGCGTCCACTACACCGGCTGGCTCACGGATGGCAAAAAGTTTGACAGCTCCGTCGACCGCGGTGAGCCGTTCGTTTTCCAGTTGGGGGAGGGGCAGGTCATCAGGGGATGGGACGAGGGCGTGGCTACGATGCGGCCGGGAGGCAAGCGACGTCTCGTCCTTACTCCGCAGCTCGGCTACGGCGCGCAGGGTAGCGGGCCGATCCCTCCCAACGCAACGCTGATCTTCGACGTGGAGTTCTTGGGAGTTCAGTAATAAATCGCGCCGGGCAGCCCGCCGCCGACGGCGATGACCTCGCCGTTGATGGCGATGGATTTCGGTGACGCGAGGAAGGCCACGACGTACGCGATCTCGGTCGCGTCGATGATGCGATGAACCGTGCTGCCCTGCGCCAACCTCCGCTCGGCTTCCTCCAGCGACACGCCCTCGCGCTCCGCACGAGCAGCGATCATTCCGACGGTCCGCTCCGTGCGGGTGGTGCCGGGGTGGACCACGTTGACGTTGATGCCGAAGGGCCCGAGCTCATCGGCCAGGTTTTTACTGAGGGCCACCACGGCCACGTTGCGGGTGCTGGCCAGGATCGATCCCGCGCGCCGGGCTGCCAGACCGCTGAGGCTGATGATCCGACCCCATCCCTGGCGCTGCATATACGGGGCAACATCGCGCGCGCAGCGGAGGTAGCCCATCACCTTCACGTTCATGTCGCCCCAGAAAGACTCGTCTGTGATCTCGGGGAGCGTCGGCTCCGGGATCGTGCCGGCGACGCGGGCAGCGGAGTTCACAAGGATGTCGAGGTGGCCGAGAGCATCGGCCGCCGTGAGGATCATGCTCTTCACCGACTCGTCGCGGCCCGTGTCCGCCGCGATGGGCACGATGCGTCGGCCCGTCTCCGCGGCAAGCTCGATGGCGGTTGCCTGGAGGGGCTCCATCGTGCGCGCCACGATCGCCACGTCCGCGCCCTCGCGAGCGAGCTGGCGAGCGATCGCCTTCCCGATCCCGCGGCTGCCACCCGTCACGATGGCCGTCTTGCCATTCAGCTCCAGATCCACAGGTACCTCCCCAAACGCTCTGCATGCCACACGGTCGTCATCCGTCGCTGATGGTCATGGGCGGCCGGCATTCTCACGAACAGCGGCTCGCTCCGTCAAGCTAGCGGGAGTACGATCTCCCCATGCATTCTCCACAGGCGCCTGAGCGCGCCATTCGGCAGGAAGCGGAAGACCTGGGTTTCGATCTGGTGGGATTCGCCCGTGCGGAGCCGTTCGACCGTGAACGAGAGCTGATTCTCGGGGATCTCGCTCGTGGCCACATGGCTGGCATGGGTTGGATCACGGCCGAGCGAGTCAAGCTCTCCTGCGACCCCGAGGCGCTGCTACCCGGAGCTCGGTCCATCGTCGGCCTGGGGACAGCCTACGGCCAGACAGCGCCGACCCGGCCAGCGCCGCCACGGGAGGAAGGGAGGCGCCCGCGCGGCCGCGTCGCCCGCTATGCGTGGGGGCGCGACTACCACGACGTGATCGGGAAGCGGCTGCGAACGCTCGCGGACGCCATCATCGATCTGGCAGGCAAGGGAACGCGTTGTCGGGCTTTTGTCGATACAGGGCCCCTGGTGGACAGAGCCGCGGCCGAGCGGGCGGGCCTCGGGTTCGTCGGGAAGAACGCGTGCGTGCTCACCGGCCGCTATGGCTCGTACGTCCTCCTGAGCGCGATCCTCACGACGGCCGAGCTGGAGCCCGACCCTTTCGTAGCCCGGGATTGCGGCGCATGCCGCGCGTGCCTCGACGCGTGCCCAACCGACGCGTTCGTGACGCCCGGTCAGCTGGATGCCCGCCGCTGTATCTCGTACCTCACCATCGAGCATCGCGGCTTCGTCTCTACTGAGCTCCGTCCTCTGATGGGCGCTTGGGTCTTCGGGTGTGACGTGTGCCAAGAAGTGTGCCCGTGGAACCGCGCTCGGTCCGAGGCACATCACCCGGAGCTCGGGCCACACGCGGGCGCCGGAGCGTCGCTCGACCTCATCGAGCTGCTGAGCATGGACGGCGCGGCGTTCCGGGCCCGTTTTCGCGGGACGCCGCTCACCCGCGCCAAACGCGGCGGCCTCCTGCGCAACGCCGCGATCTCCCTCGGGAACAGCGGCGATCCCATCGCGATCCCCGCGCTCGTCGCCGCGCTCGCGGATGCCGATCCGCTCGTACGCGGGCACGCGGCCTGGGCGCTCGCTCGCATCGGGCAGCTGCCGCCTTCAGCTGTGGAGGCGGTGCGGCGGAGCCTCGCACTGGAAGACGATGTGGAGGTTCGGCGTGAGCTGGAGGAGGCGCTGGGTCGCTGTCGAGAGGACTCAGGGGCCTGAGCGCAGCAGACCGGACTGGCGAGCACGACTCCCTTCCCCAACCCAATCCCTCGACGAGTGGGCCAGTTCCTGTGGATGTCGGGATCACGGTCACCCCCACCCCAACCCTCCCCCGTCGAGGGGGAGGGGGAAGAGAACCGGCTCCCTCCCCCCTTCCCCTTGTTTGGGAGGGTCAGGGAGGGGGTTATCGCCCACGCTAAATGCGAGTCACCCACGAGGGCTTGGGAAGCGGTTAGGGTTGGTGCGAAGAACCTGCCCCAGTACGCTACACAACGCGGAGTGGCCGCCTCGCTGCCCGAGTGGCCGTCTCGGCCACAAAGCGCCTGAGCAGCCGCTCGCTGGGTTCGTGGCCGGGGACCAGCTCTTCGGGATGGAACTGCACGGCGACCGCGAAGGGGTGGTCAGGACGCTCAATTCCCTCGATCACGCCATCCGGCGCATGGGCGACGGCGCGGAAGCCGGGCGCCACGTCACGCACGGCCTGGTGGTGCATGCTGTTGACCTTCAGCTCGGTCTCCCCCAGGAGGTCGGCGAGGCGCGAGCTCGCCTCAACCCGGATGTCGTGCACGAGAGTGTCGCGCTCCTCGTGTCGATGACGCAGAGCCCCGGTGATCTCGCTCGGGATGTCCTGGTAAAGGGTGCCGCCGGCTGCGACGTTCAGGCACTGCTGCCCCCGACACAGGCCCAGGACAGGCTTTCCCTCGTCAAGAGCCCACCGGGCGAGTTGAAGCTCGGTCTCGTCCAGACCCGGGTCGACGGGCCCAAGCTCCGGGTGAGGCCGGGCCCCGTAGGTCGCGGGCTGAAGATCCGCCCCGCCGGGAAGCAGCAGCGCGTCAACCGCGTCGAAGAGCGAGCGAAGCGCCTCGGTCTGCGCGGCGCCAAGCGACGGGATGAGGACCGGGGCGCCACCGGCCAGAGCCACAGCCCTCGCGTAGGCCTGGTTCAGCCCGAAGCGACGCGGCTTGCCGACTTCACCGGCTGCCGTCGCGCAGGTGATACCGATGAGCGGCTGCACGTCACGCCTCGAGCGCCGGGCTCGGGGTCCCGAGCCCAGAGGACTCCTCCCCCGGGGCGTGAGACTCGGGGTTGGAATCCACCTCCATTTCATCGCTTTCCCCGACCCGGCGGCGGCGGCGCCGCCGGGTCGGTGTTCCCGGTTCGACCTTTCGAAGCTCATCGAGGCTCGGCAGGTAATCGATGTAGAGCACACCATTCAGGTGATCGATCTCATGCTGGAGGATGTGGGCCAGCATGCCATCCGTCTTGATGCGCACGGCCTTGCCCGACCGGTCCTTCCCCTTCACCGTCACGCTGACCGCTCGCGGCACCGTACCCACGTAGCCGGGGATGGAGAGACACCCCTCCTCGGCCATCCATTCGCCCTCTTTGGCGATGATCTCCGGATTGACCATCACCGTCTGGTACAGGTCCTCGGTCTCTTCGTCGGGATACTCGGCGACGATCACACGGAGGAGGACGCCGACCTGGGGAGCCGCGAGGCCGATCCCCTCGGCCGAACGCATCGTTTCGATCATGTCGTCAATGAGGCTCCGAATCGACGCGTCGATGCGCTTGACCCTGATGGACTTCATCCGGAGCCTGGGGTTCTCGTATTGCAGGATCGGTCGAACGGCCACGCACTCCCTCCGTTGGTGCTCGGGATGTCATCCTGAGCGAAGCGAAGAATCTCGCAGGTGCGGCGCAAAGACTCTTCGCTCCGCTC
>CAYQJS010000028.1:0-57092 GCA_964417895.1 uncultured Chloroflexota bacterium | reverse complement strand
GATTCTTCGGCCTTCGGCCTCAGAATGACAGGTTCATCTAGCGCAGCGCCGGCTCCCGCACTCCTTCGGCCATTGTCTGCTCGATCAGCTTGAAGTCGGCTTCGGGCCACACGTGCACGTTCCCCTGAAAGGCGAGGCGCCAGTGCTGCGGCGGCCACTTGCGCGTGTACTCGATATGCTCGACGAGCAGGCTCGCGGGCAGGTAGTCGCCCTCATCGAGCACGACGTCCGGCTTGATATTGAAGCGGAACGGATAATCCTCGCCGGGCTTGTCGCTGATCCAGATGGGGGCATGGTCCTCGAAGTAAGGCGATGTGATGGTGGCCGTGAACGCGAAGGCCTGCTTGCCCGTGGCGTACACGACGATGCGGTCGCCGGGCTCCATCTTCTCAGCCTTCTTGCGATGCCCTTTTTTGATTCCCTGGACGGTAAACCCCAGGGCTCGCGTCTTCGCAATATTGTCCGGCGACGTGACCAGGCACCAGTGCGTCGGCATACCCCTCCCTCCAACTCTTCATAGCTGAACAAAAGTATAGCGTCCCTCTTTCGAACTCTCAGTCCGCACGTCGACGACAATCACGCGGTCCCCGGACCAGTCAGCAATCCGCAATCCGCAATCCGTACAATCTCCCCCATGGAAGCCGCGACGCGCATCCCAACACCCACTGTGTACCGGGGGGCGCCGCGCCTGCAGGGCGCCGTCGCTCCCGATTACGACAACCTCATGTCTTGCGTGAAGTGCGGCCTGTGCCTCTCCGTGTGCCCGACCTACGTGACGGACACCATCGAGGTCCAGTCCCCGCGCGGCCGCGTCCAGTTGATGCGCGCGGTGGACGAGGGGGAGATCCCGCTGACGGACACGGTTGTCGAGCACATGTACCATTGCCTCGATTGTCGCGCCTGCCAGACCGTCTGCCCGTCGGGCGTCCTGGTGGGGGAGCAGGTTGTCCTGACCCGGGGGGCGGCTGAGGCGGCACGGCCAGCGGGCTGGCTGAAACGCCTCATCCTCCAGTGGCTGATGGTGCGCCCCGAGCGACTGGAGCTTGCCATGTGGCCGGCGCGCGTCTACCAGTGGCTGGGGATCCAATGGCTGGTCCGCAGGACAGGCGTCCTGAAGCTCTTGCCAGAGGCGGTGCGCTCTATGGAGCGGCTGCTGCCCCCGCTGCCAGCCACCCCACTGCGCCGCGCCCTCCCGGAGGTGACGCCCGCCGTGGGCGAGCGCCGGTACCGCGTTGGCTTCTTCCTCGGGTGCGTCATGAGCCTCGTGTTCGCGAAAACCAGCGCCAGGACCGTGCGGGTCCTGGCCGAGAATGGCTGCGAAGTGGTGCTTCCCAAGGCCTTGCGCTGCTGCGGGGCGCCCCACGCGGGAGAGGGGGACTTCGAGACGCTGCGCGACCTCGCGCGCCATAACGTGGCGCTGTTCAGCAGCCACGACCTGGATTACATCGTTGCGGACTGCGCGGCCTGCAGCGCCCAGACGAAAGAGTACGCCCACCTGCTGCGCGACGATCCGGCATACAGCGAGGCCGCCGCCGCGTTTTCGGAAAAGATGCGGGACATCACAGAGCTGCTCGCCGAGATCCCACTGCGGCAGCCGGTGGAGGAGGTGCGAGCGCTCGTCACCTACCACGAAGCCTGCCATCTGTGCCACGCGCAGGGCATCACCCGGCAGCCCCGCGAGCTGCTGCACTCGATCCCCGGCGTCGAGGTGGTGGAGATGCGCGAGTCCACATGGTGCTGCGGCAGCGCCGGTGTTTACAACCTCACCCACCCCGAGCGCGCCCAGAAGATCCTGGACCGCAAGCTGGACAACATCGCGGCAAGCGGCGCAGAGGTGGTGGCTGCTGCCAACCCCGGCTGCATCTTGCAGCTCATGGCGGGCATCCGCGAACGCGGACTGGACATCGAGGTAGTGCACCCGGTCGACCTGCTGGCGGAGGGCTACGGTGCGGGCGGGCATTGAGCCTGATACTCACGTCGCATGCGGCGAGGCGGATGGCGGAGCGCTACCTGGATGAGTGGGACGTCATGCGCACGATCGCCTTTCCGGACGAATCCTCCACTGAAGGCGACGCGACGGTGTCGCGCAAGACCCTCGGGATGAAGCACGTCACAGTGGTGTGGCACAGAGACGAGCGCGGCAACCATGTTGTCAGGACTATCATTTAAGCTGTTGAGGAGAGGGGGCGTGAGGGGAAAATGCGTTTGGAAGTAGACGCCCAAGCTCGTGCTCTGTACCTGCGCCTGCGCCACGGGAAAGTCCACGAAACTCGCGCCGTATTGGACCACCGCGTGATCGTGGATCTGGATCAGGATGGCGAATTGCTGGCTGTAGAAGTTCTGGACGTGGATCCCGGTGCGGACGAGTTTGGCTACGCACACGTCGACGTGGCAATGACGACCAGCGAAGGCCGCGCGACGGAAGTGGATCCAAAGCAGCTGGCAAAGAGGGAAGGCGCCAAGCCCAGATAGTTCGTGCGACCGGGCTCCGGCCGGGCCCCTGGAAGCTCGATGAACACGAATCGCTCGGGCGGGTGTCCTCGACACCACGGTGATACCCCCGCGTCGATGAGCGAGGTGAGCGCCGATGAGGATTCTGTGCATGCTGCCAGCAGGCCGTGGCGTCTACCCGGCCCAAGCCGAGGAGCGCCGCCTCGACGTGATGCGCTCCTACTCCACGCCCGCCACGCAGGTTGACGCCGACTACATGCCCGACATCTCGGGTTTTCAGCCCTGGGGCACGGCTGACCGAGGAGCCCCGCCGCCGGACGCGGCGGCGCGGGCGGCCGAGCTCAGCGCACGACGGGCGGTGCAGGCGGAGCGAGAGGGCTACGACGCGTTTTGCCCGTTCGGTACCCTCGACGTCGGAGTGCGGGAGGCCAGGAAGCTGGTCAAGATCCCGGTGGTCGGTCAGACTGAAGCGTGTTTGCTGTTCTGCGGCCTCCTGGACCGCCGCTTCGCGTGGGTCACCTACATGCCGGGCTCGGAGGAGCGGAACTTCGACTGGGCGCGCGAGGCCGGAGTGGGGCGCCTGATGGTCGCCAGCACCTCCATCGGCATCCCCAATTCCGAGTTCCCCCAGCGGCGAGTCGAGCTGCTGGAGCGCTTCGTCGCGTGCGCCGGGGAGGCGCGGGAAAAGGGGGCGGAGCTGATGGGCGTCGTGGCCATGTCCATCTGCCCGACCGAGTACTCGGCAAAGGAGCTCTCCGCCGCCTGCGGCATGCCGGTCCTGGACGCCATGGCCTGCCAGATCGCTATGGCCGAGTGGTGGCACCGAACGGGACTGCCTCCCAGCCTGCTGCGCTACCCTCGCACTGAGTGAGTCGCTTTCGTGCACGGAGTCGCAGCGCCCGCGTCTTCACGACCCCTGCTCGTGATCGTCTCCGGTGCCCCGGCTACGGGGAAGACCACACTTGTCCGGCGTATTGCGCCAGCCCTGGGTTTGTTCGTACTCGCCAAGGACGACATCAAGGAAACGCTAGGCGAGGCCCTTCCGCCCCGGTCGCTCTCTGAGTCTCAGGCTCTTGGAGTCGCCACCTTCAAGCTGCTGTTCCACCTGGCTCGGCAGCTGACCGAGTCAGGCGTCAGCCTTGTCCTGGAAGGCGCTTTCTACCGCGGTTATGCGGAGATGGACCTGGCGCCTGTCGTTGCGCGAGCGCAGGCGGTACTGATTCATTGCTATGCGCAGCGGGAAGTTTGCGTCGCACGGTTCAGGGAGCGCCACGCAGCCGGCCAGCGCCACCCCGTTCACTTCGACAGGGAGCAGCCTCTATCAGTCGGCGGTCTTACGGATGAAGTTTGGGAACGGCTCGCGGAGCCCCTCGATCTCAAGATTCCCACGCTCGTCATCGACACGACCCGAGGCTACGTCACCGAACTCGACGCCATTCTTGTCTTCATTCGCTCCGCGACCTGTGGCTCCACGGGAGCTTCCTGAGCCGATTCTGGTCATCGAGCATCTGCCACAGCGACCCAGACAGCACGACGACGAGCGTCGTCGCAGCTCTGTCGGCGCTTTTCGATAGCACAACGTCAGTCCTCCACTTCCACCACCAGCTCGATCTCGACCGATGCGTTCATGGGCAGCGCTGCCACACCGAAGGCTGATCGCGCGTGTCGGCCCCTGTCGCCAAAGATCTCAACCAGCACGTCGGAGGCGCCATTGAGCACACTGGGTTGGTCAGTGAAGTCCGGCTCCGAGTTCACCATCCCCACGAGCTTGACGACGCGCTTCACGTGATCGAGGTCGCCCAGCTCCGCCTTCAGCGTGGCGACCAGGTTGAGGGCCGTCAGGCGGGCTGCGTCGTAGCCCTCCTGCAGGGTTACGTCCTTCCCCAGTTTTCCGAACGAGACGAACTTCCCCTCCCGCCGCGGCAGCCGGCCCGACAGAAAGACGAGATTGCCTGTGCGCACCGCGCCGACGTAGTTCCCGATGGTCTCCGGCACATCCGGTAGCTCCAGCCCCAGCTCGTTGATCCGCGCCTCCACCTGCGCCATGCAATCACCTCCCGCTCAACCGTCTCGCAGGGCAGGGTGATACAGCATTTGGCCGGCCGTCAGCGTGGTGCTAGACTCCAGACATGCCGGATCTCGATCGCGCCGTCGCCGTGCTGCGGAGCGCCTTGGCCCCGGACCGGGTGACCACCGCGCCCGAGGACATGATTGTCTATTCCTACGACGGCACCTGGGTCGTGGGCCGGCCGCAGATCGTCGCCACCCCATTGAACACGAAGGAGGTGGCATCGGTCGTGCGCGTCGCCGCCGACGAAGGCATCCCTGTCGTCCCCCGGGGAGCTGCGAGCGGGCTGGCCGGCGGCGCGGTCCCGGTTTTCGGCGGCATCGTCGTCAACATGACGCGCATGAACCGCATCCTCGACATCGACCGCGTGAACATGACCGTCATCACCGAGCCGGGCGTCGTCACCGCCAACCTGCAGGCGGCCGTGGATCGGGAGGGGCTGTTCTACCCGCCGGACCCCGCCAGCCTGCGGCAGTCCACCATCGGCGGCAATATCGCGACGTGCGCGGGCGGCCCGCGCTGCCTGAAGTACGGGGTGACGCGCGACTACGTCCTCGGGCTGGAGGCGGTGCTCCCCAACGGCGAGATCGTCCGAACCGGCGCCCAGACCGCGAAAAATGTGACGGGGTACGACCTGACGCACCTGTTTGTCGGCTCCGAGGGGACCCTCGGGCTGGTCACCGAGGCGACGCTTCGCCTCATCCCGCGGCCGCGCGCGCGCCGTACCGTCATGGCCGACTTCTCCGACATCTCGGCCGCCGCCAACTCGGTCACCGACGTGCTGAGCGCGGGCATCGTGCCGTGCGCTATGGAGCTCATGGACAATACGACCATTCGCCTGGTCGAGGAGTTCCTGCACGCGGGCCTCAACGCTGAAGCGGGGGCGCTCCTCCTCATTGAGGTGGACGGCGAAGAGGAGGTCGTCCCGCGACAGGCCAACGAGATAGCGGAGATCTGCCGCGGCCGTGCGACCAGCGTGCGGCTGGCCAGCGACCAGCGAGAGGCGGACACCTTCTGGAACGCACGGCGGTCGGTGGCAGCGGCGTTCGGCAAGCTTCGGCCCAACCGGCTGGGCGAGGACATCGCCGTCCCGCGCAGCAAGATCCCCGAGGCCATCGAGCGCATCCGCGATATCGGCGTCGAGTACGGCCTCACCGTCGCCATCTTCGGCCACGCCGGGGACGGGAACCTGCACCCCAATGTGCTGGTGGACCTGCGCGATGAGGACGAGACGAGGCGCACCCTCGCGGCTGCGGAGGAGATATTCCGCGTCGCGATCGACCTAGGCGGCGTGCTGTCGGGCGAGCACGGCATCGGCGTGCTCAAGCGCGACTACCTGGCGGACAACCTCCATCCGCAGGCGCTCGCCATGATGCGCTCCATCAAGCGGGCCATCGACCCGAAGAACATCATGAACCCGGGCAAGGTCCTGGCCCCGATTGCGTGAACATTGGAGCGAGTGCACTGTCATGCTGAGCCACAGCGAAGCATCTCCCGGGAGATTCTTCGCCTTCGGCTCAGAATGACAGCCTGTGGCTTCCCCTTCGACTCAGAATGACCGCTCGGCGTTTCAGGATGACCGCGACGTTCAGGATGACCAGTCAAACCCGCCTCGGCGCAGGATGACGACTGCCAGCGCGCCGCCAGAGCTCACACCGGCCTACGTGCGGTCGGTCTGGGATTTCCTGGAGCCTTACGTCGTTCCCACCGTTCTCGTGCATGCCGAGGCGCTGGATGACGCTGTTGGCGCCCGAGTGATGCTGGCGTGCGAGACGTTTCAGCGGACGGGCAGCTTCAAGTTCCGGGGCGCTTACAATCTGCTACGCAGCATTCCGCAGACGGAGATCGTCAGCGCCTCATCGGGGAACTTCGGACAGGCCGTGGCGCTCGCCGCCCGCATGCTGGGGAAGCGCTGCACCGTGGTCATGCCCGACACTTCATCGCGCGTGAAGGTCGAGGCCGTCCGGCGCAACGGCGCGGCTGTGGAGCTGGTCGAGACGCGAGCCACCAGCCGCATGGAGCGCATCCGCCAGCTGCTCGCCGAGGACCCGGCCCGCTTCTACGCGCCTGCCTTCGACGACGTGCGGGTCGTGGCTGGAAACTCGTCCCTGGGTCGCGAGATCGTCCAATCGGGCATGGAGTTCGATGCCATGGTCGTCCCAGTCGGCGGGGGCGGGCTGATCTCAGGCATCATCACGGCCCGCGACACCCTGGGCTCAGGCACATCCGTTTACGGCGCCGAGCCTGCCCTGGGCAACGACGCGGCGCGCTCGTTTCGGTCGGGGACGCTGATAGTCAACGAAATGGAGCCGCCGACCATCACTGATGGAGCCCGCACGCTCTCCCTGGGCGAGGTCACCTGGCCCATTGTGCGGCGTGGCGTCGAGGATATCGTCGAGGTTTCAGAGGAGCAGATCGCCGAAGCCATGCGCCTCCTTTTCAGGTTCGCCAACGTGAAAGCCGAGCCCACGGGTGCGCTCTCCCTCGGGGCCTTGCTGGCCAACGACCGGTTGGCGGGCAAGCATGTATGCTGTGTCATCAGCGGCGGCAACGTGGACGAGGAGCTGTACGCCGCGGTATTACGCAGGGAGTTGTAGAGGACGGATTCATGGCTGACGTAATCCGCGAACACATCGAGATCGTCGAGGGGGCGGGCGGGCCAAAGGCCCGCATCGCTGGCCACCGCATTCGCGTGCAGGACGTAGCGATCTGGCACGAGAAGCTTGGCATGTCCCCCGACGAGATTGTCGATCAATACCCGACCATTACGCTGGCCGATGTTCACGCCGCCCTGGCCTACTACTGGGACCACCGCGAGGACATCGAACAGGCGACCGCGGAGGAGCGCGCCGAAGCCGATCAGTTCAATAGGGAGCATGTCGGTCCACTGCAGGAGAAGCTGAACCGCCGCCGTCGTGGGTAGGCTTCGGTTCCTTTTCGACGAGCATGTCGCGGAAGCTGTGGCCCAGGGACTGCGGCGCCGCGGTGTAGACGTTCTTACCGCGGCTGAGGCAAGCCTCCTCGGCGCTCCCGATACGCTGTACATGGCCCGCTCGCGGTCCGACCAGTTTGTAATCGTCACCCACGACCGCGATTTCCTGCGACTTGATGAGCGGGGGGAAGACCACGCAGGCATCGCGTATTGCGATCAGGGCCGACGCAGCATCGGTGAGATGGTCTCGCGCCTCATTCTTTTGCACGAAACCGTGGAGTGAGAGGAGATGACAGGGCACATCGAATTCCTGTGAACTGTCACTGGGGAAACGGTTTGAGAGCACACCCGCTATAAGTCCCGCACCGAAAAAATCCGCATCGCCAACACCAGGCAAATCGCAGTGTATAGCACGCTGTAGACCAGCATTGGCATCGCCATGGGCGTGGCGGCGGCGAAGGGGTTGGCGGCCGGTGACACGTTTTGGGCCAGGATCATGGCCACCGGCTGTAGATGAAACGAGGCTCCCTTCCACAACGCGTCCGACGGGACCAGCAGGCTCGCGACAATTCCTGCGTTGATCATCGCGTTGTTCCCGAAGATGGACCCGATCGACTCCACCAGGCCCCCGACCCAGGCCACACCGTAGAGCATGAAGACGATGGCGCCGTTGGTCAGCGTCGAAAGGGACGCGCTCCCCAGCATGGTGAGCGACAGGAGCAGCACCGCCTCCAGGACGATAAGGGTCACGGCGCCAGCAGGATTGGGCGGCGCGTACCCTGTCGAGCGCTGACTCAGCACCAGAACCCCCGTAGACACCGCCACGAGGTAGCAAGTCACAAGCAGGGCCAGCGCCAGCCACTTGCCCGCGACGATCTGCCAGCGGCGGATCGGACGCGCGGCGAGCGCGAGGATCGTCCCGGTCTCCACCTCCCCCGCGATGGATCCGAGCGCGATGAAGATGGCCAGGAGGCCGCCCAGAAACGACACGATGTAGAAGGCCATGAGGCTCATGAGTCCCGCCACGAACGGCAGCGCGGGCCCACGGCTGACGTTGCGGCGGATCTCATCCGCCAGCAGCTGCGAGCCAACACCGTAGACGGCGAGGAACAGCACCGTCAGCACCAGCACGGCCAGCAGCAGGCGCTTGCGCGCCGCCTCGTGCAGGGTGTAGCGAGCGATCAATACCACCGTCACTCCGGCGGCCGGACGATGCCGATGAAGACATCCTCCAGCGTGTTCTGCCGGGGGGTCAGCTCCAAGAGGTCAGCTCCTGCCGCCTGGACTGCCCGTGCCACGGCCGGCACAGCCTCGAGGCTCTCCAGCTCCAGATCCATCGACCGACCGTCAGCGCGAAGGTTGCGCGCCAGCAGCCGCACGGCTTCCAGCACGGCGGGGGTCACGGCGTCGACGGTGACGTGTAGCTCGGTCGTAGCCCGAAGCAGCTCGCCGAGCTGGCCCTCTCGGACGACCCTTCCCTCGTGCAGGATGGCGACCCGATCGCAGGTCAGCTCGACCTCCGATAAAAGGTGCGAGTTGAGAAAAACGGCGACGCCCTCGCCGCGTAGGTCGCGGATGATTTCGCGCACCTCGCGCCGCCCCACCGGGTCGAGCGCCGAAGTTGGCTCATCGAGGATCACCAGCCTCGGGTGGGCCACCAGCGCCTGTGCCAGCGCCAGTCGCTGCTGCATGCCCTTCGAATACGTCCCGACGCGGTCGCGCCCGCGCCCTCCGAGGCCGACACGCTCCAGCGCTCCGGGCGCAGCGGCCGCGACGTCCGTTGCCGCCATATGCGCAAGCTGGCCGTGCAGCCGGAGGACCTCCTCACCGGTCATCCACTCCGGGAATCGGAACAGCTCGGGCTGATAGCCGACGAGCGCTCGCGCCGCCGGCTCGTGGATCGGCCTGCCGAAGAGCCGGGCCGTGCCCGATGTGGGCCGCACCAACCCCAGGAGCATCTTGACGAACGTGGTCTTACCGGCGCCGTTGGCGCCTAGAAACCCGAAGACCTCGCCCTGCTCGACCCGAAGAGAAGCCCCAGCGAGCGCCGTCCGGCCGCGGCCATACTCCTTACGGAGGTCCTGGCTCTCAATGGGTGTTGTGGAAGACACTGGTGCTCGGCGACACAAGGTTCGGTGAGCAGGCGGGATCCCCCCTCTCCCCAGCCCTCCCCCACAAGGGGGGAGGGAGTATTTGCCTCTCCCCTCGCGGGAGAGGCCGGGCCGCGAAGCGGCTCGGGAGAGGGGGCATCCGACGCAAGCTACGCAAAGCTTGTGGTCACGGTGTACTAACCGAGGGAGCTGGCGATGCGGAGCAGATCGTCGGCGGTCCGGCCGCCGCCAACGGCGAAGACAAATTCGTCCTTCGCCCACAGCACCAGGCCGCCCGCGCCCGTATTGTCAGCGAGGGCCAGCCCCGGGCTCCCGTTCACGGCCACGTCGCGCGCGATTCCGATACCGAGGGGAACGGGGATTGGAAGCGCAGTCATCCAGTCGTCGATAGCGCGCAGCTGGGCGGCCGTCTCCGGCGTCAGGCCTGGCATTGAAAGCAGCAGCTCCCGCAGCTCGGCGAAGGTCACGTTGCCCGCGAGCCGCACCCGCGGGCTTCGGCCCTGGACGACGAAGACCGCATCGCCGATGAAGGCGTCCGGCCCGAGCCGCAGCCGGTTCGAGCGACTGCCATATTCGGCCACGACCAGGGCGGGAATGTCGACGGTAAGCACCGCCCCGTCGAAGCGATCGGGAATGTGGAAGCCTGCGTGTCCGATCTGCTCCAGGTGCGCTTGGGCTTGCGTGGCATCGAGGGTGAAGGACGCGGAAGACTCCTCGATCACCGTGAACCGCGCGCTCCCCAGCGAAGCATCCTCCTCGGCGGCACGCACCGTCATTCCGGCGAGTGTGCGGGCTTCCTGCGCTGAGGCCACCGACCGGTGCCTCCCCTGCTTCAAGCTGGAGATCGTGCCCAGCTCGGCGAGGTCAGGAAGGCCGTGCATCTGCGTCGGATCGAACGTCACCGCCGTGAACCGCTTCACGCGAAACTGGCCGAGCAAGTCGCCGCCGAAGCTCCGTGCCATCGGCGTCGCGACAAGCAGGGCCACCAAAACAGCGCACAGCGCCAGCGCGGCAAGCGCGCGACTTCGACCTGTCGTCAGCGTCATTTCGTTACCTCCGTGAGTCGAGCACTGCTCCCACTATACGCAACAGCCGTTGCCGGCCGGAGCACCCGGGTGCCAGCGGGCCCGACTATGAGGCGCTGCGTCCCCAGACCGTGAGTGCGCGATCCTGGCATGGCCTCCCTTGAAAATACCGCTCGTCCTGAGCCTGTCGAAGGACGAGCCCGGGGGTCGGCAACCTTCGCCTCATGGTTCCCTTCGGCTTCGCTCAGGGCAGGCTCTCAGCTCACCATGAGCGGTTTTTCATGGGGTTCGGGGCAGGCCGAAGGCCCATGGATTCCTCAGCACTGGACCACCCGCGCCTGGTGTCGCTCTGCGTAGGTCACGAGGCCGTCGATCTGCTCCTCGTTGGGCGACGCTTGCCACCGTCGCGCGCGAACCGTCTGGAGAGCGTCCGCAGCCGACAAACCCTCGGAGACGAGGAAGCAGGCCGCCAGCAGCGGGCCACGGCCCACTCCGTGAGTGCAATGAATGTAAACCTTCCGGCCCAACGCTATACGCTCCTTCACCCACCGAACGCCCCGGTCGAGGTCTCGCTGTGCGAGCGATCGGGCGTCCGGGGTGGGCAGACGCAGGTAGTCGATGCCGTGGCGGACCAGCGCAGCCTCGTCGTCGCTCGCCTCCTCTCGACAGTCCACGACCGCGTCGATCCCCATCGCCCTCAGCGTGGGAACGTGGCGGGTTCGAAAGGCGCCGCCTACCGCGAGGTCATCGGTCACCCAGGAGCAATTCAGCCGGGTGGGGGACAACTCCGCGATCCGGGCGAACCCCTTGCGGACAAAACGAAGAGCCCCATCGATCAGATGGTGCAATGGCGAGCGCGAAACGAGGGGGTTTATGGCTGGGTTGTTACGCTCGGGCACGCTCAGCCTTGTAGGACTGATCCTCGATGTAATGCTCGGCGGCAATAGCTGCCGTCGTCGCGTCGCCCACGGCCGTGGTGATCTGCCGCGCGAGCTGCACCCGCACGTCGCCGGCAGCGTAGAGGCCCGGAACCCGCGTCTCCATGCGGTCGCTGGTCACCAGGAATCCCTGCTCGTCGTGGTCGAGATGCTCCTCGAACAGCCCCGTGTTGGGGCTGAAGCCCACGAAGATGAATACCCCCTCGAGTGGCAGCGTCCGGATCGCGCCATCCTTGAGGCTACGCACCTTCGCCCACTCGACGGTCCGCCCGCCGCCGATCTCGTCGACCACGGCGCTCGTGATGAACTCGATCTTCGGGTTCTCGCGCGCCTTGTCCTGAAGGATGGGCTGCGCGCGGAACTCATCGCGGCGGTGGATGATGTAGACCTTCGACGCGTGGCGGGTGAGGTAGATCCCCTCCTGGAACGCCGAGTCGCCCCCGCCAACTACGGCCAGGACCTTCTCCTTGAACAGCGGCCCGTCGCAGACCGCGCAGTAGGACACGCCACGCGCGGCGAACTCCTCTTCGCCGGGTACGTCCAGCTTGCGCGGCGTGCCGCCCGCGGTCATGATCACCGTCTTTGAGTGGTACTCGGGCCCGTACTCGGTTTGCGTCCGAAAGAGCCCATCCTCGCGCTCGATGCGCGTCACGGTCCCTTGCTCGACCACCAGGCCGAACTTTCTGGCGTGCTCGTCCATCAGCTCGGCTAGCTCGCGCCCCGTGGTGGAGATGAACCCGGGGTAATCCTCGATGAGGTCCGTGTTCAGCAGCTCGCCCCCCGGGAGCAGCTTCTCCACCAGCACGCAGCGGAGGTTTGCTCGAGCCGCGTACAGGCCAGCCGTCAGCCCGGCGGGCCCACCTCCGACGATGACGACATCCCAGATGTCATGATCATGATCCACGTGGTGCCACACCCCCTTCCCACACTCCCTAGCAGGCTGCGAAAAAGGCTTCGGTTCCGCTCGTGGTGAGCCTGTCGAACCACGTGACCCTTCGACAAGCTCAGGTGAGCGGGTTTTTCAGCAGCCTGCTAGTGGGCCAGTTCCTGCGGGCATGGCCTTTTCGTCCGGTAGGGAGGCTTGTCCCCTCCCGCCCGGCCACGTCACAGTCGAGCCGCGCGGCGGGGGACAAGCCCCTCCGCCCTACCGAACCGCCGCAACCGACGCGATGGCGATGTCCAAGGAGTGACCCACTAGTACAACGCCGGTCGGGCCGCTAATCTTTCACGGCCAGATCTCTAGCGCCTGTAAAGGATACGGCATGCGCTTTGCGACTATCGAAACGGCGTGGCTCGCGGGTCTGGTGGTTCTCGCCACCGCGAACGGGCTGCTGTGGATGTTCAGCATCCCGTTCAACGAGGGCCCCGACGAGGCTGCGCACTTCCAGATCGTTCGCTTCATCCTCGACCACGGGCGACTCCCCGTGTTTCGCCCGGAGGAGCTGTGGCTCATCACCACCGCAAAAGGGGCGGTCGAGACCTACGCGACGTTTCCTCCCCTCGCGTACGTAGCGGCGGCACTCGTTTCCCTACCATTCGGAGATGAGGCGGTCTGGGGGGCCCGCCTCGTCTCCGTTGCTTCCTACGTAGGGGCGGTGGCCCTGACCTTCGCCATCGCCCGAACATTGCTCCCGGACTCGTATTCAGTGGCGGCTTCGGCGGCACTCGTCGTTGCGTTTCTTCCCCAGTTCGCGTTCGTCGGAGCCTACGTCAACAACGACGCCCTCGGCGTGCTGGAGAGCGGGGCGCTCTATTACCTGCTGGCGAGGATGCACGGGGCCTCCCCCCCTCCCCGACTCATTGAGGGGGAGCGTATGCAACCCTTCCCTCCGGCTACGGGAGGGAAGCCTGTCTGGCTCCCTCCCCCCTTGCGGGGCAGGGTTGGGTTGGGGGCGCACCGCACCAGCGCACCGCTCCTGGTCATGGTTGGCCTGGCAATTGGCGCTTTGCTGTTAACCAAGTACACCTTTTACGCGGCGGCGGGCGTCGGGCTCGTGGCTGCGCTCGCCTTCGTGCGCCGCCCAGTCCAGCTCGCGGCGCTTGCTGCCGCGGCGGCCGCCCCATCCGGATGGTGGTTCGTTCGCAGCTGGCAGCTCTACGGCGAGGCGATGCCGTCGACGGTGATAGCCGACGCGAAAGCCGCCGCCGGCGGCAATATCCTGTTCGTCCCCAGTGAGTACGGGATCGATCTGCTGACGCTCTCGACGCGAACTGACTTCTGGTGGGCGACCTTCACGAGTTTCGTCGGGAAGTTCGGCTGGCTCACCATCGACCTGCATCCCGCCTACTACCTGGGGTGCCTAGCCCTCGCGCTCCTCGCCCTCGTAGGGATCGGGGCCCGCCTCCTTTCTCCCCTTCGCCGCGCGATAGGGATGGATGGCGCGCCCGAGGGGGCTAGCGGCCGGACGCCCGGCGCGCGTGGTCTCGGCGTCGGCCTCTTTGGCGCCGCCGTGGTGGCTGCCACGGCCATCGCCGCGATGGCGACGAGCGCCTACGGCGAGTACTCACCCCAGGGTCGCTACCTTTTCGCTGCGCTCATCCCGATTGCCGTGGGGCTCGCCGCTGGCTGGTCGTGGCTCGCCCTGCTCGCGCCCTGGCTGCGCTTCGCCCCGCCCGCTGCTACGCTCTGCATCATCGCCCTCAACTTCATCAGCCTCTTCGCGTACGTCGTGCCCGCCCATTTCGGCGGCGGCGCGGAGCGTATCATCATCCAGGTGGACCCTCCGCTGGCCGCCGCGGCCGGCTCCGTCGAGATCGTAGGCTGGAGCTTCCGGGAGGGCGCGTCGAGCTGGCGGCCGTATTCGCCGGCCGCCGTGCGGGACTACCGAGCGCCAGTGCGCGAGGTGCTCGTGTACCTCGGAGGACCACCCCCCTCCGGGAGCCTGTTGGGGCAGGCCCAGTACGGCCTGGCTCGCCCCGACGTGGCGCATTTCTACGGTGGCTTCGCGGGCATCCAGGGGGTGGGCTATCGCTTCGAGCTGCCGCGGGGCCCGTTCCCCAGTGGCCCTCATCGCATCTACGTTTGCGCGTCGGATGGGAGTGCCGAGGTCGCATGCGCTGACCGCGAGCTGCGCATCGCAGTCAGCCGTGACTAGCCCGGCGATGAAGCACCGGTCGGACCAGGCGGCCGGTGCCTAAGTTGGCTTCAGGGTCCCAGGGCTGGCGGCAGGCGCGACGCGGAGCGCCAAGATTCCCCGGTCGCGTGGGCGCCCGGGTCGCATTCAGTTACGCGCTCGGCGGTAGCCCGCCGCCTGCGCCTGCTCCTCGCTGTCGAAGCACTCGACGTTGGCCCGCGTCTGCGCGTAGGAGCCGCCGCCCGGGACGTGGTAGATCCGGGAGTTACGGTTCCCCTTGACTTGCCCGAGGGCGCACGGGGCGGCGTCGCTGGCTGTGATCGGCCGGGGCGCCCGCGTTGGAAACGCGCGTGGCTCTGACGCCGGGGCAACAACCTCATCCCCTGGTTCGCCTGCCGCTTCGGTAGCCAACGTCGCAGGACCATCCGTCGACTCAGGACCCGTTGACGGAAGCGATGGCGCGCTCGCAGGCGTCGGGCTAGCCTGGAGCTGCTCAAGCTGAGAGCTCAGGGCCGCCACCTGGTCTTGCAATGCCTCGACGGTGGCGCTCGGCTGTGTTGGGGCCGAGCAGGCTGCGAGTACTGCAACCAGAAGAACGGACCCGAGGATGTTGAGCCAAGAGAGATTCGGGCTCATCGCCATCCACCGCTGTCGTGGCTCACCCTTGCCCAGCGTAGGCTCGCGGTTCGGCTTCTCTAGAGGCCTCATCCGGATCGATTACCTGCATTCGAAGCATGCTACCTTCATAACATGCTACGTCGCTGCAGGCTAATTGTCTCGGAACGCAGAAGGCCAGAACGAGATCGATGCGGTGGTGCTGGCTGGACGGGATCGTGCCGCGGTCCGCGTAGCGCTTACTTGATCGCCTTGCGCTTGTTGTCCACGTAGTCCACGAGGATGTATTCGCCGAGACGATCCGGTGTGGCGTAGAAGGCGCGGCCCCGGTTGATCCTGGTCATCTGGTCCACGAAGTCCGTGAGATACCGACCGCGCTCCATCATGAAGGTGTTGATGGTGATGTTGTCGCGGGTGCAGCGGCGCACTTCCCGCAGCGTTTCCTGGAACGTGCGGTACGTTGGAGGGTAGTGGAACTCGATCTGCCCGCCCTCGAAGTAGGCCGTCGGCTCCCCGTCCGTCACCAGGATCACCTGTTTGGTCCCACCCTTGTGGCGGGCTAGGAGTTGGCGCGACACCATGAAAGCGTGCTGCATGTTGGTGCCGTAGCCCCACTCGCTCCAGCTCAGGCCCGGCAGGTCCTGGGTCTCGATCTGCCGAGCGTAGTACGAGAACGCGATGATGTAGAGGTTGTCGCGGGGATAAAGCCCCTTGATCAGCGAGTTGAGCGCAACGGCGACCTTCTTGGCGGCGACGATGCAGCCCCGCAGGAACATGGACCGACTCATGTCCAGCACGATCACGGTGGAGCTCTGCGTCACCAGCTCGTGCCGATAGACCTCGAAGTCGTCGGGTGTCAGGTGAATCGGGGTGCCCGCGCCCTCCCGCACGACGGAGTTCATCAGCGTCTTCTGCATGTCGAGCGAGAACGGGTCCCCGAACTCATACATCTTCGATTCGTCGATGCGCTCCCCGCCGGGCCCACGATAGTTCATGGGGTGCTTGCCGAAGCTGTCGCGTCTCAGGTGCTGGAAGATGTCGTGCAACGCCTTCTCGCCGATGCGCCGCATACCACGGGCGGTGAGCTCGAGCTCGTTGCCTTTTCGCGCGATGTAGCCGGCCTCCTCCAGGATTTTCTGGAGGCGCTGGAGTTGCTCCAGCGCCTGGGCCGCCTCATCGCCCAGCAGCTCGCGAATCTTCTCGGGGTCCACCTGGCCGATGTTGTCCAGGTCTCGCGCCTGCTGCAGCTGCCGCTCCAGCGCGTCGATCTCCTGCAGCTGTTCCATCAGGCGCATGGCTTCGACCAGCGAAACCGGCTCGTCCCCTCGGAACGGGTACTGACGCTGTGATTGGCCTGTCGGAGCGATCTGCTCCAGCAGGCTCGCCAGCTCGGCGAGGTCGTCGCTCATCCCGGCTTGGTCCATGAGCTGCTCGGCCATCTCCTCGAGCTGGCGGCGTTGCTCGGCGGTCATGCTCTGGAGAAGGGACTGCATCTGCCCGATGCGGCTCTGAAGGTGCTGGATGAGGTCATCGAGGTTGTTGATCCCTTCGGGGAAGTTCTGGCCCCAGCGCTGCATGAACTGCTCGAAATCGGGCTCCCGCCCCTCCGCCCGGTCGCGGAGCATCTGGTTCATCTCTTGCAGCATCTGCCGCATCGCCGCCATGTCCTGCGGTGTCACCGACTGCATGGACTGCTGCATGCCCTGGAAGTAGGACTGCATCATCTGCTGCTGCAGCATGCGCAGCAGCTCCTGGAACTTCTCGCGCGCCTCGGGATCCATGAAGTCGTAGTCGCTCAATGCTTTGATAGCCCCGCCCGGATCGGCGGGGAGCGCGTCGAGGAAGCTCTGCTTCTTCGCTGCGATGTCCTCCAGCATTTTGAGCAGTCCCAAGTCCTCAGTCCCAGGTCCCGTGTCTGACGGCGGCTGATCGCCTTGTTCGGCTTCGGTGCCGCCTGGCTCTGACTTGGGACTTGGGACTTGGGACCTGGGACTCGCTTGCTCCCGTGCTTCGTCGACCCGCCGCTCGATGCCCGCCCGCTCGGTCCGGATCACGTCGTCGAGCTTCTCTTTGATCTGGTCGACCATCCCGCCAAGGTCGTAGCGATCGAGCTGCTGCTGCCGGCGAGCGCGCAGGCGCTCCAGCAGCTGCTGGAGCCCCATGGTGTGCCCGTCCTGCCGTTGGAATCCACGTTGCAGCATCCGCTGGAGCGCGCTTCGCACGTCGCCATCGGCGAGCAGATCGTCCGCGAGGCTCTCCATGAGCTCTTCGGGATCGAAAGGCGCGACCTGCTGCGTGCCGTCCCAGCGTGAATAGCGATAACGGGCGAAGGGCCCGAAGGCGTCGAGCATGGCGCGTTTACCTGCGATAGCGCGTGCGGTGGTCCATCTTGTCCTTGTTGAGCTTGCGATTGAGGTGGAGGCCCTCGAGTACGAACTCCACGGCTGAGGCGATCGAGGCCGGGTTGTTGGGCGCACCGAGTTTTCCGACGGCGGCCTTCATCCCCACGGTGGACGACGCCTGGAGCATGTACTCCATGGATGGCATCGTGTCGCCCACCTCGACGTTGAAGCCGCCCTCGAAGGCGTTGACCAGCTCGTCGAACTCTTGGACCGTGAAGTAGCGGTTGAAGACGTTGACCACGGCCCCCTGGATCAGGCGCTCGACGAGCTTGTCCTCACGGCTGTCGCCGACGGTCTCGAGCTCGATTTTCCCAGCGGTGGATGCCAGCACCGAAGGCAAGTCGCTGACCCGTGGGGAGACGTCCGTCTCGCCCAGTCGGAGGGCGCGGCGGACCGCATTTGCGGTCAGGTTCTCGTAGTTGCAGATGGACACGCGTACGGAAACGCCCGAGCGCTGCGAGATATCCGGACTCTTGCGCGCGAGCTGGGTCAGCTCGGCGATGACCTCCTTCATATAGGCCGGCATGTCGATCTGGAGGCCGGGGAAGGCGAGCGGACGGCTCTCCTGCTGCATGATGCCCAACTCGTGCTCGATGGATTTCGGGTAGTGGGTGCGAATCTCCGACCCGAAGCGGTCCTTGATGGGTGTGATAATGCGGCCGCGGTTGGTGTAATCCTCCGGGTTGGCGCTGGCCACCATGAAGATGTCGAGCGGCAAACGGATCTTGTATCCCCGGATCTGGACGTCGCGCTCCTCCATGACGTTGAGCAGCCCCACCTGGATACGCTCCGCTAGGTCGGGTAGCTCGTTGATGCAGAACACGCCGCGGTTCGTGCGCGGGAGCAGCCCGTAGTGGATCGTCAGCTCGTCGGAAAGATATCGACCCTCCGCGACTTTGATGGGGTCCACTTCGCCGATCAGATCAGCGATGGTGGTATCTGGCGTGGCCAGCTTCTCTCCGTAACGCCGCTCTCGGCCCACCCATACGATCTCGGTGTCGTCGCCCTCTGCCTCGATGCGCTCGATGGCGTATCGGCTGACCGGCCCGAACGGGCTATCGTTGATCTCAGAGCCAGCGACGACGGGGATCTCTTCATCCAGGAGGTTGATGAGGCTGCGCGCGATGCGTGTCTTGGCCTGCCCTCGCTCTCCAAGGAAAATGATGTCCTGGCCCGATAGAATGGCGTTCTCGATCTGCGGCAGGACACTATCCTCGAAGCCGATGATCCCCGGGAAGAGCTCCTCGCCCTTCCTGATCCGGTTGGCGAGGTTTTTGCGCATCTCCTCTTTCACGGAAAGTGGCTGGTACCCGCTGCGCCGCAGCTCGCCCAGCGTACCGGGTTTCTCCATTACGACTCCTTACCTTGGGCGGAAGATTCCTCGGCAACGGCGGTAGCTGCCCGGCGTGTCCGGCTCGGGCGCACGGGCGCCGGTTTCTCTTGCGCGGCCGGCTCCTCGGCTCCCGGAGACGCCGGGTCCTGCTCCTCAGTCGCGGGGAGCGAGGCGACCACCTCCTCGGCGGTGGCCACTGAAGCGGGCAGGGGAGGCGCTTCGAGACCGTCCTCGTCTCGGCCCTCCGCGGCCACGGCGGACTCGGTCAGGGGAGGCTCACCCTGGGGAGCCGAGGTGACGCTTTCCACCGTGGGAGCTTCCACGGCGGCCTCGACTGCCGGAGCCTCGACAGTGACCTCGCCGGTTGGAGGTGCGACGGGGGCTTCGACCGCTGGAGGGGCGACAGCCGCTTCGACAGCTAGAGGGGCGACAGGGGCTTCGACCGCTAGAGGGGCGACAGCCGCTTCGACAGCCGGAGCAGGGAGAGCGGGCTCGGCCGCTGCGCTCTCCGCGCGCACCGGGATGGGGCCGGGCGGTGCCGCCACAGCACCTTCTGGCCGATCGAACTCCCGGCGCGACCGCTCCTCACGCCGATGGGCGCGCTGGTCAGGGCGAGGGTTGTGCATAGAGCAGATGATGCGTCCATTGATGATCGATCGCGAAGGCTGCTTGACCCTGCGACCGCACACCTCACAGCGAGCGATAGATCCCTCCAGGCACCGGGGGCTGGTGTGTGTTTGTGGGCCCCGGTCGAGCTACCACCATACCCGCTGCCGGTGCGCAGCACAAGTGTTATCCCCGAAAAGCCGGGCATATCAGTTAGTTATGATTTTCGTAAGTAAGAGCTAAACTAGTTGCCATGGAACAGGCACTCCGGGCTCTCGCGGGGCCACGCCGCCTCGAGATCCTCGAGCTCGTGCGCGACGCCGAGCTGCCGGCAGGCGCTATCGCCGCCCACTTCGCTGTCACGCGGCCAGCCATTTCGCAGCACCTGCGCGTGCTGAGGGAGGCAGGGCTGGTAGACGAGCGGAGAGACGGAACGCGGCGACTCTACCGAGCGCGGCCGGAAGGGCTTGCTGAGCTCCGGGATTACCTGGCCGGATTCTGGGAAGGACGATTGCGGCTCCTGCAAGAGGCGGCCGAGCAGCAGGAGAGGAGGAGATCGCAGCATGGCACTCAGCCAGCAAGCGGAGGCGGTCGAGTGTGAGGTGCGCATCGCGGCGCGGCCTGAGACTGTCTTCTCTTTCTTTACCGATCCCGACAGGATGATCCAGTGGAAAGGTGTCGAGGCAACGCTCGACGCCCGGCCTGGCGGTGTCTACCGCGTGAACATCAATGGGCGCGACGTAGCCCGCGGCGAGTCCCTCGAGGTCACGCCGCATAGCCGTATCGTTTTCACCTGGGGATGGGAAGGGCCTCAAAGCCAGTTGCCACCGGGCTCCAGCACGGTGGAGGTTGCATTGATTCCGGACGGGGATGGAACCATCGTTCGACTCCGCCACCTCGGCCTGCCCGCCGATCAGCGCGAGACTCACGCGTCGGGGTGGGAGCACTTCCTGGACCGCCTGAGCCTGGCGGCGGAAGGCCGTTCCCCGGGCCGAGATCCATGGGCAACCCACTACCCAATAATCCCATGAACTACGGCGTCGTCACCGCCGGGCCGGATAGCGGGATTGCGGAGGGATTGGCGCCGCGCAACAGGGGACTCCGATGGTGACCTTCTACGTCCAGGTGGACGATCTCGACGCCTACTTGAAGAAAGCCGAGTCGCTCGGCGGGAGAACGGTGGTGCCCCCGACCGAGATTCCCAACATGGTCACCTTCGCCATGTTCTCCGATCCCGATGGCAACGCCGTCGGGCTCGTCAAGACGCAGTAGCCGCCGAGCCCGATTCGCCGTAGCAGGCTGAGGAGGAGCGTCATAGAGACACCCCACTCGATTCGCTATCCGGGAGAGACGGAGCAATACCGGGGGGCGCGCGACGAGCTATTGGAGGCCGAGCGCGACCTGGTGAGA
Source organism: uncultured Chloroflexota bacterium (assembly GCA_964417895.1). GTDB lineage: Bacteria > Chloroflexota > UBA6077 > UBA6077 > SHYK01 > CAYQJS01. The sequence continues at coordinate 36,127 of CAYQJS010000028.1, read as the reverse complement.
CGCGTCGAAGCGGTCGCCGCGCTGCGCCGACGACTGCCCGTGGGGGCTGAAGTACCCCACGACTACGCGTTCGACGAAGGGAGCGCCGACCTCGCTGATACCAGCGTTGAGAGATCGGTGCGGCTCTCGGAGCTGTTCGAGCCCGGTAAGGACAGCCTGGTCCTCTACAGCTTCATGTACGGGCCCGATATGGCAGAGCCGTGCCCCATGTGCACGTCGCTCCTCGATGGGCTGAACGGGACTGCGCCGCACGCGACGCAGCGCGTGAGCTTCGCCGTCGTCGCCAAGTCGCCGATTCCCAGGATTCGCGACTGGGCGCGGGTGCGCGGGTGGCGCAATCTGCGCCTCCTGTCATCCGCGCAGAACACCTACAACCGCGACTACCACGGCGAAAATCCCGACGGGAACCAGATGCCGAACCTCAACGTCTTCGTCCGACGCGACGGAAGGGTCCGCCACTTCTGGGGCAGCGAGATGCTGTGGGTGCCCCCAGAGCCCGGCCGTGACACACGGCATGTCGATCTGCTGTGGCCGGTGTGGAGCATATTCGACCTGACCCCCGAGGGCCGCGGCGACTGGTATCCGGAGCTCACGTACCGGCGAGACAAACAGGAGCCCGTCGAGGGCAGCGTTCCGCGTGGACGGCGGCGACGTGGGGGGGCATAAGTGAGGTGCCGCGGATAGGCACGAATCTCCTCCGCGCCCATCATCCTATGATGGCGGCCGCCGTGGAGCCGAGTGAACCGGCGGATTCTCGCGCCTGGGCACGGTGGGAATTAGGCGTTCAGCGGGTTAGCGTTGGAGCGCGTCGGTTTTTCGCAGGGGTGTGCGAGTAGCACACGCAAACCCGGCCAATCGGCGCTCTGCGATCATCGGCGGGCGCTAACCGGCGCACGCAGCCGGCCAGCTCCGCTTCGCTCGTGGGTGGCTGACGCGCAGGCCGTTAGGCCTTAGAGTCGCCGCCATCGGGGCTCCGTTGACACGCAGTTGGCCCGGTGGCTTCCGTGCCGCAAGGCAATGCCCGACAGAAGCCTTCGCAAGGAGTGACCTCGTGGAGGTACGCGTTGGAATCGAGACAGAAGGACCCCCCACGAGGGCACGGCTGGACGTTCTGCGCAGCGCTGCCGCTCGATTCGCAGACGAAGAAGCGAGCATCCATGTGACGCACGAGTTGATGGCCGGCCGTTACCGTCTCATTACCCGGTTCACCATGCGCACGACCGCTCAGTACAAGGTCGTTGATGAGATAGCCGCAGAGTTTAAGATAGCCATGTGGGAGTTTGCCGATTACGTCGACATGTTGATTACTTTTCCAAAACCCGAGACAAAGCCGCGCCGCAGGAGCCGAAAGCCACCATCAGACGCCGCCGCTCATGCATAGCATCAGGCTCAATAGTGGGCGGCCGCGGCATCACGGACGACGAACGGTTCATACACCGGTCTGCTGGCTTGTGGAGGTCAATTAGCGAGTGCTGCCGTGTGGCCATTGCAGGTATCCGGGCTTGGACCTGTTCCGTGCCCAGCAAGGGCGCGCAGCCGACGCCCCAGAGCGTCCGCTGCCCGCCCGCCCAGAGGAGCGTCTCTGCCAGCGTAGACTTGACGAGCGGCCTCGTCGCATAACCGATGGGTGTGTATGAAGATCGTCGGAGTCGATTGCGCCACCGTGGATGCCAAGGTCGGCTTAGCTCTCGGTACTCTGAGCGAAGGTCGTCTCGTTATCCACGACGCGACACTATGCACGCCTGAACGAACAGCCGCATCGGTCATCGCCGACTGGCTGTCGAACCGTGAAGATGCGTCGTTGATCGCCATTGACGCGCCGCTTGGCTGGCCAAAGCCTCTCGCCGAGTCATTGATCAGGCACAACGCCGGTGAGGCCCTTGGGACGCCAGCGAATGCGATGTTTCGGCGCGCCACAGATCTGTTCATCCAAAGGGAACTCAAGAAGACGCCCCTGGATGTTGGAGCGGACCGAATCGCGCGCACCGCTCACGCTGCACTGCGCCTGCTGGGAGACCTCCGTGCTATGCTCGAAATGCCTATTCCCCTGGCGTGGACGCCGGCCGACCTTTCGCCGATTGCAGCGATTGAGGTGTACCCGGCGGCGACTCTCGTCGCCCATAGGATGCGGTCGCGTGGCTACAAGAAGCCTGAACAGGCTGAGCAGCGCCGGGAGATCATAGATGGGTTACGCCAGAAGCTTACTATTCCTGACTCAGTTCCGAACCTAAGCCAGAGCGCGGATCTCGTCGATGCGGCCGTGTGCATATTAGCGGGCGACGATTTTCTCAGCCGGCGGGCAATGAGTCCCGAGGACCGAACCCTTGCCGAGCGTGAGGGTTGGATTTGGGCATCGAGGCGTGGAGCCTTACGAGGCGGTGTCCGCGTCGACCGCGGCTCGTCGTGAACGGAACTCGGGCATCGTAGTTTCGCGCCTCCCTTCGCGGGGCGGGTGGTCGCGTAGGCCGCGGACATCGCGCCGGCGACGACTCGGAGCGTTTAGCTCGGCACCGAGGTCAGTGGCTGCGGATGGCCTGGCACGAGTCCACCCGCTGGGTGCTCAACGCTTGCGCTCGCGCCTGCGGCTCGCCCCTGGCGCCGCCTTCGACGGCAGTGCTGAGACGAAGTCGGCTCCCCTGCTGATCCACTTCTCGAGGTCGTTGTCACCCCCGAACCCAGGCGGCGCAACGAACACGTATCCTCTCGCAGGCCTCCCTGTGAAGTCCATCGGTCGAACGTGCGCCTCAGCCAGCGACTCCTCGTAGCGAGCCGGCCCGACCCGAACCATGAGCTCGTCCTTGACGATGCCGCAGAACATGCTCCCGTCGAGGAGGAAGGCGAGCCCTCCGAACATCTTCTTCTCGGTCACGCCCCTGCGGTGTTCAAGGGCCTTCCGAATCCGCTCCGCGAGCGCCTCGTCATAGCTCATGGTCTTTTCAGGCGGTCACCACCGCAGACCCCAGTGCTCAAACGGGATAACCACGCAGCCCTTGCAGCCCCTTCAGGCACGAAATCTCGCCACAGTGCAGGTTGACGTTCTGGATCAGGGTCCCCAGAATCCACGCGACCGTTGGTTGGCCGAATCCCAACGCAGAGAGATCGACAGGCCGATCCAGCGACGCTTCGTCCAGCGACGCGAGATAGGCATCGGCCGCCGCGAAGGCCGCCTGGCCGAACGCGCGTAACGCTGGGAGATCGACGTGTACTCGTTCAGCCCATTCACGCCAGGGGCCGGGCGCCCCGTGTCCTGGGGGTAGCTCGCTGAGCCCGGTCCTCGTCGCACAATCACTGGCTGCCAGTTGCGGCGCGCCCTGCAAGAGTGCGTGCACGGTCATGTCTACGCTCAGGACCGCGTGCGCGTAGTTGGCGCCGATAGAATGCGCGGTGCCGGTCGGCTGCCAGTGGGCCTGTTCTGGCGTTATTCCATCCATCGTGCCCTCGAGCCGCGAGCCCGCGCCCTGGAGCTGTTCCCGAAGTATCGCATTGCCGGCCACGTGCCCTCCTGACGCTGGATTGAGGAGGAGGCGTGGGTGCCTCACGCCCTCACAAATAGAGACGTCCGAGGGTTCGAAAACTCCTCGGGCGGGGTGGGGCAAAACCTCAGTGCTAGAATGCGGTTTCCACGGACTCTCACCCGTCGGCAACAGATGGGGCCGACTACCGGGAACAGTGGGATGGCGACAACAGGACTGGACACCGGGCTCTCGATCGGCGACGACCACGCATTCCAGAGGCTCGTCGAGCAGCATCGACCCGAACTGCAGCTGCATTGCTATCGAATGCTCGGGTCCATCCAGGACTCCGAGGACCTCGTCCAGGAGACTTGTCCTCAGGGCCTGGAAGAACAGGGAGACCTTCGAAGGGCGCTCCTCCATCCGGATATGGCTCTACGCCGTCGCCACCCACGTTTGCCTTGATGCGCTTCGCAGCCGCTCCAGGCGAATGCTTGTCGTGGCCTACGGTCCGCCAAGCAACCCCACCCTTCCCGACGCCCCTCCACCGCCCGAAGTGCTCTGGCTCGAGCCGTACCCTGACAGCCTCCTGGACCCGTTGGACGAGAACGCGGCGCCTGAGGCTCGCTATGACGCCAGGGAAAGCGTAGAGCTCGCGTTCCTTGCGGCTGTGCAATGCCTGCCGCCTCGGCAGCGCGCCATCTTGCTGCTGCGGGACGCGCTGAGCTGGAGCGCCTCGGAGACCGCCGCGCTTCTGGAGACCAGCGTCGCCTCCGTGAACAGCGGACTACAGCGCGCTCGCACGGCGATGCGGCGTCAGCTTCCTGACGGAGCGGACAGCTTCATCGACGGGATTGCCTCCGGTGACGCGGAGAGAGCGGTGGCCGATCGATACCTTCGGGCCTGGGAGGCGGCCGACGTACAGGGCATCGCCGCGCTCCTGAAAGAGGACGCAACGCTGAGCATGCCTCCGATTCCCTCGTGGTACCTCGGTCGTTCGGCGGTCGCGGAGTTCCTGGCTCGCAACCCGATGTCCCCGGAGTGGCGCGGTCGGCTGCGCGTGTACCCAACTCGAGCCAATCGGCGGCCGGCTTTCGCCGTCTACCACCGCGACCCTGGCTCGGAGGATTTCCGGCCCTTCGGGCTCATGACGTTGAGGATCGAGGGTGATCTGATCGCTGAGATCCTGGGCTTTATCGAGCCAGCTCTCTTGCGCTACTTCGACGTGCCCACTGCCATGTGATCCCGAGCTACGGGGCCGATTCCCTGTGGAGCCCACCCACGATTCGGTCGCGCAGCGATGGAGGAGCTGACTCGCTGCAGGCGCGCCGGACCAGCCGCCGCACGGCCGTCTCGAAGTGGAAGATGTGCAAGCAAGGCGGGCAATTGTCGAGATGTGCCTGCACCTCTTTCGCCTCGGCGCTGCTTAGCTCGCGATCGACATATTGCTCGAGCAGGGGAATCATCTCGTCGCAGTTCATGCTACGGCTCCTCCGGGCCGGCGCAGAGCCGGCCGCGCTGCCTCGGCGAGTTGACGCCGCAGGATGCGCCGACCGCGAAACAGCCGGGACATGACCGTACCCAACGGCACGTCCAGCATGTCCGCGATCTCCTTGTAGGCGAATCCTTCCACGTCGGATAGCACGACCGCGAGGCGAAACGGTTCGGGCAGCTCTTCCAACGCCCGTCGGACGTCGACGTCCAGCACAGCGCTGAGCAGCTCATCCTCAGCGCTCGCCTCCAGGCCTCCATCCGCCACGGCGCGCGAATAGAGATCAGCCTCAGGCATATCGTCGAGTGACGTGTCCGCGGACTCGTGGCTCGTGTGACGGAATCGGCTGATGGCGGCGTTGCTCAGGATCTTGAAGAGCCAGGCGCGCAGGTTGGAGTTGGCCGCGAACCGATCCCTGAAGCGGAAGGCGCGGAGATACGTCTCCTGGACCAGGTCCTCCGCGTCCGCCGGATTGCGAGTCAGGCGCAGAGCAGTGCGATAGAGAGCGTCCAGGTGCCCTAGCGCCTCGCCCTCGCTGAACCCGAGATCCGAGACAGGGCCTGGCGCGGCCTCCTCTGACGCCGTGGGTGCCGCGCCCCGTGGGTCATTCCTCATTTTGGCTCCGCCCATACGATACCACCGCGAGTCTTCCCGCCCCCACAACAGCCGAGTAGAATTGCACGCAGACTACAGATCGGGAGGCTCCCATGGCAGAGGAGCTGCCCCTTTTCCCCTTGAATACCGTGCTCTTCCCAGGTATGCCCCTCCCGCTTCACATCTTCGAGCCCCGATATCGCGAGATGATCGGATTCTGCTCAGAGAATGAAACGCCCTTTGGTGTCGTTTTGATTAAGGAGGGCACTGAGGTTGGTGAGGCTGCCACGCCCTTCGACGTCGGCACGATGGCGCGCATCGTGGGCCTCGACCGAATGCAGGACGGCCGGATGAACATCGTGACCGTGGGCACACGCCGTTTCCGTCTAGTGGGGTACTCGACAGCGAAGAAGCCGTACATCGTGGGGGACGTCGAGCCGTTGGTCGACGACCGGGCGACGAGCGGCGAGAGCGCGGGCCTCATCAATGAGGTCGCAGCGCTCGCTCGGCGCTACGTGGCGTTGGTCCAGGCCGCGTTGGAGCAGGACCTGACCCCGATCCAGCTCCCCGATAACGCCGAGGAAATGTCCTACGTCGTTGGGGGAACGCTGCGCATCCATAATCCAGAGCGACAGCGGCTGCTCGAGACCACCTCTACGGCTCAGCGCCTGGATCTGGAGAAGGCAATCCTCGGGCGTGAGATCGGGACGTTGGACGCGCTCTTGCAGCAGCGCAAAGGCGGTCTCGGCCCATTCTCCCGCAACTAGCGGCCCCATAGCGTGACGAGCGCTTCCGGCAACTCCCACAGGGTTCGTATTGAGGCGTCGGGCGCGCTCCAGTCAGGGGCTTGCATGGCCCGCAACGGCCCGGTTGGGGTTGCAGGCAGATTTCTCCTCATGCGGCCTCCGTTTGTTAGTATCCAGTGAATCCCGCGGGACGCGGCCACAACCCACATCCAGCGGGGTTCGTGCCGCACGGGGGCCAACAGTGGCGGACCGGACCGGCGCTCAGGCGCCGGGAATGGCCGGAGGTCAGCCGCCGACGAGCGGTGCGTACCTTGCGAAGGCGAGGGCAACGCTCACCGGAGCGGAGTTGGAGCTTGCCAACTCCCTCTACAACAACGCCGTGAGCCGAGCCTACTACGCGTGCTACCAGGCCGCGGTCGCCGCACTGGTCGCAGAGGGTGTTGCGACCATCCCGGAGAACTACTGGCCCCACGACATGGTACAGTCCCGTTTTGCCGCGCTCCTTATCGATGAGCTCCGGCGCTATCCTCGCTCCATGCGGGCCACGCTGAAGGCCATCTTCGATGAGCGGCTGAAGGCGGACTACGAGCCGGATCCCATCGACGCGGAGACCGCCACCGAAGCCCTGCGGCGTGCACGCGCGTTCGTACAGGTCGTGGCCGGCCGCGTGGGCCCCTGATGAAGGAGTCGACGCCCCCGCTCAACGCCGAAGCAACCCGGCTGGTGGCCGACTTCCAACAGCGAATTCGGGCCGCCTTTCCCGAGGCGACGTTCAGGGTGCGCGTAGGGCCGGACCAGCGGATTTACCTGGACGCCAGTACCGACGCCCGCCAGGACTTCGAAGTGCAGGACCTCGTCGCCGAACGCGGCCTCGATGCGCTCATCGCGGGAAGTGTCAAGATCCATGTTGTTCCGCGGCGGCGAGCGCACTGAGCCACTCGCCAGTGCGCCCCGTGATGACGCTGCCCCGCCGCCGCAGCTCCGGCACGGTGCGCGCACCAGTCAGGAAGAGGACCACGCGCAGGGCCTGGAGGAACTCGGCCACGTAGTCACGGAGCGTGTCATAGCCAGCGAGGGCCGCGGTGAGCATTGGGCGGGCGACGCCCACGGCGTCGGCTCCCAGGGCGAGAGCCCTCGCCGCGTCGAGGCCGCTGCGCACGCCGCCCGTGGCGATGACCGCCGGTCCCAGACCCACGCACTGCGCCACCGACACAGCGGTGGGAAGGCCCCAGTCAGCCAGCATCTGTCCCAGGCGAGCGGCCGCCCCGAGGTCGCGATCGGCCGCTCGCAGCGCCTCAACGAGGGCGAACGACGTGCCCCCTGCGCCGCCCACGTCCAGCCCCGCCACCCCGGTTTCTCTCAGCAACAACGCCTGCGCGCGACTGATCCCGGCACCGGTCTCCTTAGCGATGACCGGAACTCGGAGCGCAGCGCAGACCCTGCGAATGGCGTCGAGGCAACCTCGCGCACGCGTGTCCCCCTCCGGCTGAACCACCTCCTGGAGATAGTTGAGGTGGACGGCGAGCGCGTCGGCCCGCATCGCCTCGACCAGCCCGCCAATCTGCTCGGTCGTGAGGGCGTCCTCAGGTCCCTGGTCAATAAGCTGTGGGGCGCCCACGTTGGCGATGAGCAGCGCGTCGGGCGCCTGGGCGCGCGCAACCGTGTAGGTACCGAGCAGCTCCGGGTGGCGGACGGCGGCGCGCTGGCTGCCCACGCCCATCCCAAGGCCGAACTCCTGGGCAACCCGGGCGAGACGCCGGTTGATCTCCTCCGCCCGGGCGTGCCCGCCGGTCATGGAGGCGATGATCAATGGCGCTCGCAGGCTGTGGCCGAACAGCTCGATCCCCAGGTCGACTTCCGCCAGATCGATCTCCGGGAGGGACTGGTGGACCAGGTGGATATCGTCCCATCCGGGAGACACAGACGCGGAGACCTCCTGCTGTGTCGTGATGTCGATGTGGTCGGCCTTGCGGGCAGGAATGTCATCCATTAGCGCAGTCCCGGCACGAATGCAACGCTATAATCGCCCTGCTTATTGGGGGACACGATGTCAAATCTTCGCTTCTTGACGGCCGGCGAGTCCCACGGGCCCGGACTGACCATTATCGTGGAAGGCATGCCGGCGGGGGTGCCGGTGAGCGAGGAGCAGATCGCCGTGGACCTGCGGCGGCGGCAGGGCGGGTACGGCCGCGGCGGCCGCATGCTCATCGAGCAGGACTATGCCTATATCACCGCGGGGGTGACGAGCGGCCTCACGACCGGCGCACCTATCGCGTTGACCATCGAGAACAAGGATTATGCGAATTGGAAGGATAAGACCCTGCCGCCCATCACCGTCCCGCGGCCAGGGCACGCCGACCTGTCGGGCGCGCTGAAGTACCAGCATAACGACATGCGCCTGGTCCTGGAGCGCTCCAGCGCGCGGGAGACCACCGCGCGCGTGGCGGCGGCTGGCATAGCCAAGGCGTTGCTTTCCGCGCTGGGCATCCGGATCGGATCGCATGTCGTGGCCATTGGCGGCGTAACCGCGCCCGTCCCTGACCTGCCGTGGGAGCAGCTATTCGGCCGCGCCGAGGAGTCGGAGGTCCGCTGCCCGGACGCTGAGGCGAGCGCCCGCATGATCGCGCGCATCGACCAGGCCAAGGAGGACAGGGACTCTCTCGGTGGCGTCGTCGAGGTGGTGGCATGGGGCCTCGCGCCCGGGGTCGGGAGCTTCGTCCACTGGGATCGCAAGCTCGACGGGCGCCTCGCCGGGGCCGTTATGAGCATCAACGCCATCAAGGGCGTCGAGCTCGGCGACGGCTTCGCGTCGGCCGCGCGCCCGGGAACCCAGGTCCAGGACGCGATTCGATGGGGAGAGGGCCGCCCGATCCGCGCATCGAACCGAGCCGGAGGAACCGAGGGTGGTGTTACCAACGGCGAGCCCATCGTCGTTCGGGCCGCCATGAAGCCTATCGCCACGACCGTAACGCCACAGCCGTCCGTCGATATGCGCACCGGTGTCGAGACCGTCATGGAGTACCAGCGCTCGGATATCTGCGCTGTTCCGGCGGCGGCGGTGGTCGTCGAGGCGATGGTGGCGCTGGTTCTCGCCGACGCGTACCTCGAAAAGTTTGGCGGCGACAGCCTCGCCGAAACCCGCTCCAATATGCAGAGGTTCCTCTCAGCGATCGGCTGGACGGCTCTCGTCTGACGCGGGCCCCAAGTCCCAAGTCCAGGGTCCCAAGTCAAGTCGAGCGAGCGCGGCGCTCAGGGCTCTCATGGCCCTTATCCCAGGGGACAGACAGCTGGGTGGCTTGAGACCTGGACTTGGGACTTGGGACTCCGTGGAGCTACAATGGCCCTAGAGTTGGTAACTCCGGCTCCAGATAGGACGTCAGTGGACGACTTACCCAGTCAACGCGAGCCTCAGGACAACCGAATAGCGCAGCAGGCGAGACCGCGCGCCACGTCCTGGGGCAGTAGCGTCGGACGGGCTTAAACCCCCACTCTTTCCCCCTCACGTCGCGCCTACGGGCTGAGCTTCTTCTCGACTCGCTCTGAGTCTCGCGCCGCTCGACGCCAGTGGTTTGCCTGGCCCTCGCAGCGAAGAGGTGCGACATGCGCCTTCATTCCCCACAGGTCGACATACGGCGGCTCCGGCGCTTCATTGCGTCCGGCGATGCTGCCGCGGCCGGTGTGCTGGCTGTCGCCCTCTCTCCGGTCGATCTGGCCGAGGTTCTCGTGCGTCTGGGTCCGGCTGAGCTATCCGAGCTTGAGCCCCACCTGGGCACCGAGCGGTTAGCGGACGCTGTCGCCGAGCTGGACCCGACCGAGGCCGCACGTCTCATCGTTCGTTTCAGTCGGGCAGAAGCCGCGGACATCCTCGAGGAGATGGAGCCGGACGACGCGACGGACGTCGTCGAGGAGCTACAGCAGGCGGAGGCCGAGGGGATTCTGGCGGAGATGCGCGCATCCGAAGCCGAGGAGATCCGCGAGCTCATGTCCTACCCTCAGGACACCGCGGGCGGCAGGATGACCCCGGAGTTTGTCTCCATCTCGCCCAGCATTACGGTAGCCGCGGCCATGCGGCTGATCCGAGCGCAGGCACCCGAGGCCGAGACCATCTACTACGTGTATGTCACAGATCCTCGGGAGCGCCTCCTGGGCGTCGTCAGCCTGCGCGATCTAGTCATTGCCGACCCGCAGGCGCGCATCGCCGACGTGATGCGCCGGCAAGTGATCCGCCTCCCGGCGAGCGCCGACCAGGAGCAGGCGGCACGCGTCGTGATGGAACACAACTTCCTGGCGATCCCTGTGGTCGACGACGACTCGCGCTTGATTGGCGTCATCACCGCCGACGACGTGCAGGACGTGCTGGAAGAAGAAGCCACCGAGGACATCGAACGCCTCGGCGGTTCGGAGCCGCTGCGCGAGCCGTATCTGGCCGCCTCGCTTCGCGGGCTCTTCCGCAAGCGAGTCGTCTGGCTGATGGCCCTCTTCATGGCCGGGACGGCTACCAGCGCTGTGCTGCATTCGTTCGCCGATACGCTCGAGCAGGTGGTCGCGCTCACATTTTTCATCCCGTTGCTCATTGGCACCGGCGGCAACGTTGGCTCCCAGATCGTCACCACCGTCGTGCGCGCGCTGGCCGTCGGTGAGGTGGCCTTCGAGGATGCCTGGCGCGTGCTGCGCCGCGAGATGATCGTCGGAACGAGCATTGCCATCGTCATGGCGACGGCCATGTACATCCGCGCCCAGACCATGGCCGTCGAACCGGCCGTGGCTGTCGCTGTGGCCGTGGCAGCCGTATTTATTGTCATCTGGTCCGCGTTCGTCGCCGCCGTGCTGCCGCTTCTGCTCAACCGGATCGGCCTCGATCCCGCGGTCGTGTCCGCGCCGCTGATCATCACGCTGGTCGATGGCACCGGCCTGATCATGTACCTGTACATCGCACGAGCGGTGCTCGGCATCGGGTGACATGTCCGACGTGCGCGCGGTCGCTCACTTGCCCGACGGGACCGCAGGCGAAGTGGACCCGGCTTCGATCGACGGTCTCCTACGCGATGGCGGCGCCCTGCTCTGGCTGGATATCCAGGACGCCACCGAGGGCGATATCGCGCTGCTGCGAAAGGAGTTCGGCTTCCACGAGCTAGCGTTGGAAGACGCCGCTCTGCGAGGTCAACGGCCAAAGGTTGACGAGTACGACGGCTACTACTTCATCGTGCTCTACGCAGCCGGGTCCCTTTCCGATGGCTCGATCCGCACGCACGAGCTGCATTGCTTCTGGGGCGAGAATTACTTCGTCACATTGCACGACGGCCCAGTGCCAGAGGTCGAGGCGGCGGTCGAACGCTGGCGATCGAGCCACGAGCGAGCCGAGCACGGCGTCGCCTACCAGGTTTACGCGCTCTTAGACGCGGTCATCGACGGGTACTTCCCGGTCGTCGACGGCGTGGCCGATCGGATTGAAGACCTCGAGGGCCGGATCTTCGAGGCGGACGCCGAGACGATCCGAGAGGTGTTCGCGCTGCGGCGGGAGCTGCTGGCCGCGCGCCGCGTCCTCGCCCCCTCGCGTGACGTGCTCAACGTCCTGGTCCGTCGGGACGTGCCGGTCTTCCCGGCGGCGCTCATCCCTTACCTCGCCGACGTGTACGACCATACTATCCGGGTGCTCGACACGCTCGACCTCCACCGCGAGCTGCTGGCGACGGCCGTTGAAACCCATCTCTCCGTGACGTCGAACCGACTGAATCAGACGCTTCGAACGATGGCTGCCCTGACGATCGGCATTATGGTCCCAACGCTCATCGCCGGCATCTATGGCATGAATTTCCAGCGAATGCCGGAGCTGGAGTGGCCCCTTGGCTATCCGCTCGCGCTGGCGCTGATGGCCGCGTCTGGGGGCGCTCTCTTCTGGGTCTTCAAACGAATAGGGTGGCTGTAGCGTCGCTTACCACCGCACTTCGATCCGTCGCTCAGTGGTGTGCGCATATTCCAGACTGAGGACGCCCGAGGCGTCGTCATAGCTGTAGGCGATGCCGGCCCGTGGGCTCGCCGCCCGCGAGAGCGGCACGCCGTCCAGCAGAACCGCGCTGGGAGGCGGGGCAGTCATGTGCAGAAACCCCGGAACGGAGGCCGGGCCGCGGGCCGTGGCGGAGAGGCCCTCGTCCCGCAACGTGACGGCCACGACGCTGTCAGTCCACAGCACGCCTGGCTCCTTCCGAAGGACAAGCATGCGGAAGCTGCGCGCCGGCAGCTCCACACTGAGCTCCCCGGCGACACGCCGTCCCTCCCCCGTTGTAATGTCCAGCGCGGTGTAGGTCTCGGAGCCGAGGCCCAGCGCGCCCAGATTGACGTCCATCGGCCGCCCCCGCGCCTCGCGATTCACGACGCCCAGGTACGTGAGGCCATTGCGCGTTGTTGCAAAGGTGTCCGGGGGGAACCCGGGCCCATACGTCGTGATCCCTTCATAGGGATCCAGGGCAAGAAGGTCGGCGCGAAAACCCGCGACCGTCGGCGCGTCCATGCGCTCGAGCCTGGTGCCCAACGTCGCGGGCGCCCCGAGTGCGGCTCCAGCCTGGATCCACCAGCGTGCCTCGGGCAAGAGCGGGTCGCCGGATGAGGCGCCCGCGTATGCTCGCTGTCCGAGCGCGATCTGACTGTAGAGCGCGTAGTCCAGATGGAGGAGGAAGCCCCCGAAGGGGTAGGGCGAGTCGACCCGGTCGGCTTCGTCTCCGTAAAAGTACATGTCCACGTACCGATTCGCCGCCGTCGGGTTCACCCAGCCACTGACGATGAAGGGGTTGGGACGATGGCGCTCTGCCTCGGTCCGAATCAGCCGGTAGATGTCCAGGCTGGGGAGCAGCGGGTGCGGAGGGCCATCTCGAGCGTCTCGCTCCTGGCGCGGGATCAATTGCCCTTCGGCGTCTGCCAGCCCGTCCACGAGGATCCCATCCGCTCGGTGAACTTCGAAGTAGTCCCGTATCAGCTCGCCAATGTGGGCGCGTACCTCCTCCTTCCCGAAGTCGAGGAGGAAGCGGCGAACGGGCGACGGCTCGGTCTGGAACGGGAGGAGCCAGTCCGGATGTCGCTCGATGACGCCTTTCAGAGCGAGCCACTCGCCTCCGTCCGCTGGGCTGTCGTGAATGAACCCGAGGCCCAGGTACAGGATGACCTGGAACCCAAGGCCGTGGGCGGTGTCCGCCACGCCGCGCACGCCCGCGGGGAACTTCTCGAAGTCCACCACGCCCAGCTCGGCGTCGTCCCGCCCGTATTGCAGGTGCCAGCCTGCGTCCACCAGGAATTGCCAGGGGCCGAGGTCAGCGAACCGGGCTGAGATCAGCTCCAGCTCCCGGTGGAGAGCGGCCGCCGTCACGCCGGGGCCGTAGGCGTACCAGCTTCCCCACTGGTAGCGGGCCGAGGGCGGCCACTCCGGCGGAGGGTAGCGCCCGTTCACGACGCGCCGGAAGCGCCGAAAGGTGTCGGCGCCCCCGGGGCCGTCCGTCAGCTCCACCGAGAGCGCGGGAGGGGCCGCTCCGGCCGGGCCGAAATCGTGGAGATGGGCCCTCATCTCGAGCCCGAAGGCCACACTCTCGCGCGCGGGATCCCTGCGCAGCGCGATCCAGGCGGGGGAGGGCACGTAGTCGAAGAACGAAAAGAGCAGGCCGCGGCCGCCCTCCTCGCTCCACACCAGCGCCGGCTTCGTCGCCTCGAGCGCCGCCCGGCGCCGGTGCCCATCGGGCCTGCCCTCGCCAGAGTAGAGATGCGACCGATCGCTCAGGTACCGCACGCGCTCCCCCAGGAGCAAGTTGCCCGCCTGCTGCCCCGCCTCCTGATCGAAGTAGCGCACCGCGCCGAGCGCAAGCCCCTCCGCGAAAAACCGGATGCTCAGCGCGTGTTCGGCGTCGAGGAGCGTGACCCCGAGGACGACAACGCCAGTCCCACGAGGGGATCGAAACCGCGCGAGAGCCTCGATTCCGGCGCCCAGGAGCGGGTCGTCGACGCGCCGAAACTCGTACGCATCGCCGCGTTCGGGACGAGCGTCGGCGAGGCTGAACCCGGCGCCATCCTCACCGACAAGCCACGATGTCGCGTCGAGGATGCGGGGCGCATCCTCCCCCTGACGATAGACCGTGAGGCGCCCGTTCCGCGCGCCGCCATATCCGAACACCACCGCGACCTCCTGGTTCGCCATCACGATCAGCGAGGAGCCCGGGTCGAACGCTCCAACCGCCGCCTGTGCTCTGGCGCCCGTCCACCGCGCAACCACTTCCGCGTCCGCGGACGCCCGCGCGCGAACCGCCGCTCGCTCAGCTTCGCGCTCCACCGTTTCGCGGGTCGCCGCCTCACGCCTCGCGTCGGCAATCACGGCTGCGGTCTCCGGTGAAGGGGCCCCCGGCGAGGAAACCACCGTCGGATTCGCCCACAGAGCGTAATCGCCTAGCGAACCATCGCCGGCGTCGTCCACCACGAGACGGAGCTGCGCGAGCCCCGCGATTTCGACAACGATCTCTTGCGCTGGCTGGCCGGCTTGGAGCACACCGCTCTCCCACAGCAAGAACTCGTCGCCGTACACCTCGAAGCGGACGCTCCCCGAGGCCGCCTTGGAGTCGTCGGTGACTCCCCCATAGGCGGAGAACTGAAGGGCCCCCGGCTCGAGGTCGTAGACGATCTCGGAGAATGGGTATGTGCTAATGCCGCGAGCGAACGTCTGGCCTGCGACGGTGAGCGGTCCCCATACGAAGGAGTAGTCGCGCAGCGGGGTGTCGTAGTCGGCGAGCACGAGCCAGCCGGTGCTGGCATATCGCCACGGAACGTCGACCAGATCGACGGTGACCCGCGCGGCTTCGGAATCCTGGGATGGCGCGGGTAGGGAGAGCCGTGGTGGGCCCCGCACTTCGGACAGGGTCGCGGGAATCTCACCGAGCGACTGAAGCGCAGGCTGAAGGTCCCCGTTGGGCCTGGGCGCCATCCACGCATAGGCCGCGGCCGCGAACGCCAAGACCACGCCGAGCGCCGCCCCGAGCTTCAACGGTCGAGACCGGGACCGGAGGAGGATTGGATCGCGCCAAAAGCCCCCTCTCCCTCTGGGAGAGGGTTGTCGGCCTTGCGGACTCCGAGCCCGCCTGAAGGCGGGCATTCGGAGGGGTGAGGGCGAGGCTCCGCGAGAGGACGAGCCGAACGCGGCCGCTCGGGTGACGCCGTCCGCCCGCGCAGCGCGGCGAAAGCCTGCGCGCCCACGACGGCGATCACGACGCACGCCGTCGCCAGCGTGATGATCATTCCAACGGCCACGGACAGCGGTTCATAGGCGAACGTCACCAGGTGTGGCCCGGACGGCAGGACGACGGCGCGAAACAGGTAGTTCGCCCGCAGGATCGGCGTCGGCTCCCCATCCACGCGGGCAACCCAGCCGGGGAAATACGCATCGCCGAGCACGAGCAGGGCGTCGGCCTGGGACTCGGTGCGGATAGTCACCCGCTCTGGCGAGTAGGATTGGATGGAGGCTACCCCCGGGCTCGCGGCCGCGCTGGCTCCCCCTGAAGGAATGGCAACACCGGGGGGGATTGGCCTCTCGAGGACAACCGTTTCGCTAAGGTCGATGGTGCCGTCCAGCATCCATGCCAGCGCATCCCGACCGGGTGGGGCAAGCCAACCGGATCCCACCATGAACGCGCGCGGCATCGCCGCCGCGTTGCGGAGGATGCGGATCTGATCGTCGCGGTACACCTCCTGGTACTTCGCCTTGTCACGAGCCTGGGTCACTTCACCCGTCACCACGTTGAGTAGCCCCACCCCGAAAACTTCGAGACCACCCACCTGGCCGAGCGGCTCAATGGTCACGCGACGCACCGTCATGGGCGGGTCGACTGGTAGGCTCGCGTAGTAGAGCCGCTCGGCATAGCGGTAGCTCTTCGCGTCGTCTCGGGGATACTCGAACGCTACTTCTGCCCGACCGTGTAGAGCGGGAGCCCTCCCCGGAACATCCCACATGGTGTCCGACACGTCCTTCCCGGCCACCAGCTCCAGCGTCTGGTCTGACTCGTCCGTGCCCTGGAGCACGATCCGGGCCACCGATGTTCCGTCTCTCACGTCGGCCGCGTCCCACAGCGCTGCAACCACGCGCACCTCGTGCGCGCGTGCGGGCCCTCCATCCGGCAACAGGCTTCCTCCGCCGCCGGTGGCCACTCGCCTGCCGCTGAACAGCGGACGCTCGGGGTGGAAGCTCGTTCCTCCGTGGCTCGGAAGCGGGGGTGGGCGCAACCGCCGCACGACGTACCGCACGTTCCACAGGTCGATCAGGCGGTTGTCAGCGTACGCCACAGCCTGGGAGTAGGCGGCGTGCCGATCCGGCGCGAGCGACGAGTAACCCGAGGCCTCGTCGATGCCGGCCGCGAGGAGACGGTTCGGCTCGACCTGCGTGTTCTTCTCCTCAGCAGTCGCCGGGGTATGCACCCGAAACGGCCTGTCGGCATCGGCCAGCAGCGCGTCGGGCACGCGGGGGCGGAGGCCATCGACGGGGCCGTAAGGGTGGAAGGTGGCGGATAGCATCCAGAGGTCGGACAGGATAACGACAATGGTGGCACAGGCGGCCGCGCCTCTGATCCTGGGGTCCGCCAGCCACATGGTGATGACACCTCCGGCTGCTACGACGAGAAGCAGCTGCCAGGCCGTGGTCGGATTCCACGGCGACAGCGAGTCAGCAGCCAGTAGGGCGACGCGCTCGAACGTAAGTGGGATGCCGTCGACGCTTGCGGGAATTCCAGGCAACCGCACGTAGTCCTGCAGTGGTGGTATTGCCCCTGCCGAGGGCGCCCTCAGCAGGTTGCTCGCCCCCTCAAGTCCCACTGCCAACCCACCTGCGACCGCCATGCCCCCGAGCAGCACGATAAGCGCCGGCCCTCGACCCGCAGATGGACGCTGTGTTAGCCAGTCTGCCCCATAGCCGGCCAGGACCGCGACGGCCAGCGACAGAAGCAGGGAGAAGCGGCCGGGCGACTGCAAAACCTCGAAGCCCGGAAGGGAGTGGAGGACCGCCCACGGTGAGCCAGGCGCGGCGGGGCCAAGCGCCAGTACGAGGGCGGCCAGCGCCAGCCAGCCGAAGAAGCCACGGTATGGCCCCCGGCGGGCGACCATCCCCACACTGGCGAGCGCGAGCGGCAAAATTCCTACGTAGAGGACGGTCTCCCACTTGACCCACGGGCCCCAGAACCCTCCAGTCGGTGTATCGTGCAATCTCGGGAGCAACAGGGTAAGCACGTCTCCAGGCCACACGCTGTTCGTGGCGGCCAGGCGGGCCCCCACGCCGTCGCCCCGGAATGTCTGCGTGCCCAGCTCGTACAGGGGAATGAGCTGCGCGGCGCTGAGCCCTACGCCGACGGCGCCCACGATGGCGACGATCACCAACGCCCTGACCAGGCCGCTCACCAGGGGCCTGGGGTCGGGGGTCGGGGGCCAGCGTGGGGGTCGGGGGTCGGGGGTCGGGGGCCGGCCTGGGGATTGGGGGCCGGCCTGGGGGACCCTCGCCCTGTCCCCTGTCCCCTGTCCCCTGTCCCCTTCAACAAGGCCTCGGTAGAGGGCGAAGGCGGATAGGGCGCCGGCGCTCATCAGCGTGACGTGAATGTGCGCGGCCAGGGCCTGGACGCCGACGACGACCCCGGCCGCCATCGCCCAGCGGTAGCGGCTGGCGCCGAGCGACTGGCACGCCCGCTCCACCAGCGCTAGCTCCAGCGGCAGCCACACCATAGCGTGGAAGACGTTGTCGTGAATGATCTGCCCGGCCGCGAACCCGCTATAGCCGAAGGTGATCCCCCCGACTACGCCCGCCACCATCCCCATCCCCAGCGTCCGCAGCAGGAGATGCATGAAGGCGCTGGCCAGGAAACTGTGGACGACACGAAGAACCACGAGACTCGCCTCCGGTGCCAGCCACGGGAGAACGAGATAGTGGAGCGGGTAGAGCATCCCTGCCTCGCCGTCGGCGAACAGCGGGTACCCGGCGAAGATTCCCGGCGTCCAGAGCGGAAGCGTAAGCTCGGACAGGGCCCGGGCCGTGACCACCAACAGCGGAAAGTAGAAGACCCGCGTGTCGTCCTCGACGGCGATGAGACCGGCGGTCAAAGCGGGAAGGTGGAAGAGAAGGCTCACCACCGCCAGGAGGAGGTACGGAGCCGCGTGCTGGTACCTGACCAATCGCTGGGGCGTCAAACGCCCTCCGCTCAGACGGAATCGGGACGCCACAGGACCGACGCATTGTACGGACCCGCCCAGCGCGGCGCTAGCGCTACTCGGCGGCGTTTTCGGTTATCATGGGCATCCGGGAGACGCCCGTGGACCTCCTCTCGCACGACATTCTCATTATTGGCGGCGGCCTTGCCGGTCTGCGCGCGGCGATCACCGCGGCAGAGGCGGGCTGTAGCGTCGCTCTCGTATCCAAGGTCTATCCCATGCGCAGCCACACGGTCTCGGCCGAGGGTGGGGCGGCGGCCGTGGTGCGGGGGGACACGGGGGACAGCCTCGAGCTGCACGCGTTCGACACCATCAAGGGGAGCGACTACGTCGCCGACCAGGATGTCGTCGAATACTTCGTGAGCGAGGCCGCCAACGAGCTGATCCAGCTCGAGCACTGGGGCTGCCCGTGGAGCCGCGAGCCCGACGGCACAGTCAGCGTGCGGGCCTTCGGCGGCATGAGCGTCAACCGGACACTGTTCGCCGCTGACAAGTCCGGGTTCCATATGCTGCACGCCATCTTCCAGAACACCCTCCGCTATGAGCGCATCGTTCGGTACGACGAGCACTTCGCAACACGGCTGCTGGTAGACGACGGCGTGTGCCGCGGCGTCGTCGCGTTTGACCTGCGGTCGGGCGAGTTCCGAACCTTCACCGCCAGGGCGACGATTCTGGCAACCGGCGGATGCGGTCGGTTGTGGGCTTTCACCACCAACGGCTTTATTAACACCGGTGATGGCCACGCGCTGGCTTACCGCGCCGGTGCGCCTCTCTCCGACATGGAGTTCCCCCAGTACCACCCGACGGGGCTGCCGGGGACCGGCATCCTCATCACCGAGGCGGCGCGCGGCGAGGGCGGCTACCTCATCAACAAGAATGGCGACCGCTTTCTCAGCGACTACGTACCTTCCCGCATGGAGCTTGGCCCCCGCGACATCATCGCCCGCGCGATGATGACCGAGTTCGAGGCCGGGCGCGGGATCCGCGGACATTACGGCGAGTACATGCACCTCGACTTGCGGCACCTGGGCGAGGAGCGAATCAACCGCAAGCTCCCCTTCGTCCGCGAGCTGGCAGAGAGCTACGTGGGCATCGATCCGGTTAAGGAGCCAATCCCGGTTCGGCCGGTTGTCCACTACATGATGGGTGGCGTGCGGTGCGATATAGACGGCGCCACCTCGATACCCGGCCTGTACGCCTGCGGCGAGTGCGCGCAGGAGGGCCTCAATGGCGCCAACCGGCTGGGGTCCAACTCGCTCACCGAGTGCCTCGTGTTCGGCCACCGCACTGGCAGGGCCGCGGCTCGCTACGCATCGGAAACTCCAGGTGGGGCGGGCGCGTTCGAGGGGCAAGCGGCCGACGAGGAGCGCCGGATCGCATCCCGATTCTTCGAGGACAACGGCGGCAGCGAGCGAGTCGGGCTCCTGCGCGCCGAGCTCCAGGGCGCCATGGAGCGGAACGTCGGTGTGTTCCGCACGCTGGAGGGTCTGGAGGCGGCCGCCGAGGATGTGCGCACCTTGAAGGATCGCTTCAAGCGCGTTCGCTTGGACGATAGGAGCAAGGTCTTCAATACCGAGCTGACGGGCGCGCTCGAGCTGGAGAACATGCTCGACCTCGCCGAGTCGGTCGTCTTGCCCGCTATCCTCCGCAACGAGTCGCGCGGTTCCCAGGCCAGGCGAGACTATCCCGAGAGAGACGACCAGCGCTTTCTCGCCCACAGTTTGGAGTACTGGACGCCCGACGGTCCCCGCGTCGAGTGGCAGGAGGCCGTCATCACCAAGTGGGAACCCGAAGAACGCAGGTATTAGATGACAGGTGACAGGGGACAGGGGAACCGGTAGGGCGACGAAACCGCCCGGAGCGATGTCTGTAACCTGTCCCCTGCGCCCTGTTCCCTAGGGGGGGCCGTATGGCTCAAGAGATGCTCCGCATGGTCGTCACGCGCTATCGGCCGGGGGAGGACCGGCAGCCGGTCACCCAGTCTTACTCCGTCCCGTACAACGAGGACTGGGTCGTGCTGGACGCGTTGCAGTACGTCAAGGACCACATCGACGGGACCCTCTCGTTCCGCTGGTCCTGCCACATGGGCGTATGCGGGAGCTGCGGGATGATGGTCAATGGCACACCGAAGCTGACGTGCGCCGCCTTTCTCCGCGACTACTACCCCGCCGAACTGCGCGTCGAGCCGCTGGCCAACTTTCCCATCCTTCGCGACCTTGTCGTGGACATGGACGATTTCATGCACAAGCTCCAGGAGGTCAAGCCGTACATCATTCGCGAGGACCTGGCGAGCGCTCCCATTGGCTTCGGGCACGAATTTCGGCAGCTGCCGGAGCAGGTCGACGACTACAAGCAGTTCGGCATGTGTATCAATTGCATGCTCTGCTACGCCGCGTGCCCCGTCTACGGCATGGAGAAGCGCTTCCTCGGGCCCGCCGCGATCGCACTCGCGCATCGCTACAACATGGACTCGCGTGATGAGGGGAGAGACCAGAGAATGTCATTGGTGGCGAGCTCCGAGGGCATATGGGAGTGCACCTTCGTGGGCGAATGCTCCGTCGTGTGTCCGAAGAACGTCGATCCAGCAGCCGCGATCCAGCGGACGAAGCTCGCCACGACCAACGACTTCTTCCGATCGTTCCTGCTGCCGTGGGGGCGACGCTGATGCACACCGGAGCGGCCCCGCGAGCCACCGCGTACCCCTGGCGTATGCGGGCCAACTGGTGGCTAAAGAACCCGCGCTACTCGCTCTACATGCTGCGCGAGCTCTCCGCGGTGTTCGCGGCTGCGTGGGTGGTGCTCTTCTTGATGCAGGTGCCCCAGATGGCGGGTGGGCCGGAAGCCAACATGATGTGGCGCGATTCGGTGAGGTCCCCGGGCTGGATCATCTTCAGCCTGGTCAGCCTCGCCTTCGTTCTCTATCATGCCTGGACTGCTTTCACATCGGTTGGCGCCCTCGTCTACCTCCGCGTCGGTAAGACAGCGACGCCGGGCAGCGCGCTCAACGCCTCCATGATCATCGCCTGGGTGGTAGTGACCCTGGCGATCGCCGTCATACTCGTCTCTCCCACGGTGGGCGGATGATGAGGACCATGGGAGCAACAACGCGGAGATCTGGATGAGGTATCGCATCGACACCATCGAGCCTCTGTGGTGGGGTCTTTTTATGGCCGGGGCCGGTGTGGTGGGGATGCTGCTTCCCGTTCATATCTTCATCAACGGGCTGGCGATCCCCCTCGGCTGGGTACCCGCCGACGCCTACGGCCCGCAGCGCATGGCCAACCTTGTCGGCAATCCCCTGGTACGGCTCTACCTGCTGGTTCTGGTCTCCCTGCCGCTATTCCACTGGGCGCACCGCTTTCGCTATCTCCTCTTCGACCTAGGCGTCCACGGCGCACGGATGCCGATCGCGGTCCTCTGCTACGGGGCTGCCGTCGTCGGCACCGTGCTGGCGGTGATCACCCTGGTCCGCCTTTAGGAGGTCCGAGTTCTAGTGCTCGGCTCGGCGCGGTGATCCCGGATCCGTCTAGAGATGTCCGTGTCTCTGTGCCTCTGTGGTGATCCGGGTGTCGCTATTATGCCGTCCCCAACTCAGTTTCGAGCCGCGCATGTGCGACAATGCGGCGACGTGCCAGGGGAAACTCGGCGTAGGAGCCGCGCTCGGGTGAGTGCAGAGGGGGCACACCCCTATGCCCGGGGCTGAGGGCGTCCCCCAGGCTTCGGTTTCTGCCCCTCCCCTCGGTGGGGGGAAGGGGAGGGGTCACCTCCGATGGACCGGATCAGCGAAGTCATAGCCCAGATACCGGCGCTCGACGCTGCCGCCATGCAGGCGGCGCGCGACCGGCTGGACCGTCTTACCAAGCCACAGGGCAGCCTCGGCCGGCTCGAGGAGCTGGCTGCAAAGCTGGCCGGGATAACGGGGAACGCCCGCCCCCGGTTCCCGCGCAAGGCCGTGATCGTGCTCGCCGCGGACCATGGTGTGGCGGCCGAGGGCGTCTCGGCCTACCCGCAGACGGTCACGGCGCAGATGGTCCAGAACTTCCTCGCCGGCGGGGCGGCCATCAACGTGCTGGCGCGCCGCGCCGGCGCCCGCGTCGTCGTCGCGGACGTGGGCGTGGCGGCGGATCTACCCCCGCACGCCCTGCTGGTGAGCAGGAAGATTGGCTACGGTTCGCACAACATGGCCATCGGCCCCGCCATGGACCGGGCAACTGCCTTGGCGGCTGTGTATGCGGGCATCGACATCCTGGAGCTGGAGCTCGCAAGAGGGCTGGACCTCGTGGCGACGGGGGATATGGGCATAGCGAACACGACCGCGGCCGCCGCCGTCATCGCGGCGCTGACTCGACGGCCCCCCGCGGAGGTGACCGGCCGGGGTACCGGCCTCGACGAAGCGCAACTGGCTCACAAGGTCGATGTCATCGAGCGGGCCCTTGCCCTCAACGACCCGGATCCGTCCGACCCGCTCGATGTTCTCTCACGCGTGGGAGGTTTCGAGATCGCCGCACTCGTGGGCGTGATCCTCACGGCCGCCGCCCACCGCATACCGGTCGTGCTGGACGGCCTGGCTTCCGGCGCGGCGGCCCTCCTGGCGACGGAAATGGCCCCGGCTGCCCACCAGTACCTGATCGCAGCGCACCGCTCCATGGAGCCGGGCCACCGCGTCGCCCTCGAACGCCTGGAGCTGGCGCCCCTCTTGAACCTCGACCTTCGCCTCGGGGAGGGCACCGGCGCGGCGCTCGCCATGCATCTGGTCGACGACGCCGTGGCCATCCTCCACGAGATGGCCACTTTCGACGAGGCCGGCGTCTCACGGAGGGGACAGGGGACAGGGGACAGGGGACAGGGGACACGGCCGGAAACCGCACAAGACCGCGCAAGTGCGCAACCCCCCACCCCAACCCTCCCCCGCAAGGGGGGAGGGAGCGAACTTTCCTCCCCGACGCCAAGCTATGGCTGATGACCTGGCGCGCGCGATGGAGGTCGCCCTCGAGGCGGCTACCT
This sequence comes from uncultured Chloroflexota bacterium, assembly GCA_964417895.1. Lineage (GTDB taxonomy): Bacteria > Chloroflexota > UBA6077 > UBA6077 > SHYK01 > CAYQJS01. Next base: position 12,629 of record CAYQJS010000028.1, on the reverse strand, counting down.
CGGCGGGCGATCTCGTACGGGCCGACTTCCATCGCCCGGGCGGTCCCCGGGGCCACGGGTCGCACGCGGACGTCGACGTCGAGGCCGAGCGCCTCATTCGCGCACGCCTGCTGGCAGCCTTCCCCGATTGGGGATACCGCGGCGAGGAGACCGGAAGCGCCGGCGTCGTCCCGCCACCGCGCTTCCTCTGGCTGGTCGACCCCAACGACGGCACCGTCAACTACCTGCAGGGTGTCCGCGGCAGCTCGGTCTCCATCGCGCTCCTCCGCGATCGCCAGCCGGTGCTGGGCATCGTCTACGCTCCGTGCGCTCCCGACGACGATGGCGACTTGCTGGCCTGGGCAGACGGGTGCGGTCCAGCGACCCGCAACGGCGCAGTGATCGAACGCGAGCCGTGGCCACACGCGCTCGGCCCGCACGACGTCGTGCTCGTCTCCTATGACGCGGGTACTCCAACGCTCGCCGGCCTCAGTGCGATCGCGCCGGCTCGCTCTAGGGCGATGCCCAGCATCGCATATAGGCTCGCGCTCGCAGCCGCTGGAGAGGCCACGCTTGGGACCTCCTTCAAAGGAGCCGGCGATTGGGATTACGCTGGCGGCCAGGCGCTCTTGCGAGGGACCGGCGCCGATCTCTTCAACGAGGAAGGCCGACCGACGGCCTACGCCCCCAATGGCGCGAGCCGCTCTCGTGCCTGCCTGGGTGGAGCCCCCAGCGCTGTCCCCGCGCTCCTGGGCCGCCGCTGGAGCGACCTGTTTCGGCGGGCGCCTCGGGACCCGTCCATACCCGGGCAGCTGCGCCGCGCGCGGCTCGAGCCAGGCGAATCTATTGCCGACGGCCCGCTTCTGCGGCGCGCGCACGGCTGCCTCCTGGGCCAGTTGGCCGGCGACTCTCTTGGCAGCCTGGTGGAGTTTCAGTCGGCTGATGCTATCCGCCGGCGCTACCCCGGTGGCCTGCAGGATCTGGCCGATGGCGGAACGTTCGGGACGATCGCCGGCCAGCCGACGGACGATTCGGAGCTGGCGCTCACCCTCGCCCGAAGCCTGGTCGCGACGGGGGGCTATGACCCAGACTCGGTCGCCGGGGCGTACGGCTACTGGTATGGCTCGCAGCCCTTCGACGTGGGGGCGACGACGGCTCGGGCCCTGCGCGCCGCAGCGGCCGCCGCGCCCGTTTCACCCGCTGAAGCCGCCTCCCGCGCGGCGGACCGCGAGAGCCAGGCGAATGGCTCGTTGATGCGCATCAGCCCGCTCGGCATCTGGGGGCATGCCATGGACCCCGACGCCCTCGCAGAGGTCGCTCGCGCCGAAAGTCGGCTCACCCACCCCAACGCCGTGTGCCAGGACGCGTGCGCGGCCTTCGTGGTCGCAGTCGCCCACGCCGTCGGCACCGGCGCCTCAGCGGGCGAGGTCTATGCCTTCACCCGACGCTGGGCAGAGCGCGGTTGTCGGGAGCGCGCGGTGCGCGACGCGCTGGACACAGCCGAGCGCAGTGCGCCTGCCAGCTTCGAGACCAATAGCGGGTGGGTCCTCACCGCTTTCCAGAACGCGTTCCACCGACTACTCCACGCCCCAACCTTGGAGGAGGGGATCGTGAGCACCGTGATGGCCGGCGGCGACACGGATACGAATGCCGCCATCGCTGGGGCGCTCCTCGGCGCCGTCCACGGGCGCGAGGCGGTCCCCCTCCGCTGGCGCCGCCTCATTCTCTCGTGTCGGCCGCTGGCGGGCGCCCCAGGCGTTCGACACCCTCGGCCACAGCCGTTCTGGCCGGTGGACGCCCTCGAGCTGGCCGAGCGACTGCTGCTGGTCGGGCCACGGTCATTCTGAGCGCACAAGCGAAGAATCTGGAGCGCGTCGCAGCCCGCGAGATTTCTTACGCTGCCGCTGGTCGCAGCTCTTTGCGCCGCTCCTCCTGAGCCTGTCGAAGGACGGCCCGGGACCGCCCAACGTAGGGCTCGTGGTTCGACAGGCTGACCGTGAGCGGAGCTCTTTACGCCGCTCCTCCTGAGCCTGTCGAAGGACGGCCCGGGACCGCCCAGCCTAGGGCTCATGGTTCGACAGGCTCACCATGAGCGGTTTACAGGCTCACCATGAGCGGTTTACAGCTCTCTCATCTGCGGCAAGCGCCAGACGAGGACGGCGGCCAGCAGGATGACGATCGCCCCCATGGCCGCCACCGTGGTGGGCGCACCCACGTAGTGCGTGCTGATGCCGGCGGCCAGAGCGCCAGCCGGGCTCAGCCCATGGTCGAGCATGTAGATGCTCATCACCCGGCCGCGCAGCTCGTCAGGAACGAGGGTCTGCAGCACAGTGTTTGAGCCCGCGGCAAACATGATCTGACAGCCGCCCACCCCCACCAGCATGAGGAGCGCCATGGGGAGCGACGTCGTCTGCGAGAAGGCGATCAGGGAGCCGCCTAGGGCGAAGAGCGCTCCCAGCAAGAGCGGACCCCGCCGCGACAGGCGGTGCGCGAAAGAGGCCAGCAAAAGCGCCGCTGCTACCGCGCCCACGCCGGGTGCCGCGAGCATGAGGCCCAGCCCGTCGGGCCCGACGCCCAGAACGTCCTTCTGGAAGACGGGCATGAGCGCCTGGTACGGCATCGCGAACAGGTTCGGGACCAGGTTCGCGACGATGAGCGCCAGCACCTGGGGCGAAGAGCGCACGTAGCGCATCCCCTCCCTGAAGTTGGACCCCAGCGACGATCGGCGCGCGGCTCGGGCCATGGGCGGGACGACCATCGCCGAGACCGCGACGAGGACGCAGGCGTACGCGGCACCCTGCAAATGGAAGTTCCCCGCTGCCCCGATCACGGCAATAAGCACGCCCCCCAGGGCCGGCCCGATGACCTTGGTGCAGTTGAACCCGAGGGAGTTCAGCGCCACGGCGTTCATCAGGTCGCTCCTCGGGACGACCATGGGCACGAGCGCCTGGCGGACAGGCTGGTTGAAAGCCCAGGCGACCGCTGTAAGGAAGCCGAATACGAAAATGTGCCAGACCTCGAGCCCGCCCGATCCGACGAGCAGCCCCATCGCCACTGCCGCGACGAGCAGGAGCGCCTCGACGCCCAGGAGGATGCGACGGCGGTCGAAGACGTCGGCGGCCACGCCGGCGAAGGGGCTCGCCAGCAGAAACGGCAGCGCGCGCACGCCGCTCAACGCCCCGAGCAGCACCGGGGAGCCGGTCATCTCGTACGTGAGCCAGCCGAGCGTGACCTGCTGGATCCACTGCCCCGCGCTCATGAACAACGTGCCGGTCCATAGCAGACGGAAGTTGCGATGGCGAAGCGACGCGAACGTCTGGATACCAGACGGGGCGGTCTCGGCGGGCCGGAAGCGTCCGTCTCGCGTGGGGGGCACTTCCAGAGCGGGGACTGGAGTCGCCGTCTGGATCTGGGTCAGAGCCGGCTCGCTGGCCAGTGTCCTCTCCCTTCGCATGGCGGCACGTTGCCACCTGGTGGGTCAATTCCTACGGGCATGGCCTTTTTCGTCCGGTAGGGGAGGGGCTTGTCCCCTCCCGCCCGGCCGCCGCACCCGGGGCCGCGTGGCGGGGGACAAGCCCCCGCCCTACGAAACGACGGGACTGACGCAATGGCGATATCCATGACAAGTGACCCACTAGGCGAATGTCCCATGGGGCGCCTGCTGATACTACCAGACCGCGCCGGGACCCCTGGCGACCGTGATCAGATCAGCCCTGGGGTGGTGGGGGGAGTGGCTCGTCGGCTGGCAAGCGAGCGACGATTTCCTCCGCGATGCCGAGGTGCTCTACGAGAAACCGATCGCGCTCTCCCGGACCGATGGCCTCGCTGGCCGCGTCGCCATCGGGCCCCAGAGTGACCCTCTGTCCGAACGCCACCCCGGTAATCCGATCCTGGGTATTGGTCCGCGCATACACGGAGTAGTTGAAAGGGCTCCAGCCGCGCGTGCCCTCATAGTACCGGTCGAAGGCAAGCCCGGACAGACCGATTGCTTCGATCCGGCACGAGAACCCCTCAGGACGATGCAGCGGGCGCCACGCCACATGCCATCGCCTGGCCTGTTTCCCTACCCGGACCTGCGCCGCTGGATGTTCGGCACCGCCGAGGACGCCTTCCTGAAGTGGAATGGGTCGGTCGGTGAGCATCGCGCCATCGACGATATATCGCCGGCTGTTGATGGTGACGATAACGGTCCCGTGGTTGGGACCGCGCACAGTCGGCGAGCTCAGCATAGTGCACGCTGCTCTGGCCACGTCAAAGCCCACGGCGGCTAGCAGGTCGTACAGTCCCTGGCTGACCGCCCAGCAGGTGCCTCCCGTGCCATACGATAGCCACGCTCGGAAGAAATCCTCGGCGGTGTGGCCTGGCAACGGCCCGTCGCATCCGGCGGCGAGGAACAGACGCTTCTGTATGTTGTCGAACGGGACCTTCCGACACCATCGCCCGTAGAGGTCCGCCAGTCCGGCGAGATCGCGCTCGGGGAGGGCCCGCAGGCCCAGCCGCTGCAGCACGTCCTCAACGAGCTGTGGAGAGATCATCCCCCGTTGGCCTCCTGGCAGTACAAGATCGCCGAAGTTCGTGACCCGGGCGTCAGCCGGGAGCAGCCCCTCGCCCATCGCCATACTTACTGGCTATTCTTTGTTCCAGGTGAACACGTTCCAGCCCGCCTCGGTGGCCGTCACTTCGCCTTTCACGCTCCGAGTCGCGAGGATCAGCTCCACGTCCCAGAACAGCGGCATGATGGCCACCTCACCCATCATCTCCTGCAACAGCTCGCGGTGGAGCGCTAGCTGCTGCTGCTGATCGATGGTGACCACCAGTCGATCCTGGATCGCGTCGACGGTGGCGTTGCTGTACCCAGCGCCGTTTCTCCCAGCCCACCGGTTGGCTGGGGCCGCGATCGCGCGGGAGTGCGTGCGCCGAGTATTGTAGGCGTCCTCCGTTTCCAACCTTGAGACCTGCACCCCTGGATACGTCGCCAGCCACTCGCGGTCACTGACGAGATTGGCCCCGCCCGGCGTCACGCTTCCCGCCAGTCCGACGGTCTTCCAGAAGTCCGCGACCAGCACCAGCTCGCGCTCCGTCGCGGAGCCGGGCCGATTCCGAATCTCCATTTCGAAGCGCTCGCCGCTGTCCTGGCGCAACAATACCCCGTCGGAGCCCCGAACCCACCCGGCATCGGCCAGCACCCGCTGGGCGCGGCTCGGATCGTAGGGAAACTGGGGGATCGACGCCTCTACGTGTCGCCGCAGGGGGTCCGACGGGCCGATCCAGCTGTCGGCGATCGGCGCCAGGCCCTCCGTCATAACTTGCGCCATCGCGGAGCGGTCGATGGCGTGGTAGAGCCCCTGGCGGACCGTGCGGTCCGTGACGCCGTTCCGCGGACGCGCGTACTCCGGTCGGTACTGCATGTAGATGAGACGGATGCGATTGTTGGGGTCAGTACGCACCTGGTTGCCGTCTCCTTCCCAGCGGCGCTTCAAGTCCATCGCAACGTCCATGTTCTCGCCGGGGGGCTGCGCCACGTCCACGGTTCCGGCGAGCACATTCGACACCATCGTGTTGAAGTCGGGGATGAAGCGCAGCACGATGCGATCGAGGGGAGGCCGCCCGAGATAATAGTCAGCGAAGGGAGTGAACTCGACGTGGCTTCCGGGCGCCCAGCTCGCCAGCCGGTACGGGCCAAGCCCAACGAACTCCGTGGTGAAATACCGGTTGTTCAGAAGGGCCTCATTGTCTCCCTGAGCGTAGACGCTCTCCAGCAGGTGCTTGGGCACTGGTCCCACCTCGGGAATGCGATCCGCCCGGTAGTGGGGCTGCGACCAGTTCATCTCGAAGGTGTAGGGGTCCGGCGCGCTCGCCGAAGTCAGCTGATCCAGCCCGATCAGACTCGTCGACGGAATGGTCTTGTCCGTGATGACGGTGAACCAGAACAGGAGATCCTGCGACGTGAACGGGGCGCCATCGTGCCACTTGATGTTCGGGCGAATCTTCCAGACCGTCTGCATGGTGCCGTCGGGGTTCACACGCCACGTGCCTTTCTCTGGCGAGGGCAGCTCGACGGCCATCTCGGGTCGCGGGGTGAACGTGTAATCGTCGATGACCAGCCGATTGTGGGCGAGCGCCCTGAACGCCGAGCTGGGGCCGCGGGTGCCGCCGAGGCCACTCGCCGCCAGGATGTCCGTCGGCTCCTGCAGGACCGCCCAGGTGAGCACCTTCGGCGCCTGCGACGGTCTGTCACCAGACGTGCCAGCCGCTCCGTCCCCCGGGGACGCCGGCGCCCCGCAGCCAGTAATCAACATCACGGCCACCGCCAGACCCCGCACGCCCCCAGCATCCATCCGAAGCATTTTTGTAAGCTCCTTCCCCATCGCTCCTCACTCCTCTCCAAATGCAGCGCGTCAGCGCCGCGCGCAGTGCGCAGAGCGGGCAGTCCTCAGTCCTCTCCGAATGCGCCGCGCGAGCGGCGCTCGGAGTCCGCAGGGCGGGCAGTCCCTCCAGTCCTCTCCGAATGCGCCGCGCGAGCGGCGCTCGGAGTCCGCAGGGCGGACAGTCCTCAGTCCTCAATCCGCAATCATCAATCCCGCACGTCCCACTCGTGCGCGTTCCAGCCTTGCAGCGCGTCGCCTTTCCTGGCGCCCACATTCAGCAGGCGATTGCCCACCAGGGCGGGCTCGGCGTCGTGGAACAGCGGCACCACCACCAGCTGATCGGACATATGGCGGATGATCTGCGTCAGAAGCTGCAGCCGCTCGCCCTTCGGAATGGCGACGAGATAGCGCTCGAGGAGTCCATCCAGCTCCGCGCTCCGGTAGCGCGCGGAGTTGTTGCCTCGGTAGTTGTTCTCCGGCAGTGGGACCAGCGAGCTGTGATAGCGGGTCACATCCGGGGGATTGAACCGAAAATCGAAACCCAGGGTCGTGGCCCGGTATTCCCGGTCGGCGGCTCGCTGCCGTGGAATGATGATGGGGTCCATGCCGATGCCGATCTGCTGCCAGTAATCCGCCAGCACGGGCTGGAGCGTCTCTCGGAGGGGGTGAGCGGTGGTGCGGACCTCGACCGACAGCCTCCGCCCGGTTGCATCGCGGAACGCTCCGTCTGGCCCCTTCGTGTAGCCCAGCCCCTCCACCATCTGCGCTGCCCGACGCGGGTCGTACTCGTAGCGGGCGACACTGGGGTCGATCGCCCGGTAGTCGGGCTCGTCGGGGCTGATGAAGCTATGGGCAATCGGCACCAGTCCTCCGAGGAAAGCATCGACGATCTGCTGGCGGTCGACGGCGTGCAGCAGCGCCCGGCGGAACCGGACGTCCGCTACCACAGGCGGATCGGGGTTGATGAACTGGGGCCAGAGGGCGGTGAGAGTCTCCAAGGGCGTGTCGACTCGGCCATCGCGCCACTGCTCGCGGACCAGGATTGCCTGGTCGACGCTCATCCCCGCCCCCAGCGTCAGCTCGACGGAGCCGGCCAGGATATTCGCCATGATGACGTTGGTATCCCACAGGAACTTCACGTCGATTTCGTCGACGCGGGGCCGGCCGAGCACGAATGCATCGTTGGCTCGCAAGACGAGATGGCTGCCGGAGATCCACTCCCTGAGCCGGTACGGGCCGGTGCCAACAAACTCCTGCGTCCAGTAGGGATGCTGAAGGATGTTGGTCGGATCTTCGGCGTAGGCCTGCTCGAGCAGATGCCGCGCCATGGGCATGATGCGAGAGCGCTCGGTTCGGGTGAACAGCGTGTCTGCTTCGATGAACGGCCCCTTCCACGTCACCGTGAGCGTGTGCGCATCGGGCGCCTGGACGCTGTCCACGAAGTCGAAGGCCGTATCCTGGGCGATGGTGAGGGCCGCGTCGCTGGCGATTCGAGCGGCAAACTGAAGATCGGCCCCGGTGAACGGCGCGCCGTCGTGCCATAACGCGTTCGGCCTCAGCCTCCAGGTCGTTTCCATCCGGCCGTCTGCATGCAGCTTCCACAGCCCGTTCTCGAGGCTGGGGATGACCTCCGCCAGGAGCGGGCGGATCTGGCCCTGCGTATCAACGACGCCCAGGCCGGCGTTGAGCAGCTGCTCCACCTCCCGGACGCCCGCGACCCGTCCGCCGCCGGCGGCGTTGATGGCGTCGACAACGGTGTACGGATCGCCCCGGATGGCCGCCATGATGCGTTTGGGCGCACGAGTACGCTGCGCATCGGCCGCGCCGCCTTGCAAGTCGGCAGGCCGCGTGGGCTGTGCGCAAGCCGCCAGAACACAGGCCAATGCGAGGTACGTCGCTCCGGCCACCTTCCACGCATGCATTTCGCCACCTCCGTTTAGGTGTTAAGTCTGGGAGATCAACACAGCATAGCCCAAACTTTTTGATCCCCGGGCGCGAGTCGCCGGTGGACGTCCTCTCCCACCGCAGTGGGAGAGGGAAGGGTGAGGGCAGTCCACCACAGTAGGAGCGCCAGACGGTGGTGCCCCTGCCCAGATATTGGGGTGTGCCATCGAGAGAGTGCCCTCACCTAACCTCTCCCACTTCGGTGGGAGAGGGATTGATGCGTACCCCTAGCCCCACAGCTGCTCCGACGCCAGCTCCGCTCCCTGGGCCATGGCCTGGAACTTCGCCCACACGATCGACGGATGCCCGACTCTTCCACCGAGCCCGCAGTCCGTGCCTGCCATCAGGTTCTCCCGGCCCACCAAGCCTGCGTACCTGACGAGCCGGTCGGCCACGAGCTGCGGATGCTCGATGAAGTCGCTGAAGTGGCCGACGACGCCGGGGATGAGGATCTTGCCCTCCGGCAGCTTCACGTCCTCCCAGACCCGCCACTCGTGCTCGTGGCACGGGTTCGACGCCTCGATGGAATAGGCCTCGGCCCGCACCTTCAAGATGATGTCCACGATGTCGCGAAGCGGGATGTCGTACTTGTGTGGCCCATGGTAGCTTCCCCAGCACATGTGGAAGCGCACGCGATCAATGGGGATGTCTCGCAGCGCGTGGTTCAGTGCGTCGATGCGTAGCTCCGCGAACCTCCGATAGGCCGCGACGTCCATCTCCGGGTGCATCTGCCAGGCATCGGCCAGGTCCGGGTCATCGATCTGGAGCAGGAAGCCCGCGTCGACGATCCCCTTGTACTCCTCGTGCATGGCGTCCGCGATGGCGTTGAGGTAGTCCTCGTCGCTGGAGTAGTACTCGTTGCGGAGCCAGTGCTCGATGGTGCCGGGGGCAACGGCGGGCAGGAACGTCTCCTCGGCGCTGGCCCCCTGGAGCGCGGCTCTGAAGTTCTCCACGTCTGTCCGCAGCGCATCATGGCCGACGTACTTCAGCGGCCCGCTGCAGAAGACGTGGCGCTGGCTCGCTCCGATCTGCCGTCGGTAGAGCGCGGCGCCGCTGTGGGCGCTCGTGTCGGAGAAGTACCCGGGGAACTCCTGCATGTCCCGACCGGAGATTCCGACGAATCGCGCCGCTGCTTCCGCGTCCTCGCGGTCTTCAACCCCGCTCAGGCGCTCGCGCGCGTAGTTGGAGAAGCTCGACTTGGCCAGCTCGCCGTCGTTGATGATATCCATCCCGGATGCGCGCTGCTGCTGCACCACGTCGGAGACGCCAGCACGTACCAGACTGGCGAAGGCCTGAGCATCGTACGGCTGATTGGTGGTTCTGGCGGTGATCATCTGGCGCACGTCGTCCGGCTTCGGCAACGCGCCGGCGTGCGTCGTGAGGATCCGCTGTTCGCTCCTCTTCATCGCTCCTTCCAGGCAACCAGGTTGTCACCGCAGCGCTGGCGAAGGGTCTGCGGGCAGCGAAACGCGGGCTAGAAGCTCGCGACTCGAAGTCGACCCCAGATGCTTCGCCTTCGGCTACGATCGTTGTCACCCTGAGCGCCAGCGAAGGGTCTGCGGGCGGCGAAAACGCGGGCTAGAAGCTCGCGACTCGAAGTCGACCCCAGATGCTTCGCCTTCGGCTCAGCATGACAGGTACATAGTGTAGCCATTCCGCGGGCGATGTATGCTTCACCCCGACTGACAGGGTGTGACGGGGGTGGGGGTCAGGCAAGCCTGACCCGCGTACCCCCAATGCGAGGCGGGCGAGGCGTGCCTCGCCCCTACAAGCTATCGGAGGAGGAGCGCAATGTTCACAAAAGAGGAGAACGAGCTGCTGACACACGTAGGCCCGGGCACGCCCATGGGGGAGGTGTTCCGCCGCTACTGGATACCGGCGGTCCTCTCGGAGGAGGTGCCGGAGCCAGACTGCCCGCCGGTGCGAACCAGGCTGCTGGGCGAGGACCTCGTGGCGTTTCGCGACACGGATGGCCGCGTCGGGCTCCTGGCCGAGAACTGCTCGCACCGACGTGCCTCGCTCTTCTACGGCCGGAACGAGGAGTGCGGACTGCGCTGCATCTACCACGGGTGGAAGTACGACGTGGACGGCAACATCCTCGATACGCCCGCCGAGCCGAGTGAGAGCATGCTGAAGCACCACGTCAAGCACCCGGCCTACCCCTGTCGCGACGTGAACGGCATCATCTGGACCTACATGGGGCCGAAAGAGCTGATGCCGCCGCTCCCCGACTTCCCCTGGATCACGCTCCCGCGAGATCACGTCGACGTCGGGTGTAAGTTCCTCATCGAGTGCAACTGGCTCCAGTGCCTCGAGGGAGACAACGACAGCATCCACTCGGCGTACCTGCACCGCCGACAGCGCCCTTCGCGCAACGGCGAGGGTCGGATCGGCGTCGGCCAGAACTCCGATCAGAGCATGGCCCGACAGCGCGCTGCGACCGTCGACCTCGATATCAACGACTGGGGCGTGCGCGCGGTGACCAGGTATCCGCAGGATGACGATCAGCTCTTCGTGCGCACGAACACGTTCCTCATGCCCTGCATCGGCAACACGCCGCGCGGCCGCTCTCCGGTGAACGAGGCGGTGCACACCATCTATCAAGTGCCGGCGGACGACTACACGAACTGGCGCTACGACTTCGAGACGTATTGGGACCAGACCACCGACGGCGCCTACGGGCGGGCGCAGCGCCGGGAGGTGGGCCCCGGCTTCCGCATGATCATGAACCGGGGCAACGACTACATGATCGACCGGGCCCGCCAGAAGTCGGGCGAGATCTACTGCGGGATCGACGCCGGCAATCACACCCAGGACGCCTGCGTCACCGAGACCATGGGCGCCATTACAGACCGCACCAAGGAGCACCTGGGCGTCACCGACACCCACCTCATCGAGCTGCGGCGCTACTTGCTGAAGGCGATCGGCGACGTGCAGGAGGGCCGGGACCCGCCGGGCATCTTCCGCGACCCCCAGAAGAACCACCTCGGCAACCTGTGCCACATGCTCACGGCGACGATCCCGGTTGGGGCCGACTGGAGAGACCTGCTGCCGAACGTGTGATTGCGGAGTGCGGCATTCCGATGAAGACCGCTCATGGTGAGCCTGTCGAACCATGAACCCTGCGTTGCGCGATCCCGGGCCCGTCCTTCGACAGGCTCAGGACGAGCGGCCCTTTCAGATCAGCAGCGCATGAGGTGTTCGTGAACTGCCGAGCCTGCGACCACCGCAACCCCGATGGCGCCACTTTTTGCGAGGAGTGCGGCGCCAGGTTAGCCGCCACGTGCTCCGCCTGCGGCTCCGAGGTCAGCCCCTCTGCAAAGTTCTGCCGCTCGTGCGGCGCGCCATTGGTCGTGGAAGCCGCTTCCTCCGCTCCTTCTAGCGCGCCGGCGGCGGCGCCCCAACCGACCTTCTTCGCCGACGGCCGCTATCAGGTGATCCGCTTTCTGGGCGAGGGCGGAAAGAAGCGCGTCTACCTCTGCCACGACACGAAGCTTGACCGCGACGTCGCCTTCGCCCTCATCAAGACAGATGGTCTCGATGCTGAAGGGGAGACGCGGATCCGGCGTGAGGCCCAGGCGATGGGCAAGCTGGGTGACCACCCCCACATCGTGCCCGTCTACGACATCGGCGACGAAGGCGGCCAGCCCTACCTCGTGAGCCAGCTCATGGGTGGTGGCGACGTCGAGGGGCTCATCGACCAGGCGCTCGACCACCGGGTGCCGCTCGATACAGCGCTGCGGATCGCCGACCAGATTTGTCAGGCCCTGGGGTACGCGCACTCCAGGGGAATCGTGCACCGGGACTTGAAGCCTGGGAACGTCTGGCTCACAGCGGATGGCACGGCGAAGCTGGGCGACTTCGGGCTAGCCGTGGCGCTCGATCAGAGTCGGCTCACCCAGGCTGGAATGATGGTGGGCACGGTCCACTACATGCCGCCCGAGCAGGCGATCGGTGGTGAGGTAACCGCGCGCAGCGACCTGTACTCACTCGGGGCGATGCTGTACGAGATGACCTGCGGCCGCCCGCCGTTCGTGGGCGACGAGTCCGTCGCGATCATCACCCAGCACCTGAACACGCCGCCGGTGGCCCCTTCATGGCACGTGCCCGACCTGCCCTCAGGCCTCGAAGCTTTGATCCTGCGTCTCCTGGAGAAGGACCCCGCCAGGCGCCCAGCGTCGGCAGGTGAGGTGCGGGAGGCGCTGATCGCAGTTTCGAGTTCCGAGTTCAAAGTTCCGAGTGGGACCGACTCGGAACCCGAAACCAGGAACGCGGAACTTCGAGACAATCCGCTCTACCGCCGCACATTCGTGGGACGGGAGCAGGAGCTGGCGCAGC
>CAYQJS010000027.1:1990-65495 GCA_964417895.1 uncultured Chloroflexota bacterium | reverse complement strand
GCCCAACCCTTTGTGATGACTCTGAGACACTAATGTGCATCAAGCGTCAAGGGGGAGGGAACCCGTGCTCTTCCCCTCCCCCTCGACGGGGGAGGGTTGGGGTGGGGGTGACCGTAATCCCGACATCCATAGCAACTGGCCCGCGAGCGCACTCAGACGTGGGACGAGGCCGTCGACCGCATACTCCGCAATTTCTTGCCGCCGCTGATGGCGCCATCCACCAGCGCGCCCTCGGCGGTTAGAAGCTCACGCTTCAGCCGCGGGTCCGGGGTGTAGCGCCCGGTGTCGCCTCCGGCGCGTACGACGCGGTGGCATGGGATGAGCACCGGGATGCGATTGGTGCGCATCACTTCGCCTACAGCTCGCGCGGCGCCCGGGTGTCCCACGGCCGCCGCCACGTCCCCGTAGGTGCGCACTTCGCCCCGGGGGATCGCGGCCACAGCTTCCAGCACCGCCCGCTGGAAGGGCGTGAACGCCTCCAGTCGGAAGCTGAGGGGCCCATCGTGCGCCACGCGCCGCTCCAGGGCGTTGACGAGCTCGGCCGGAGGCGTCGCGTCCGGCTGTACCTCGCGGCGCAGCTCGTGCCATGCCCGCGCAGCGAATTCCTCCTCACTGTCGCTCAGCATGCTGATGCAAACGCCTTCGTCGTCATAGCCGACCCACAGGGGCCCGACCGGTGTTGGGACGCTGGTGTAGCGCACGGCCGTTGCGTTCACGGGTGAACCTCCAGACATCAGTGGATTACGCCCTCACCCCAACCCTCTCCCAGAGGGAGAGGGGTATCCGCCGCCCTCACCCCAACCCTCGCCCAGAGGGAGAGGGGGTATCCGTCGCCCTCACCCCAGCCCTCGCCCAGGGGGAGAGGGGGTGCGAGGCCCACGAGGTGCGCCACGACCAGCTCCACAGCCACCTCCGGATCGAGCTTGCCCGTCTTGATGGCCATGTCGACTTCGTGAAGCAGGCCGTAGGCTCCTTCCAGGTCAGGCATTGTTATCTGTGCCGCCTGGCGCTTGAGCTTGTCCAGCACGTACGGGCTGGGGGTGAGGCCGAACGCCGGCGCCTCGGACGTAACCGGGCGGCGCTGCGCCACGAGCTCCTTCACCACCAGGAGGCGCCGGACGAGCGCGGCGACCTGGTTGAACAGCTCGGAGGGGTCGCTTCCGCGACTCAGGAGCCCGTGCGCCGCGCCGAGCGCGGCCGCCGGCCGACGCTCGGCGAGCGCGTCGAGGAATGTGAAGATTCCGGGGCCTCCGCCCTGCACCAGCTCGCGGACGTGCTCGACCTCAATGGGAGCGTCGGGACCCGCGTAGGCGGCGAGCTTCGCGAGCTCGCTGTCCAGGGCTCGCAGGTCAGGTCCCGCCAGATCCGCCAGCTGGGCCGCCGCTCGCTGGCTTATACGCACGCCTCGGCTCCGCGCGTGCTCCACGATCCAGCGCGGCACTGCGTCGTAGCGCAGCGGCGGGAAATCGCGGCGAACTGCGTCGGGCCGCGCGGCAGAGAAAGGCTGGAGGGTCCGGGCGTCGTCCTCCACGAGGACGAGGTGGGTCGTCTCGGGCAGCCGCGCTACGTAGTCGACCAGCGCCGAGCCCTGGCCACCCGACTCGTCGGAGGGACCGGCGAGCGCACGCCCTCTACGCCCGGCACGCGCCTGGTTCGTTCGCGACACCATGCCTCGGGCGATCACCATGCGCTTATCGCACAGAAACGGGGTTGTGTCGCACGCCGCGATCAGGTCGGGGATGGAAGCGGCGGGGCCCACCTCGTCGATGTTGTGCTCGCCGAGGGGCAAGCGACGCATGAGCGTCTTGAGCTGCGAGAGGAATTCCTCGCGGAGGAACTCCTCTTTGCCTGTGACCAGGTAGAGCACTCGAGGTCTACGACGCTGCGACGGCCTCTGGAGCGGCCTGCTGCATCTTCAGATTGCCGTCGAAGAAGGCGCCCTCTTGCATGATGAGCGTGGCCGCGTTGATAGTGCCCGTCACGCGGCCGGAGGGTCGAATCTCCACCCTGCCGGAGCAAGTCAACTCGCCGTTCACCTCGCCGGCGACGGTGATGCTCGCCGCGGTGACCTTGGCCGAGACTTTTGCGTTCTCCTCGATGAAGACTGCCTTCTCGCACTGAATCTCGCCCTGCGCCGTTCCACGGATGCGAACGCTGCTCTCCGAGCGGTACGTGCCGTCGAAGAACGTGTGCTCGCCGATGGTGCTCTCGGCGTCGTCGACGCTAAAGGTCGGGTGAATCGCCGCGGGGCTCGGCGTCGGCCGGGACACCGTGAGGTTGGTGTCGCCCAGGGGGCGCGCTCGCTCGCCCGCCATTTCGCCAGCGGTGGCGGCCGCCGCGGAATCACCCTCGGCGGTCGTGGGCTCTCCGTCGGTGTCCGTCCCCTCCTTGCCGCCCAGCGCCTTGGAAAAGCGGTTCCATTCGGATTCTTCCGTGGTACGTTTGAACATGGGCGCCTCCTGAGGCCGGTGCAACTCAAGGCCAGTATACTCGGCCCCGGGCACCGCCGCTACAACACGCTATTTCAAGAGTTTCTCCAATTTAGTCGGTGAGGTATTAGTGAGACATGGCTCGGAGGACGCCGAGATGGCTGATCTGCACCTGAGTCTGGCCTGTGGTCCCTACGATCGTACGCTGGCGCTTCAGGATGGCTCCGTGAGGCCGGATGGCATCCAGCTGACCTATGTTGCACGCGAGCCGGCGGAGATCTTCTGGCGGATGCTCCAGTACCAGGAGTTCGACGTATCGGAGCTGTCGCTCTCGAACTATACGTCGCTGGTCGATGCGGGCCAGGCGCCGTTTATTGCGATCCCCGTTTTCCCCTCGCGCGTGTTCCGCCACGGCTTCATCTTCATCAACACCCATAGCGGCATCCAGTCGCCGGCCGACCTGGCGGGGAAGCGCGGCGGAGTGCCCGAGTACACGATGACGGCCGCGGTGTATGCGCGCGGTCTGCTGGAACACGAGTACGGCGTCCGTCCGAGCCAGGTCGAGTGGGTCCAGAGCCGGGCGCCGCGGCTGAAGCGCGGGCTCCCAGCAGACCTCCGCATCACGCAGGCGCCGCCCGGCCAGAACGTGAGCGACCTGCTCGAGCGTGGCGAGATCGACTTCCTGATCACCGCCAACAATCCGGCCTGCTTTCGGCGTGGAGCACCAACCGTGCAGCGCCTCTTTCCCGACTACAAGGCTATGGAGCAGGAGTATTACCGGCGCACCCGCATCTACCCCATCATGCACACCGTGGTGATCCGGCGCGACATATACGACGAACACCCGTGGGTGGCGCTGAGCCTGTACCAGGCTTTCTGGCTCGCCAAGGAGCGCTGCCAGCAGCTCCTCCTGGAGACCGGCTCCGCTAAGGCGACGCTCGCCTGGCTCCAGGCCGCGCTCGAAGAGGAGAGGGAGGTGTTCGGCGCGGACTGGTGGAGCTACGGCGTGGAGGCGAATCGACCATCTCTAGATGCGCTGCTGGACTACTCGTACGAGCAGGGGCTGGCCGACCGACGGATCGCGATCGAGGACCTCTTCGCTTCGAGCACGCTCCGCGACGTCCCCCTCGGCGAGGGCCAGCTGGCATATCGAGGGATGTGAACCTATGGCGATTAATGAAGAAACGGCCCGGCGCGTGCTGGCGCGCATCGACCGGGACCAGCTGGCCCAGCTCGGCTGCGACCTCGTCAACATCCCGAGCCCCACGGGGCAGGAGCAGGCGCTGGCGGAGTTCATCATGGCCTGGTTCCTGACCAATGGAATCAAGCCGATCCGGCGCGAGGTGGAGGCGGGCCGCCCCAACGCCGTGGGCATCCTCAAGGGTGAGGGCGGCGGCCTGAGCCTGACGTTCAACGGCCACATGGACACCAGCTTCACCGGCACCGACGAGGACTTGATGATGGTCGCCAACCCCGAGCCGGACAGCGAGCTGCGAGGCTCGATCCAGGATGGAAAAGTGCGCGGGCTGGGCATCTCCAATATGAAGGGCGGCGTCGCGGCGTTCATGATGGCCGCCAGGGCCCTGAAAGAAAGCGGCGTCAGACTCAAGGGCGACGTGATCTTCGCAGCGGTGGTCGGCGAGATCTCGCGGACCCCGATCGGGCCCTATCAGAGCAGGAACTATCGGGGCGAAGGCGTCGGCACGCGGCACATCCTGACGCACGGCGTGCAGTCGGACTACGCCGTGGTCGCGGATGGGTCGGACATGAACATCGTGTGGGCTCAGAACGGTGTCGTGGACGTCAAGATCACGACCTTCGGGCAAGCCGAATCGGCGTGGGGGACGAAGCGATCGACGCATCCGCCGGCGAAGCTGAACGCCATCGTCAAGATGACAAGGATCATCGACGCGATCGAGCGGTGGGGCGAGGACTTCGAGGAGCGATGCATCTACCAGTCGTCGACCGGGCCGCTCCTCCCAAAAGTCAACGTGGGCGCGATCGAGGGCGGAGCGCCCTTCCGCCCGAACTACTTCCCCGGCGTGTGCAGCATCTACGTGGATGTGCGGATACCGCCAGGCATGAGGCCTGTCACCGTCCAGCACGAGATCGAGCGTGTGCTCGCGCCTCTGGAGGTGGACTACGACCTGGAGGTCTACAAGTCGTTGCTGGGCCACGAGGGCAAAGGCGTCGAGCCGCTGGTCCAGTCGCTGGAGGAGATCCACCAGTACCTCTTCGGTGAGAAGCTCCGGCACGAGCGGCCGGATCGAGCCAGCATCTGGACGGACACCAACGTCTACAACGAGCTGGGCATCCCGGCGGTGAAGTTCGGCCCGCGCGGCCGCCGGATCGGCCCGCGGGCCGAAGAGCTGGCAATCGACGACATGATGAAGGCTGCGCAAGTCTACGCGCTGGTCGCGCTGGATATTTGCAGCCGCGAGCGGCCGTAGGACCGGGGAGCCGAAGCCACGCGTAGACGTGTGGACTCAGACCAAGCGGGGCCATCGAAATGTTCCGCAGAAATCAGCCACGGCACCCCCTCTCCCTGACCCTCCCCCACGAGGGGGGAGGGGATAGCGGTACTCCCTCCCCAGCCACGAGGGGGGAGGGGGATGGCGGTACTCCCTCCCCCTTGACGGGGGAGGGCTGGGGAGAGGGTGAATGCTGGCGGTGCAAACTACGACATCATTGCCTTCGACCTGCTTAGCGGCGTCACAAGATAAACATTGCATTGTTTCGAGATCTTTACGCACGAGATCCGCCGCAATCTGGAATGGTTATTACGTGACGCTGGTTAGTCGGCCGGGGCCCTCGCGGTCTGTGTCGACTCGGTGGCAGGGAACAGAGGAACACCCCCCGCGGTCATTCTATCCAGGGTGTCCCCCATGCTCTCGGCCTCGGCCTCCGAATAGACGTGCGGCTCGAGCCCCCGCACATCCACTAACCGGCGGATTAGCTCGTAGGCGTCGACGCGGGTTGCTCCTATGTAAACGACGAGCAAGTCAATGTCGCTGAACGCTGTTGCGCGTCCGCTTGCCCATGAGCCGAACAGGGTCATCCGCTTCAGCGGTAAGACGTCGCCGATGGCGCTCACGCGCTCTCGGAGCAGAGCGATGAGCTGATCTCGACTATAGGGTGGATAGAAGACTTTCACAGAACTCGACGATCCGCTCCGCGTGCCCGACCAGCCGCTGGCCTTCTGTGCGTGTGTACAACCGACGGGGAGCGCCCGCGGGGTGCGCGTTGGGGTAGCGGGCCGGGATGTACGCCTTGTCGAGCTCAAGGGCGGCGTCGATGATCTCCTCGGGGACGGGTCGAGTCCGGCCGAGCTCACCCAGGAGGTCGGCGACGGAATGCCCCCAGGCCTCAGCACCGAGTTTCTGAAGGACTGCTTTGGCTGCTTTCTCGGCCGCCTGCTGCGCCGAAAAGCAGGCCCAGTCGTAGAAGCCTTGCTCCACGTCGTTCCTGGCGTGCGCAAGATCCCCCTTCGCCTGGTCGATCCAGTCGGCGCTACGCTCCACCCTCGCTCTTCCTCCGGGCCACCCCCGGCACTTTACACCCCTGGCCCCCGACCCAATGTGTCCGATCCCGCAGCCGCCTGATCACAGCACTCGGCCCGGGAATTCTTGACTAATATTAATGAGTTAGTCAACAATATCACGCTCGAGGCGGAGATCAGCACTAGTGGAAAGTGGGATACATGGGTCTGGATCAGGCGGCGCTGATGCTGGTCGTTATCACGCTCGTCGCGGCGACCGTCAATGGGGCATTGGGCTACGGGTTCTCGTCCCTGACAGTGCCTGTGGCGCTGCTTTTCTACACCAATAGAGTGCTCAACCCTGCGCTCGTGCTTGTGGAGGTGGTCCTCAATTCGTACGTGCTCTTTGTCAATCGGAGGAGCATTCCGCAGGTATGGAGACGGGTCCTCCCGATCATCGGGGGGCTCTTTCCCGGGATCGTCATCGGAAGCCTGGCCCTCTCTTATGTGAATCCCGGGATTACCAAGATCGTCACGTACGTGATCATTCTGCCGCTGATCCTGTTCCAGGCGGCGGGTTTTCGTCGGTACATCCAAGCTGAGCGCGCCGTTGGTGTCCCGTTTGGGACGGGGCTCGGCGTTCTTTACTCTGTGACGACGATCTCCGGCCCGCCCCTCGCTCTCCTGTTCAACAATCAGGGGTACGTGCGCCAGGAATTCCGCGCCGGCCTCGCCATCGTCAGAATCGTCGAGTCGACCGTTACAGCCATCGCCTACTACTTGCTGGGGCTCTACTCAGTGAGCTCGGCCGACCTTCTCCCATTTATCGCCCCCAGTGTGGTCATCGGGATCCCCGCCGGGGCATTCCTCATTCGACACGTAGAGCCTGAGGTCTTCAGAAGGGTCTGCATGAGCTTCGATGCCTGGGTCGTCGGGTTCGGCCTATCCCGCACCCTGATGGACTTAGAGATGGTCGCAAGCCCGACAGGATATCTCGTGCTGGCGGCGGCGGCCACGATTGACTCCGTCTTGCTCTACCGCTTCTTCAACCAACGGCGCGGAGAGTTCGGGGAAGGTCTTTTGGAGCCAGCCGTGACGAGCGCGACATTGGCGAGGTCCGACACACCGTAGATCCATATCTACTGATCCGCGCGTCCCAAAGCCGCGCTGAGGACAGCAACAGAATCGGGCGCATCAGGGTCCCGAGGGCGCGGACCTTTACGTGCACCGGCCCAATCGGACCGGGCCGCTTCAACGACCTCATCGTCCCCGGCGGCGCGTTCTGCACGCTCCTGGCTGGCGCCACCGTGGACGAGAACGCCACCGTTCAGTCCTTCGGGTCGCTGACGGTACTCGGGGCGGTGGAGGGTAACGTCAGCGTTAGGCCGAACGGGTCGCTCACGGTATTCGGGACCGCCGGAGCCGGGCCCGGCCCGGCCTCACGCACGAGCGTGAAGGGCGACGTGAAGGTCGAGCGCTCCGGGTCCCTGACAATAGTGGGAAGCGCCACAGCCCGGGCCCGCATCGGGGGCAAGATCCAGACCGAAAAGGCGAGATCCATCAACATGAATGGCGGGGGCGACGCGCAGACCCCGGGGATCGTCGTGGAGGGGAGCGTCATCCTGAAGGAGACGACCGGGCCGAGCCTGGCGGCAACGAGCTTCGTCTGCAGCCACACCCGTATCGACGGCAACCTCGAGATCGTAGAGAGCGGTCCTGGGGCGCCGTTTGACATCGGGTGGTCGTCGTCCTGTGGTGGGCCAAACCCAGGCAACGTCATTCGCGGGAACGTGAAGGTGGAGGAGAACCGGGCCCCCGTGCGGATCGCCAACAACGTGATTCGGGGCAACCTAACGTGCAAAGAGAACAAGCCCCCTGCCCTTGACGGAGGGAACACCGTGCGCGGGGACGACCGCTGCTAGCGAGCAATTGTCAGGGTTGTGCCTTGCCGCCTTCCCGACCCTGCCCTCAAGGGACGCGGCGGCGTGGACATTGACGCTCAATCTCACGCGGAGCCGCGGGTCCAGGCGAGATATTCGTCACTTCCCGGTTAAGGTTCGGCGGTGTCATCGGTTTGGGGGCCCGGGCCGAGGACGATTCCAGCCGGCCAACTCCCGCACCACGGCTCGATCCGGGACTCGCCACCCGACGGTAGGCCATTGGCGGCGCCACGTAGCCCTTGTCAACTGGTGGCCGACAGCAGATCGCTCGCGAGCGCGGCGCAGGCGGCAGTAACAGCCAAGGGGTCCTCAAGTGGCTCGAGAGCACGAGCGGCCATCCGGCCCCCAAGCGGGTCTCTGCCCGCGAAGAGGTCACGCAGGAAGTCGAGCGCATCCTCGGTAACCGCTGCTGCCTGGCTGTTGGCCCTGAGTTCCGCCACCCCGGCCGCCAGCGTCCCTGTCGGGATAGCCTGCAGCAGACGGTAAAGGTCGAGGGCGTCCTTGTCATCCAGGCGCGAGAGCACGTCCCGCCGTTCGGCCAGCTTGTGAAGCTTGGCGACCAGGAGGGCCGTGGGCCCCGCGACCCACACCTCGGTTCTTCGTAGATCACCGGGTTCGAGCGCCTCGATCGTCATCAAGTTCTTGTCCACGATTGCTGCCTCGAGCCCTCGCGCCTTTCGGGCGACCCGATTGCCGTGAGGGCCAAGCCTCGCGCCTCTTCTACCGGGTCCCCCGAGCATCTCTGGGACCAGCAAGTCCACTGTGCCCTGGGTGAGTTCTTGCACCCAGATACCGAGAAGGCCGGGCGCCGGTGAAAAGCCGGCCGCCCGCATCGTGGGTTCGAGTTTTGGATCAGGAACGAGCAGCTCGGGGTTCAGCGCGAGGTCCGCATCGGTGGTATAGGGAGCGACCGCGAGGCCAGTGTCGCCCGTGTGCAGGTAGATCGCCTGGGCGCCGACCAGGATGATCGCGTCGCGAAATAGAGTGAGGGCATCGAACGCATCGAGCAGGACTCGACGAGCACGGACGTAGATCGGGTCAGGCGTGCTGCCACTCAGCCTCGTGCTCGTCCATCCATTTGAGCAACTCCTCACCCTCGGAAGGACCTCGCCCCGGGCTTGTGAGCAAGTCGGCCGCTACCTGTGAAAGAGCGCTGAATCGGATGCTATCTTGTTCCCAGCATCGGTCAAACGCCACCGGGTCGAACGGCTCGGCCAGGAGTACGTTGGCGCCCGAGTCGGCAGGACGGAGCCCCATCTCCGGGGCCGCTGAACCAATGTCTTCAACGTAGAGCGTTGCGAGCCGGGGAGCGGCGATCGGCGCCCTTGCGGCACCTGCCAACGATCCCGTCACCGCGTACTGGAGTCCCGTGCCCCTGAGCTTGTAAAGCAGGTGCGGCAGCCCGCGGGGTTCCAGGTACGTTTCTGTTCGGTTCGATGATGTCAGTGAGTAGTCCTGAGTCCATCGCCTGATCAACGCACGCCAATCGACCGCCGCCACTCGACCTCGGGACTCCTTCGTAACGATCGCGTCGCGGTCCAGCAAGGCGACGACTCGTGACACGGAAGCGGCCGCGGTCCGGGAACGCTCCGCCAGTTCTCGAATGCCGTAAGGGGGAATGAAATCGCAGAGTGCTCGGACGACCCGCCCGGAGCTGGGGCCCTTCAATGAGCGAAGAGAGTGATCCTCAGGCCAGGGGTTTGAGACGGCACCGCAACGCTCGATGAAAAGGGCGGGTCGCTCTAGGGCCAAGCGCACATTCCCCGTGGTGTCAATGTAGCCGACGCCGGCCTCATCGAGGAGTTCCTGAGTACGGGGGCTCACGTAGGGAGCAACGAGGAGAAAGCCGGGGTTCCGGTTCCGCTCATGCCTGGCGTGCTCGCGAAATTGGGCTATGAGGCGTGGGACATCGCGTGGATCCACCCGAGGCTTGATCTCCACGATGAGCGTGGAACGGTTACCATCTGGTGCATGGACGTGAAATAGGCTATCCGGGCCGCGTTCGCGCGGAGCTGACTCATCGATCCTCCATGAGCGCGGCAGGCGGCGGCGGAGGGTTTCCGCGGCGTCGCGCAAGAGGGACGTTCCAGAAAATGCCCTGTTTCCCATACTATGAAATATAGTCTATTCTGGAACGATCTTCGAGCAGGACTCTTTTACGCGCATGAAGAGCACCGCGGCGGTCCCCCCGCCAGGATCCTCGCGTCCTCGCCGTAGCGCTCGGCCAGCGTCGCACGCTTCGTCCACCGTCCGCGGCTCGAAATAATCAACCATTCGGTAGTCCCAGGTCTCAAGTCCCAGGTCCCAAGTCAGCCTGATCACCGACTTTCGACTTGGGACCTGGGACCTGGGACTGCGCACGCAGCGCCGACAGCACTTTCTCGGGTGTGATGGGGAGGGTCTTGATGCGGACGCCGACGGCGTCGTGGATGGCGCTGGCCATGGAAGGAGCCGCCGGATCGAGGCCGATCTCGCCGATGCCCTTGGCGCCGAACGGCCCCGTCGGCTCGTGGGATGGGACGAACACCTGCCGAAACGGGGGCATGTCGGCGATGCAAGGGATGCGGTAGTCCGAGAAGTTCGGATTGAGCGGCCGCCCGTCCTCCATGAGGAGATCCTCAATGTATGCGTAGCCAAGCCCCTGGGCCAAGGCACCCTCGTTCTGCCCCTCAGCGCCCATGGGGAAGACAACCGTACCAGCGTCGGAGGCGGCCGCGTAGTCCAGGATGGTGAAGCGGCCCGTCTCGCGGTCCACCTCCACCTCGACTGCGTGGGCGCCGAAGTTGTACGCGCCGGACTCGTTGCCGTAGCGCTCAGCGTCCTGGAGCACGGAGGGCGGATCCCAGGTGCCCATGGCCGAGATGGGCTTGCCACCGCGCCGATACAGCCGGCTCGTGGCCACTTCCGCGACGGTGACGGATCGGCCCTCGACTCCTCGGATGCTGATCACACCGTCCTTGATCTCCAGGTCGTCGGCCGACGCTTCCAGCATGCCCGCGGCCGTCTCCAGCAGCTCCTGCTTGACCTGGCGGGCGGCATCGCGAACGGCATTGCCGGCAATATAGGTCGTCCGGCTCCCGTAGGAGCCTTGCGCAAAGGTCGTCGTGTCCGTGTCTGCCTGGGACACCGAGACGTCCTCGTAGCGGAGGCCGATCTCCTCGGCGGCGATCTGGGCGAACACGGTGGTGGCGCCGGGCCCGGTCTCGCCCTCCCCGGACCAGATGTGGACCTTGCCGTCCAGGTTCACATTGATGACGCAGGAGGCGCCGTCGAAGTCGCCGAAATGCCGCTTGCCGCTGACGTGGATGCTGCACCCGAGCCCGAGGCCGCGGTTCGGCCGGCGGTTCGCGCGCTTCTGCTCCCAGCCGATGAGCCGCGCCGCCTCCCGGACGCACGCTTTCACCTCACAGCTGTTGACCTCCTGGCCGTGCGCGCTGGTGTGCGGGGCCTCGATCAAGTTCTTGAGATGGACCTCCATGGGGTCCAGTCCCAGGGCCTCGGCCCCCATATCGATCATCTGGTCCACGGCGAAGGCGGAGTCCGGGTTCCCGAACCCGCGGAACGCGCCGGTCCCGACTTTGTTGGTGTGGACGACGAACAGCTCGGAGCGCAGGTCCTGGTAGGTGAACATGCCGTCGTGCCGCAGCGCCGCCACACCGCCCACGGCCACGCCCTTGGCCGCGTAGGCGCCGTTGTCGGTGATGACGCGCAGGTCTTTGCCCGAGATGGTGCCGTCGCGAAGGAACCCCATGCGCAGCCAGATCTTCATCGCGGGCCGGGGCCTGCTGGCCAGGAACTCCTCCTCTCGGCTGTTGATGAGCCGCACCGGGCGACCCGCCTTCATCGCCAGCAGTCCGCAGATCATGGCGTTGTTGTCGTCGCACGACTTGCCGCCGAAGGCGCCACCGACGGCGCTCTGGATGACCCGCACGTCGCTCACGTCGAGCCCCAACGCCCAGGCGATGCGCGCGCGGGCCATGAAGATGGTGGCCGTGTTCATCCACAGGGTGAGCTTGCCGCGCGGGCTGAACTGGGCCACCGAGCCGATGGTCTCGATCGCCGCGTGCCACTGCATGCGACTCTCGAAGGTGTCCTCCAGCACGACGTGCGCGCGGGCCAGGGCGGCATCAGGATCGCCGCGCTCGATCTTGAAGTGGACCGCCACGTTGCCGGGCTTGTCGTCGTGGATCAGGGGAGCACCGGGCTCCATCGCCTCGACGGGGTCGAAGACAGCCGGCAGCTCCTCGTACTCGACGTCGATGAGGCCGAGGGCCTCTTCGGCCGTCGCCTCATCGACCGCTGCCACGGCCGCCACCTCATCACCGACGTAGCGCACCTTGTCCACGGCCAGCACGAACTGGTCGCGCTGGAACGCGCCCCACCGGCGCTTGGGCGTGTCCTCCCCGGTGGCGACCGCGTAAACGCCCGGCAGCCGCCGAGCGCGCTCCACGTCGACGCGGACGATCCGGGCATGGGGGTACGGGCTGCGCAGGACCCTGGCCTCCAGCATGCCGGAGAGGGCGATGTCCGCGATGTATTGGGCCGCGCCCGTGACCTTCTCGATGCCGTCGACCCGCTCTACGTTGTGGCCCACGACGCGAAGCGATTGCCGATTGCGGATTGCGGATTGCGGATTAGGAGATTCCGGCTGCTTCATGACCCTTTCTGCTTCTTGCCTCGTGCCCCTATTGCCTAATGCCTATTGCCTATTGCCTATTGCCCAGAGCTCGATCAAGCAAGGAATGATGCCAACGGATCCGTCGGCTCGACGGCCAGGCGCTGCGCCACGTCGTTCACAACGAAGGACAGCTCGTACGGCACGCCGGAATTCTATGCGTTTGTGAGGAATTAGAATGTCGCGGCTATGGATGACCATGCGCCCGCTTCATCCCGTTGGCGGCCCGACGTACCGTTGGCCGTTCACCAGCTCCTCAAGCACGGCGAGATCGTGGATTGCCAGTACGTGCCCTGGGGATCCAACTACACCTTCTCCGTCGCGCTGCGCTTCGGCGATGAGGACGCCATGGCGATCTACAAGCCGCGGCGGGGCGAACGGCCGTTGTGGGACTTCCCGGATGGAAGCCTCTACCGCCGCGAGTACGCCGCCTTCCTCGCGAGTCAGGCGCTAGGCTGGCCCTTCATTCCTGCAACGGTCATCCGGCCGGGTCCTCACGGCGTCGGCTCGGTCCAGCTTTACGTGGAGTCCGATCCCCCGCGCTCAATCCGTGAGCTTCAGGACCCGGAGGATCTGGATATTGCGCGCGTGGCAGCCTTCGACTTCATCACCAACAACGCGGACCGCAAGGCCGGCCACTTGCTTCGCTCCGGGGACCGCAAGCTGTGGTCCATCGACCACGGGCTCTGCTTCAACGTGGTTCCCAAGGTGCGCACAGTGCTGCTCCACTTCTGCGGCCAGCAGCTCCCGCCGGCGATCTGCGGGGAGCTTGCCGCGTTCCGAGCGGACCAGCGGCGAGTCGCAGACCTCGTTGCGGCGCTCCGTCCCATCCTCGACGATGAAGAGGTCGATGTCTTCCTGCGCCGGGTCGACGGGATGCTGCAGCGTGGCGTCTACCCCTCGTTGGACCCGCACCGGAGCGTCCCCTGGCCGCCGTTCTGACGGGGATCACGCTAGAGGCGCTCCCCTGGTCTGTCACGGACAGCGCATCTCCCGGGTCACGAAACGCTCACATTCCGCGCCCGGGGGTCCGAGGCCGCCGGTGCGGGACGTAGAATTTTGCCCCCATGTCCCGGCGGCTCGTGGCGCTCGCCACCATCGTTGCTCTCATTCTGGTGACTCCCCAGCCCCCAGCGTCGAGCCATGCTTCAAACGAGCACATCGTCTTCGGCGCCACGGATCTTGCCGCGGAAGCCGCGTTCGGCGTGGAAGTCGACGGCGGCGCCCTGATCCTGAGCGACGACGCGACGTTCGCCGACGGCCCGTCCCCGTCCCGATTCGGGAGCGCCGAGTCGGCACCCTGGCCGCTGGCGGGCCCCTCGGCGGTCCGGGGGATCGCGGTCGACGCTGACGTGCCGCCCGGCGCGGAAACCATCGTCGAGGTGCGCGGGCTGCGCGCCGGCCGCTGGAGCGAATGGCACCCGTCAGCGGAGCCTGTAGCGCTGACGGCGGTGGGCGCCTTCCAAGTCCGCGTAACGCTGTTGGCTTCAGCAGAGGGGGCGTCTCCGCGAATGCGCCGCGTGAGCGCCGCCATCGCGCCCGGGTTTGCCAGCGCCGCCCAGGGCCCCGACGCACGGCCCGTCGCCATGCTATGGGCGACGCGGCTCGGGCTCGTGGGCAGAACCACGGCGAACGGCCACGTGATCAAGGAGCGCGATCGCTTCGTGGCGTTGCCATCCCGTCGGGGACTGAACCGTCGGGACGGCAGCGACTACACGGTGCGCCTTTCGTATCACGGGCGGAGCGCCGTCGCGCCCGTGTGGGACATCGGTCCCTGGAACACCAAGGATGACTTCTGGAACGCATCGCGCGAGCAGTTCACCGAGCTGACACGCTGGATGCCGCAGGCCGAGGCCGCGTTTTTCGGTGGGCACAACGGCGGGAGGGACGCAACCGGCCGCTTTGTGACGATCCCGGCGTCTATCGATCTGGCAGACGGCACCTTCTGGGATGACCTGGGCATGGGCCCCAGCGACTGGGTCGAGGTCAGCTTCCTCTGGGTGGACGCGCCGTCGCCGCCTCCGAGAACCACGCCCCACGTCGAGGCCAAGCTGCCGCCCGGCGGCGCGGCGACGCGCGGCGCGGCACCCCAACCGCGAGCCGCCAGCCACAACGCGCCAATCCCGGCATCGCGCGTCTATCTCCCGCTGGTCATGCACCAGCCCTTCGGCTGGGCGACCGAGTGGACTATTCAGAATACATCTGCGGAGCCCGCCCGTGGTGCAACGGTGCTGTACGCTCCCGACGGCGAGCGGGTCGCGGCGCTGCCCTTCGAGCTGACGCCGTTCGGATCAGCCACGCTCCATTCGCGAATAGCGGGCGGGCTGACTGAAGGCTTTGTGGGGAGCGCAGTAATCGACGCGACAGTGCCCGTCGCGGTCGCCGTAACCCAGGACCGCCGCGGTTTTGACTCGATGGCCTACGAGGGTCTGACCGCGGGCGCACCTGCGGTCGCAGCCCCGCTGCTTTTCAAGGAGCACGGCGGCTGGTCCACGGGGTTGCAGGTCCAAAACCTGGGCTCGACGACCTCGATCGTCGATATCGCGTATGCCGGAACCACGGGGGCCTGGACCGAGAGCGACGAAATTCCGCCCCTGGCCTCGCATACTTTCTATCAGGCCACCAACACAGACCTGCCCGGTGGATTCGCGGGATCTGCCATGGTCCGATCGCGGAACGGCCAGCCCCTCGCGGCCGTCGTCAATGCCGTGCGGGCTGATGGAGCCGCGACGGCCTACCCGGGGTTGATCGGCGGCGCTGAGCGGCTGGAGGTCCCGCTGCTGTTCAAGAGATACCAGGGATGGGACACGGGGCTGCAGCTGTTCAACCTGGGCAGCGCTCCCGCAGCGGTCACCGTTGTCTACCTCGGCACACCCAACGCCTTGGCCGAACCCGCGATGGTCAATGCCGGTTCGTCCGTCACCTTCTACCAGCCGGCTAACCGGCTGCTGCCCAATGGATGGGTCGGTGCCGCGACGGTCATCGGGCCGACTGGCGGACGACTGGTCGGGATTACCAACGAGGTGAGGGCGGGCGGTCCGACCGCCATGAACTACGTCGTCGGGCAGCTCCCAGCGACGTCGCTCGGCGTGCCCCTCGTGATGAAGGACGTCGACGGCTGGAACACGGGGATACAGGTCCAGAACCCGAACGGCGCCTCGGTCGTCCTCGCGGTTGTGTTTTACGACTCGCAGGGCAAGCTGGTGCACCGGATCGAGGAGGCGCTGGCCGCGGGCGGGGCCAGAACCTATTATGCGCCGAGCATCGGCGAGCTACCCGGCGGGTTCCGCGGCTCGGCGACGCTCCAGAGCCTGGACGGTCAGCCGCTGGCGGCCATCGTGAACATGGTGAGCGCGTAGCCGGCGATGCCCACCACGGGCCAGCAATCCGGTGTAACCTGGGAACCTACAACGGGCTGAGCTATCGCAGCACGATGCGACGGCCCAGCTGGAGGGACACCATGATGGTGACAACCCCCGCACGACCCATTGCCGGCAGCCTGCTCGCGGCCATGGCGGGTTTGAGTCTCATCGTGATGAGCTGTGGGCCTGCCAGCCGGCCCGGCGACCAGCCTTCAGCTCGGGAGCCGCGTACAGGTCCGAAGGTTCTCCGCATGGGGATGGTGGACGGTCGCGAGCCGGACGCGGGCATAGCGCTGGGCGCCGGCGGAATCGGTGGGGCCGAGCATACGTACACCTTCCACGCGGGCCTCACGGTCTACGACCCGCAGGGCAACCTCACGCCCCGCATCGCGCAGAAAGTGCCATCCATCGAGGACGGGGATTGGAACGTGTTCCCGGATGGCCGGATGGAGGTGACCTGGCGGCTCCGATCGGACGTCAAGTGGCACGATGGGACGCCAGCGACGGCGACAGACTTTGTTTTCGGGCTTGGAATCCTCCAGGACCGCGAGATGCCGTTCAGTCGAAGCCGGGCGGCGAGCTTGATCTCCGAGATCAGCGCGCCCGACCCGCAAACGCTGGTCGTGGGTTGGAGGCAGACGTACACCCTCGCCAACGCGAGCGGACCGGTCGACATCCCGGCGGTGGCTGCACATCTCCTGAGCGACCTCTACGGCAGAGGAGACAAGCAGGCGGTCATCAACAGCCAGTACTGGACGAAGGAGTTCGTTGGGCTGGGGCCCTTCCGGCTGGGCGAGTGGGTGCTTGGCAGCCATCTCGAGGCGCTCGCCTTCGATGAGTATTTCCTCGGGCGCCCCAGGATCGATCGTCTTATCTTCCGCTACATCGGCGACGCCAATGTCCTGTACGTTAGCCTGCTCGCTGGCGAGGTCGACACGATCCCCTTCGGGTCCTTCCAGGCGGACCATTTCGTCTTGATGAAGAACCAGTGGGAGTCGACCGGAGCCGGGACAGCGCTGGCGGTGTTCTCCGGGACCCGTAACTATCGGTTCCAGTTGCGGGACCCGGGAGCCCCATGGACTCGGGATGTCCGCGTGCGCCGCGCCCTTATCCAGATGCTCGACCGGCAGACGCTGGCGGATGCCCTACTCGCGGGCCTGAGCGCGCCAGCGGACACGCTCGTATTGCCGACGGATCCCATCTATCGGCTGGTGGAGCAACGAGGGCTCGCGAGGTACCCCTTCAACCTGGCTCGGGCCCAACGCCTGATGGCGGAAGCTGGGTGGTCGCGCGCACAGGATGGCCCCTACCGGTCTGATAGGGGCGAGCCTTTGGCCATCGAGGTCCGGTTTACTGACTACATCGCCAACGTCAAGGAAGGAGAGGCCGTGGCCGGCCAGTGGCGGGCGGCGGGCCTCGACGTCAGTACGGCCATGGTCCCGGACACCGCGCCAAGCGCGGTGCGGAACGAGATGCGGCATGCGTACCCGGGGGTACTGGCTGGCCCGCTGCGGGATACGCACGAGGCGCTCGAAGCGTTCATCACCACCCAGACGGGCACTCAGGCCAATCGTTGGAACGGGAGCAACCGCGGCGGGTACAGCAACGCAGCCTTCGACCGCCTGTACGACGAGTCCATCGTCACCCTCGATCTCAATGCGCGGCAGGGCCTCATTGCCGACATGCTCAAGATCGAGGCGGACGATGCCGTATCGATCCACCTCTTCTACGACATGCAGCAGCAGACGGTTGCCTTCCGCAAGGGTGTGAGGGGGCCGGGCCCCGTGCCAGCGGTTCAGCTCGCGACCGCCTGGAACATCCACACCTGGGAGATGGACTGAGCCGAGGCAAACGAGGCAAGAGGCAATGGGCAATGGGCACGAGGGAATGGGCAGTGGGCAAGCGGAGCCAAAGGGCGAATCGGCCTAGCTAAGTTCAAGTTGAGTTAATTGCGCACCGCCTTCCTGCCGGGTCCTGCGCCAGGTGGGAGCCATATGCTGGACGAGGTTGCGGATGTCGCGTATGGTCCCATCGGCGGCTCTCTGAATGTGGGCGGGTGGATGAGCCGATGAATCAGCTTGGGAGCAACATGGCGCGGGTCACTCTGGTCGAAGAGAGGGATCATCCGGAGCTAGCGGAGCTGATCGGGCGGCTCCGCAGTGGCCGTGGTGGCCAGCTGCTGAATGTGTACAAGCTGCTCCTGAATAGCCCCGTTTTAGCGGGCACGTGGTTCGAGCACGTTAGTGCGGTGCGCTGGCAGACAGAGCTGGATGGCCTGACCCGCGAGCTGGTCATCATTCGCATTGGCCACCTCACGCGGGTCCAGTACGTTTTGGCGCAGCACGTACCGACCTACGCATTGCAGGAAGGCCTGACCCTGGAGCAATGCGATGCCCTGGCCGAATGGCAGTCCTCGCCCCTGTTCGACGATCGCCAGCGGGCTGTCCTGGCGTATACGGACGCTATGACGCGCGACGTCCAGGTCGCTGCCCCCGTCTTCGATGCGCTGCGACCCTACTTCACGGAGCAGCAGATCGTCGAGCTGACCGTCCTCATCGGAACCTACAACATGCACACGCGTGTGCTACAGGCTCTTGACATTCCCCTCGAGCGCCCGGCAGCCGCAAGCTGATCCCCCTGGGAGCCCCTGCATGACCTCCTCCGATCGACAGCCCGTCCTCGTGGTCGAGGACGACCCATTCACGCGCATCACCCACGTAGTGCTCGACCCGCGCACGAGCGAAGAGCGGCGGGCGGCGTTCGCGGACTTCTTCGCCCATGACCTCCCGGATTTCCAGGGCTGGTGCGAGCGGGTGCGCCGCGGAGCCGATGGCCTCTACCCGGCGGAAATACGACTGCTCGCTGGCGAGGAGGAGTTGCCTGCTGCCCTGCAGGATGCGGATGGCTTGCTCGTGGAGTCGTTCCACGTCGGCCTAGCCGAGCTGGAGTCGGGCCCGCGGCTCAAGGTAGTGCAGAAGTACGGCACGAATATTCGCAATATCGACGCGGAGGCGTGCGCCGCGCGGGCCATCAAGATCCTGACGCAGCGCCGGCGGGCCAACATCGCTTGTGCTGAGCTAACGATAGCGCTGATGCTCACGTTCGCGAAGAAGCTGCACCAGATCGCAGGGCTGATCAGCGTCGAGCAGCTCCAGGCGGCGGGATACTCCCCGAAGACGTTCGACCAACGACACACCGCCAATTCCGGCTGGGCGCGGATCGGCGGCCTTCGGATGCTCTACGGGTCGACGCTCGGGATCGTCGGTATGGGCGAAATCGGCAGAGAGCTGGCACGGCGCGCCGCGCCCTTCGGCATGCGAATCCTCTACTACCAGCGCCACTACGTGCCCGAGGCCGAGGAGCGGGAGCTGGGTGTGGAGTACGCGCCGTTCGAGGACCTGCTCGGCCAGAGCGACTGGGTCAGCATCCAACTGCCGATCACTCCGTCCACTCGAAACCTGTTCGACCGCACGCGCTTCGCGCAGATGAAGCCCGGGTCCTTCCTGATCAACACGGCGCGAGCTCAGATCGTGGATCGCGCCGCGGTGCTGGAGGCCTTGAGGTCGGGCCGTCTGGCCGGATTCGCCCTCGATCCGCTCTACGAGGAGCCGGGCCGCGCCGACGACGAGCTGCTGGCGTTCGAGAACGTCATTCTGACTCCGCACACGGCGGCCCAGCCTCGATTCAACGCCCTCCAGGACCTCGAGGAGATGATCTTTGGCCTCGCGCGCGCTCTCGGGTATTAGCGTGCCCCGGTGTGGGCACGTTGGATTGGTGCCGAATTCGGCTCAGCTTGTTTCCTTGTCCCAGGCGAAGGGATCCCACCAGGGGGCCGCGGGGGGATTTGCGATCTTGAGGCCCTTCAGGGCCAATATGCTCCGCACCTCCCAGTAGAGGGGCATGAGGGCGGCGTCGGACGAGTAGATCTGGGCTTGCTCCCGCAGCAGCGGTACGCGCTGAGCCGGGTCAATGGTGACCTTGAGCGCTTCGAGGACGGCGTCCGACCGAGGGTTCTGGTAGCCGGAGCGGTTCCGTCCGGACCATCGGTTCGCCTCCGAGGCCAGGTCTTTCCCGTTCAGGCGATCGGAGCTCCAATCGCCGAAAGAGAAGGTTGCCAGGCGGGGCTAAGGGCGGCACGGACAACAGCTACATCAGTGGCACATTCGAGCTCGTGAGCCGCCTCGCGCGCGATATCGGCGTGGGCGCCGATGGCTCTGTCCGGGTGATCGGCGCGGGCTAGCTAGGTCGGAGGCAGCGACTACGAGATCTGGAAGTACGACGGCGGCTCGCAGTGGGAGCTGGTCAGCGGTGGCGGCGTGCGGATCGCGGTGGACGGGTCCGGGCTTCCCTGGGTCGTGAACAGCGAGGGGACGGTCTTCCGCTACATGGCGGCTACCGGCTCGTCGACGCAGATGGGATCGCCGGCATGGCGAGTGACATCGGCGTGGGAGCTGCCACTCGCTGACGGCATGAGCTTGTCAATGCGGCACGAGTCAGACGGCCGACCGAGCGACACGGCTGTGACGTGTCCCGCTAGCACACGCTGAGCGTCGAACGAGTGACCAGTTCGCTGAATGGGCCCCCGCCCCGCCCCGCGCGCCGGGTCCCCATTCTGATTCTCCGACCTGGGAGATGGACTGAAGCGAGGCCAGAGGCGCCAGGCGACGCGCTTTCACATATCGGCCATCAGCTGCACCGTATTCTCGCCCCCCCGGGTGTCGCTGATCGTGATCCGGAGTGCTCGAGCGCCGCATCCTGATCCTCCTCGTAGACCTCACGGAGTCAAGTGGCGGAGGTCAGGCACCTCGGCGAAGCGCGATTTGCATCAGGGCCCGGAGTGCTTCATTGACGGACTCATCATCGGGAAA
This sequence comes from uncultured Chloroflexota bacterium, assembly GCA_964417895.1. Classification (GTDB taxonomy): domain Bacteria; phylum Chloroflexota; class UBA6077; order UBA6077; family SHYK01; genus CAYQJS01. The sequence continues at coordinate 44,743 of CAYQJS010000027.1, read as the reverse complement.
CATCGCGGCTACATCCGGGGCTAGCAACACTACGTTTGTGCCTTTCCGGTAACGCTCTGCGTACTTTCCCTTAACCCCATCTTCCAACTGCCTGAGGTCGTATTCCGAACGAAGGTCGTCATCTTCGTCATTATCACTCCCCTTCTTCATGAACCCTCCTCTCGTCAGAGGTTGCCACTCATGCGCTAATGACACGTATGCGGTCGCCCCGTTGAGTGTGAGCAACGACGAGTAGCCTGCCACGATACGACATGCCCACGATGATAAATCGGCTCTCTCCAATGGAGTGGTCAGGATCTGGATACGTCATAGACAGCGGATCACTGAACGTCGTGGCGGCCTCATGAAACGACAGGTCGTGCCCGCTGAGATTCTGGGCCTCCTTGATAGGGTCCCATTCAAATTCCACAGGCGGTGATCTCCGCGAGTGGTCTCAGCCTACTGAGGTTGAAAACGCGACCCCGCGCCCAGTCCATTGGCGGCGCGGTGCATGCCGCCCCATCAGCCTCTCAGACTGTGCCTGCCCGCGCTGCCCTCCGTCGGGCTTCGACGTCAGTTGGGAATCCAGGCGAGCGCGCCTCTGACCTCCGTCGACTCCTTCGGCAGCTTGACCCACCAGTTCCCGGCATCGGCGCTGGCGTAGAGCTGCCCGTAGTGCGTGCAGGCCAGCACCAGGTCGGGGTCCGCCGCGTGCGTGGCGAACCCGCTGATGTAGGAATTGGCGGGCATGGGCAGGCGCGGCGCCTCCCAGGTGCGGCCGCCGTCCTCCGAGCGCTGGATCGAGCCCGCATCGCCCGTCGCAGTGTCGCCTGTCCCCACGAAGATCACGCTGGGATCGTCCACCTTGACCGCGACATTGCGGCAATAGGGCATAGAGAAGTGGTCGCGGGCGCCGACGGCCTGCCAGCTGTCGCCGCGATCGTCGCTGACGGCGATCTCGCGGGGCGTGGAGACGAAGACGCGGCCGGGGCTGCCCGGCACTACCGCGATGTCGTGGATGTCGGGTTCGTCGAGAAGCCCGCCGGTCACACGCGCCCAGCTGTTGCCACCATCCAGGCTCATGCGGACCCCGTCCACCTCCGCGCCCGCCCAGACGATGCGATGGTCCCCCGGGTCGACCGCCAACGCCGTGATGCGGGGAGTCCCGACATTCATGCACTCCTCGGCGAAGTCAGCGCACACGTTCTCCCAGTGCTCGCCGGCATCACGCGATCGGAAAACGGCCGCCGGACAGGTCCCCGCGAACACGGTATCCGGCTCGACCGGATCGATGGCGACCCGCCAGACGCGCATCGTGTTCATGGGCGAATCCAGCCGCTCAAAGTTCATGCCGCGATCCCGGCTGCGGTAGACGCCATCGCCGCCAGCGGCGAAGATGATCGATGGATCCTTCGGGTGGACGGCGAGGCCGTAGACCGATTTCTCGCCCTGGTAGCCGTCTCCCAGCCGCGCCCGCTGCCATTTCTCTCCTCCGTCCGCGCTCCGCCACAGCCCTGTGCCAAGACTACCCATGCAGACCGTGAAGTTCTTCGCCATTGCTGCGCCTCCGATTCGATGAACCTGGATCAACGCGCCGACCGCCAAGCTCCCTCTCCCCCTGGGCCCCCTGGGAGAGGGCTGGGGTGAGGGCGTCGCGCGACCGGGCCCAGTCCCGGCCTGTGTGCGAGCATACCACCGGTTCGGGCAAGTGGCTACCGTTTGCTTTGACCAGGAACCCGGACGTGGCTATCATCGACCCGGAGGGGAGGACAGCATGTACGGCGTGATGGGGGGAAACGGGATGCGAAACGCGCGGTCTCGATTCCTGATGGCCTCGGTGTGTGTCCTGGGTCTGCTGGCTCTGAGCTGCACGTCGCTGCCGCAACCGGCGAGCCGCGGAAGCGGCGACCAGCCCGCCGAGCGCCGAGGGCCCAAGACGCTCCGCATGGCCGTCGTCGACGAGCCCAGGACCGGCATTGCGCTGTTCTCCGCCGGTGGAACAGGCGGACCCGAGCCGGGGCTCATGTTCCACTCCGGCCTTACGGTCTATGACGACCGGGGTGAGCCAACCCCACGGCTCGCCCAGAAGGTTCCGAGTCTGGACGACGGAGACTGGCGCGTGATGCCCGACGGGCGCATGGAGATCACCTGGAGGCTCCGTCCCAACGTGAAGTGGCACGATGGCATGCCGCTGACCATCGAGGATTTCCTGTTTGGGATGCGCATCGTCCGGGATGACGAGATCCCGATCACGCGCGGCGCCTGGCTGCGGCTGGTCGCGGACGTGGTGGCGAGCGACGCGGAGACCCTCGTGGTCACGTGGCGCCAACCGTATATCCTGGCCAACGCGCACGGCGTGTCCGAGATCCCCGCCGTCCCGCGGCACCTCCTCTCCGATCTCTACCAGTCCGGGGACAAACAGGCGTTCATTAATAATCTTTACTGGACCCGGGAGTTCGTCGGTCTCGGCCCGTTCCGCATGGGCGAATGGGTCCTCGGCAGCCACCTGGAGGGCCTGGCGTTCGACGACTACTTCCTGGGCCGGCCGAAGGTGGACCGCGTCGTCACCCGCTACTTCCCGGACGTCAATACCCTCGTGGCAAACCTGCTCGCGGGAGAGATCGACGTCGTGCCCGTGGGCGCCCTGAAGACGGAACAGATCGTGGCCGCCAAGAGCACCTGGGAAGCTTCGGGCGCGGGCACTGTCACTCCCATCATGAATGGGCTGCGGGTCAACTGGTTCTCCTACCGCGATCCTGCTTCCCCCTGGGTCGGTGACGTGCGCGTGCGCCAGGCCCTGGTGCACATGCTAGACCGCCAGGCCATTGTCGACACCCTCGAGTACGGACTGACGACGGTCGCTGACACCCTGGTCACCCGCGACGATCCGGTTTACGCGCTCATGGAGGAGCGCGGCCTGGCGCGGTATCCGTATGACCTCGCGCGCGCGGAACGGCTCCTCGGCGAGGCCGGGTGGACTCGCGGGCCGGGTGGCATGTACCGCAACAGCGCCGGGCAGCCCATCACAGTCGAGGTGCGCACCGTCGGCGGCAACCCGGAGAACTTGCGCGAAATCCTGACCCTCGCGGACCTGTGGCGCGCAGGCGGGATCGACGGCACGACCTACCTCATCCCCAATGAGGCCCCCAACAAGGACGAGCTGCGGTCCAAGACCGAGGGGGTGTTCGCCAACAGCGTGCGCAACCACCCTGAGGCGATGGCCGAGTTCCACGGCAGCCAGATCTCGTCGGAAGCCACCCGGTGGCGGGGCAACAATCGCGGCGGCTATGCCAATCCGGCCTACGACCGGCTTTACGACCAGTACATCGGGACCCTGGACGCGGGCCAGCGGCGCTCGCTCTACGCGGACGTGCTTAAGATAGCCGCGGACGAGGCGATCTTCGTCCCCATGTACTACTACTTCGGCACGGTCTCGGTCGCGGTTCGCAAGGGTGTCCGCGGCCCGGGCCCAATCAATCCAATCCAGTTGGCCAGCGGCTGGAACGTCCACACCTGGGAGATGGACTAGCCCCTCTCCCTCTGGGAGAGGGTTGGGGTGAGGGCGTAACCTCGAGCCAAGCCCTCACCCGCTGCGCGGGCGGTGCTCGCCTCTCCCAGAAGGAGAGGCGAATAAGGAGAAGACCATGCGCATCATCGATGCCGACGGCCACATCGTAGAGCGGGGTCAGAACGAAGAGATCGCGAAGTACATGCCCAGAGGGGCGCACTCGGGGCCTATCTTCCCGCAGTTCGACCATTTGCACACTAACTTCCTGGGGGCGACGGCCGATACTGGCGGGCGCCGGGGGGGCACGAAAGCGCGCGGCGGGCCCAACAATCCCGACGCTGGCGACTGGGTCGAGTTCATGGATGCCACGGGCATCGACTGGACCGTCGTGTACCCGAGCACGGGGCTCGGCGTGGGTCGGATTCCCTCCATCGATTGGGCCATCGCCGCGTGCCGCGCCTACAACAACTGGCTCTACGATCGGTTCACGAACGTCACGCCTCGCGTCAAAGGGGCGGCCCTGATCCCCGTCCAGGACCCGCACGCAGCGGCCGAGGAGCTGCATCGGGTCGTGAAAGAGCTGGGAATGCCCGCAGCGATGCTCCCCTCGACGGGCGAGGGCATCAAGGGACACCTGGGCGACAGGATCTATGATCCAGTCTACGAGGCCGCTGAAGAGTTGGACTGCGCGCTGGCGGTGCACGGCGGCTCCCACAGTCATCTGGGCATGGACTCTTTCAGCACGTACTACCCTGTGCATGCGCTGGGGCATCCTTTCGGGATCATGGTTCAGGCGGCGGCGATGCTCTCGCACGGTGTATTCGAGCGCTTCCCCAGGCTCCGTGTGGGGTTCCTCGAGGGTGGCGCCACCTGGGTGCCCTTCTTCCTGGACCGCATGGAGCGGTCCTACGAGGGGCACCTGCAGGTGGATCTGGAGGGCGAGTGGGTGGGAGGCCCGCTGCCAGAGGAAGGCGCGGCCGGCTACTTCTGCCGACTGGCCAGGGAAGGACGCATTTTCGTTGGCTTCGACTGTGACGACAAGGGCCTCGGCTATGCGACGCAGCGGGCAGGACGCGAGCCGTTTCTGTTCGCGAGCGATTTCCCCCACGAGGGCACGACGGCCGAGAGCTGCCTGCATGAGATCGCGGAGCTGCTCGAGCGCGACGACCTGACAGAACAGGACAAAGAGGCGGTTCTCGCGACGAACGCCGAGCGCTTCTACGGGATCAGGGGCTGACCTCTAACCCTCGTAGAAAACCCCGGGGATCACTTCTCGCGGCTGGTGCACGCGGGGCTGGTGGTCCATGCGGCTCGAGCGCGTGAAACCAGGCTTCATGCAAACGATGTGGAGAATGACGAGGGGTTTCTCGCTGCCGGCCTTGAACCAGTACGGAGTCCCCGCCGGGATCATGATCAGCTCGTTCCGACCGAGCGTCGCGACGACGGTGTCGTCCTCACCGTAGAAGATCGCCTCCCCGTCCAGGACGACCCAGGAGGAGTCGAGGCCCGGGTGGGAGTGAAGGTTGGTCTCGCCGTCGTCGGGCGCGACGACCTGGACGCCCAGATCCAGGGTCTCGGTCCGCGCCAGCTGCTGGCTCTTCTTCCCTCGGGATACCATCTGCGGCCGGATCTTGGTTACAGTGAACGGCGCGGGCGCCTCGATCGCAGTCATTCCGACTCCATTCGCTTTGGCGACTTGGTTGCGTGCCAGTCTAATCGGGCGCTCCTGGAGGCGTCAAATCGCGGATTCTCTAATTGGCGTTCGGTTGATGTTCGTCCCGGGCGCGCGTAAGCTTGCGGCACGCCAAACGTGTTGGGGTGTGGGTCCGATGCGAGCATTCAAGGGCTGCATGATCGTCCTAGTCGTCCTATCGAGTGGCTGCGTGCAGCCAGGGCAGCCCGGGGCCTCGTCCGATGCGCAGTCCGCCCAGGCGCCCGCCAGGAAGGTCCTCACCATCGCTGAGAAGCGAGAGCCGGACATCCTCACCGGCTATCCCTCGGCGGGGGCGAGCCGCCGAGGCGCCGGCATCGAGGTGGATATCGCCCACAACCAGCTCGTCGTCAGCAACGACGACAACGCATGGGTGCCGCAGCTGGCGGCCGAGCAGATCTCCATCGAGCGCGGCACTTGGCGCGTCAACGACGACGGTACAATGGAGACAACCTGGAAGTTGCGCCCGAACGTAAAATGGCACGACGGGGCGCCCTTCAGTAGTGCGGACCTGCTCTTTACCTTCGCCGTCAGCAAGGATCCGGCTCTCCCCAACCGCTGGGGGCGCGCCCTCGAGGCGATGGAATCGGCCAATGCGCCGGATCCGCTCACCTTCGTCGTCAGATGGTCGAAGACCTACGTCCCGGCGGACGAGGCCCCAGCTCTGGGGCCGCTCCCTCGACATCTTGCCGAGGACCTCTACCGTGCGGACAAGGAGCGCTTCCTTCACACACCGCCGCTCACCAGCGACTTCATCGGTCTCGGGCCATATCGTCTGGTGAGATACGAGCAGGGTTCGCACTCCGAGTACGCCCCGTTTGAGGGCTACTACCTCGGGCGTCCGCTGCTGGACTCGGTGGTGGTGCGCTACGTTTTCGATGCCAATGCGATGCTGGCCAACATCCTATCGGGCACCGTGGACATCATCATGCCGCCGGGCGTGGACCTGGAGGCGGCTGAGGAGATCAGGCGTCGCTGGGAGGGTACGGGCAACGTGGTTCGGGCCGACCTGACCGACGACGTCCGCATCCTGAGGCTCCAGCAGAACCCGGCTATCGCCCGCCCTTCCAACGGCTTCCCGATGCGGAGCGTGCGCCAGGCCTTCTTCCATGCCCTGGACCGCCAGGGCCTGTCGGAGGTGATGACCCACGGCTATGCTCCCGTCGTGGACAGCTGGTTCCCCCCGTTTCATCCGCAGCGCGCTGAGGTCGATCCCTTCGTTCCGCGGTACCCGTACGACCTTAATCGCGCTCAGCAGCTACTGGGCCAGGCCGGGTGGGCGCGAGGGTCCGATGGGGTTCTGGTGCACCAGACGACGGGGGAGCGCTTCGAAACCGAGATCTGGGCCGGCACCCAGATCGGCACCGAGAAGGAGGTCACCATCATCGCGGACCAGTGGAAGGCCGTGGGCGTCGCTACTGGAGTTCGGGCCATCACGGCTGCCCAGGCTCGAGAGCGCGGGTACCAGGCGCAGTTTCCCTTCGCCATCACAGGCGAACCCAACTGGCTCGAGACCGCGGTGCAGTTCCACCACGGCCGAGAGCTGGCGACTCCTGAGAACAACTGGACGGGACGGAACATCACCGGCTACGCCAACCCCCGATACGACGCCATCGCCGATCGTCTCGCCCTCACCATTGAGCCGCGAGAGCGGCTCCCCCTCCACCAGCAACTGCTCCAAGAGGGCATGGGAGACGTAGCTTTCATGCCCCTTTACTGGTCGGTCCAGCCGCTTGTCATGGTGAAGGGGGTGAAGGGCCCGCAGAGGGGCTTGACCGCTGGTTGGAACTTCGCTCAGTGGGATCGAGCATAGTTTCCCGGGCCATCCAACGGCGCGCCACGCGGTCGCTGATCATCCCGTAGAAGAGCCACGGCAAGGCAGCTGGAATCAGTGGGACGGTCATGGCCACTGCGATGAACGGTTGCGGCCGCGCCACGACCGGCACAATGGCGACGAACAGGACAAACGTCCCCACTACCCAGATGGCTGCCGAGAGCAAAGCCAGGCGCTCATACACCAGGCGCCGCGCACGAGCCCGCACGCGCGCCTGCGCCTCTTCCCCTGACGCGGCGGGATCGCGGAGAGGCGCGTGGGTCCCTTCTGCCGCTGGGGCATCGCCTGGGCGGCTCACGGCTGTGATGAGCCCCGACTCCACCTGGGCACGAAGGGTCGCCCGGGGAGGGAGAAGTAGTATTCGACGTATGGATGATTGTCCGTCATGATCGGTCCTTCGCCGGCCCAGGCGCGCAGCTCCGCGTCGCTCAACGCGTAGAGCGCCTTGAACGCATCGGGCGAGTCGAAGCCGCTACCCTCCAGCACTTCCCCGAGGCCACGTTGATCCCAGTGCGCCACGATGCGGTCGAGGTCCACGTCGATGGGCTCGTTAGAGCCGATCATCAGGGCGCCCCATACCCACATGGTCACGTACGGAAATGCCTTCAGGAACGTGCGGGCCATGAGCTTGCGCTGAGCTTCATTGTCCGGCGAGTCGGGGCGATCCTCCAGCCATTGCGACATCAGTCCGCCGGGGTTCAACGCCCTGCGCGCGAGGTCGTAATACTCATACGAGTAGAGCACTGCGCTCCCGGCATTTCTCGGGTGGATGACGTCAGCTGTGATGACGTCGTACTTGCGGTTTGTGAGGAGCAGGTGGTTGCGGCCGTCGTCAATCTTCAGGTGGAGAGACGGCGCCTGGTGCACGTCCCGATTGACGTGGCTGAAGTACCGCGCGCCCTCGACGACGGTATCGGACAGCTCCACTACATCGATCCGCCGCGGCTCATGGCGCGCAAGGGCGCCGGCCGTGCTGCCGCCGCCCAGGCCGACGATGAGAACGTCTCGCGGATTGGGGTGAATCGTCATCGGGATGTGGCCCAAGAGACGGTGGAACGATACGGTGCCGGCGTCGTCGCTGGCCTGGTTCTGGCCGTTGATGAACATGTTGATCTGGCCCGTCTCCTGATTGCGCAGGACCCCGACCGAGGTCTCCTGGCCCTCACCAACCCAGACGATGTCGCGTCCCGGAAAATGGCCGGCCACGATGCGCGCGTACATGTTGGGCGCCATGATCAGCGCAATGGCCGCCGATCCGACGGTGAGAGCGGCGGCAGCGGCCGCGAGCGCGGCCCGCCCCCGGCCGCTCGCCAGCGCAAGGGCTACTGCGAGGGTAGCGCTGAGCGCGGCCAGCAGCTCGATGGAGAGCTGCGTGCCCAGCGACGGGATCAGGAAGAAGCCCGCCATCCAGGCGCCGAGGATCGCCCCGGCCGTGTTCCCGGCATAGAGCACACCCAGGTCCCGACCAGCGTTTGCGGCGCCCGAGACGACGATGCGGGCGGCGATGGGGAAGCTGGCACCCAGCAGCAACATGGGCGGCAGAATCGCGACCATTGCGACCATCGCCATCCAGGCGAGGTCCGAGGCGAGGAGCTGCTGGAGCAGTGGGGCCTCATCGAGCCGGCCCATGATGCCGTAGATGCGGGCGAAAACCACGATGCCCAGGAACGCGAGCGCCGCGACGCCCGCCTGGAGCAGCGCATACACCCGCACCCAGGGAAGGGGCCGCGACATCAGCGGGCCGACGAGTGCGCTCCCCAGCGCAATCCCCAGCAGTACCGTGGCGAGGACGATGGAAAATGCGTACGTGGTTCCGTCCAGAATGATGGCCAGCACGCGCGTCCAGACCACCTCGTAGGCGAGGGACGCGAACCCCTGGACAGCGAAGGTTATGATGACTAAGCGGCGAACCAGGGGCGAAGTTCCGAGTTCTGAGCTCTGAGTTCCGAGAGGCCGCGAGCTCGGAACTCGGGCCTCGGAACTCTGAACCCGAAGGGCGGGGCGAACGGCGGCGCCTAACATCAGGGCCGAGGCAGCAGCGACGAGGTTCAACGCCGCCGCCACCGCGATGGTCCCGCTGATTCCGACCGTCCCAATGAGAACGAAGCCCGCCGCCACGGTGCCGCCTATCGCCCCTGTCGTGTTGCTGGCATAGAGCCACGATACGCGTGGGCCGATCGCCTGGCTCATGGCGAGCGAGCCCTTGACCATGAGGGGCAGCGTTGCGCCCATCAAGGTGGCAGGCACCATGAGCACTACAGCCGCCAGCACGAAACGAAGGGCCACGACTGCGAGCGCGGCTTCCGTCGAGTCCCTGGGATAGAGGGCCAGGTAGGCGCTCTGGACCCAGGACAGGGCGGCGGGAGACGCGATGCCCATCAAGGCGATGATCCCCTCGGCCACCGCGTACCAGAGGATGGGGCGGCGCACGCGGTCGGCGACCCGCCCGCCTAGAAATGACCCCAGTGCGAGCCCACCCATGAAGGCGGCGACCACGGTGCTGACGGCGTAAATGGTCACCCCGAAGGTGAGCGACAGGAGCCGCACCCACGAGATCTGGTAGATGAGTCCGCTGGCGCCCGAGAAGACGAAGATGGTCGCCAGAGCGGGCGTTACCCAGTCGGCGGCCGCGCGCGTGCGGACTATGGCGGGGGCAAGGGATGTGGACGATTCAGCCACGGGGTTCCATTATGGCACACGACGCTCCACCGAGCGCCAGCGCGCCAGCCACTGTTGGTATTGCTCCGGCGTGTCCACATCCGCCAGCACGCCAGCCTCCTCGGTCGGCAGCTCCAGCACCTCGTGGGCATGGGCGCGAACGACCACTCTGGCCCCTTGATCGAGGGGCGCCGCCAGCAGCTCCGGAAATAACGAGCGCGCGAAGAGGGTGGGGTGCCCCCGCCGTCCGCCTAAGGTGGGAATGACGATAGGGCGGCGGCTCTGCTCACGTGCTTCGATGACGGCATCGATGAGAGACCGGGTGATGAACGGGTGATCCGCCAGGAACATCAGGACCGCGTCCGGCTCATTGCCCAGTGCGTCGAGGCCCACCTGCAACGATGAGAGCTGCCCCAACTCGTAGCGCTCGTTCACGACGACGAGCGGTGTGACCTCAGGCATGGCCTCGAGCACGACTTCCGGCTTGTAGCCCAGCACGATTACGGTACGCGCAACTCGCGATGCGCGGATCTCTGCTAACAGGTGGCCGAGGAAGGTCTCGCCATTCATCGGCAGGAGGGGCTTGGGCCGGCCCATGCGGGACGACTCGCCCGCAGCCAGCACGATGGCCGCCACGTTCACGGCTGTTGCCGAGAGGAAGAAGAGCTGTCCCCTCCCCCCTTGCGGGGGAGGGTTAGGGAGGGGGGTGGGGTTACGAGCTGCTGCGGTCCTGTGCTGGCTGCCTCGCCGAGATCGAGTCCTGCGACCGAGAACCTGGGTCCCGGAACTTCGAGGTGCGACGTGTCGCCGATGACCTCTGCGATGGCGCCTTCCGGATACACGTCGAGAATGCTAACCGAAGCCGGCCGGATCCCCAGGCGCCAGTACAGGTGGAGCGGGATATCGAGGCAATGGGCGAGGAGCGCGCGCAGCGGCCCTCCGTGCGAGACGAAGAGCGCTGTGTGGTGCATCGCCCTCCTCGCGTCCTCTCCCGCTGTACGGTACAGGAACCGGCTGGGCACGCCGTCTCCGTCGCGGGCCAAAGCTTCAACAGTCGAGTGATAGAAGTCCCGAACGCGAACCGCAAGCTCACCGAAGGATTCACCTGCGCCCGGAGGACGCTCGTTGACAGGATCTCGCGTCCACGCGTCCCACTCGGCGCTGAATCGCTCGGCCGCCTCTCCCGCGCTGAGCCCCTCCCAGGCGCCCCAGGACATTTCGCGCAGCGACCGGGTCGGCGTGGCCGAGACTGAGCGCCCGCGCAGGATGATCCGCGCGGTCTCGTGCGCCCGCCTCAGGTCGCTGGAAAAGGCGGTAGTGATGGACTCACCACGGAGCCGTTCCGCCGCGGACACGGCCTGCGCCCGCCCAGTCGCCCCAAGCGGAACATCATGATGGCCCTGATACCGCCCGGCCTGATTCCACTCGGTGACACCGTGGCGTACGAGGATGAGCCTGATCATCGACCCTCTCCCTCTGGGCCCTCTGGGAGAGGGCTGTCCGCCAGGCGGACTCCGAGCCCCGATGGATCGGGGCACTCGGAGGGGTGAGGGCGGCCCCCGTCCGTATCCGCCTCAGGAGTGCTAGGGGTGGAGGGCGGCGCGTTCTTCGTAGCCGCCCACGGCCGGAAGGCCGCCTCACCGCTGGGCTCCGCCAACCCCAGTGCCTCGCGGACCTCCGCCACCACGTAGAGCGACCCCGTCGCAACGACGACGTCTGTCGGGCGAGCGCCGCTCCTGGCGATACCTATGGCTTGCCCGACGTCTGGTGCGATGATCGTCGCGACGCCGCTCGCGCGGGCGGCAGCTGCTATCTGCTCCGGGTCTGCCGCTCGGGGATGGCGAGCATGCGTTGCCACCAGGAGGCGGGCGGGCAGCAGGGCGTGGACGATACCCGGTACGTCCTTGTCGTCTGCGATGCCCACAACAAGGACCACCTCAGGGGAGGCGAGCTCCTCATCGAGCGCCTCGCGCAGCCGGTGCGCGGACTCCACGTTGTGGGCGCCATCCGCGATCGTCGTCGGGTCGCGCGCGACAAGCTCGAACCGGCCGGGCCAGACGACCTGCTCGATGCCGGCTCGCATCGCCTCCGGCCCGATTGTCGCCAGGCCCGTGAGCTGAAGTGTGTCCACGATCGTAGCGGCCACGGCCGCATTGGTGCGCTGGAACGCGCCCCGCAGGGCGGGTCGGAGCGCCGGGATGCGTCCCTCCGCGGTCAGCAGGTCCCAGCGGCGCGGGGGCGTGTCCCAGCTGGCTCCATCCTCCTCGGCCACCAACAGCCGAGCGCCGCGTGCCCGCGCCACTTCGCGGATCACGGCCATGGCGGCCGCTGGCTGCCTCGCCGAGACGCATGGCCGCTCGGGCTTGATGATGTCCGACTTCTCGGCGGCAATCGCTTCCACGGTGTCGCCCAGCACCTGGGTGTGGTCGAGGCTTATCGAGGTGAGAGCCGAGACGGCCGCGTCGACGACATTCGTCGCGTCGAGGCGCCCGCCGAGGCCGACTTCCAAAACGGCGATATCCACCCGCTCCTCTGCAAAGTGGTGGAGGGCGAGGGCGGTCATCACCTCGTACGCCGTGGTCAGGCCGGCGGTTCTCGAGACGGCGCGGACCGCCGTGCGAACGGCGTCCATCCGCACGGCGAAGTCGGCCTCGCCGATGAGCCCTCCCTCCACCCGCACGCGCTCACGGATGGTGTGCAGATGCGGCTGGGTGTAGAGCCCCGTCCGACGGCCAGCCGCCCTGAGGGTCCGCTCGACCATCGCGGCGGTGGACCCCTTCCCCTTCGTGCCCGCGATCAGGATCGACGGATACTCACGCTGGGGATCCCCCAGCGCCTCAAGCAGTGCCCGGATCCCCTCGAGGCCCATCGCGGCGGAGGCGAACCCCCCGCGCTCGAGGTCGACGAAGCTGTCAAGGTACGCCAGCGCCGCGGCGAATGCGGATTGCGGAGTACGGAGTGCGGATCGGGGACTGCGAAGCACTGGTCCCTCCCCCGTCGAGGGGGAGGGAGTGCGGCTGTCCCCTCCCCCCTTGCGGGGGAGGGTTAGGGAGGGGGGTGGCCTGGCCTCGTTTCTACGAAGCATTTAGATGGACCCCGTTGTCCTCACAACTCAGCCCTCAGTCCTCGGTCCTCGTACGATGGCGTCGGCCATGCGCGCGACCCGCGCGATGGCAGGCAGGTCGTGTACCCGGACGAGATCTGCGCCGTTGGCGATTCCGAGCGCTACCGTCGCGGCGGTGCCCTCGACGCGCTGGTCGGGCGGCAGTCCTAGGGCGAGGCCGATGAAGGACTTGCGCGACGGGCCGATCAGGACCGGCCGCCCCAGCGCCCGCAGCTCGCCGAGCCGGCGCAACAGCTCCAGGTTCTGCGTCGGCGTCTTCCCGAATCCGATGCCGGGGTCCACGATGATCCGCTCGAGCGGCACGCCCGCGTGGACCAGGATCTCGATGCTCTCACGAAGCTCCGCCGCGATGTCGGCGAGGAGGTCCGTGTATTCAACCTTTGGGAAGAACCCGCCCAGCTCTTGATCTCTCGTGGCGACGGCCCGGCGGTTGTGCGTCGCCACCGCGCACGCGCCCCGTCGAGCGACAACACCGGCGAGCCTCGCGTCGCGCCGGAACCCCCATACATCGTTGACCATGGTGGCGCCCGCCTCGAGCGCAGCTTCGGCGGTCTCGGCACGGTAGGTGTCGACTGAGATGGGGACCTTCGTCTGACGGGCCAGGGACTCGATGACGGGAACGACCCGACGGCGTTCCTCGTCGGCCGCGATGGGCTCCGAACCCGGGCGCGTCGACTCGCCACCCACGTCGAGGACGTCCGCGCCGTTGTCGGCGAGGAACAGGCCGTGGGCAACCGCAGCCGCCGGGTCCAGCATGCCGTCGCCTGAGAACGAGTCTGGCGTGACGTTGACGATCCCCATTACGTAGGTGCGGGCCCCCCAAACGAACGTCGTGTTCCCACAGCGCGTCGTGCGAGGACTGAGGACTGAGGACTGAGGGCTCAGTGAGGAGCTCGCGCCGGGCCCAGGCTTGCGAATCTCCTCTTGATAACCGACTGGCTCGCCTCTAGCACCCCTCGCCATCCTCAGTCCTCAGTCCTCAGCACTCAGTCCTCACTCGGCATTAATCGCTCGTAGATTGCCTCGACGCGAGTCAGCAGCTCATCGCAGCGAACATTCGCGGCCAGAGTGGCGGCGATGGCGGCGCCTCCCGCCCCAACGCCCTCTTTTACCAGATTGTCCTCGTACTGCTGCAGCGCGCGGAATCGGGAGCCGGCGAACGACAGCGGGGTCGCCACGAGCGGGTAGCCGCCCACGTCGGACATGAGGCCGGCCGTGTCGGCTGTCGGATCCTCAACCACCCAGCGGGTCGTCGCCACCCCGATTGAGCCAGCATCGAGGCGTCGCCGCTCCAAAGAGGCGAGGCGTGTCAGAAGCGCCAGCACCGCGATCATCTGCGTCCCTCCAGCCAGCAGCACCGGCGCCCCCTCGTCCAGGGCGCCCGCCGCTATGCCAGCGGCCGCTGCCTGCATCGGATCGCCCAGTACCGCCACCGCTGCGAGTGGGTCCGCGGCGGCCGTCCGCGAGTCGAGTCGCCGTAAGGCCTCCTGGGCCAGCTGGCTTTTCAGCTCGTGGGCATTACCGGCCAGGCTGCTGCTCACCCGCCCGTCGGCGGAGACTCCCAGGGCCAGCAACAAGGCAAGGGCGGTGGTCGTACCGCCCGGCACGCTCTCGCCTATCACCAGGTAATCGTAGGAGCGAACCGTACGGCGGCCCAGCTCGCGCCCGCGTCGGAACAAATCGCCGGCGTCGGGTACCGCGGCGCCTTCGGTTATGAGCCCCCCAGGCCGGCCCCCCAGGTCGACGTAGGGCGCGTCGGGCACGATGCGACAGCCGGCGCTGACGATCAGATGCGGAATGGAGCCCAGCTCGAGCGCGGCCCGCGTGATGATCGCCGGCCCGGGCGGACCGAGCGGGTTGCTCGGAACGCCGACGATGCAGCGGGCGGCGCCATGGGCGAGCACCTCCGCGTCGGCCGCGGCGGTGAAGGGGATCATCTCAGCGGAAGCGCCCGCGGCGGAGATGCCCGGCACGAGGGCCGTATCGGTCGACGCGATGACACACACGAACAGTGGGCGGCGGCCTCGAAGGCGAGAGGCGAGGCCAGCACCCACCTGAGGAGCGTGGACGTAGAGGATGTCAGGCTCAAAGGTCAACATCGGCAAGCGGCCAGCATAACAGACTAGCGAACCGGAGGAGACGCGGGGCGGGCTCGAGGCGTGGCGCGAGGTCGTCTCGATTGTCCTGGAGGGGGCCTACCTGTGCACGCGCGCGGTCAGTCCGGGCATTCCGGTAGGGGGCGCGGCATGCCGCGCCCGCGGGCGACGCGTGCGTCGCCCCTACGTGTCCACGGATCGGCCAGCAGCGACCTTCGGCAACCTAAAACCACGCGAGGGAGCTCAGTCGCCACAACGGAGGTAACGCGATCAGCACGGCCACCTCGACAGCCTCTGAGATGGCGCCGTACACGTCTCCGGTCAGGCCACCAATACGCGCCGTCGCGTACCTTGCAATGCCGACGGTGAGAAGCCAGGCGACCACGAGCGCGCCCGCTCCGGCCGGCCCCGCGGGCACGATGCCGCCTATGGCAATGGCGGTGGCGAGCGCCAGCTCTGCTCGCCCCGCCGTCTGCTTGTACGCGTGGCCGAGGCCGCTGGCGCGAGCGGCGGGATAGCGCACCGTCGCGTACACCGTCGACCACCGCGAGAGCGCGCCCATGGCGAGGAAGCCGGCCGGCCGCGTAGCGGCAGGGAGCGCCAGGATCGCAGCGAACTTCAGCAGGAGAAGGGTGATGGCCCCGACGAGCCCGAAGCTTCCTACCCTGCTGTCGGCCATGATCTCCAGCCGTCTCTGAGGTGACGCGAAGGCGAACAGCCCGTCGCAGGTGTCCATGAGGCCGTCCAGGTGGAGACCGCCCGTGAGGATCGCGAGCAGCGCTACCACGGCGACGCTTCTGATCTCCGACGTTGTCACGAACCCCAGCCCGTAGTCCACCGCGGCCACGGCACCGCCGATCACCAGCCCGACGGCGGGGAACCAGCGCATGGACCTTCCCATCTCCTGCTGGCCAATCGGGCGTTTCAGCGTGGACGGGAGGATCGTCAGGAACTGCAGCGCGACGAAGAACCCCATCAGGAGCGCAGCGCGAGAGGCGCCGCCAGCAGCACGGTCAGTTGGGTAGTCTCACAGATGGCGCCCTGGACATCGCCGGTGAGGCCGGGTACACGGGTGAGCGCGATCCTCGCTATGGCATGCATGGCGGCCAGGGCCAACACCAGCACCGCGATCCCGCCGACCGCCGCAACTACCAGGCAGGCCGCCGCTGCGAAGGAGAGGCCGGCGGCCGCTCGCCGGCTCGTGGCACCGGTCTTCAGGAAGCTGCTGAGGCTCGGCTCCCGTCGCCCGTAGGGATAAAGCCAGTAGCCCGCGAGGATGCAGGTCCGCCCACATAATGGAGCCAGGACGAGCGCCTTTGCCCGCACATGCGGGTCAAGCGCGCCGATCGCGCCGAAAGTCGCCAGGAGTAGCAGACTGGCCGCCAGAACACCGGGCATGCCAACCACCGTCTGGCGCATGGCGGCGAGTCGCGCGGCCCCATCCGGTCCGACGATAAGTCCTTCGGCCGTGTCGATGAGCCCATCGAGATGAAGGGCGCCCGTGACAGCTACCAGGAAAGCGACGATTAGCGCGTTGGCCACCATGGGATGGAGCAATGCGCTGGCCACGCTGTCGCCGGCGGCCAGTAAAACTCCCAGGGCCGCTCCAACTACGGGGAACCAGCCGATGGCGCGGCCCAGGTCCTCAGGAGTGATGTCGTGCCGAATCGGGGAAGGAAGCCGAGTCAGGAACTGAAGCGCCACCAGGAATGGATACACGGGACCTGAGGCGGCGGAGTCAAACTATCCCTGGGGTAGGCGCGAGATCGGCAGCCTCGCGGTCGCGGGGGGCGATGGGCCCCAGCATGCGCTGCGTCGCCATGATGTGACTGCAGACGCCCCATTGCGGAAAGAAACCGCACGTGCATTTCCAGTGCCCGTCCCGATAGCTCACCGTGTAGCTGTCGTGGTCGCCGCGGAACGTCGCGGCGAACCCCTGAACGTCGACCCGGTCGGGCTCCTCCGCGTAGAAGTGGGCTTTCTGGATCTTCCCGATGAGGCTAGACTGCATCAAGCCCTCCTATCGATATGGTGGCGGTCACAAAAAACGCCACTCCGCGTTCGGGCGGACTGGCGCTCGCTGCTGGTGGGAATCCGGAGCGTCGACTTCGTCGGTGCGCCTCTTGGGCGTGGGGAGCCATCCGACCCACACGCCCTGGACCAAGCTTCTTGCTCGACTTGAGGAGTATAGGCCGCGCGGTGACGAGCGTCAATCAACCCCGTCGAGGCCAGGTATTCAGACAGTCACGGTCTGTGGGTCACAGCCTCGTCACAGGTTTGTCCCTGGTTTTGCTACACTGGAAAGCTGCTCACATAGTACGATGTGATTCGGGTTTGAGTCGTCGAAGTAGGAAGGTCTGTGGACGCGGATTCACCAGGAGAGTACCCGTTGCCGGGCCCAACCGCGCGATACGACGATCTCCAAGCCCTCTTCCTGATGCGCCTCGTACGCCTCATGAAGCTCCGGACGCAACTGGAGCGACGCGTGCCCCGCGACGAGCGACGCTGCAGGATGGTCGAGGCCGCCTTCCGTTCCACCCTCGCTGATTGCGAGGCGCTAGGCGTGGAGGCCGAAGCCCACGCTCTTCTGGAAACCGACTGACCCTGAGATGATTCGACCCCCTTTCCCGCCGGGGGAAGGGCGAGGTGTCCCGCCCGAAAGCGGGCGGCGGACTTGAGGGAACGCCTGCCCCCGTCTGCACGCGAGCTCCTGGGCACAGTCGAGGCCAGCCGGCCGCTGCAGTTCGTGCTCCGACTCGCGAGGAGAATCCAGAAGCACGATATCACCGGGCTGGCTGCCGAGATGGCGTACCGTTTTCTCTTCGCTCTATTCCCATTCCTGATCTTTCTCGCGGCGTTCATCGGCTTCATCGGCTCACGCGTGGGTGTAGAGAATCTATTCGCTGACGTCATGGAGCTGATCGCCCTTGTCGCCCCGCCGGAGATCCACAAGCTCCTGGACGACTGGGTCGGCTCGGTGGTCCGCTCTCGATCCACCGGCCTGCTGACCGTAGGGGCAGTGGGCGCCCTATACGGGGCCGCCGGCGGGGTGGGAACCCTCGTGAAGGGACTCAATCGCGCGTACGATGTCGTCGAGACGCGGCCCTTCTGGAAGGTGCAGGCGCTCGCACTCGCCACGACTGTTGCGCTGGCCGTCCTGATGCTGGGGGGTGTGCTCTTCTTCACGTTGGGCGGATGGCTCGGGGGCTGGCTCGCGGCGGCGTTCGGCCTGGGGCAGGGCTTCCTCGGCTTGTGGGGCTTCGTCCGGGGGCCGGGCGTCGCAGCTGGTCTCGGCCTGGCGCTCGTGGCGCTCTATGCCGCGCTCCCCAACGCTCGCGTCCGTCCGTTGCACGCCGTCCCCGGGGCGGCCCTGGCGATGGCCGGCTGGGTGGCGCTCACCTTCGGCTTCAGCTTCTATCTATCCAACTTTGGCTCGTACGACCGGACCTTTGGCAGCCTCGGCGCGGCTGTTGTGCTGATGGTGTGGATGTACGCCGTGGGGCTAATCCTGCTGCTCGGCGGCGAGATCAACGCGGCCCTTGCTGCCACCCCGGCTGCCTAGTCTCTCGACGCGGAGACGGGAATGGAACGCCCGCCGAAGGAGCTTGATCAAAATAGCGCCCGCAAGTAGGGGGAAGTGGGTCCCTTCCGGTGTCATGCTGAGCCGCAGGCGAAGGATCTGCCGTCAGATGCTTCGCCTGCGGCTCAGCATGACAGACCTAAGGTCGGTCCGTTAGCGCACGACCTTGCGCTTGTTGTTCACGTAATCCAGCAGGATGTACTCGCCCAGGCGGCTGGGCGTGGCATAGAAGGCGCGGCCGCGGTTCAGGCGCGCCATCGTGGCCACGAACTCCGAGAGGTGGCGCTCGCGCTCCATCATGAACAGGTTGATGGTGATGTCGTCTTTGGTGCAGCGCACCACCTCGCGCAGTGTCTCCTCGAGCGCTCGCGGCGAGCGCCGGCCCCAGCCCCACCCATCATCGCCGGACCAGCTACTGAACGTCGTCGGCTGGCCATCGGTAATCATGATGATCTGCTTCGTGCCAGCCTTGTGCTTCGCCAGGAGGAGCCGCGCCTGCCGCAGCGCCTCCTGGAAGTTGGTGCCCCCTCCGTACTCGACCCAATAGCTATCCAGCAGCATCTCCGGGCGCAGGGTGAGCACGAAGTATGAAAAGGCGACGACATACAGGTTGTCTTTGGGGAACTGCCAGCGGATGAGGGAATCGAGGGCGAGCGCGACTTTGCGGCCCGCCTGGAACCGCCCCGCCATCATCATCGAGTAGCTCATGTCCAGCATGATGACCGTGGAGCACTGGGTGAGCGACTCCGTGCGATACACCTCGAAGTCGTCCATGTGGATGCGGACCGGCGTGCCCCCACCCTCGCGCCTCAGGGCGTTCATGACGCTTCTCTGGGTATCGATCAGGAATTGGTCGCCGAACTGGTAGGGCTTCGTTTCATCTAGCCGCTCGATTCCGACGCCACTCTGCTCAAGCCCGTGCTCGCCGAACGTGCTGCTCTTCAGCTTGCCGAAGATGTCCTCGAGGGCACGCTCGCCGATCTTCCGCAAGGCGCGCGGTGTTAGCTCCCAGTCGTTGCCCTTCCGCTTGATGAGCCCCGCCTCTTCCAGCATCCGGGTGATCTGCTGCATTTGCTCGGTCATCTGGCGAGCCTCCTCGCCCAGGAGGCGCCCGACCTCGTCGGCGTCGATGTTGGAGGCGTCATTGGCTCGCATCGACTGCATGATCTCGCGCTCGAGGTCGCCGAAGCTGTTCATATCGCCCATGAGCTTCATGGCTTCCTGGAGGGTGAGCGGCTCATCGCCCCCAAAGGGGTAGTCGCCCGAGTCGCCCCGGGTGGGGGCGAGGCGCTGGAGGTTGGCGGCCAGCTGGGCCATCTCCCACTGGAGCTTGCTGTCCTGGAAGATCGAGTCGACCATGTCCTCCAGCTGCTGGCGCATCTCGGGGGTCATCGAGTTGAGCAGCGACTCCATCTGGGCGATCTGCTGCTGCATGTGCTCGGCAAGCTGATCGACGTTCTCGATCCCCTGCGGGAAGAACTGGCCCCACTTTTTCATGAAATCTTCGAAGTCCGCCTCGACATCTTCGCCGCGCCGCCGCTTCTCTAGAAGCTGGTTCAGGTCGTGCACCATCTGCTGGATCTGCTGCAGAGCCTCCGGCGTGAGGGACTGCAGCCCTTGCTGCATGCCGCGGAAATAGCTCTGCATGACCTGCTGCTGCAGCATCTGGAGTAGCTCTTCGAACTGGCGCCGGGCTTCGGGCTCCATGAAGTCGTAGTCGCGCAGCTCTTTGATGCGCCCGCCGACGTCTGGCGGCAGGTGGTCGAGCTGTTCGAGGTGCTTGCGGGCCATCCCCTCGAGGATCTCGCGGAACATGGGGTCGCTCGATCCAGGGGCCTGGCCGGGGGTCGGGGGCCGGGAGCCAGGGGTCTGGGAGGCGGCCGCCTCTGACTCTCGATCTGCCCCCTCTCCCTCTGGGAGAGGGTTGGGGTGAGGGCGCTCCTCTCGCCCCTCATTCTCCGCGTCGCCCGGTCCCCGTCTCTCCGCGTCGTCGTCGTCCTCCGCCCTGTCCCCTGTCCCCTGTCCCCTGTCCCCTGAGTCGTCAGGCTCCTCGCCCAGGCGGCGGCCGATGCCGCGCCGCTCAGTTTCAAGGACCTGCTCGAGACGCTCGGTGATGTCGTCGAGAACCGAGCCCAGGTTGTAGCGATCGAGGTTGCGGGTCCGTGCGCCCCGCAGGCGCTCCAGCAGCTCCTGGAGGCCCATCATCCTGCGTCCGCTGGAGAACTCGGCGCCGCGCTGCAGCATGCGTCGCAACGCGCTGCGAAGGCTGCCGTCCTCCAGCATCTCGTCTGCTATCTGCTGCATGACGTCTTCGGGGGTGAAGGCGTCGATGTCCTGGGTCCCGTCCCAGCGCGAGTACCGATAGAAGCGCATGTAATCCCCCAGGGCTGCTCGGCACGCCGAGCGGTCGGGTCGTGCCGCGTTCCGCAACGATACTGGACTGGCCCCCGCCTGTAAAGGCGGATCACTATACTGTGAGCCGCGTCACGTCTGGAGCAGGCCATGGCGGAATCAATCTACGATGCGAGCTTCGAGGTCCTGGTGCGGGAGCTGCTGCCGGGTGACGTCGAGGGTGCGGCGCTGTCAGCGACCAACCACCGGCTATACTCCGGATGAGGCGCAGGACGGGAGGGTTCCGATGACTACCGCGTTCCGCTACACGACGGCTGATCTGGAGCTCCTCCCAGACGTGGAGGGGGTACGGTACGAGATCATCGAAGGAGACCTGCACGTGACGAGACAGCCGCATGGGCTTCACCAGTACACGTGCTCTCGTATCGCATTGGAGATCCATCAGTGGATCATTCGAAGCGGGGGCGGGGCGGTGCTCCAGGCCCCCGGAATCATCTTCTCCGACGACAACAATGTGGCTCCAGACCTGGTCTGGTTCAGCAGTGACACCTGGGCTGAAACGATGGATGGGGCCGGCCATTTCCACTACGCTCCGGACCTCATCGTGGAGGTCCTCTCCCCGGGGGTCGTGAACCAGGTGCGTGACCGCGAACTGAAGCTCCAGCTCTATTCACGCCAGGGCGTTCGCGAATACTGGATGGCGGACTACCTCGCCCACACCATCCAGGTCTACCGACGCCAGGGCGAGCAGCTGCAACTCGTCGCCGTGCTGAGTGAGACCGAGGCGCTGACTTCGCCTCTCTTGCCTGACTTCGCATGTCCCGTGTCGCGCTTCTGGGCAAGCGGTAGTCGATAGCTCCCGCTATCGTGTCGGAATCAATCTACGATGCGAGCTTCGAGGCCCTGGTCCGGGAGCTCGCGCGGCAGTCGGGCATCCCGATGGCCGAGGCGGAAGCCGCCGATGTAGCGGCGCTCTACCGGGAGTACCAGCAGCTCATCGATACCATCGAGGCCGTCGACGTGTCCCTCGAGGAGGAGCCCCTCGCCGCGCTCGACCTCGCCGAATGGGGCGCGCCACCGGCGGAGCCAGTCTCCCGAGCGGAGCCCGAGCGTCCATGAGCGAGCCACGCCGCCTGTCGCGCCGGGCATTTCTTCGAGGTTTCGGCATCCCCCACGGCGAGAACGAAGAGGAGCAGCTGGCGCGGCTCTCCATCGCCGAGGCGGCGAGCCGAATCGCGTCGGGGGAGGTGTCGCCGGTCGATCTCATGCGGGCGGTGCTGGCGCGCACCGAGCGCCTCGAGCCGCGGTTAGGCGCGTTCGTGGCACGGCTCGACCCTGAGCAATGCGTGGAGCTAGCGAAGGACGCAGAGCACGACCTGGCGATGGGCCGCTACCGGGGCAAGCTGCACGGCATGCCGGTCGGCGTCAAAGACACGCACTACACAACGGAGCTACCCACGGCGGCCCGCTCGCCGATCCTGGCGGGATTCGTTCCCCCGTTTGACGCGACCGTGGTGGAAAAACTGAAGGATTCGGGCGCCATCATCGTCGGGAAGACGAACCTGCCCGAGTGGTCCTTCGGTGGGGCAACGCCGGGCACGCACAATCCCTGGGATCCGACGCGCGACCCCGGCGGGTCGAGCGGCGGGTCGGCCGCGGCCGTCGCCGCCGACATGTTGATGGCCGCCAACGGCGGGGATACGTCGGGGTCGGTCCGCCTGCCGGCGAGCGTGTGCGGCGTGGTCGGGCTCAAACCCACGTACGGACGGGTCAGCCGCCGAGGGGTTGTGGCCATCTCCTGGTCGCTGGACCACGTCGGCCCGCTGGCGAAGACGGTGGAGGACTGCGCGGTCGTGCTGGGCGCCATCGCGGGCCACGACCCTGGGGATCCGGCCTCGGCTCGCGTTGTCGTGCCCGACTACCTGGGGCGACTGAAGAGCGGGGTGAAGGGGTGGCGCATCGGCGTTCCCCCCGAAGCCCTCTTGCAAGGCGCGGACCGCGACGTGCGGAACGCCTTTCACGATGGGCTCCAGGTATTTCGGGATGCCGGCGCGCTGGTCCAGGAGGTGGCTCTGCCCGAATCGTTCTTCGCGGCGCAGGCGTGCCAGCGGGTCATTCGCATCTGCGAGGCGGCGGCCTACCACCGTCGGTATCTGCGCACCGGCGCCGACTATGGAGCCGACACCTTCGTTCGCCCACAGGTGGTTGCGGGATCGCTGATCCCAGCCGCTGCGTACCATCGGGCGCAGCAAATGCGCACGCTGTTCATCCGCGAGCTACGGGCCACGTTTCGGGAGATCGACGTCTTCGTGACGCCAGCGCGAGACACGGTGGCGCCACCCGGCCGTTTCGGCGCGACGCCGCTGAACACGATGTTCAACCTCTCGGGCTTCCCGGCCGTTGTCGTGCCCGCTGGCTTCTCGACCGACCCGCCTGGCCTCCCACTGGCGATCCAGATCGCCGGCCGCCCCTTCGAGGAGGCGACGATCCTCGCGGCGGCTTTCGCCTACGAGCAGGCTGCGGGGTGGGGGCGGAGGAGGCCGGAGCTGTAGGCCTTGCGGCCTTCCAAAGCGATCATTCCTCCTCGTCGATGTCGTCCACCGTGACTCTATCGGCATTAAAGTAGACGTTGAGGTAGTCGATCCCCCCGTGCAGCTCGGTGCTGCGGTCGTCAACAAGCTCACCGAGGCATCCATCTCCAGCGAGGAGCTCCCTTAGCATTCCCAGGGCGTCTTCTGGGGACTCAGCATAGACGGACGCGCAGTAACCGACTGGTCCGTCCGTGCTATTTCCAACGTTGAAGTGGTAGCGCTTCATCGGCTCTCCTCTGCCCTCGGTCCGAGCCTCCTCGCGCTCCGACTCCCGCATTTAGAGGCCCGCCGGATAGGCGTAATGCTCTGGCACGGGGAAGTACTCGCCGCGGACCAAACCACTTACGCGTGCGCCGCTGTCTAAAGGAAAGCCTGCAAGTCGCGAGTCTTGCTCCTCTAGGTATTCGAACGCTACAAATTGACATCGTTCGATGAGCGGTTGGAAAGACGGGCGCATGAGCTGGTCACGAACCTATCCCGTCTTGACCTTGCTGCTGCGATATACAGCTCAATCTTATTGTTCGGCTGTGCTAACACCAGGTCATTAAGTCGCAACAGCCCACTATAAATGGAGGTCGTTGATTCGATCTCGAATGCCTTCGTGATGACGTTGCGAGTCAGCCAGAGGACATCGATATTTTGCACGATACGCCGCGCGTTCTCGTCGAATCCGAAGTGCGGCAGCCTGTCCAGCGTGAGCACATCGAAGCCGTGACGCTCGTAGGAGAGGCTGCGGTCGGACGGCGGCACCCACACTGAGCAGCCTTCCGCTACGCCTAGCCTGATCAGGGCCCACTGTATCTTGACGTGCCGGCGATCTGCAGGCTCGGTCGTCTCGACCGGTTCATCCGACTGATCACTCCGGCGGGAATAGCTGGGGTACGCGTTCAGGAACTGGGTGACGTCCAGCTTCGGGTGCCTCGTGGTCTGAAGGATGAAGCTGCCGTCATCGAGGAAGATATCGAGCTTCCGACTCACAACACCGCTCATCGCTTCGAGGACGAGCCGGTGGGGTAGGACCAGAACGGTATCAACCGAGCCGCACACCAACAGCACGAAGTCGCCCAGGTCGGTCGGCGAGTAATCGTGATCTTGTTCAACGACTTCTCTGGCGAGGCCGAAGAAGTACTTGTGATTACCTAGGAGCTTCGAGTAGTTGACGGAGCAGGTTAAGGCTGATCCCAAACGATACAACCTACTCCTTCCGACGTTCTGTCGCGCTCCGTGCCTTCTTGCGAGCAGCGCGATTACACCGTGGAGGGCGGGTTCAGTCCGAGTCACCTCGCTGACGGTCCGAATTGAGTCCTCCTGCAACGTAAGACCCCAACTTCGCCTTCTCGCTCAAATGTTATTAGGAGGGATTGACCGGCCAGGCCTGCCTCGCTCCGGGCTCCCCTCCCCCAGAAATTGGGGGAGGGGCTGGGGGTGGGGGCCCACCTTAGATCCCCCAGCCGCCGCTGAGGTGGATGTTGGCGCCCGTCACGTAGCGCGCCTCATCTGACAGCAGGAAGCGCACCACGTTCACGGCGTCCTGGGTGGTGCCGATGTACCCAGCCGGGATGCGCTTCGCCATCGCCTCCAGCTCCTCGGGCGGCGCGCTCCCGGAGTCGATGAACCCTGGCGAGATGGCATTCACTGTGATGCCATGCGGCGCCAGGGCGCGGGCGAGGGTGCGCGTGAGTACCAGGACGCCAGCCTTGGCGATGTAGTGGGCGGTGATCCCCGGCTGCGCCGTCAACTGGTCGGCAGTGGCCATGCCGAATGCGATGATGCGCCCCCAGCCGCGCTCGATCATCCCCGGCGCAACGAGGCGGCTCAGGTAGAAGACTGGATCGAGGTTGTTGGTGAACATCTCGCGCCAGCCCTCGGGCGTCTCCTTCAGGACGTCGACGCGGTGATAGGGCCCCGCGCAGTTCACCAGGGCATCGATACGGCCCCAGGCGTCCTCGACGGTTCGCGCCAGGGCCTCGGCGGCCTCGGGGTCCGACACGTCGCTCTTCACGGCCAGCGCCCGCGCTCCGAGCGCCTCGATCTGCGCCCGTGTTTCCTCGGCGTCAGCAGCGCTCGTGCGGTAGCAGAGGGCGACGGACCACCCCTGCGCGGCGAGATCGAGCCCGATCGCCCGCCCGATACCGCGGGCGCCGCCGGTGATGAGGGCTACGCGGTTGTCATCGGCCACGTCGAGGCCCCCCCACCCCCCCCCCCTCCCCCCCTTTCACGGGGAGGGGGAGCGTGTCATGCTGGGCCCGCCTGAGGCGGACGAAGCATCGTGCCCACAGATTCTTCGCCCGCGGCTCAGAATGACGGCTACCCGTCCCATTCCCACAGATGCGAATTCCGGAAGTAGCTTCCGTAGAACCCCCCGGCCTGAATTCCACCCGTCCAGTCGTTGGCGAGCGCGTTGAGCCCCCGGATCACCGTGGGGTGGCTCAGGTTGAAGTAGAGCTGCATCACGGGCAGGTCCTGCGCGTGCAGCCTGGCGATCTCGCCGATCCAGCGTCCCTGGTCGGCGTGCGTGATGCTCGACCGGTAGCTGGCGATCAGCTCGTCCATCTGCGGGTTGCAGTAGTGGCCCCGGTTGCTGCCCGTGTAGCGCGGCGGCGCCGAGCCTGTGGAGCACTCCGCTCGGGTGAGGATGGCGTCGCCATAGCCACGGGCACTGATCTCGACGCCGGCGTAGGACTGCCGGTACTCGCGGTTGTCTATCTGGGCGTTAGGGATGATGGTGATGGCCGAATCGATGCCAACCTGCTTCCACATATCGCCCAGGATGGCTGCCTCGTTATCGTTGTCCTGGGTTGTCCAGATCTCCACCCGGAAACGGCGGCCGTCCGCACCGTTGACCAACATGCCGTCCGCGCCGCGCGTCCAGCCCATTTCTGCCAACAGGCGTAGCGCCTGCTGCGTGTCATAGCGATATGCTCGAAGGCTGTCCTTGGTGAAGTCGTACACCGGGTGGTCAGGGGGCAAGAGCGAGTAAGCCGTGTTCTGGGTCAAGCCTGAAAGGGCAACGCCCGCCCAGCTCTCGCGATCCACGGCCGCGTACAGCGCCTGTCGGACGCGGGCATCCAGCATGGCGGGTTCGGTTTGATAGGCCTGGCTGAACTGGGGGAAGATGCCTCGGCTCGTGCCGTAGCCGATGTAGACCTTCCCCTCGCCACTGCGCTCCCATTGCTGCCTCAGCTCGATGGCGTTCTCGGGCTGGATAGCGTTATCTGCCGTAAGGTCGATCGTCTTGGCCAGCACAGCGGCATAGAGGGTGTTGGCATCGCCGAACTGCTTGAGGATGATCGTGTCGATCTTGGGTTTGCCCAGGAAATACGTGGGGACCGCCTCGAACACGATCTCGACCTGGGGCTCGAAGCGAGTGGGCCGGTAGGGGCCCACCTGGAAATACTCACCCCGCCAGTAGGGATGATTGAGGATCGCGTCCAGGTTGCGCTCATCCCACAGGCTACGCAGCACGTGGGTGGGGATTGGTTGGAGGGTGAGGAAGCCCATAGAGTCGAACTGATAGAAGGGCCGCACCCATTGCATGACAAACGTCTTGTCGTCGACCACTTCGAGCGCCTCGACCAGAGGCCCGATGTTGACGACGGTGGTAGCTCCGGGGAGTGGTGTCTGCGGGTCCTTCAACGCCTCGAAGCCGAACAGGTAGTCTTTCGCGGTGAGGTCGATGCCGTCGGCCCATTTCGCGTCGGGCCGAATCCGCCACGTGACGCGCATCTTGCCGTCCGGCAGCAGCTGGGCGCTCCCCTTGTCGAGGGAGGGCAGCTCCGCTGCGATGCGCGGCTCTGGCGCTGACGTGGTGATGCCGCTGGTCACCAGCCCCTGCATGTACAGCTCGGCGAACGAGTAGGCGCCACCGGCGCTGGTGCCCGCGTAGGCCCACGACAGGGCCGGAATGTTGGCGCTGACGGCCAGGACAGCCGTCGTCTTGCGGGCGGTGCCGCTGGCGACGTCCTGCCCGGCGCGTCCCGCGGGTCCGGCGGGGGCGGCGCACGCCGAGGCGAGGATCGACAGACCGGCGACGATGGCGATGATCGTTCGCGAACGAGCTGGAGTCATGCGTCGTCCCTCCACACAAACGAATGTCATTCTACCTATGACACCCAATCCCACTCGTGCGCGTTGCGAAAGTAGCTCCCGAAGTAGCCACTCGCCTGCACGCCGCCCGCGAAGTCGTCGGCCAGCGCCGTGAGTCCCTTCACCACGGTCGGGTGGCTCAGGTTGAAGTAGAGCTGCATCATCGGCAGGTCTTCCGCGTGAAAGCGCGCCACGTCGGCAATCGCCCGTCCCTGGTCGGCGCGCGTGATGCTGGACCGATAGATGCCGATGAGCCGATCCATCTCCGGGTTGCAGTAGTGGCCCCGGTTCGCTGCGCTGAAGCGCGGCGCCGTGGGGACCGTCGAGCATTCGGCGCGGGTCAGGATGTGGTCGGCGTAGCCACGCGCGCTGATCTCGACGCCGGTGAAGGACTGGCGCAGCTCGCGATCGTCCAGTCGGGCGTTGGGGATGATGAATAGGGGCGATTCGACCCCGATCTGCTTCCACATATCGGCCAGGATGCTGGCCTCGCGTTCGTTGTCCTGCGTCGTCCACACCTCAACCTTGAAGCGCCGGCCGTCGGCGCGGTTCGTCAGAGCGCCGTCCGCCCCCCGCATCCAGCCTAGATCAGTGAGCGTCCGCATGGCCTGCTGCGGATCGTGGCGGTAGCCGCGGAGGCTATCGCGGGTGAACTCGTACAGATAGTGCGCCGGCGGGAGCAGCGAGTATGCCGTGTTCTGTGAGTACCCGGACAGCATCGCCCCCGCCCAGGTCTCCCGGTCCACGGCGGTGAACAGCGCCTGGCGGACCCGCGGGTCGAGCAAAGCTGGCTCGGCCTGGTACTCCGGCTTGAACATGGGAAAGATCCCCCGGCTCGTGCCGTAGCCGACGTAGACGGTCCCCTCGCCCGTCCGCTCCCAGAGCGCTTTCAGCTCGATGCCCCGCTCCTCTCGCAGCGTGTTGTCTGCCGTCAGGTCCACCGCCTTGGCCAGCACCGCGGCGTAGGCGGCGTTGGTGTCCGCGTACTGCCTGATCACGAGGGTGTCCAACTTCGGTCTCCCGAGGAAGTAGTGGGGGACCGCTTCCAGGACGATCTCGACCTGGGGCTCGAACCTCACGGGCCGATAGGGCCCGACCTGGAAGTAGTCGCCCCTCCAGTAGGGGTGATTGGCGAAGGCCTCCATGTTTCTCGAATCCCAGAGGGCGCGCAACACGTGGGTCGGCATGGGCTGGAGGGCGAAGAACCCCATCGCATCGAACTGGTAGAAGGGCTGGGTCCAGTTCATGAGAAACGTGCGGTCATCGATGACCTCGAAGCTGTGGACGAGGGGACCGATGTTCACCACGAGGGTGGCGCCCGCGAGGGGGTTCTCCCGATCCTTCAGGATCTCCAGGCCGAAGGCGAAGTCCCTCGCTGTCAGGTCCGCGCCGTCAGCCCACCGGACGTCGGGGCGGATCTTCCAGGTGACGGCCATGCGTCCGTCGGGGAGCACCTGCGCTGTGCCCCTGTCCAGGGAGGGCAGCTCCACGGCGATGCGCGGCTCGGGCGCCGGGCTGGTTTTGCCCGTGGTCACCAGCCCCTGCATCCACAGCTCGTTGAAGGATTGGGTGCCACCCGCGCTGGTGCCCAGGAAGGCATGCGAGAACGCGTTTATCGGGGCGGAGATGGCGAGCACGGCACTCGTCCTTCTGGGAGGCTGGGCCGCCGGGCCGTCGCGTCCGCCGTCCTGACCGGGAACCACCGGGGCCGCGCAGGCAGAAGCGAGAAGGGAGAGGGCGAAGCAGAGAGAAGCCCGTTTACCGCACCGCATACCTGATCACTACCCCCTTCTGGCCGGCTGCCCACGCCGACTCCCGGTCCAGCGCCGCCAGCGTGTACAGGTTGTCTGCGATCCCCGAGTCTTGACTGATCCACGTCGCGCCACCGTCAGTAGTGTGCAGCACAGTGCCCGCCGCTCCCACAGCCCAGCCCACCCGTCGGTCCAGGAACACGATGTCATTGATCCCCGAGAAGGTAGGCGTCCGCTGCTCACGCCAGGTCTTCCCGCCGTCCTCAGTCTTGAAGATACGGCCGCCCTCGCCACCGTACCACCCCGTCTCGGCATCGGCGAAGGCGACGGCGCCGATGCCCTGGATCTCGGCGAACTGGCGGGTCCAGCGCCGGCCGCCGTCCTCCGTGTAGGCGAGGTTGCCGCGCGCACCCCCGATCCACGCGCGATCGGCGTCGAGAACGGCGAGGCCCGAGATGCCGCGCGAGCCGATGCCCCGCTGCTCAGTCCACGTATGGCCGCCATCTTCGGTTCGGAGCAGGGCGCCGGCGCTTCCGGCCATCCAGCCGCGCTGGGCATCGATGAACTTCACGCTGGCGGGAAAGAAGGGCCGGCGTTGGTCCGTCAGGAGCTGCCAGGTGCGTCCCCCGTCCTCGGTCCCCAGCACCGTGTTCCAGGAGCCGACCGCCCAGCCAAAGCGCGCGTCGATGAAGTCGATCCCGCGCAGGCGCTCGGTGGTGCCCGACGTCTGGCGCGTCCAGGTCTGGCCACCGTTGGACGTTGTGAAGATGTTGCCGAAATCGCCGACGGCCCAGCCGCGGAGCCCGTCGACGAACGCGACATCGTTGATATCGAGCGGCCGGCCGTCCGCCCGCATGAGATGAGTCTGCACCTGCCAGTTTGGCTGCGCCCACGGCCAACGGACCTGCTGGTTCGCCAGCCAGACGTAGCCGAACACGACAGCCATGATCACATAGAGGACAAGCGAGGCGCCGCCGTACGTGCCGTCGCGCAGCAGGCTACGGAGGCCGCCCAGAAACCGACGCGCCCGGCTGGGGACACGCGGCGCCGGCTGTTCGGCGCCCAGGTCCGGCCGACGCTCGGGAGCACCGCGTTCCGTCTCCGCCGATGGCTCGGCGGCCGGGGCCGCCGAGCCAACTGACGACGGTGGGCGCCAGCGGGCGTTTACGTCGTCCATGCGACCTCGCCCACGCCATGCTCGACCGCCAGGTCATAGATCCAGCGAGCGACCGCGATATCGCAGAACCCGATGCCGGGGCTGAGGAACGTGATGATTTCGTCAGAGCTTGTCCGAGCCGGCCGCTCTCCCACCACCACCTCGGCCAGCTCGGAGAGATCACGCTCCAGGTCGCGCTCGCCGCGTAAGACGATGCTCGCCATCGGCTGCCACAGCGTGTAGTCCTGCGTGATCCGGACGCGGGAAGTCACGACGACGCGGCCCCGCAGGCACGTCGCCTCGTCCAGCTCGCCGGGCGTCACCGAGCAGACGAGCGTCCCCGGGCTGAGCAGGTTGCCATCGAGTACAGGCGCGTTATGTGAGTTGGTAGCGACCAGGAGGATATCGACGTCGCGAACGGCTTCCTCGACTGTGCTGACGGGACGAATGTCCACGCCCAGCTTCTGGCTGTACTCGCGCGCGAAGGCCTCGCGCGGCTCGGGCCGTCGGCTGAACGCGCGCACGGTGTCGATGCTGCGCGCCCCTTTCGTTACGGTGAGCTGAACGCCGGCTATGCGGCCGGTGCCGATCATGCCCACGCGGGTGGCGTCCGGTTTCGCGAAGTGCTTGACGGCAATTCCCGTCGGCCCACCCGAGCGGATCCCGTGCAGCAGATGGTCCTCGATGAAGCCCAGCAAGCCCATCTGCTCGAAGTCCATGAGGATGGTCATGCTCGTGCCACCGCCGCGGATGTCCGAGCCGCAGCCGAGGCGCAGGCCGGCGGCGTTGATGGCGGGCACCATGGCGGGAAGGATGCGCATGTCCTTGGCGTACGGGCGTACCTTTTGCCCGGGCGGGTAGACGACCCTGACGCGCTCGTCGCGCTCCGGAAGGCCGAGGTTACCCGCGTGGTAGTCGCGGAAGCCCCGTTCGAGGGCGTCGACCGCCGAGCGGAGGCCCGGATCCAACTCGACCAGCTCGGCCACGTGCTCTTCTCGAAGCAGGCGGATGTCGCGGGATTCGCGCCCTCGCCCTTGCCGTCGGCCGTCCGCTTGCATCATGCTTGCACTCCCGCCAATTAGGCGTGACGCGGGTAATCTCGATCATAGCACCGCCGGCATAGCACCGCTGGTCACAGTGGCGTTCAGGGGGTTGGGATTCGGCCGCTCCATGACCTACGTGCCCGCCCCTCTACGGTGGTGCCACACCTCCGATTGTGGCCTACCCTAGGCCTGCTCGCGCTGTACGCTGTCTTTTATGTACAGTTCGCGGCGGCGCTCGTAGCCTTCCCCTTCGACCTCGACCAGGGCGAGGGGTACGACGCCTGGGGAGCCTGGCTCATCCATAGGGGCCAGTTGCCCTACTCCGACAACGAGCGCTTCCCCTATTATTCATCCAATTATCCCCCCCTCTGGAGCTGGCTCGTCTCCATCCCGATGGCCTGGTTCGGCCCGGGGCTGGGGTCAGCGCGGTTCGTCTCGGCGGCGTCGGGCGTGCTCGCAGCCATCGTCGTGGGACTGGCCGCGCGCCGACGCGCCGGGAACAACCTCGCGGGGTTCCTCGCTGGCGGCTTCTTTCTGGCTTCCCCCTACGTGTTCCACACGACGCCCCTTGCCCGCGTCAACGCGGCAGCGCTCCTGTTCGGTCTGATCGGCCTCGCACTGTTCGAGTCGCCCACGCCACGTCGGTTGGTTCTGGGGAGCCTCGCGCTCCTCGCTGCGCTCTTCACCAAGCAAACGGAACTGGACGCGGCGGCCGCGGCCGTCCTCTTCGCCCTCGTCGTGAACCGGCGCCGGGGCGTCGCGGCCGGCGCCCTCATCGCTACCGTATTGCTCACCGTGTTTACCGTGCTGACCATCGCCACGGGAGGCGCGTTCTGGCTCAACGTCGTGGCGGGCAACGTCAACCCGTTCGATCTCGGGCAGCTCGCTTCATATCTCGCGAACTTCTTGCTGTTGCACGCCATCATCGCGATGGTCGCCGTCGTGGAGATGGTGCGCGCACTGAAACGCCGGGAGTGGTCGCCGTGGGTCTTCTACTTACCCGTATCCGCCGCGATGGCGCTCGCTGCCGGGAAGTGGGGCGCGGGCGAATCGTACTTCCTGGGAGCTCTGGCTGCTGCCTGCGTCCTGGCAGCGGGCCCGCTGGCTGGCGCCCTTGCTACCGGCAACAACATGTTTTCCAGGGCCCGAAGCGTGATGTCCCTGCGGGCGTCCCAGGACCCGCTCGCGGCCACCCGGGTCGCCCATGCGCGCGTGCCGCGATGGCAGAGCAGCGCCACCGCCCCGGGTGTTCTCGGCGTGGCGCTGGCGATGCAGGCGCTGCTGATGGCGCACGGTCCCCTTGGGCAGCTCGTGCCGGCGCTCCCGGATCGAGGCCTACAAGCGGGGTCTCTCGCTATCGCTCCCACGGAGTCGGACCGAGCCGCTGGTGAGAAGATCACCGACCTCATCAGGCAAGCCGAGGGACCTGCGCTGGTCGAGGATCCGAGCTTTGCCGTCGCCGCGGGCAAGGAGGTCGTGGGCAACGCCACGCATCTCCGCAACCTGCACGAAGCAGGCCTATGGGACCCATCGGCGCTGGTGGCCGACCTGGAAGCGCGCCGGTTCGGTGTGGTGGTGCTGAACGCCGAGCTCTACCCTGTGCCCATCCTGCAGGCCATTGGCCGCTCCTATTATTTGGATAGGACGATCGACGTGCGGGCGGCGACCTACCAAATCTTCCTGCCGGGAGGCGACTAGCTCGCAGGCTGCTGAAAAGCGGTTGGATTCCGCTCGCGGCGAGCCTGTCCCTCGGCAAGCTCGGGATGAGCGCCGCTCCTGGTGAGCTTGTCGAACCGCTCCTGGTGAGCTTGTCGAACCACAAGCTCAGGGTGAGCGGGCTTTCAGCAGTCCGCTTGGCGCGCAATTGCTG
The DNA here is from genome assembly GCA_964417895.1 of uncultured Chloroflexota bacterium. Lineage (GTDB taxonomy): Bacteria > Chloroflexota > UBA6077 > UBA6077 > SHYK01 > CAYQJS01. The sequence goes on along the minus strand of CAYQJS010000027.1, from coordinate 11,404 downwards.
GGGACTCGTGCGCCCGTCGATAATTACCGGGAGGAGGGCACGATGGCGATCTCGGGGTCCATTCAGCGAGAGGCGCTGGCGTTCGACGTCTTCCCCAGGATGGCGGCCGACACCTTCGAGCAAGTCGTCTTCTGCCACGATGCGGCGAGTGGGCTGCGCGCCATCATCGCCATCCACAACACGACGCTGGGGCCAGCCCTGGGCGGTATCCGCATGCGCCCCTACCCGACTGAGCAAGACGCGCTGACCGACGTACTCCGCCTCGCGCGCGCCATGACCTTGAAGTCGGCTCTGGCCGGCCTCGATCTTGGCGGCGGCAAGTCGGTCATCATTGGCGATCCCCGCACCGACAAGAGCGAGGCGCTGTTCCGCGCCATGGGGCGCTTCATCCAGTCGCTGGGCGGCCGCTACATCGCCGCCACTGATGTCGGGACGACCACCGACGATCTGCTGTACGTGCGCGCGGAGACTCGCCACGTCACAGCCCTGCCGGAAGCCTGGGGTGGCCTGGGGGACACGTCGCTCCTCACTGGCCTCACCGTCTACCTCGGCATGAAGGCGGGCGCGGAGGCCGTGTGGGGATCGGACTCGCTCGCCGGGCGCCGCGTCCTGATTCAGGGGTCGGGCAAGGTCGGGACGCACCTGATGGAGCACCTGGAGGCCGAGGGCGCACAGCTGCTCGTCTCAGACGTCCTCGGCGCGAGCGCCGATCGGGCGGCGCAGCGTTTCGGCGCTGCTATCGTGCCGCCGGACGACGTGTACGATGCGGACTGTGACGTCTTCTCTCCCAATGCGCTGGGCGGGGTTCTCAACGACACGACGATCCCGCGCTTGCGCTGCAAGCTGGTGTGCGGGGGCGCCAACAACCAGCTCGAGGACGATCGCCACGGCGCGATGCTACACACCCGCGGCATCCTCTACGCTCCAGACTACGTGGTCAACTGCGGCGGAGTGGTAAGCGCCGAGAGCGAGGTGCTGCACGCCCCGCGCGAGCGCGCCGACCTGGTGGCGCGCCGCGTGGGCAACACGACGCGCCGCGTATTCGCCCTGGCTCAAAGCGAGGGGCTGGCCCCCGGTGAGGCGGCGAACCGCCTGGCGCTGGAGCGCATCCGGCGCATCGGCGACGTGCACCGCCTGCGCGTAGCCGGTGATCGGTCATCCTGAGGGCGCAGCCCGAAGGACCTGGTGGAGGCGCCAACCTGCCGCCGGTGCGAGGTCCTTCGCCCTCGCAGACTGCTCTGAAAACACCGCTCGGCCTGAGCATGTCGAAGGACGGGCCCGGGATTGCGCGACTTTCGGGCTCGTGGTTCGACAGACTCACCATGAGCGGTTTTCAACACCTCAGGATCACAAGGGCTCGGCTTAAGGGCCTTTACTGCAACCAGTAATTGATGAGCCAGTAGTGGATGAGGAAGATACCGGCGCCGAGGAGCATCGACGCAGCGAGCCGGTGCAGGTACGGGAGCGTGGCCCGCAACGACCGCGTCACCGCCGAGCGAACGAAGGCGGCCCCCACAATCACGGCGGTTAGCAACGTTCCCATGCCCAGCGCGAACGCGACGAACTGGGCCGCCGCCTGTACGATGCCGGTCGCCGTGAGGGTGGTGCCGACCACCACCAGAAAGACGGGCAACGTGCAAGCCAGCGACGCCACTCCGTAGCCCACCCCGAAGAGGAACATCGAGCGCACGTCAGCCTGGAGGCGCACGCCGCCCATAGCTCGGCTGGCGCTCGCGAGTCCCACAGAGCGCCCGGTCACCACCATCCACAGCCCTAGAGAAGCGAGCGCAATACCCACCGCCAGGCCGCCGACGGGGAACAACGCTCCCAGCGCTCGCCCGCTAGCGGCGAACACCAATCCGAAGCTGGCGAAGAGGGCCACGAATCCCGCTGTCGCCATCGCCCCGAGCAGTGCCGCCCGTGAGGCGCGTCCCCACGTCGTGAGCCGAGGAGCATCGTCGCCGCCCAGGTAGTAGGCGACGAGCGAGGGGAGCAGCAGCACGCCGCAAGGGTTCACGGCCGCCACCATACCCGCGGCGTAGGCGTACCCGAACGGGAGCAGGCCGGCGACGTCGGATGCGCCCCCCTGCACCCGGTAGAGGGTCTCGGTGCCCCCGATCAGTAGCAGGCCAAACGCGACGCCGATGGCTGCGAAGACGAGAGATTGCGCCGCGGCAATGTGGCGGCCGGTTGGCGGCGCGGCCGGCGCGCTCATCACCCGGCCAGGGTGCGCAGTAGCTCGTCCCACTCAGCTGCAGAGCCCACCCCGTACCCCTTCCGCGAAAGGATTACGCCGTTGCGGTCCATGCTGTACTTGATGGATGTCGAGGTGACGTTGTACGCCTCGATGGTCTCGCGGTTGCCGACCGCCGCCGGCCACGGATAGCCCTGCTCGGCGTGGTAGCGGCGCAGCACGTCGGCGGTCTCAGTCGGGTCAATGCCGACGGCGAGAAACGAGATTTGCGACGCATACGCCGGGTATCGATCTTTCAGGAGCCGAAACTCGGCTCGGCAGACGGTTCACCAGGTGGCATAGAAATAAAGAATGGACGGCTTCCCCTCCGCCCGAAGGTCAGCGTCGCTGATGGAGCGGCCGTCCAATCCGGTAACAGTGAAGCTCGGAGCGCGCAGTCCAACCGCCAGGCCGACAGCCGGCGCCGGGATGGCTACCTCGGCCGAAGCGGCTGGCTGTTCTGCGACCGCCGGGGGCTGGATGGGTGCGACTCCGGGCTCCGGCCCAGAAGGCGCTTGCGCAGCGGCACCCCCGGCCGTGGTCGCGGGCCGTAGGGTGGGCGACGCGCAGCCCACCACCACCAGAGCGACAACCCCCAGAGCCAGCAGGTATCGAGCGGATGTCCAAGGACGCGCCAAACGGCACTCTCCTCGCATGAATCATACGCCGCGCGACGGTCTCTCAGATTGGCGAGCGCGGAAACCACGGAGGAATCTTGGAGGGAGCACAGCCGAGAAACCTGAGCAAAGACGCGTCAGTTCAAGCGAGAAGCGACGTCGCTGCGCGACTCCGGGTCCTCGGTCCAGCGGCGGAGCGCCGCGACGAGGGCGGAGCGCAGCGCCAGCACAAGGAGACGGTGCCTCCTCGGCGTGGAAGCCCCTCGCTTGTCGATAGCTACGCCGATCACGAGGGCGGTAGCGCCGTCGTCATCGGCCGCGCCGGCCGCCAGGTCCGGCCTCGGCCCCCAGCACCCGAGGCGTGGGTTGGGCTGCACGTCCGGGGTCTCCGTCAGACCGTACGCCAGCGTCGCCGCGGCGCGGAGCTGTTCGCACAGGAAGGTCCAGAGGTTGTAGGCGGCCTCGCGCGAAGCCGCGGCATGGATGTCGCGCAGCGCGAGCGGGGCGCCATCCTCGCGGCGCGCGCAGACGTGCAGCACGTCGACGTCAGGTCCATAGTCGTCGTACGTCCTGACAGGCGAGACCTGAACGGTGATCGCCTGCCCCGCCAGATTGAGGCGCTCGGATAGCGCGGGATGGCTCATGTCCGGAAGAGCGCCGCGAAATACCTCGTCCACGCCCTTATTCTAGGTGGCCCGATCCTAAATGGGGAGTGCGAGTTGGGCGCGGCGAGCGCCGCGCTCTGTCTCCGGCTCAAGTGGGATGGAGATCATGCCCTCGGCGCGGCGCACGCCGCTCACCTGGCTCTCGATGCGGAGCTGGTAGCCGGTGGGAAGGTTGGCGCTCCCGGCGTACAGCCGATGGTAGCTCGGCTCGAGGTGGGGGAACTCCCGGGCCAGGATCCCCATGAAGTGCTCCTTGACCCCCGGCGCGAGGCGCAGGGCGCCGGTCCAAACGTCGCCTGCTCCGTACTGGGCCGCGGCGCGCACGACTTCGGCCATGGCCTCAGGCTGGTCTGTGATGCCGGGGAGGACAGGGGCGAGGTTGACCGACACGGGAATCCCCGCCCCACTGAGGCGCTCGATGGCGCGCAGCCGAGCCGACGGCGCCGGCGCGCCGGGCTCCACCTTCCGCAGCAGGTCGCGATCGAGGCTGATAAGGCTCACGTGAACGCTGAAATCGGTCCTGCGCGCCAGGTGGGAGAGCACGTCGATGTCCCGTGTCACGAGCGTCCCCTTGGTCGTCACCGATCCGGGATTCGCCGCTTCGGCGATGGCCTCGAGGCAACCGCGCGTGACGCGGTACTGCCCCTCCAGCGGCTGGTAGGGGTCCGTCGCCGTCCCGACGGCGATGTGCTCGCCCAGCCAGGACGGGCGCCGCAGCTCTCCCCGCAGTACATCGGCCAGATTGGTCTTCACGAACAACTGCGTCTCAAACGCTGAGGGCGGCAGGTCGAGAAAGCTGTGGTACGCGCGCGCGTAGCAGTAGCCACAGGCATGGGCGCAGCCCTTGTAGGGGTTGAGCGACCACTTGAAGGGCATCCCCTGCACCGGGTTGAGCGCCGAGCGCGCCAGGATCTCGTGGACGATAGGGGGAACCACCATTCGTCAGCCTCACTCTCGTTCAGAACGTTTGTTTCACCCCATTGTATAGAACTCATGTTCTGGCGTCAAGTCCCGCCGCCGACGAGGCGCCGGTTGGCTTCGCAACTCCAGTGGCGCTTCATGATCGTCGATACTCGGCTGTTCAGGTACCGCCCAAGCGCAGACTTTGCGGAGTGGAGAGATCAGAACATCATTCCGCGCTACAACCGCGCCGGCGTGAGGAAGTTCGCCTTCCTGACGCCGCCAGGCGTGGGTGCCGCTAGCGAACCCGCACCCGAAGGTCCGGCGCAATTTCCAACCGGCTATTTCGACTCGCGGGAGCGGATCGACGCCTGGCTCTCGCCCTGAAGCCCGCCGGTCAGATGCCCTCGATGGGGCAGACAACGTCCAGGAGCGCCGTCTTCCGCGACGCCAGGGCGCTGCCGATGGCGTCCGCCAGCTGCGAGGGTTGATCGACGCGCTCGACGTGCGCCCGGAACGCCGTCCCGAGGGTGCAGAGGTCCGGCACGTTCAGCTCCGTGCCGATTACACGCCCGGCGTAGTGGCGGATCTGGTCGCGCTTCATGTTGCCGTACGCGTCGTTGTGGACCACGACGCACACGATGGGCAAGCCGTCGCGCGTGGCGGTCGCAAGCTCCTGCAGCTCCATCATGAATGAGCCGTCGCCGCTCACGCAGGCCACACGCCGCTCCGGAAACGCGTATTGCAGGCCGATGGCGGTGGCCAGCCCGTGGCCGATGGGACGGAAGTCGCCGCCCGAGTAGACCGGCGCCGTCGCGACGAAGCGGTGGATCAACTCGCCGGTGCCGCCCTCCGCCACCACCAGCGTGTCCTCGCCGAGCGCCTCGTGCAGCGCGTGGTACAGGTGCCACTGCGTGATGGGGCCCGCGGACGGCGCGCCGCGCCGGGCCAACTCGCCTTGCCAGGCGGCTTTCTCAGCCTGAATGCGCTCGACTCTCGACGCTGAACTGGCGGGGCGGGCGCCGGCGCGGAGCCGCGCCAAAAGCGCCGTCGTGAACGCCTTCGCGTCCACCACGACGCCCACAGCAACCGGATACGACTTTCCGATCTCTGCTGGGTCGGTGTCCACCTGGATGATCTTAGCCCCACTCGGGACGACCTTGTCGCCATAGCCGAGGGTCAGGGCCTCACTGAACGTGGTGCCGATGGCCAGAATCACGTCGGACTCCCGGCACGCGGCGTTGGCGAAGGGGAATGCTCCGAAGCCCAGCACGCCCAGTGACAACGGGTGCGCCTCGGAGATCAGGCCTTTGTGCGACGGGGTGGTTCCGAAAGGCGCGTTAAGCAGCTCGGCCACGTGGCGGACCTCATCTGCGCACCCCGCCCAATGCACGCCGCCTCCGACGATGATCGTGGGAGCGGTGGCTCCCGCAAGCTCATCCGCGGCGTGCTGCACGAGGGCAGGGTCCGGCTCGGCTCGTGCGATCGTGGCCTCGACCCACGGCGTCGGCGGCACCTCGACTTCCTCCAACTGGAAGTCGCGCGGTATCCCCAGATACACCGGGCCAGAGCGACGCGCGGTGGCGGCATCGAGACACTGGCGCTCAGGACGTCGTCGGGGCGCCTGAGGGTCAAGCTCATCCGAGTGATCGGCCGGAAGATTGCCTCCTGCGGCACCTCGTGCCACGACGACGCGCCTTTGCCCGCGAATTGACTGTCGACGTCGGAGGAGATCACCAGCACCGGCGCTGACTCCTTGAACGCCTGTGCGACGCCCGTGACCAGATTGGTGGCGCCCGCGCCCGCCGAGGCCAGGCAGGCGGAGGCGGCGCGGAGCGCCCGGCTGTGGGCGCTGGCCATGTAGGCGGCGGAGATCTCGATCTGGGCAAAGACCAGGTCGATTCCAGGCTCGAGGTAGATGGCATCCGTCAGATCGAAGATGGAGTGCCCGCTCACGCCGAAGATGTGGCGCACGCCGGCCTCTTTCAGGAATCGGACGAGCACCTGGGCAACGGTCATCTTCATGGCTATCCCTCCTCGTGTTCAGGCTCGGAGCGGACCCGGTCGCACTCATGAAAGCGTCCATCAGACAGGTTCGGGCGGCTTCTCACACCCCGGCGATCATCAGCCCGGGGGTCCTGCTGCCGAGACGGCGAGCGCCCCCCTCCTCCATGACAACGGTGTCGCCCCAGGTCGCGCTGTAGCTGCGTTTGCTGACCTCGACGCTCAACGACGGCTTGAAGACGAACGCCCATCCCGCGGCGAAGGACTGTGCCATCGTTGCCGGGCTTCGGCCGGTGCCGGTGACGAGCGGGCCGTCGGAGCCAAGGCCGCGCCCGTGCATCGCCAGCCTGCCCCGGATTTTCTCGAAGGGTCCGCCCGCCGGCACGACCTCCTCGGCGATATCCTGGCACCTTGCGTCGATCTCCCCGACGGTGCGGCCGACGGCCAGCGACCCCAGGCAGCGCTGCCAGTACTCGGCGTGCATGGCGTAGAGGTCCTTCAAGACCGAGTCGCAGTCCTCAATGGCGATAGGCTGCACCCCCTGGGCGTGGTAGCCGCCGTAGGCGGCCTCGATCTCGTTGACGATGAGGTGGCCGCGCTGCAGCTCGCCGTGCGTCGGGCGGGTGAGCGTGCTGGGGCGCGCGCCGCTGCCCCAGTGGTTGTGCACAGGGATCTCGCTTCCTCCCTTAAAGATCTCGCCCATCGCCGCGCCCCACGCCTCGTAGTCCTTGATTCCCGGCCTCGCTAGCTCCACCACCCGTTGAAAAGCTCGGTCCACCAGCTCCATGCTCTTCGCAAGGAACGCGATCTCCTCCGTGCTCTTGATAGCGCGCAGCCCTTGCAGCTGCACGGTGAAGTCGATCCACCGGACCTCGGGGAATGCGTCCCGCAGGGCTTGCATGAACCCGTAGAGGACCACCCCCTCCGGCGCCCGCGCGTAGCCCTCGAGCCCCACAATGCCGACGCGCTTGTTCGGCAGAGGAACCTCCCGGAGCTTCTCGGCCGTGGCCCGGCCGTAGGCGCGTCGCGCCTCGCGGAGGTCTGTCACCCAGTTCTGGACGTGCCGCCACTGCTCGCAGCTCGTCGCCACGGCGGCCACGTCACCTTCCAGAGGGAACACGCAGGCGACATCCGCGTCGCCGCCGCCACCGCACTGCGTCAAATACCGCGACTCAGCCTGAAAGTGCGCGGAATGGCCGGTGTTGTTGGGGGTGATGACGCAGTCGAGGCCTTCCTGCTCCATCATGGCGCGCAGCGCGCGCCAGCGACGATCGCGCTCGGGGAGCGGGAAGCTGGGGTAAGGGTATCGCGGCTCTTCAACCATGAGCGCGCCTTCCCCTCCCCGTCGACGGTGTTGGGGCAGTCTATCAGCAGGTTGGCATGCGCTCAACCCGGAGAAATATTTGTGCATACTGCCCGACGCTCCTGCGAAAAGAGGGTGTACTTCTAGGCTATACACGAAACGCCGTTTGCTCTATCATGCGGAGTTGTCCGGGAGTCTCATCTAGTAAAGGAGGTATGACCGGTGAGATCCAAGGTGCGTCTGGGACTGATTCTTTGCGGCGTTCTCGGCGTCTTTCTGGCGTTCGCGGCGGGGGTCGCGGCACAGGCTACGGCACCCGCGTCCGTTCCGGCGATGCCGGAGCTCAAGATCGACACCGGCGACACGGCATGGGTGCTGACGGCATCAGCGCTGGTGCTTCTGATGACGCCCGGTCTCGCCTTCTTCTACGGCGGGCTGGTCCGTCGGAAGAATGCGCTCGCGACTATCATGCAGAGCTTCATCATCATTGGCCTGGTGAGCGTCCAGTGGGTGCTGTGGGGCTACAGCCTCGCCTTCGGCCCGGACGTCGGAGGTGCCGGCATCATCGGGAGCCTGAGCTGGATAGGGTTGACCGGCGTCGGGCTGGAGCCCAACCCGGCCTATGCCGCCACCATCCCGCACCAGGCCTACATGGTCTTCCAGATGATGTTCGCGGTGATCACGCCCGCGTTGATCACGGGCGCCTTTGCCGAGCGGATGAGTTTCAAGGCGTTCGTGTTCTTCACCCTGTTGTGGGCTACGTTCGTCTACGACCCCATCGCTCACTGGGTGTGGAGCTGCGGGGCGGTGGATTCCGCCGGAGCGTGCGTGCAGCCGGGCTGGCTCCGCGGCCTCGGCGCTATTGACTTCGCTGGTGGAACGGTGGTGCACATCAGCTCCGGTGTGTCAGCGCTCGTCGCCGCCATTGTCCTCGGGAAGCGCCTGGGCTTCGGCGAGGAGCCGCTCGAGCCGCACGACGGCACCATGGTCGTGCTGGGCGCATCACTACTGTGGTTCGGCTGGTTCGGTTTCAACGCGGGGAGCGCCGTGGCGGCCAACACCGTGGCGACAAGCGCGTTCGTTGTCACCCACGTGGCCACGGCCATGGCGGCGATCACGTGGATGACCATGAGCTGGATCCATAAGGGGAACCCCAGCGTCCTGGGAGCAGCCGCGGGCGCAGTCGCAGGGCTGGTCGCCATCACGCCCGCCTCGGGCTACGTAAATCCCATGGGCGCGATCATCATCGGGCTAGGGGCCGGCATCTTCTGCTACCTGGGGGTCATCTGGATCAAGCACCAGATGGGAGTGGACGACGCGCTGGATGTGTGGGGCGTGCACGGCGTCGGTGGCACCTGGGGCGCGCTCGCGACCGGGCTGTTCGCCACGATCGCGGTCAACAGCGGTGGCGCCAACGGTCTCTTCTATGGGAACGCCGGGCAGCTCGCCTCTCAGGCCATCGCCGTGGCCGCCTCGTGGATCTGGGCTGCCGCTATCACCTGGGTCATCTTGATGCTGCTCGACGTGACCGTCGGCCTCCGGGTTCGTCCCGAGGAAGAGCTGGAGGGTCTCGATGCCTCCGTTCACGGCGAGGCCGCCTACGCCGTAGAGATCTAGGCGCTTCCTCTCCCCCTCGACGGGGCGGGGAGACGTACGGGTGAGCGTGGCCCCGGTATCTATGGAGGATGGGCC